>CAMCMB010000040.1 GCA_945875845.1 Pirellula staleyi DSM 6068
GACATAATTCGGCCCTCGTTGGAGAATGAAGTAATTTGGTATTCCCAACGAGTGTGCCGGATTTTTTTCTTGATGCAACCCTACATAGTTTCTCCGCGAAAGATGCGTTCTCCGTCGGATAGGCTATGGTAACCCGTGCCCGTGAGCGAAGGAATGCAGTCGGCACCTCGCTTACGGGCACGGGTTATCATGCTGCCACCAAAAAGTGCACCATCTAAAAATTCACAGTCTACTTGAGAAACACCTACGCTTTGCGGATGAAATGGGCTGCATAACTTCGGACGTGCTGCCCGTTCAAGACGTGGAAAGTACGCAATTGAAGCACGGTCGAGTCGGAAAAATGACTCAAGGGGACATGCACCAGGGATTTTTTGAACATCTTGGCTATCTTCTTTAACGCAAGGCCTGGCGAGGAACAGCTCAACACTGCAATGTGACGGCTTTGCGAATGAAGGCATGCGGCCGCAACCAAGCGTTGCTCCAGGGTGACCGCAAAGTCCAATCGTTCATCTTCCCAAACCTCCTCGATCGCCCGTGGCGGGAACAAAAACATGGCGCCACCGTACGTTGAGACCGCGACACCCGGGCCCAACATCTCTTTTTGAAACGGCGTCGCGTAAAATGCTAGAGTCGATTCTTCTTCATGCTCCGCAAACCAAGTTGCTCGCCATGAGTACTCCTGCGGGTCCGGCTCACTGTCGAAAAGCATCACGGTGGCATCCAACGTGCTGACGCTCGGTGGCGCTACTTTTACATACAGTGATCCATCGTACCAATGCCGCAGTGTCTCGCGAAGATCCAGTCCGTCCATCATGCTCGTTGTGAATTTCTCTGTCCGCGCCAAATCGGCACCGACCATCGCTTGCGCTCGCTCGACCACTCGGTTGCGGAAGCTCTCGATGCGTGTGTCCTCTTCTGGCCACGAGCACTGCTGGTATGGGTTCCAACGTGTCTTCCATTTGCGTTTATCGGCCTTTAACGGCGGGCGATTGAGCTCCAACGAGTGCCATGTGGATGGGGAGCCAGGCAAGAGATTCACCATTCCAACCACCCCTTCCTCAGGCAAGTACGCTTGATCAATCCCCATCCTCAACGTCGGCCAAGGCAAAGGCTCATCGAACGGATAGTTTTTAGCGGCTTCGACCAAATGGATCGTGTATTGATCTCCCATAACTTGCTGCGATGATCTCGCGATCGTATAAAAACTTGGCGTAAAGCGTCGCTCCAACAGCGTCTGGTTCCGGATGAACTTGAGACATTGCGACAGCAGCATCGGCGTGATTTTTCGGGCTCTGTTCCCCAAGTCTGCTAAATAACTTTGACGCGACGAGACCAGCAGTTCTTTGATGCCGTCAACGACAATCGATGTATCATCATCCAGCGTTTGCCTCGCCTTTTCATAAAGCCCAGTTATGAATGGGAGTTCGCCCATCAGGAACAACAACGTTCGGGGATCGACAGCATAGTTCAAGGCGGACTCAACGGATTCCGTCGCTTCGAAAACTCTCCGGGACGGATCCAATCGCTGGTTCGCAATTTCGTCTCGCAACCATGGCCAATCCTGCAGGTCGCACATGACTACAACGTTGGAATACTTGGTCTTGAGCTCCAGTATCCGCTGAGCCATAAATGCGATTCGGCCGATTCGTTGCGGGCTTATCGGTGCAGGGATTGCCGGCAAGCAAGCGGCGCAGAATCTCTCGATCGTCGTTTTGCCAAGAGCAAATGGGTCAGGGACGATCGAGGGTTCTTGTTCGAAATCACTCGACTCATGACCGATAAACCAAAGCGGTGTGCGGTCCATGATCCCAAACCGAATCGCCGCGATGACGGCCTGACATGGGTCGATAGGAACATAGGTAGCCACCTTCGAAGTGGTGACCACGTTGAACGGCTTGTTGTGAGGTTTGTCGGCGTCTTCTTCGCCCTCCCCGTCACCCTCCCCGTCCCCTTCACCCTCCCCGTCCCCAAACTCGTACTCCTCGTACTCACGTTTGCCATCATCGTCATCGAACTTCGTGGCCAATTGCACCGCCGCGCTCGCGATCGGAAGCTGTTCGACACCCGCGAGCACAGCCGATCGAAACGAGGCCGGCAAGGGAATGCCGATGCAATCGAATCGATGTTCGACCAAGTATCTGCGAACGGCTACCGCATACGAGGCGCTCCCGTGAATCACGGGAAGCAAAGTGAGCGAACCATCGATCTGTAGTGAATTCATCGTCTCGAGTCGCAAAATGAGACAGGCTGCATTAATGAGACAGAATTCTAACCGTTGGCGTTGCCTTTCAGAAGAAACAAATCGAAAATTTCAGGTGGCGGATCTTTTCCCACTAAGCCTCAAAAACCATTCAGGATCGATCGAAGGGCTAGCGCTTGGAAGCGGATATTGTTTCGAATATCGATCTTTCGGCACAATACTTGCTTTAGATTCTGATTTAAGATTTCAGTGATCGAAAAGAGATCGTTAGTGCAGTGTTCAGGTGAAGGAAAAAAACATGATCCAATCCATGAGAAAATGGGCAAGTCTAGGGGCTGTGGTTATTGGTGTATCGTCGTACGGAGTCGTTCAAGCGCAAGGATTTGCAGGTGGTCCCGCCATCGCCGCACCGGTTGCAAACTGGTCCTACCTCGACCATTCTAGCACCGCAGGCGAGGGAGCTTTGCGAGGTCAAGCTTCCGTCATAAGTGCGGCAGGCCAGAATATCTACATGAGTAGCTTGGCCTCGATCAATTTCGAAGAGGCGTACAAGCGGGCGATCGAAAACAGCGTCGCTCTGACCAAAGCCTATTACGAGCGGCGGGAGATTCGGGAAGAGTTCATGAAGAAATACGGTCCGAGGCCCTTCGTTGGAGAGGCCCGACGCAAAGCGATCGAATACTATCAGCCCAAGCGCCTATCAGCCCAAGAGTTTAATGCTCAAAAAGGTCAAATTGCTTGGCCACATATTCTTCGTCAAGAACAGTTCACGGCAATCGTGAGCGAAATCGATGCGATGTTCGCAAAGCGAGATGCAAGCAACAGCGGCGACGGAAGTTTGACGCAACGTCAGATAGCGCAACTTTGCCAATCGCTGGATGTCATCCTGAAGGAAAACATTGGTCGCGTCACAGCGGATCAATACATCAGCTCAAAGGAGTTCATTCGATCTGTGGATCTCGAAGCCAAAACTGCGCTTCCCTCCGAATTGCTGCCCCTACCCGCAGAGGCCGCCGGAGAAATTGATTCAGAGCCGATTGGAAATGAAGGAGTCGCTCCCGTCATCCTAGGTGACCCTAATTTGTCTACCGTTAAGTCGGTCCAAACGAACGCCAAGAGCTAACGCAAGCGTCGGTTTTGTTCCTACCGAGAACAAGCCGCTGCTGTCAAACTGCGACGGTAAGAAACACAGGAGAAGATTTCTCTTTTCGGCTTTTTGGTAGTGTGTGTGGGGCCGAGAAGGGAAAACGCTGCCGAGGGTAGGTCGTACGAAAGTATTCCTATCCTCGGTTTTTTTATGCAGTCGTGCTTCGCACGTTTCGTGAGTTGGGTCTTGCTCGGTGGGGTGAGACTCCTGCCGAACCTTAGCGTAAATAGCTCGGCAGGAGCCTCGCTCTCCCAATGATTTTCGATCCATTCAATCAAATTGAAGCGGGAGGGCGATAACCCTCCCGCGAGTCTGATTCAACCAAATCGCTAAATCTGCCTTAGCTGTTTTCAGCCATGTCCATCGCTGCTTCGAGCTTGCTCCGCGGTGGAACACCCTGAAATCGCTCCACGATTTCGCCGCCTTTAAATAGCAGCAACGTTGGAATCGCGTTGATGCCATAGCGTTGCGCAAGTTCCGGTTGCTCTTCCACGTTGACTTTGCCAACGGAAACACGCCCTTCGTACTTGACGGCCAGATCATCGATTACCGGCGCAATTTGTCGACAAGGTCCACACCAAGTCGCCCAAAAGTCCACGAGAACAGGCTTATCCGCGTTCAAAACTTGGGAGTCGAAGCCTTCTTCTGTAAATTCTGCTGCCATAATGATCTTCCTCTCAAATTGCTTTTCGTATTGTCAACGAGTTTCCAATGGTTATTCCGACAAGCAAATGTTCTTTGCTGTCAAAAAATCTGGACTAGATTGTCCGAACACTTTAGTGCACGAATCGTGCCGAGCCAAGGGACGAACCCAACGATTTAGTCTTCACTCTTGCCGTCGTCGCTCATTTTTACGATTTTTGGGTCGAAGCGAGCGACTATTTCAACAAGATCTTGTTGTTCCGACATGACTTGATGGATGTCTTTGTATACGCCGGGAACTTCGTCGGCACCTGCGGACAGTATATGCACGCCCTGTGCAAGCAAATTCTGTTGAATCGGTTTAAAACGGAACTCGGCGCGGGCTTTGGTTCGGCTCATGCAACGCCCTGCACCATGGGCTGCAGAGTGAAACGACGCGTCGTTACCCAAGCCGCGAACCACAAACGCCGGAGTTGCCATCGAACCTGGAATAACACCTAAGACACCACGCCCCGCAGGCGTTGCACCTTTGCGGTGAACGATCAACTCGCGACCCATGTGGTTCTCTTTCCATGCAAAATTATGGTGGTTTTCGATCCCTGCCACGATTCGACTCTTCGCCATTTTAACAACCGATCGATGGATAATGTCGTGATTGGCAGCCGCGTATTCCCCCATCAAATTCATTGCCTGCCAATACTCTTGCCCCGCTTCACTCGCCATATCCAGCCAAGCGAGTCGCCCAAATTTCTGATATCGCTTTGGCAACCGCGACTGCGCAATCGAACTATAGGTGCTGCACACTGCGGCTCCCGTTCCGCGACTCCCGGAATGACTCATCAGGGCGACGTATTGACCTGGATCGAGACCAAGATCTTCGCTGCGTTGATTCAGGCTCAAAATGCCGAATTCGACAAAATGATTCCCGGAACCACTTGTCCCAAGTTGTTTTCGAGCTTTGTCTTTGTTTTCTCGAGTAATCCGAGAGAGCGACCAGTCTAAATCCATGACCGAATGATCGTGAGGTGTCTTGAATGCACTCCCAATTCCGAACCGCGTGCCATTCTCAAGAGCGGTCTTGAAGCGATGGACATCCGTGCTCAGTTCGTTCGGGTTCGCCTCAATGACAGACAGCTTCATCCGACAGGCGATATCAACACCAACCGCGTAGGGCACGATCGCATCTTGAAGTGCGAGTACCCCGCCGATGGGCAGTCCATAACCGACATGTGCATCAGGCATCAATGCCGCTCCCACTGCCATCGGCAGCCTGCAGGCTTCCCGCATTTGTTGGTGTGAGCCCTCCTCGATTTCCGTCCCCCACGTCTTATACGCAATCGGTTCCTGCTCGGGATACCCTGGTTCGAGATTGAGTGCGACCATTTTGGTTGCCAACCGACCAAGCGTCGAGTCGTTTACATAAGCTTCTGGGGACGCGACGCAAGCGGCCAACGTCAGCTTGATTTCGCGATTTCGCTGATCCTGCGCAGACAATGCCTGGATAGCTTCAATGGCCAACGAAAGGGTATCTTCGGGAATTCCAAGTTCGATTAACTGTTTGGTTCTCATGGATTAGAGGACAGCCTTGTTCCAGAAAGGTTCGAATGCGCCCTACTCATTTTGCAATTGTCGCCTGAGCAATTCAAAGACTTCGGGTGTGATGCTCCCGTAATCGGACCACCCCGCATCCTCAACGACGTTCGAATCCGCTCTTGAGATGGACTTTAACGGAAGAATCTCAAGAAATCGCTCACCCCAATCGTAACGGTCTAATCGATGGGATGCTATCGACTCTTTCCATTGGCCATTCAACCGTTCGACATCTTGCTGACCATAGCAGTAAGCCTTGAGACGTATGGAGGGTATCGGTGGATTGCTTGGGCTATCTGGATCTGGATAGAAGAGCGCAAGCTCATCCGCTTTCTCCCACGATTGATTGGTCCCAATCGTTTGCCATGGCAAGATCCCGTCTGCGCCTCGGCACCAACTGTCCCATGCCCATGCCACACTCTGGACATTGCTCGCCCCAATGGGATTGCTGCTGCCATACACCATGATCGTCTGTCCGTTTCGTAGCTTCCGATCGAGCACAAGACGTCGATACTCTCGGAACGCAGATTGCGAAACCACGTTGTAATCAAGCAGTCCATCCAATGTTGTACGCTCCCATTGGGGTCGGGATATGTCACAGCGATACAGGACCGTCGACTTGCGATGAGACCTCAAATAGCCCGCTTCGAAAGCCAAACCAAAGTATCTCAACGCCCAGTAATCCTGAAAGTTAGCAGGCTCATCCAGCAACCAAGGGGATGAACCTCGCGACCAACCTCGCTTCTTGAAGTCGACTTTGTTGTTTAGAAATACATGAAATCGTGTCTGGAACCAATTTTTGCTTTCGACATGTTCGACAAAGTCGGAAATCGTTTGCTCCCAGGTTTGCCTATACGAAGCTGGAAACGCTTCGTCCGCCCAATAGCTGCCGTTGTAATTCCCCTCCACAGGCAACGGCCAGTTTTCGTGCATAGGAAAATAGAAGCATTCAATCGGCGTTTTTCCTCTGGGCAAGTCTGCAAACGCTTCGCCCGTAAAAAGTTCGTCGAATCGACCATCCCATGCCGACCAATCCCAGTCTCGAACCGTGCCATCGGGCGCCAACCCTTCGGATACCCTTCCGTTTTGGTAGTAAGGGACGCGATTGACCACCACGCGATGCCGATGTCCCAACCGATAGTAGTCGCGATCATTCGTTGGCAAGTTATAGCAATTCATTTCGGGCAAAAAGCTGAGCTTGTCTGGTATCGTACGGCTCCCGACTTTCACACGCAACGCCATTGAACAAGTGCTTGCTCCCGAGCTCAATTGCAGTTGTCCCGTATATTCTTTGGAAGGAGTTCCAGCGGGGACATACAGTTCGATCAACCAAGCGCCGAGTTTCGGTGAGCGCTTGGATGGTTCTAGCAACACTCCTTTTGCCAAACGATCCTTGTCCCCAATCGGTATGAGTGGATCTGCAACCGGCCCCGACTCGGAATCGACATACTCGTAACGCGACGCTTCCATGCGCAAGCCTGGAATATCCGGAAGCGTGCACTGGAGCTGAACACCCTGAGCCGGCCCCTTGATCGCAAGTTGGAAACCGACCCACGCGCTTCGGCAAGTCGACAGTTCGATCGCACTTTTTTTGGCATTCCACAGAGCGTTCTCGGACATATAGTCTGGGCGATTCGGTGGGACGATTTGCCCCGTTGTGGGAATGAGCTGATCGAGGGGATCGATCACGGCCAATTGCATGTTTGCAAAGGCCAAACAATCCGACCAATTGGCAATCGCTTGCGGCTCTGGACGAGCAGTGTCGTTCTGAGACGATGAGATGAGTAGATTTACAGGCCTCGTTTTCCGAGCGGGAATACCCAGCACGCTCGGTGCGCTTTCTCTGCCCATTCGATCGACTGCCCTCAGTTCCAATTCATGGCTCTTGCTCAAGTCCCAAGGCGGTAGGCGTGGGTCAATTGGCATGGTCATCGCTTCGTCAACGGATCGCTCGATCGAGGGCAAAAAAGTTTGGTCCACTTCTTTGCCATCCACTTTCATCCGAAACCCAACCACATTCGCTGAGGCTATGGACTTGCCCAGGCGCCAGGTGAGCAAGTCTCGCGAATCGTCTAGTGAAACGTCCCTTGTGAGCCTTTGAAATTGGATCGCAGATGGAACGCTCTGATCGCTTGCCGTCGGAGTGCATTCGATTTCTAGATAGGGCATACTGCTTCGGTTTGAGTCGCGGCTGAAGACAAATCGATTTGGAAAGTGCACTTGTTCAAAAGACTCACCATCGCGTTTCCATGTGCTGCCAGTGTCGTCCATCATGAGCCATCCAGGGCTCAGTCCAGCAACACACAATTGCACTAACTCCCTTGGAACTTCGTATGCAACCCAATCCGTTTCTTGTTGGCTGGGCTTGAGTGATCGCCAAATCGTGCTGCCAGCTCCCAACGACACCGCTGTAATGTCACTATCGGCCCAGCGAACATCCGGGTAGGACTGATGAGTGAAGGTCGATTGGCCATTCGCAATAGCATAGTTGGTCGAGGTGCCTTCGGTCCAATTGGCTCCCAAGGTACTCAGCGTGATTCGATCCAAGGGGATATCGCTGGCCCGTTTGAGAAAGAGTCGACAGCGTTGGATTTCCTTGCCGCGCAGTTTTGCAAAGTCGAAGTCGATCAGCGAGAGCTCTTGAATGGATTTGAGCTTTAAACGAGCGGCTCCACCATTCGCCCCCTTTGACTCGTTGCCGACGGCGGAAAGCCAAGTGTCACGCGTTACGTCGAGTCGAATCCGCTCTGCTCGGACCAGTCGTTGGTCCAGCGGCAACCACAACAACAGTGCCAAACAACTTGCAACAAACCGAACTTGGCGGCACATGAATCAGCCTTCCGATACTCGTTTTCGAACTAATCCCACGCAGGGTGAACAAGGTGAAAATCATAGCATACCGAATCCATCAGCCGGAACGCACTAGGTGTCGTCCAGCTTTCAGACCAATCCAATCAAAGGATTTCGATATGGGTGGCACGCTCTGAGGTACGACACGCTCTGAGGTACGAAGGGCTCGCGTATTAACTAGTTACGAAACAAGAACATGGATGAACAGGATGCACAGGATAAAATTTTTGGAGGAAAGCCATTAGTCATTCGGGAGGGTGAGGCTACCGCCGAACCATTGCGTCGTAAGCTCGGCAGGAGCCTCGCCCTCCCACGGATTTTCAGGCTCCTGCCGAACCATTGCGTACGTAGCTCGGCAGGAGCCTCGCCCTCCCACGGATTTCCGATCCATTGCAACATTGCAAAAACTTTAGTGGGTTTTGGCACGCATTTTGTACTTGATCCAACAGCCGATTTTCATCGTAAGTCAAATTGGCAAGAAACGTTTTCACCCTTACCATTTTTAGCGAGCCATTCAAATGAACCGAACTGTCGGAAATTGGAAATTGCTGGTTTTATCTTTAGTTTTTGGCGTTCCCGTAGCCTATTGGCTTCTTTCCGGGCCCCCCAGAGGCACATCGGTTGTCTACGCACAGCAGGTTGTGGACGCTCGTCAAGCACGCGGTGGTCTGGATCACACCATAGGTGCAGACCAAATGTCGAAGGTTTTTCGGGACGTTTCCAAGTCGCTTAAACCGTCGGTAGTCAGTATCAAAAACATGGTCGTCCGTTCAGCTCAAACTCGCGGCCAGTCTCGCGGTCCAATGAGAGGGCTGCCACCCGAGTTAGAACAGTTCTTTGGACGCCAATTCCCAGGGCTGGATCAAGAGGACATCGAAGGGGGCAGCGGCGGGCCTAGCGGACGGTTTGAAAACGGGTTAGGTTCTGGTGTCGTCGTTCGCGAAGACGGCTATATCCTCACCAACAACCATGTTGTGAAAGGTGCAAGCGTTCTCGAAGTCGTATTGAGCGACGATCGCCAGATGGAGGCTAAGGTCGTTGGGACCGATGAGCGCACGGATTTGGCTGTCCTTAAAATCAACGCAACCGGCTTGGTGGCTGCTCCTCTCGGTGATTCGGCAAGCATGGAAGTGGGGGATTGGGTCATTGCCATTGGAAGTCCTTTCGGTCTGACCCAAACCGTAACGGCCGGAATTGTTAGCGCGATCAATCGAAACGATCAAGGAATTACGCCCTACGACAATTTCATCCAAACCGATGCCGCGATCAATCCTGGCAATAGCGGTGGGCCGCTATTGAATTTGCACGGTGAAGTGATCGGGATCAACACAGCGATTGCATCACGAAGCGGTGGCTACAGCGGAATTTGCTTCGCGGTCCCAAGCAACACGGCAAAACGAGTCCTAGACGACTTGATTTCGAAAGGACGAGTCACGCGAGGCGTCATCGGAATCAAGCCCGAAACGCTGACGCCTGAAAAAGCGAAAAGCCTTTCGTTGCCTCCCGACACGCGAGGCGCCTTGGTCGCTTCGGTTAACAAAAACATGCCTGCGGACAAGGCCGGCATCAAAACAGGAGACATTATCACATCCATCAATGGTTTGCCCATCGCATCCGAATCTAGCATGCGTCGAACTATTGGCGAGACGAAACCTGGCACCGAGTTAAAGGTTTCAGTCCTGCGCGATGGCAAGCAATCGGATATCGCAGTCACTGTCGGTGAATTGGATGAGTCGGCTTTGATCGCAAGCGCATCGGAATCCATGGAAGTGCTCGGGATGAACCTGGGCCCTGTTTCGAGCGAACTTGTCGAAGAGTATGGATTGAAGGATGGGGAAGGTGTCGAGGTCAAGGGCGTCAGTCGTCAAAGTCCCTTTGCCGCCACCATTCCACCTGGCGTGGTCATCCTGTCTGTGAACGGAAAAAAGGTAAACAGCCCGGCTGAATTTGCAGATGCTGCGGAGGCTGCGTTCAAGAAAGGTTCTATTCGGTTGGTCGTTCGAGATTCCGAAGGGGACAAATCCGTCCAGCTTCGCCTGCAATAGCAGTATGTAGCACGATATGTACGACGGACTTCCAAGTCCGTCAATGTGGAATCGACGGACTGGGAAGTCCGTCGTACCATTAAACCACTAAAACGCTAGGCCCCGGTTTTTTCATAAACATCAATGCTCTGCGAAGTTGCGAAGGGTAAACCGAAGGTTTTAGCCTTCTGGCCCGACACTTACGATCACCTTCGTTCGGTCCGCGAGGGATTCGAATTCTTTTTGAACCGTTTCGATTGAGATTTGTCGATAGTGTTCGGATGCGGACTGGATGGTTTCGTATTTGCGACGAATGGTCCATGCGTTACCGACCGAGAACAAGCGATTGCTGGGTCGCTCGGAACCAAGGATCATTCCTGAGCAGATTTTGTTTTTGGCAAGTTCCAGTTCGCGGGCCGTGATAGGTGCTTCCTTTCCTTGATTCAGTATTTTTTGGATCATTGCCCAATTCTCGTCGTGCTGTTCTGGGGCACATGCCAGAAACGCACATAACAATCCACACTCCTCAAACTCCTGAGTAAAGATTGCCGCTGATTCCGCCAATCCTGTATCTACCAATTCCCAGAACAGTCGGCTACCCGTGTCATCGCCAAGAATGGACGCTAGTATTCTGGAAACGTATCGGTTTTCATCGCAATACCCAGGGCCCGGCGAATACTGAAGCGTATATTGCTGGGTTGCCGGTGGGTGAACCATCGCGATGTCTTCATTTCTTGGGACTGGCTGATTCAATGAACGGCCAGCGGTCGAAGGCTTCCACTGCCGAGTCAATTCATCAACCGACAGCAGCAATTGATCGAAATCCACTGCACCCGCCGCGACGAGCGTCAAGTTGTTCGGGGCATATCTTGCTTGGTGATACGTACGCATCGAATCGGGATCGAGTTGGGCCACCGTCTCTTTCGTTCCCAAGACACGTCGGGACAGTGGATGATCTCCGAAGTAACCTTCTGCTGCGCGTTCCATGGCACCATAGGGTGGCTGATCGTCGTACATGGCGATTTCTTCCAAAATAACCTGACGCTCCGTTTGGAAATCTTCATCTCGAAGCGCTGGCCTCATCATGTCGCTGAGCAAGTCGAGAGCCGCGTGTTGGTTCTCACTCAACACACTCATGTAATAAACGGTCTGTTCCTCGCTTGTGTAAGCGTTGGATTGCGAACCTAGATCGTCAAGCTCGCGATTGACATCGATGGCCGTGCGTTTTTCAGTCCCCTTGAACATCATATGTTCGAGAAAATGGCTGACGCCAGCCATATCAGGTGTCTCGTCTCTCGACCCCGTCTTGACGAAATAACCAAGCGACAGGCTGAAGGCTTCCGGATTGATCTCCGCGATCACTTCCAAGCCATTATCAAGTTTTTCACTGCGAAACTGCATCGGCAAACTCCAAAGGTTCTGGTCCAATCGTAACTAGTGACCATCGGCGTGGCGGGTACTGTCGGTAGTGCTCCAACAAGCTCTCGCAAGTGAGTGCTTCTATGGCTTTGAGCAACTCTTGCCGAGTAGGTACACGTCCCAAGTAAGCCCAGTCATAGGCCATTTGTGAACTTCGGGACGAACTGCTTTCTTGCTCCATCACCAAGGATGTGCGCACACGCGACTTGAGTCGCTTTAGCTCGTCCGGTTCAATCCCTTGGCCGAGGGAACGAATCGTTGCGACCGTGACGTCGAGGGTTTCTTGTGCTCGTGGGGCGGTCGTCCCCGCGTAACATAATACGCTTCCGCAATCGTCCAGCGAATGCGAGGATGCGGAAACCGAGTACACCAAACCGCGTTTCTCTCGCACTTCGGCAAATAATCGAGAGCTCATGCCATCGCTCAATATTCCCACGAGCCCTCGACCTTGATAGTACTCGGCGTGATTGTAGGAAACCGCATCGTAGGCAAGTGCGATGTGCGTTTGTTGGCTGTCATGTTCCAAATGCGAGTTTCCAGGAATCGATACGACTTTGGGATGTTTCGCAAGTGCATTCCCTTTCCAGTCGCCGAACAACCTCTCTGCCGTCGCGACAAAGTGCTCCCAATGGAAATTCCCCGCCAAACTTAATATGGCGCCGTCGGGATGGTAGTGATCTTTTTGAAACGTCTTGCAGTCGACCAGCGTCGTTTCTGCTAAGCCCTTTTCGTCCCCAAGCGAGGAACGGCCGAACAGTTCACCATACCGCAATCTCTTTAGTTCCTTGAAACACTTTTGTGCCGGATCGTCATCGATCGAAGCGAGTTCGAGCAACGCGGACTGTCGCGCCTCCTCCAATTCTTGCTCGGGGAAGTGTGGCTGACGAAAGATGGCTGCCGCGATCTCAAGAGTGGGTTCGAGTACGCTTGCCATAGCTGCCATACTCAGCGAAGTATGGAACGTCGTTACCGAACTGGACCTTTCGACACCTAAAAAGTCAAGTTGTTCGACGATTTCTCGGCTAGTGTAGGGGCCGGCTCCGCGCTGGCACATCTCTAACGTGACTCCTGAAAGTCCTAGTCTGTTTTTCGGTTCATTGTGGGTGCCGGCTGGCAACAGAAGGGAAAATGCTACCGACTCCAGCCAGGGCATGGGCTCGCCTAGTACGACCATTCCGTTAGGTAATCGATGTTCAAATACTTTTTGCTGCATTCAATATCCCAGCGCCAAAAACCAAGGTTGCGGATTGGGGCGAATTCGGACCCACATCCGAAAACCCACGGAGAAGTATAGCGTTTTCCCAAATTCCGAGCAGTCTGCCCCTCGCTTAATTACTAGATCCCCGTGTAATTAAATGGCGATATCCTTAACAACTCCTCCTGAACACGGCCTGACACAGCCAAGCTCAAGATGAATTCACGAATGGCTTTTTCGGTAATCACCTCACTCGTACGCGTTAAGCCCTTGAGAGCTTCGTAGGGCTGAGGATACCCCTCTCGTCTCAGAATGGTTTGGATGGCTTCCGCAACCACTGCCCAGTTTGCATCGAGATCTGCGTGCAATGCGGACTCGTTGAGCAAGACTTTGCCCATGCCTTTCAACAACGAAGTGCATGCGATTAAAGTATGAGCGATCGGGACTCCTATGTTTCGTAGGACCGTGGAGTCTGTCAAGTCACGTTGAAGGCGAGAAATTGGCAACTTAGCGCTGAGATGTTCGAAGATCGCATTCGCGATGCCTAAGTTCCCCTCCGCATTTTCGAAGTCAATTGGGTTGACTTTATGCGGCATCGCCGACGAACCTACTTCCCCAGCTTTGATCTGCTGTCGGAAATAATTCATCGAAATGTAGGTCCAAAAATCTCGGCTCAAGTCAATCAAAATCGTATTGATGCGCTTGAGACCATCAAAGTAAGCCGCCAGGTGGTCATAGTGCTCGATTTGAGTTGTCGGACTCGAACGTTGCAACCCCAGCGATGCAACGAATTGGTTCCCAAACTGGTTCCAATCCAGTTGAGGGTATGCAACGTGATGTGCATTAAAATTGCCCGTCGCACCTCCGAATTTGGCTGCGAATGGAACTTGAGCGAGCAAGTCCAATTGCTGCCGAATGCGTTCGCCGAAGACATGGATCTCTTTGCCAAGTCGCGTTGGCGAAGCTGGCTGACCATGCGTTCGCGCCAGCATCGGCACGTCCTTCCATTGCTCCGCCATCGCCTCTATCTTCGACAATACCTTTTGAATCGCCGGCAACACGACCTCGTGATGAGCTTCCTTCAGCAGCAGTGGTGTCGCCGTGTTGTTGACGTCCTGGGATGTGAGTCCAAAATGAACAAACTCCTTGATCGACGACAAATTCAGTTGATCGAGCCGGTCCTTGACAAAGTACTCGATCGCTTTGACGTCGTGATTCGTGGTCTTCTCTATCTCCTTAACCGCGATCGCATCTTCCTCCGAGAATTTTACATAGATCGTTTCACGCAACGTGGGGAATATTGCCGCGTTGACTTGGCTCAGTTGGGGCAATGGCAGCTCGCAAAGAGCGATAAAGTACTCGGTTTCGATTCGCAATCGGTACTGAATCAACGCCGCTTCAGAAAAAAAACGAGCCAATATGGCGGTCTGATTTGAGTAGCGACCATCGACCGGTGAGATTGCCCATAGAGCATTGCGAGACATAGATTCAAATCGATACGAGTAGGTTTTGGAAATGCAGATGAGTTCGAATGCTTGCAATCTAGCTGTTTTCCGTTCTTCTGGCGATTGGAAATTGCTGTAGACACCGAGTTGGTGATTCTGCGACTCTTCTGCTGAGCTGCGAGGCAGTTTGAAATCTACCTGGTGATTGGGTGGCACGCCCCGAGGAACTTGGCACGCCCCGAGGAACGAACGGCGTGTGAGTCGCTAGTTTCGTTTGCTTTGGCGTGCACCGCTCGACCAAAGGGTTTTCGAATTTTTGAAAGTTTGCAGTGAGGTTGCGATTGTGAGGAATCATCGGCTCATCAAAGTACTTGGAATTTGTGCTGCGGTTCTACCATGGACCGGTTGCGCACATCCCACGGGCGCCCCGACTCAAGCGTATCCGCAACAGCAATATCAAAGCTATCCCTACGGTTACCAACCGGGCCAGCCGATTCAACCCAGCCCAATGGTGGGTGGGATTCCGACGACTCAGCCTGTCATGATGCCTCAAGGGCAAATTCCGACCTATCCTGTCATGCAGCAGGGGGCCGTACCGAGCTATCCCGCAGGATACACGGGCCAGCCCATGGTGCAACCTCAGCCACAGCCTCCCTACATCGGGCGGTAGGGGACAAAACATAGTCGCATCTTGCTCCGCAAAAGAAGCGTGAATGCCGCGACCTTTCGCGGATAGGCTGTGATTTCATAACCCGACGCGTAAGCGAGGGATCGCAGTCGGTCCCTCGCTTACCGGCTTGTTGATTTAATGGTACGACGGACTTCCAAGTCCGTCGAATTCCCCATTGACGGACTTGGAAGTCCGTCATACCGCCCTTACCCAATAACGACTTCACTAAATCAACAGCCCGTTACGCTTCGGGTTACCATAGCGTGGCACGAGCGCGCTCGCTCGTGAATCCATGGGCGAGACGCCCATGCCACTTTCGAATACCCCGTGTCACGGTCCGTTAAAGCAACGAGTCGGTGTGAGCGAGAGATCGCAGTGGGATCCTCGCTTACGCGTCGGGTTTTCAAAATGCCGCAAATTCTTGGACTATTTGCAAATCACGTCCTATCGAGCTAAAGTCCAGGAATCGCCAGTGGAAAGGTTTTGTTTTCCGCGACTTCGCGTTTCAGAACTTCGAGAGCTTGATCGATGACTTCCTGATGCGTTGCCGCGATGTTCGTCTTCTCGGAAACATCGACGCTCAAGTCGTAAACTTCCCAATTCGAAATAGCCTTGGTCTTGAGACCTTGCCGGACCACCTTCATATCACCGAGGCGTACGGCAACTTGCCCTCCATACTCAGGGAATACCCAAACCATCGCGTTTCGTTCCTTGGGTTTTTCTCCCACTGTCATGCCTGTCATAACGGGCCACAAACTCTGACCATCCAGACCCACCGGTTTCTGCAAACCGACTGCGTCGCAGAGAGTCGGAAACCAGTCCGCAAAATATCCGGGCGTGTGGCTTACCGAACTTGCAGGAACGACACCCGGCAACCGGACAATCATCGGAACCCTTATTCCACCTTCGTACACGCTCCCCTTATATCCGCGTAAACCGGCTGTGCTGTTGAAGAATTTTGGATCTGCACCACCAATATGGAAATCGGTGTTGGGTGGCCCAGAATGTGTTGCACCATTATCGCTTGAAAAGACCATGAGCGTACTGTTGGTCAGTCCTGCTTTTTCAATGGCATCCACAACACGGCCAACGTAACTGTCTAAATCGGAGATCATGGCTGCGTAGGCGGCTCTCGGTCGTGGATGTGGTAAATAGGAGCTCTCACCTCGATACACTTGGGTGTCCCAATCCGTAGGGAACTTATCGACGGATGCTTGCGGTGGATGCATGGCAACGTGGGGTTCGATGAATGGCAAGTAGAGAAAAAATGGTTTATCGCGGTTCGTTTGAATGAAGGTCTCTGCTTCTTGAATCATCAACTTGGGAGCGTAGTTCTCGCCGATCCAATCCGTAGCTCGCACTGCCCCTTCGGGTTGTTTGCGATGACCTGGAATCGGCGGATCATTGATCTTGATTTTCTCAGAGTTGCGCCAAAGATGTGTTGGGTAGTAACTGTGTGCGACCGATTGGCAGTTGTAACCAAAAAACAGATCGAATCCCTTTCGACTCGGGTCGCCCGTACTTGCGACCGGGCCCAATCCCCACTTTCCCATCGCTCCTGTCGCGTAACCGGCTCTCTGAAAAACTTGAGCCAGTGTCAATGCATCCTCGGAGAGAGGAATTTGCCCCTCGGTGAACTCAGGAAAGTTTACTCGAGCTTGCCTATTGCCTCGGACCTCCGCATGACCAAGGTGCTTGCCTGTCATCAACACACACCGGGACGGAGCGCAGACGGGTGCGCCGCTGTAGTGTTGCGTGAAACGCATACCGTCCGCCGCAAGCCGATCGATATTGGGAGTAGGAATTTTCTCTTGGCCGTAACAACCCAGCTCGCCCCAGCCGAGATCGTCTGCCAGCATGAAAACGACGTTCAATCGCGAATCGGTTCGATCGGCTTTTGATTGTGCAAAGGAGCTTTCGGCCAGCAACCAAACGAATAGCGCGAAAAGCACGATAGGAGATTTCATCAGGCTGGATCCTTGAATTTAGGATGGAACGGTGGAATGCAACCGAAGTTGCTTCCTCGCAACGATTCTGGCCTTACCGCGACCAAAAGTTCTGATACGCTTTCTGCTAGAATTTCTCGACCCATTAGTGGGATAGACTTCCAAATTGTCAAGCTGGAAATAATAGGCCAGAAGCCTCGGCCGCGGATCATCGATTCGTATTTTTGACCCATTGACGTCAGGTGAAACGGGTTCACGTTTTGAGTTTGCGATGGATGGACAGGAAAATAGCGGCCGGGAAATAGCGAGACAAGACTTCCAAAGCCAGCGTCTTCCGAGTTCTTTGCCGATTGCCGATTTGATCCCCAACGAACATGCTTGTTCCTATCTGGAGGGGCGAACGGCAAATTTGCCATTAAATCTGCCATCTCGATTGCTGACGCTCGACGAATTTGATGTGGTCCTAGCAAACGGCATGCGACGATCGGGAGTCTTTCTTTATCATACCGCTTGCCATCAATGTTCGGCGTGTGAGCCTACGCGTGTCGATATTCACGAATTTGTTTTTCGCGACTCGTTTCAGCGCGTTTTAAAACGAGGGGACAGGCACCTACAGGTACAAATAAATCGACCTAGCATCGATGAAAGACGGTTGACTTTGTTTAATCTCCATCGAACCCAGCGTGGGCTTGGGGAGGCGGAATACGAGTATCGATTCAGCGAATACGACAGTTTCTTGGTCGACACATGTTGCGGGGAGACGGTTGAATTGAGCTACTGGTCGGCCGGCGAATTGATCGCTGTTTCCATTGTGGATTGTGGACGCAGCTCTCTTTCGGCTGTTTACACGTACTTCGACCCGGCCTATTCCAAGTTGTCCATCGGTACCTTTTCCATTTTGAAACAAATTCAATACGCCCTGGCAAGTGACCGAAAATATGTTTACTTGGGGATGTACGTGGCCGAAAACCGGCACTTAAACTACAAAGCTCGGTTCATGCCACAAGAACGATTTGTCAATGGACGCTGGGTGAAGTATTTCTGATATCTGCTTCTGGACATTCGCGTTTTTGAAGCCCTCTTCAAAAAACCAGGGAGATTATATGGGGATGTGCAAGCTAGCCTTGTTGGATGAGAAGTGATTTGGTTACACTTAGGGAGTGGGATGTGCGAGCGACGCACAGGCGGTCCCGCAAATTCGATAAACAGCTAGGTCCATCGACTAGCACATGCATCCCTGGAGTTTCGGAATGAAGAAGATAGAAGCCATTGTTCGTCACTTTAAATTGGAAGACGTCAAGAATGCACTAACCGAACAAGGCATCCACGGAATGACGGTTAGCGAAGTGCGAGGCTACGGCCGCCAAAAAGGACACACTGAAATCTATCGCGGTACTGAATACGCGGTCGACTTTGTGCCCAAAGTAAAAATCGAGGTTGTGTGTGCAGATGCCAACCTGCAGACCGTCATCGATACGATCGTAAAAACGGCCCAAACGGGCCAAATAGGTGACGGAAAGATTTTCGTTTCCGATCTGCAGACTGCCGTTCGAATTCGTACAGGCGAAAACGGCGAAGACGCACTGTAGACCACAATCACCTAGGGCACAGTACCAGGCGAGACGCAGACTGAAATGCCCCCGCCTGATATAAGCAATATTGCCGCTGCATTACCAGATTGCGGATTGTCTCCAATTGTCAACTTTACATCCGCAAGTCGTAAAAGCGCGTTCCCAGCTAACCGACGCGCGTGCAAAAGCAGCCACTCTTCACTATTCTGGAGCTTCCGGGCCTCAGCTTTGTTTTGCTTGGGCTGACCAAGTGGACGAGGTCGTCAACGGACTGATTCAAGCGGCAGTTCAGAGTCTTCCAACCCCTCTCGACCCGAATAACTTCGCGTTCATCGCGCTCGGAGGCTATGGGCGACGCGACCTAGCACCTTTCTCCGACATCGATTTGATGCTGCTCTATCGAGGGGTCACCGAAGCTCAAATTGCGCCGCTGGCCAGAGCGATCGCACAGATGATCGTCGATGCCGGATTGCAATTGGGGTTCTCCATTCGCACACCCTTTCAAGCAAGACAGATTGCGTGGACGGACGCAACCATTCTCACATCGCTAGCGGAAATGAGACTCATCGAGGGGAGTGAAACGCTCTTTGAGAGCTTCCTCAATTCCTTCCGAAATGGATGCAAGCGACGATCCGGACGACTCGCAGGCATGATCGAGAAGGAACGATTCCTCGAACGCCAGAAATTCGGCGAGACGATTTATCTGCTGCATCCCAATGTCAAACGATCTCGCGGTTGCTTGCGCGATGTGCAAATCGTTCGTTGGATTGGCTTCGTTTGCTTTGGAGAAAAGGACCCAGAACAACTCGTGGAAATGGGGCTATTGGCGCAAGAGGACTTTCAGGCAATTCGAGACGGATATCAGTATTTGCTGCGACTGCGAAACGAATTGCATTTCGGGACGGGCCGGGCACAGGATTCGTTAGACCGTTCGAAGCAGATCGAAATGGCTGCTGTCATGCAGTTCAAAGGCACCGACGGAGTCTTGCCGGTCGAAGAATTCATGCAGCAGTTCTTCGAATTCACCAGCGAAGTACGATACAGTTCGGCCAATTTCGTCGGCATGGCTCGATCTCGCATGAGCATCGTAGGGGGCCTCTCGAGATTCTTGGGTTGGCCCATCCGACAAGGAATCCGCCTTGGACTAAATGAAATCTGGGCCACACGCTCAGGCCTGTCGCGTTTGAAAACGGATCCAGCCAAAGTATTGGAGCTGATGCAAGTTTCCAATCGATACAATCGTCGCATCGAACATCGAACCTGGAGAACCATTCGCCAAGCGATGTTGAGACGCCGCGACGGACATGTTGGCACTGAGGCTATCGATCGATTTTTGCAATTGATAAGCGAGCCAGGGCGACTTGGCGAAATCCTCCGTCGATTGCACGAGTTACGTGTTTTGGAACAGATCATTCCGAGCATGCGTCATGCCAGGTGTTTGTTGCAGTTCAACGAGTATCACAAGTACACAGTCGATGCTCATTGCATACGTTCGGTTGAATGCGCTGGCGAGTTCGCGAAGACAGATGATGTCCTGGGCCGAGTCTATCGCGGACTCAAAAACAAAATGATCCTGCACTTGGCCTTGCTGCTCCACGATCTCGGGAAGGGCTTTATCGAGGACCATAGCGAGGTCGGACGGGTTATCGCGGACGAAACCGCGAGGCTACTGAAACTGTCGGATGTCGATCGAGAGTTGTTGGTCTTTTTGGTCCATCAGCATCTCTTGATGGCGCACACCGCCTTTCGGTTCGACCTGTCACAAAAAGATCCGATCATCCACTTTGCAAAGCAAGTGGGCTCACTGGAGCGATTGCAAATGCTAATGGTATTATCGTGTGCCGATTTGGATGCGGTTGGGCCAGGGGCTTTGAACGAATGGAAACTCAATCTGATTTTGCAGTTGTACGATGCAACGGAAGCTCAGTTTCGAAGCGATAGTCCCGGCCAGCGTTTCCTCGATATCGTGGCTACACAGCGAACTGCCGTTATGGGTCATCTCACGGACCCCGAACGCGAAGACCCTTGGTGGGCCGAGCAAATTGAAGCAATTCCGTCCGGCTATTTAATCTCCATCAAACCGAATGAACTGATTCGCGAATTGCGACTATTGCATCAGTTGACGACCGACCAACCCGTCCAGGCTTGGGGCAAATTTTTCGGAAGCCAAGACGCCACCGAATACGTTATCGCAGTTCTGCAACAACAGTCCTCAGGCTTGTTTCATCGGATTGCCGGTGCATTGAGCAGCCAAGGGCTCAGTATTCTCTCAGCCGAAATCCACACTCAGCCAGGACGAATCGCTTGGGATCGGTTTGTCGTTCAAGATCCTGACTACGAAGGCGCTCCGCCACCCTACCGTATCGATCAAGTATGCCGGCATCTC
The DNA here is from genome assembly GCA_945875845.1 of Pirellula staleyi DSM 6068. Lineage (GTDB taxonomy): Bacteria > Planctomycetota > Planctomycetia > Pirellulales > Pirellulaceae > JBKCUI01. The sequence goes on from CAMCMB010000040.1 coordinate 21,086, forward strand.
GTTTTGTCGATTGATCCACAAAACACAAAGCCACCCGTCTTTCGGCGAATGTGGAAAACGCAGTCCACCGTGGACGCAGCAATCGCTCGCACTCAGCCAACCCAGATTCGATTCGACAATAGCACTTCGGAGCACCAAACCATCATTTCCGTCTTTGCATACGATCGCATCGGGTTGCTCTACGATATTTCCAAGGCGATGTTTGATCTCAGTCTCGATTTGCACGTTGCCAAAGTAAGTACCCACTTAGACCAAGTTGTCGACGTGTTTTACGTGACCGACCTGGAGGGCCAGAAACTCACGGAACCCACAAGACTCTACACGCTGAGGCAAACGCTATTGCGAGCGATCGAGGCGGACGAGCCACGGGCATAAACCCGCGCGCCCGTGGCACGAGCGTCTCGCTCGTGAATCCATGGGCGAGACGCCCATGCCACGAGTACCCGTGTCCAAGTCCAGCCCGTTTAGCTATCTATTGCAATCGAGTGGATGCAATAAAACACACCTTAAAAATAGATGGGTGGCCCCAGTCGGCAGGTAGGTGCCAGAGGCCTATCTCGTTTTGCGATTCAGTCCCAACGGGACGACATGTTGTAGCCACGGGCGTGAGCCCGTGGTTGTCTTTCGTTACCAGATGCGAACACGGCTATCCGACGGAATGTACATCTTCGTGTTGGGTTTGACCGAAAACACGTCATAGAAACCATCGATGTTGGAAAGAATTCCGTTGCAACGATATTGGCTTGGAGAGTGCGGGTCTGTCATCAATCGCTTGAGCATTTCTTGATCGCGGTACTTGCGACGCCACACCTGAGCCCAACCGATGAAGAAACGTTGATCGCCCGAATATCCATCCAATACAGGAGATTGATTGCCAGCCAACGATAATTTGTACGCTGTGTAGGCCACACTGATACCCCCGAGGTCGCCAATGTTCTCGCCTAATGTGAGCTTGCCATTCACTTTGGAGTTCGGCAAAGGAGCGAAGGCATCGTATTGCGAGACGAGCAGAGACGACCGCGCCTTGAACTCCGCTTTGTCTTTCTCGGTCCACCAATCGCGGAGGTTCCCTTTTCCATCGTATTGGGCCCCTGAGTCATCGAATCCGTGACTGATTTCGTGGCCGATCACCGCTCCAATGGCGCCATAGTTGATCGCATCGTCCGCTTCCAAATTGAAAAACGGTGGTTGTAAGATCGCCGCCGGAAAAACGATTTCATTCATTGTCGGATTGTAATAAGCGTTCACGGTTTGCGGTGGCATAAACCATTCCGCACGATTGATGGGTTTCCCTAACTTGCCTATTTCGTACTCGTGCTCAAACTCAGCGATCTTGCCAAGATTTGCAATGACATCGTCCGGAACGATGACGACCGATGAGTAGTCCTTCCAAACATCCGGGTAGCCGATCTTCGGAGTGAATTGCGATAGCTTTTGTTTTGCCTGGGCTTTCGTGCCTTCACCCATCCATTCCAATTGATCGATTCGAATTTCAAAGGCCTTCAGCAGGTTCTTGACCAGCACATTCATTTTCTCCTTGGCTTTGGGTGAGAAATATCTCTCTACGTAAAGCTGCCCGACCGGCATTCCCAAAAGTCCGTTGCATGTGTCAACGCCTCGTCTCCACAACGGCTCTTGTTCGGTGACACCGCTCAATGCCGTCGCGTGAAAGCCGAAATGCAACTTCTCCAGAGACTCGCTCAGCAACGGCGCATACGCATCGATCGTCTGGAATGCGAGGTATGCTTTGAGTGTTTCCAAGTCGGTCTTGGCAATAATGTCCGACGCATTCTGAAAGAAGCTCGGTTGCCCCGCAATCAAATCGATTCCGACGGGCAACCCTGCCGCCGACGCGTACTTTTCCCATCGCAGATCCGAATACTTGGTAGCAAACTCGGACGAAGGCATTTTGTTGTAGGCTTTGACTGGATCCCGCAGCTCGACTTGAGTCCATTGTGATTTTGCAAAAAGTGTCTCCAGGTTGATGATCTTTTCTGCAAATTCGCTGGGTTCCGCCCATTTCATCTCAGTCAGCATTGCCTCAATGAACTTCTTAAACGCTTCGCGCACTTGGATCTTGCTGTCATCGCTGAGGAGATAGTAGTCTCGGTCAGGCAAGCTCGTCCCATCTTGATCGATGTAGACTGCGTATTGATCGGATCGCCGCGCGTCCGCTTCGATGTGAAATCGGAAGTAGCTCTCAATTCCCCGCCGCGACAATTTACCCGCCAATGTGACCAACTGGTCCTTGTTCTCGACGGATCGAATTTCCGTCAGAATACCTTCGATGGGCTTGAGACCCATTCGATTGCGTTGCTCGAGGTTCGTGTAGGACCGATAAAAATCTCCGACTTGTTTCGCGATCGGAGAAGGGTTCGATTGCTCGCCCGCTTCTTCGATGAGCTTCTTGATCGCTTCTTTCGTCTGAATAGCGAGGACCGTGAAAGCACCATAGTTGGATTGGTCCGATGGAATCGCAGTTTCTTTCAGCCATGTGCCATTCACATGGCGAAAGAAATCTTCATCAGGCGGTACTGATTTGTCAAAATTCTCAAGTTCCACGCCCGAGACAATTCTCGTCTTCGTTGCGTCTTGAGCGATCAACCCAGGGGCGTTGAAAGTGAAGGCAAGTAGTGCAGAAGTCAAAATCCTGCGCGAGGCCAGGTTTGAGGATGGGCTTTTGGTCATTGCGTTTTGGACCTTGGATGTGATAACGAACGGCTTCTAGACGGACGGCCATTTTAGAGGTGCGACCCATTGCCCGAAAGGTCTTGTCTCGAGAATTCAAGCACGCATGAAACCGCAACCGTTTCATGCCAACGGGTTCAATCCAACGGTAGCGATCCTTTGCCCCGAGCATCATCCTGTTTTGTTCTGCATGACATCAATCATGGCTTTCGCAAACCATGGCAAATCGTCGGGCTTGCGACTGCTCACAAAATGGCGATCGACCACCACCGGAGCATCTTCCCAAATGGCTCCTGCGTTGATGAGATCATCTTTGATTCCAGGGGAACCCGTGACTCGAACTCCGCGATAGACGCCCGCCGAAATCGCCAGCCACCCGCCATGGCAGATTGCGGCCACACACTTTCGCTGTTCGCTAAACTCAGCAATCAACTTTTTGACCTTGTCGAGACGTCGCAAACGGTCGGGCATAAATCCACCAGGCAGCAACACCGCGTCGAAATCTTCCGATTTTGCATCGGCAATTCGAATGTCGGAAACACACGGATAACCGTTCTTTCCGGAATAATTGGTTTTGGATTCTTCTCCCGCAATCACGAAAACGGCACCCGCTTCGATGAGCCTGAGCTTGGGATACCACAGCTCCAGGTCCTCGTAAATGTCGCCGACAAAGGCGAGCACTCGCTTACCAAGGAGGGTTTCGTGTGACGTTCCGTTCATTCTTGGGCGTCTTTCTGTACTTTAGTAAGATTCGCAGGCGATTCCGCGATCGAACTTGGGATGTCGAATGTGATAAGGTTTGTGAATTTTCCATTGAAACACACAGGTTGAACTTGTGCAAGGAAACTTGAATGGGGGACGCGATTTGCTACTCTATTAGACTGCAAAGATCGAGCCCTGCGTGGTGACCCGATCCATTGAGTGACAAAGCATTTAGATTGAGAGTACGAGAGCATGGGACTTGGTGACTATTTTTCAAACAATCGAAAGGGCCTTTCGTTCGAACTTTTTCCACCGAAAACGGACGAAGGAGTCGATCTATTGTTAAACACCGTAGGCGAACTCACTGAGTTTTCCCCTGACTTTTTTACCTGTACCTACGGAGCAGGTGGCTCAACACGCGATCGTACGCTCCAGATTCTCAAAGCGGTCAAGGATAAGTATCAGATTCCTGTCGCATCGCACCTGACGTGTGTGGGCACAACCGTGGACGAACTCAGAGACTATCTCAAGACGGCGATCGCTCAAGGGACCGACCACATCGTGGCCTTGCGAGGCGATCCACCCAAAGGACAATCTGAATTCCAACAGACCCTGGGCGGCCTAAAGTACGCAAATGAACTGGTCTCATTGATCCGGACCGAATTTCCGGAACTAGGCATTGCGGTCGCGGGTTATCCGGAAGTGCATCAAGAAGCACCGAGCGCCGAAGTAGATCTGGAGAACTTGAAACGCAAAGTGGATGCGGGTGCCGATATTATCGTCACACAACTGTTCTACATCAATGAAGACTACTTCCGATTCCGCGACAAGTGCAACGCTGCCGGTATTCATATTCCAATCGTTCCCGGAATTTTGCCAGTGACCAATCTTGCCCAGATCAAGCGGATTGCATCCATGTGCAAAGCGAACCTGCCGGATAGCTTTCTGTCGCGACTTGGAGAGAGCGACGAGGCTGAATGGCAGTTCTCGGCCGGTGTCGAATTTGCGCAACGTCAAGTCGCGGAACTTCTGAACGACGGCGTTCCGGGAATTCACTTCTACGTCTTAAACAAATCGCAAGCGACAGCCGAGGTCCTGAAAGCGCATTGGTTCGTTTCATGAGCCCGTTGAAATTCGGCTTTTTGGGTGGCGGCCAGATGGCCAATGCCATCGCCCGCGGTGCGATCGTATCGGGAATTGCTTTGCAATCCGAGATTGCATTTTTTGACATCAACCCGCATCAATTATCCATCCTCCGCGAAAAATTTCCCGAAAGTCAACTTGTCGAAACTCCGGCCGAGTTGTTCGCACGATGTGCGCGAATCGTGTTGGCGGTCAAGCCGCAGACACTGACGGATGTAGCGAAGAATTTCGAATCGTTGGTGACCGACGAGCATTTGCTTGTTTCGATTGCGGCCGGCATCCCTTTGTCCAAACTGACGAACTGGTTTGGAACCGAGCGAATCATTCGAGTCATGCCCAACACCCCTTGCCAATCACTTCAGGGAGCAAGCGGCATTACGAATGCGCGAGCGGTTACACCGGAAGATGCGTTTTGGTGTGAGTCGTTGTTCGGTGCTGTCGGCAAAGTGGTCCGAGTTTCCGAAGATCAATTGCACGCGGTTACCGGAGTATCGGGTTCTGGACCCGCCTATGTTCTGATGATGATTGAGGCGTTAAGCGATGGGGGGGTGATGGCAGGCTTAAGCCGTCAAGCGGCGTTGGAGCTTGCAACCCAAACGGTACTGGGAGCCGCAACGATGGTGCAAGAGACTGGAACGCATCCTGCCATTTTGCGAGAACAAGTAACCAGCCCTGGCGGAACGACCATTGCGGCCCTAAGCACAATGGAGCGAGCAGGATTTCGCTCGGCGGTCATCGATGGTGTCATGGCAGCAGTAAAACGTTCGCGAGAACTGGCAGAATAGACAGCCTTATCCCAACCCGAAGATTGATCGCTCGTTGCGGGAGCACTCACCAGAAAAATACTTCCCAAGTAGAAAAGGAGGCCACCCAAAAGGACCGCAGCGGGCAGCGTCAGCAACCAAGCCAATAAAATCTTTTGGATCGTGCTCCCTTGGATCCCAGATTTGTTTGCCCACATCGTTCCCGCGATCCCAGAGGACAGAACGTGCGTCGTGCTCACGGGCATGTGGAAGAAGTCTGCGAGGCCTATCGTGATAGCGGCAACCGTTTCAGCGGCTGCACCTTGTGCGTACGTCAAATGCGTCTTACCAATCTTTTCCGCAATCGTAACGACAATTCGCTTGTATCCGATCGTGGTGCCAATACCAAGTGCCAGTGCAACACCAACGATTACCCAAAAGGGAACATATTCGATCGCCTTCTTCATCGGGCCGCTGGCAGCATCGATAACCTTTCTAGAGTCACCGGTTAGTTGAATTGCAGCCAACTCATTGCGAAAACGATAAATCGATTGACGGACTTCCCATCGTTGTTCGGGTGGGACTTCATAGAGGGAGCTTTTGCCCTCGAGCGATGTTGTGATGTTCTGCAATTCTTTTTCGATTGCGGGCGTTGATTGGCCAGTCGACTTTAAGGCCGAATCGATTGCAATCGCCGATTCGTGTACTTCGTTCGCTAACTTCGGATGGGTCAAATCCATGGAGTAGTAAGCGGGCAGGAAACCGATCAGCGCTAATAAGATCAAACCCATTCCTTTCTGCCCATCATTCGAACCGTGTGCGAAACTCACGCCACCGCAGGTCGCTAGCAGAACGCCTCGAATCCACGAGGGAGGATTGTCACCTTCCCCAGGAGGATGGTAAAGGTTGGGGTTTTTGAAGAAGATTCGCATCACCAAAAGAAGGGTCGCAGCGAAGAGAAATCCAATGATGGGTGATATGAGCAGTGCCTTGCCGACGTCTAGCGCCTTGGCCCAGTTAACTCCTGCAAGTGTGCCCGATGTTATCAAACTGTTGGCAAGTCCTACACCGAGGATCGAACCGATCAACGTGTGGGAACTCGAGACCGGCAAACCCATCCACCATGTTCCCAAATTCCAAATAACTCCGGCCAGAAGCAGAGACATGACCATCACGATGGATTTTGCCCCTGTCCCATTGATCAGCAAATCAACCGGTAGCAAATTCACAATGCTAAAAGCGACAGTAGTCCCGCCCAAAAGCACTCCTAGAAAATTCATAAAACCAGAGTACAGAACCGCGGGGGTCGGCTTCAACGTTTGCGTATAGATAACAGTTGTCACTGCGTTGGCGGTATCGTGAAAGCCATTGATGAATTCAAAGGCAAACGCAGTTGCCAGCGCCAACATGAAGAGTAGAAGTCCGTTGGTCGAAAGTTGTTGGATGGCATCCCAAAAGATCGAGTTCATGGCGGGAACTTTATTTGGTTGAGGTTGTGGACGACGGATGTCCTAGAGGACCGCGAGAACTGTAGTTCAAACCGCGAGATGAAAGAAGGAGAATTGCCATTCTTTGCGAAATCTTAATCAGGAATTAGCAAACGGTAGGTAAGGGCCTGTGTGTGATTGCCACCGCACTTAAATTGGCGTTGTAAACGGAGAATGCTACCGTTGAAGTTTTGGTATCAAAACGCTCCCTCCTTGTTGATAGCCGGCGTGTTCACCCGGTCAACCAATCCATATTCCAACGTGAATTCGAGTTCCTCGAGGGTTTGCCATTCGATGCCCATCGCCAGTTCTCTCATTCGCGGTTTTTGTTGCTTGAAACCTGGTATCCAAGGTTTCTCGTCGAGTCGAAGCGATTGCTCCGATCGAGAATCCTGGATTGAAAGAACGCCTTTGGGACATCCTGCAAATATCCCTTGCAGACTGCCGACAAGCATGGGATGTGCAGGCTGACGGTTCGTACCGCAAGGATCCATTGGGCAATGCAACCTCGCCAACATCAGCCATGGGAACGCAGGCCTACCTGATGCAACAAGCCAACGAAGCCTGCATCATGTCTAGTTTAACCGGGATTTAACGCTTTTCACCCACAGTCGCGAGAGGATTGGCTTAGACTTTTTAGTTTCGAAGGCAGGATGACCCTGTCCTTGGCATTTTTAAACAGGAAGACTCGACATGAAAACGCGCGGGTTCACTTTGGTTGAACTTTTGGTGGTAATTGCGATCATAGGAATTCTCGTTGGTCTATTGTTACCTGCGATTCAATCAGCCCGTGAGGCGGCACGGCGTATGCAATGTCAGAACAACCTGAAACAGATAGGCCTGGCTCTCCACAATCATGAAAGTGCTCTCAAAACCATTCCACCCCTGGGCGACTACCACTCCGCAGGAAATTCCGTTTACTGGAGTGTACAAGTGCGTCTCTTGCCGTACTTGGAGCAAAGCGCTTTGCATAGTTCCGTCGACTTTACAAAACCGATTAGCCTCCAGCCTGCAGTGGCTCGAATTCGAATGCCGCATTTACTTTGCCCGAGTGAGTTGAACGATCGAGAACGACCTGACTCTCTTACCTTTACTCACTATCCACTCAACTATGGAGCGAATGCGGGCCTGTGGCAAATTGCACAACCACCGAGCGATCGCGGTAGTGGTGTCTTCCTTTTCAATCGAAGTACAAAAATTCAAGAGATAACTGATGGATTGAGCAACACTTTGGGTATGGCTGAAGTAAAGGCGTTTACGCCCTACCTGCGAGACAGTGGAAATCCGAGTGGCGTGGCTCCGGTCCCATCGGCCCCCGCAGATGTATCCGCTTTTGGCGGTGAATTTAAACTCGAATCAGGACATACCGAGTGGGTTGATGCCAGAATGCACCAAACTGGATTTACGACCACATTCACGCCGAATACCAAAGTTCCTCATGTCGATGGCGGGAAATTGTACGACATTGATTTCAATTCGATGCGCGAAGGTCGGTCGGCAATTTTGCCGACCTATGCTGTTGTTACCAGTCGCAGTTATCACACTGTTGGAGTAAATGTACTCTTGATGGACGGCTCTGTACGCACAATATCAAATTCGGTTGTGCTTGAAGTGTGGCGAGGTTTAGGTAGCCGAGCTGGCGGTGAAGTGGCGATACAGATTGAATGAAGCCCGCTTCGCAAATGATCGATAAACGCGTCACTCCGAGACGCTTTTGAGGCGAGCGTGGCTGGGGACTGCGAGTCTCGGAGAGACTCGCCTACGTGTAGGATTCGCAACGTCTTAAGGACGACGCGGCGGAATGGTGAGGGGGGTAGATCGCCCTGGGGAAGCGGGGCGCGTCGATGTCGGGGCGGGAATCGCTACGACTCGGATGCTTTCGCGGTCTGTGTACACCTTGTTGTCCATGTCCGTCGTTTCTACCTCGATCATGTGCGTCCCTACGGGCAATGTAGGAGGCAACAAGATTCGCCAAAGGTGGTCGGTCATAGAAGGGCCAGGGAGTGTTGTTCCAGCAACAGGCGCGGGACCTGCTTCGAGTTTTTTCATGTCCACGTAGTAGGGATCCATACCCTCGACCCGTTCCATGTCTTTCCATGGTCCATCCGGCAAAATCCTCATTCGAACTTTTGATCGTTGCGATCCATTGAATACGTTGACAACCATTGCTGTTGTCATCGCATCTGCTACGGTAATTTCTTGCGGTAGATAGATATTCATTTGATGGTCCGCTGGTCGTCTCGCAGCGCGAAACTCCAAGTCGTATTTCGTTCCATCAAACGAGATGATCGAGTAGCCGTTCGGGCCTCCATCGCTCATGGTCGCATGAGGAATTCCTAACTCATCAGGGGCACCTCGCCACCAACTTCCGCACACCGTTACATTCACGATGTGGTGGTGTGGTTCAGGCCCCATCCAGCCGTCTTCCTTTGTGATGAAATGATGCTTCAAGAAGTGTGTGTGTGCAGACATCGACAACGTAAACGGACGCTCTTCGATCAGCCGATACAATTCTTGCCGATCTTCGACATCCACCAAAGGGATGTGCATCATCAACACTACCAGTTGTTCCTTAGGAATCAAAGCTAGATCGTTGCGAATGAACTCCATTTGATCTTTGCCCAAGCCTCCTTGGTAAAATCCGCGAGCGGTTTCCGTGGCTCCTTGCCAAGCGACGTCATCCAAAACGAGGAAATGCACAGACCCATAGTCGAACGAATAATAGTTGGGGCCATAGATGCTCTCGAATGTTTCATCGGACAAAGCGTCATTGGGCGCATCGAGATTGATGTCGTGGTTCCCAAGAACGTTGTACCAAGGGATACCGATCAACGCGATCGCTTGGTTGTGCGGTTGAAACACGCTCAAGTCATCAAACACGATATCGCCCAAGGTGACACCGAGCGAGGCTCCGTGCGCTTTTTCTGCAACCACTTGCTCGATGATGTCGTGCGCCATGTATTCGACTTCTTGAACATTACGCGGTTGAGTATCGCCGAACAACAAGGCCCTGAACTGTTCAGGTTCTTCTTGTGGCATCAGAGGAAAATCAATCGACGCTGGCAGAGGACCCGTGGGCTTGACTCCATCAAATTTTTGGCTCGGTGAACCTGCTGGTTTGTGGATGTAATAAAACTGTGGGAGTTTGTCGCGATTCAATGGAGTCATCCAACCTCGTGGTTTGATCACGAAAACGATCGTGTCATCGGACACGTGCGTTTCATACTTTCCGTCGGCGTTGGTTAATACGATTTCTCGACCGTTGGAAACCTTGATCCCTGGGATTCCTTTTTCACCTGGGTCCCGTTTTTGGTTTCCATTTTCGTCATGAAACACGACTCCTTGTGCATGTTCATGGGGTTTTGCCTCGCTGGGTGGTTGGTTGCGAGAGTGTTTGTCGTGGGCAAGCGTTGGGTTAGTTAGGACGCAAAGTCCTAGTATTGCAACCATTATCGAACGCAGCATGAAGTTCCTCGTGATGTAAAGTGCCGTAGGTGAAACGCGATTTTTAACTATATCTGCTCTATGCATCTACATGCAATCACAGCTCAATAAAGATTCAATGAAGATCCACTTGCAGTGGATTCCTCGCTTACCGGCTTGTTGCTTTAGTGAAGTCGTTATTGGTTAAGGGAGGTGTGACGGACTTCCAAGTCCGTCAATGGGGAATTCGACGGACTAGGAAGTCCGTCGTACCATTAAATCAACAAGCCGTTACGCGTTGGGTCGCCATCAGGCGGAAATGCCCTCAGTTGGGCACTGTCGGTTTCAGAGCCACCTTCGTGCCTGACTCGACTGGGTAGAGTGCGTTGTGCTGCTCAAGTGACTTGACTAAGCCTTGCATCATTCGCTTCAGCTCCATCGGCTGAGAATCAGCCAAATTGCTCTGTTCGAATGGATCCTCGCCTAAATGGAAAAGTTGGTAGTGGCTGCCATCCGAAGCCTTCGAGGGAATGTAATGGTAGATGACTTTCCAGGCTCCGTCGCGATAACTTGTAAAGTAATCGCTGCGATGCGGCGAATGAGGGTAATGCATCAAAAAGGACTCTCCCCGAGTGGAATCGCGTTTGCCAGTCAAGAGCGTATCGAGCAAGTATCCATCGACCATGTGGGTCGTGGGTGAGTTGGATCCCACCAATTTCAAGATCGTTGGAAACAGATCTTGCACTGCCGCTTGTTGATTTTGAATCGCACCGGCCGCAATGGGCAAGTTTCTCTGATGCGTGTTTTCCATGTTGCGTTTGGCCCACGACGCTATGAACGGCACTCGCATTCCGCCTTCGTAATGCGAACCTTTCTTTCCTCGCAATGGAGCCGCGCAAGCGACCGCGTGCTCATGACCTAGTGGAGCATCACTCCCATTGTCCCCGAGAAAAAAGATAAGCGTATTTTCCGCTTGGCCAATCGAATCCAGATGGTCAAGAATTCTACCCAAGGAATCGTCCATCCCCTCTATGAGTGTTGCGAACGCTTGCGCTGCGGGAGATTTGTCTTTTCCGACATAATTGGCAGCATATCTTGCATCGGATTCAAAAGGGGCATGCACCGCATAGTGAGAAAAATTGAGATAGAAAGGTGTCTTCGCCTCAACTGACTCGGAGATCAATGACTTTGCCTCACGCGTTAACGCATCGCTGAGAAAGGTCTCCGTACCATAATACTTCTCGAGATTTGGAACAGGATGTGTTGTTTTCTTTGGGTTTTTTCCACCTGCATTACCGTAGTTTTGAATCCCGCTGTAACTACCCGGCTGTCCGATAGAACTCCCGCCAACATTGATATTAAATCCAATATTCTTGGGATCCTCCCCCTCCGAACCACGTGGACCAAAGTGTCCTTTGCCCACGTGCATTGTTCGATAGCCGTTGTCCCGCAATAGGCTCGCAAGAGTTACGTCTCCTTTCTTAATTCCCTGCCAATTCCATCCGGGTGGACCGTTTGGGCCTGCATTGTTCTTATCGGGATTGATCCAATTCGTCGCATGATGTCGGGCCGCGTTTTGGCCTGTCTGGATCGAGATGCGTGATGGCGAACAGACACTCATTGCACAAAAGTTATTGAATCGAATCCCTTGCGACGCCAATCGCTCCATGTTTGGGGTTCGATAGTAATCGTTTAGCGGATAACGTTTCGGCTTGCCCGTCGAGTCGGTTAGAAACGGAACCGACGTGTCCATGACGCCCATGTCGTCGACGAGAAAAACAATGATGTTGGGTTTGTCGTTCGCCAACGCAGTGCTGACGAACGAGACAAGAAGGATTGCAAGGAGAGTTTTCATTCGAACCACCGAGTTAACCAACGAGTTCTGGAATAGGACGACCACGATCTACGATGGCAGTTGGGCGACCGTTTAGGTCTTTGATAAACGTATTGGCAGAATCGATGCCCAGATGATGGTAAACCGTGGCAAGAAAATCCCCCGCAGAACAAGCTCGTTCGATCGGGTCTTCGCCACGTTTGTCGGTGGCTCCAATAACGCGGCCGGTTTGAATGCCTCCACCAGCCCAAACATTGGAGAAGGCTCGTGGCCAGTGGTCGCGACCAGGCTGTTGCGTTCCTGCGGGAGCGCTCGCATTACCTTGACCCGTGCTCGGTGAATGTTCGATCTTGGGAGTACGTCCGAATTCACCGGTGACGACCACCAGAACGCGTTTGTCCAATCCTCGTTCGTAGATGTCCTCGATGAGGGCCGAAACCGCCTGGTCATAGGCTTGAGCACGGAAACGAAGTGCGTCGAAGATGTGATGGTTGACGGCATGATCGTCCCAGTTGCCAACGCGTCCACAAAGCTGCCCGCTCATGCTCGTTGTTAGCACTTCGACACCCGCTTCGACAAGGCGTCTAGCCATCAGCAACTGCTGCCCCCATGCGTTGCGGCCATAGCGATCGCGAGTTCGATCGTCTTCTTTGGTCAGGTCGAAAGCATCGCGGGTCGTGGGACTTGTCAGCAAGGACATCGCCTGTTCCTCGAATCGATCTAGCGCACCGAGTTCGCCTTGCCGATCGAAGGCACGATGCAAGGTATCGAGATTTTGACGGAGCGTAGCCCGACGACCTAGCCGTTGTATTTCATTGGGATCGGACAGTCCGATGTTGGGTACGGAAAATTTCGGTGCATTGGGATCTCCGCTTACCGTGAACGGAGAATACGAGTCACCCAAATAGGCAGGTCCGTTGTATTCCAAAGGAGGATTGACGCCGACATACCTTGGCAATGGGTTCGTTCTCGCTTCTTCCTGCGATCGAACGTAATTCGTGACCGTCATCCAGTCTGGGTACTTGGGCTTGGGCTTGTCGCGTGTGTCAGGATCGCCTGATAGCATTTGCATTGAGCCAGCCGGATGCCCAGCTGCGGTTTGATGCATGGATCTCAAGACGGTTAATTTGTCTGCAATGCGAGCTTGCATGGGCAGCAACTCGGTGAATCGCATTCCAGGCACCTTGGTTTCGATCGTACCAAACGGACCCCGGTATTCGCTACCAATTTCGGGTTTGGGATCGTAGGTATCGATATGGGAGCATCCACCTGGTTTCCAGACCATGATGACCGCCGTTTTTTCACGGCTTGCCTTCGCATGGTTCTCATCCGCTTGCGCCCTGGCATGTTGGAGACGCAGGATGCCAGGCAGACTCAGATTGGCGAATCCAGCCAGCCCCATACGCAAAAAACCTCGTCGCCCGGCTAAGCCGAATGCGGACGGGCCTGTACACGGGACAGAGGAAGCATGAAAGAGATCGCTCATTTTTTCTCCGATGGCTTGACGCGAATCGAGATGGGTTCGGTAATGACTATTTCAGCAACGTCTCGCGGCGCTGCGTCTGGTTTCGGTTTGTACTTGACGACAGCGCTTCCATAAAATGCGAGGTTGTACTCACCTGGCAGCGTCTTCAATGCTGCAAGGTCTACGGTGGCTTCCGAAGTAGCTGCATCCAAGGAAACGTCGAATCGCGGGATTTGTTCGAATCCGTCTCCCAACGCCTTCAACTGCAAAACAGATCCGGAGAAATCCAATCGCTTCGTATGAACGAGTGGAATCTTGAGCTTCTCACCCACAATTCCTTCGATGACTGTTTTTTCTTGGACCGCAATCGAGATCGGGGCGTACTCGGAATTGGAAACCGATAACATAATATCATCCATCAATCGGGGGCTCGGAATCTCTCCCCAAGCGTCAACGATGGGCCAAGCCATTTGTGCCATGTGCACGGGCCGCGTCACGTCTTCACCCTCGATGGAGGATTTTCCGTGGAACGATAGTTTCGAGATGCAGGGTGGAGCGTCTTGATTCGCAGTGATGAGCATAATGCCGCGCGACTTTCCCGCTGGGATCTTCAAGCCCTGGGCGGAAACGCCGTCGGGTAGTCCTTGCAATTCCAACTGGATGTCCCCATTGAATCCATCGCGACGTACCGCGACAACCTCCAGGGCAACCGTCGATCCGCAACGCAAGGCCAACGGTTTTGAAAGCGCGTTCCTATCTCCGTTTCGAAGCTCCATATGCAGGCCCCATGCTGCCAATGCGAAGTCTGGAGCAGCCCGTCGAAACACCATGCGATAGACGTTCCGCGTGTCCACTCGTGTGCCACCGAATAGATCGCGAAGCTGCAGTCGATGAATTCCATCGTGCTTTATCTCAAGTTTACTTAAGATATCCGTCGAGCCTCCGTCATAGGGAGGACCATCGTAGGCATATCCATTGCTGGATGGTTTCATGGGGCTCGCAATATCGCTGAACTCAGCTACGTCGGTCAACTTTTCTATTCCGTTTTCGACGCTGACATGCTGAACAAGGATTGAGGGATCGGTAGGTCTGCCAAGCCGCTCGGATGCTACCTCGACCCACCAAACGTCCCCTTTCGTGGCCGTAAACTCAAACGTGTCAACGTCGGCTGCTGGAAAAAATGCACCTGCGATATCGCAAGGCAACGAGATTTTCTGGGATTGCGATCCCAAGTTGTTCGGCTCGGATTCAGCGATAAAGGTATTTGCTACGAAACCCTTCGGTGGCCATGAAAACGAACTGACCGTTTTGGTGGACGCAAACTGAGGTGCGGCCGAGTCGATTCCAATGTCTTGTAAATAGAGTCGATAGAAAAACGCTGGACCACCTTTGAAAGTCAATTCATGCACCTTGATGATGTGCTGTCCGTCCGACTTTGCCGTAAAGTCTAAAATGTCACCGCGGCGTTCCGCCACTAAATCACGGCCAGACTCATCGGCGATAATGACAACCGGATCTAGCTTCGAATCGATTCCGCGGGCCGAACAAAAGACGACGATTCTCTGGTTCTTTTTTGCTTGAAACGAATAGTGGTCCACCGACTTGGCGGTCATGACGGCATTGCATATGGAGTTCACGCCCAACTCCATGCTCTTTGCCAAGGATGTATTCGGAGTCTGTTGCACTTCGGGCAACGTATCGACGGAAAACACGCGGGAAGACGAGATACCGAGTTTACTCACCACCCGAGATTCGTAGACGCCAGTCGGACATTCTTTCGAGATTGCTACGGTAAACGTGTTCGGCACTGGCTGGCTATTTGCGTCCAGCTTGGGAAGGGCTGTCAGGCCAGGATGATTGAAGAGCATCGCATTGGCACCTTCGATGTTTTCCCCGGTGATGGTGACGTCAACCTGCGTGCCAGAGGAACCACCCATCGGCATCGTCGTCAACAATCGAGGCATAGGCAAGCACACGGACTGGGCCTGAGCCGTGGGACTAAGAACGCTTAGCGATAAAACGACGAACCACGCGAAAAGGGTAGACCGCGCTGGGAAGTTGTGAGAGCTTTCGCCAAGAAAAGTCGAATTCATAATGGGTAACTATCAGTGATTGAACAAGAACTCTTTGGTGTTGATCAGCGCCCAAATCAGGTCTTGAAAACGCTCTTTGCTGACCGGTTCGGCTTTGTTGGTTACAAGGTATTCCATCGAAAACGACATCTCGTTTGCGCTAGGTTCGCGACTGAACGCGACGTGATACAACTCTTGGATGCGTTCCTCGAGCGGCTTATCGGTTTGGGAGAGTCGATCCGATCGACCGTTGGCGGTTGCAAGTTTCGCCTTGATGTCCCCTGCGTTCATCAGATGCAGGCTTTGCGCGAGACTCGACGATTGAACGCGTTCGCATTCGCAAACACTTTCATTTTCCGGTCGCCCGAATACCTTCAAAAAGGGTGATCCGTTGTTGTAGCTGTTGTCGGGCAATGCAATCGCGCGCGTACCTGGCGGCAAGTTGGGAAAATCGGTTTGGGAACCAGCCAAGTCGTCTATCGCATCCAAGAGCACTTCTGCCGGCAGGCGACGAAAATAGAAACGCGAGTAGTTCTGCTGATCCGCGGCATTGAAATCATTTGGGACCGAGCTCAACTGATAGGCGTTGGAATTGGCAATCACTCGCACTAGCTCTTTGAGATCAAAACCACTTTCGATAAAGTGTTTCTCGAGTGCAGCCAGCAATTCGGGATTGGTCGGTGGGTTTGTGTCGCGAATGTCATCTTCGGGGTCGATCAAGCCACGACGGAAAAAGTGTTTCCAGTATCGATTCACAACCGCCTTCGCGAAGAATGGGTTCGTGGGTGACGCCATCCAATCGGCTAGTTTCAATCGCGGATCTTCATCGGCGGCGATCGAGTTGATCGTATCCCCCAACGCTGCGGGCTTCAGAACGGTCCCTGTTTTGATGTTGGCCAAACCGGCGACACCCCGCTTGTGAAAGATCATGTCTTCACCGCGCGTCGAAGTCGGTTTGCGGCCTACTTGACTGAAGAATGCAGCGAGGCTGTAGTAATCGTCCTGGCTCCACTTTTCGAAAGGGTGATGATGGCACTGAGCGCATTGCATGCGAACGCCAAGGAAAAGTTGAGCGACATCTTCGAGTTGCTGTTTGGGTTCTTTGACTCGTTTGTACCAGGCGACAGGTGGGTTCCCCATGACCGTTCCTGTTGCGGCGAGCAATTCGCGAACCATTTGATCGTAGGGCTTGTTGGCAAGAAGACCGTCTCGTACCCAAGAATAGAACGCAAAGTTGGAAGTGATATCGCTGGCATCGTCGCGTCGATTTTTGAGCATGGCAGTCCATTTGTTGGCGAAGTAATCCGCATACTCTGGATTTTGCAACAAGCTATCGATGTAGTAGGCTCGTTTGTTGGAATCTTGGCTTGTCAACAGCCTTTGGGATTCTTCCACGGTTGGTAGACGTCCGGCGATATCCAGTGCCGCTCGTCGAATAAACGTCGAATCATCGCAAAGCGGCGAGGGAGGAATGCCGAGCTCTTTCAGATTGGCAAAGAGCAAGTCATCCACAAAGTTCTTGGATGGGGGAACACTCTCGACCGGTGCACCTTGCGGGACGGAAGCATTGAAGACCGCAACGCTTCCTTGATAACGAACCATCACTGCAACTTTGCCTGGGATGTCCAGGATTTTTACAAGGCCAAACTCGGAAACCTCCGCCATGCTTTTTTCGTTGGATTCGTAAAGAGCCAACCTCGTAACGTCGCGTTGACTATCGTCCGAGTAGTTCGCAAACGCGCTGATTTGCAGTTGGCCGTTGGGTTGGATCGTGGCTCGTTTAGGTTGAATCTCGATCGATACTAATTTCGGAGCCGAATCACCGTCGTAGAATGCGCCTTGGCGAATCCAATCTCTCAACAAGGCATATCCCTCAGAGTCGCTTGGCAAGCGAACGCCGCCACCATGTGGCATTTCTCCCGATGCTTTTTGAAGCATCAAACTTGCTTCGGGGGAAGCCAACGAAATCCTGCGACCACGGCCTTCTTTTAGCAAATGGTCGAAATCTTCCTTGGGTTCAAAACCGAGCAGCGAAAGTTGAAATCCATTTTGGCCATTTCCTGCCTTGGCATGGCAGGTGCCCGCGTTGCATCCCGCTTTGGTGAGGACTGGAACCACGTCGTTGACAAGGCTTACCCGACGTTCCGGATGTTCGCCCAATACCCTGCAGCAGCCAAACAGGACCAACAAGAGCGAGAGGACCACTCGAAGGTGGCATAGGCTTCCAGCCTGTGTGTCGTGGCTTGAGCTTTCAGCCTGTGTTTGTTGCCTCGCAAGCTGGAAGCTTACGCCACTTATTTGCGGAAAGGTCCTAACCATAGACGCTGCTTTCAGAATGGCGAGCCGGGTGGGAGGGGGGGTGATTGGTGGGTTAAGCTCCATTCTGACACCCATTATAGTCCGTTTCGCAGCCAAACGTCAATGAATGGGCTGTTTCAGGACCGACGACATCAACGCCGCGCCAAGCAAGCTTCAAGCGGCCGCGTGCTTTTCTCACTGGAATTGTTTGGAATTCCATCGGGAGTGTGAGGCTCCTGCCGAACTTTGGCATCTCCTAGGTTGCGAAAATTATGCTTGGGTCAATCACCGGAGGGCTTGCGCCCTGACGCTATCATTTTGGGATTGGGAGGGTGAGGCTCTTGCCGAACCATGGCGTCGTAAGCTCGGAAGGAGCCTCGCTCTCCTTATTGATTTCCGATGGTTCGACTTGGGAAGGATACTTCGAACGATCGCATTGCGTCAGTGTTCATTCACCCTAAATAACTCTGCCTGGGATGAGTTGATCTCCCATGAAATCGCTTGCAATTGAGAGCTTGATATCATTTCGTTGGTCAGGTTTCGGAT
The DNA here is from genome assembly GCA_945875845.1 of Pirellula staleyi DSM 6068. Classification (GTDB taxonomy): domain Bacteria; phylum Planctomycetota; class Planctomycetia; order Pirellulales; family Pirellulaceae; genus JBKCUI01. Next base: position 39,487 of record CAMCMB010000040.1, read on the forward strand.
CTTGAGTTCGGACTTCACAGGAAAGTCCCTTTCTCGTTCACGGAGGGACGACCAATCAAGGACGACATGGGTGATTCCCTTGGATCGCAATGCGGCTAGACGATCTGGGGGATTCAAGTCGACGCATTCCTCCAACAAAGATCGATCGAATTGGCCGTTGGTTATGCATGGGCAAAGTAGGTCGAAGTCATCCTTGTCGCCGACCAGCAACAATTTCGATCCTCGATTCAAGTGTTGGTCGTTTAGGAGCATTCGATTTAACAGTGCGACGTAATCGGTTGGATTCGCGTCGATAGATTCCATGGGTTCGACGGTTTTCTGGCTTTGAATGGATTCCATCGATACCAACATGCGATTATCGCTCGTGGGCCAAATAGGGATGACCACCACCGACCAACTGATTCCGATCGTTACTAGCAACGCGAGCCAAATTCGATTCGCTTGTTCCATCATCCAATGGACACCGGCAACGGCTGGCCACCCGAGCAGAAACAACGCGCCAACCCAGTCGCGATCCAATCGTGGCGAGATGCACCACCACCAACAGACCCAGAACGTGTACCAAAGCATCGAAAGGCCAAGTATTCGATAGGTGGGCATGGTTAGACAGACGGTCAGTCCCAGGACGGCGAACGGTACGAGCATCAAACCATGAACATTGGAATGCCACAGCAAACGAGACAAACCATCGACAAGATTCGCGATTCGATAGGGGGACTTCAAATCGACTGGTGCGTGAGGGGCAATGTTCTCACTCGTTGCTTCGGTGATGGTTTCCGCGCGAACCCGATGTGCCTCGCTCCAGTTTTGACCGAAGTCCGTCGACGGACTCCATCCGAGCTGTTGCGACATGATTGTTGACCAAGGGGCAATCGGGTCGCGAACCGCCAAACCATTGCGAAGGTAGTAGGTGCTCGCAGCGAGAATAGAAACCACAAACAAGGATTTGACCGCGAGCAATTGCCAAGGCATCGCGGCCCAATTCCGTTGGACAATCGGCTCTCGATGCCTTGGCCATCCGAATCGATTCCAAACGGCTAGTCCAATCGCAGGCAGACCTATCAAAAGCGTTGTTGTGTACCCCGAGCAACATGCCCCCGCAAATAACATCCACCAAACGATACCCAGCGGGCGTCCCTCTCTGGATTCGGATCGAATGGTCTGCCAAATACAAAGCATCGCGATTGCCCAAGCGTTCGCTAAACATTCGGTTCTGCCAATACGACTTAGCTCTGCGATTCCAGGAGTTGCGATCAACAAAAAAGTCACAAACAGACTCGGCAGGACTCCCCATTGTTCACTCAATTGCACTCCAAGCAAGAATATAGCCGCCACGAATAGGATCGCTTGAATGAGCTTGCCTGACACAACCCCGAAACGCAATCGTCCTCTTCGTTCTAGCCTTTGCTCTTTCCAGTTTTCATTCGATTCGCTTGCACCTGCGAACCAAGAATCCAGAATGCTCACGCAAGCCAAACTTGGCATCGTCCAGCCAGCCGGCTCGTTGGCTTCGATGTTGTCATGACGGTAGTGCAGTCGACCGTCCTGCAAGGAATGCTTGGCAAGCCACCAATTTCCATTTCGTACTTCTTGATCGCTTGTTGGCACCGTTGCTCCATAAACATGAACAAACGAAAGCCAGGCGATTGCCAAGAACAAGACTCCAATCATGCGGCGACGAATCGATGTGTCGAACGAAGTGTCGGGCACCACAGCGGATTTCGGAGTCTGCAACGGCTTGAGACTGGAATCGAGATTCGACGCCGTACTGAGGATGTTTCCTATGCACCATAGGATTGCAGAAACGATCGATATCAAAATCAACCATAAGTGTGTGGCTTGGGTGCCTAGGAAAGTCCCATGCAGGAATACAAGGAAGGCAAACCACGACTGCCCCAGGATCAAGGCAAGTAAGTTCCGTTTCATCGCTGAGAGACTCATGTTGATTGGATCGCAACGCAAGGTCAGTCTCCCAAGTATCCAGCATGCGATCACCCATGCGGTTGCCAATGCAAAAACCGGTAGCCGATCGGTGAAACAAAGCGGTTGAAACCCATCCGTCCAACGCCACCAAATCGCAGAAGGAACGGAAACATGGATGAGCCAAAACTCCAGCCTCGACACGGCGATCGGCTGCTCCATCGCATCTGTCATTGGCAAGCACGGGACCGCCAACATCCCTAGCACGTAACACACCACCAAAAGCGGTGCGATCCAGCGGAACGCAAATAGGAACGTGGATTGCATCTAAAACCTAAATTGTTTTTGTGACTTCCTTTCGATCGTGTCCTTCGGTAGAGCGATCGACAGATGGAAAATCTACCCGTCTTCGGTTGGAATTGGGAGGGTGAGGCTCCTGCCGCTAACATTTTGGGATTGGGAGGGTGAGGCTCCTGCCGAACCATGGCGTACCTAGCTCGGCAGGAACCTCGCCCTCCCATGGATTTCTAATGCAATCGACATTGCCAAAAGGATTGGAGAGCTGGCCTATCCCTCCCGGTAGAACTGGACTACCGATGGCCGAATCTTGGTTCCCGAGCGGGATTTTTGAAATCGTGGGCGATAAATTCAGAAAAAATTCTCCCGCAAGCATCACCTAATCACAACAAAAACGTCTGAATATTGCCAGACACCAATCCTGTGTGATATGGTGATATCATGAGCAAACAACCTTTAGCGGGTATTTTTACCCCAAACATCACCCCTCTCGACGCACGCGGCCAACTCGACGAAGAAACGCTTCGAGCCTACATCGATTGGCTGATCGAGCATGGCGTTCACGGATTGTATCCCAACGGCAGTACCGGGGAATTCGTTCGATTCACCCCCGAGGAACGCAAACGGGTAATCGAAGTCGTGGTGGATCAAACGCGAGGTCGGGTTCCCATTTTGGCAGGGGCCGCGGAAGCCAACATCGAAGAAACGATTCGCGCTTGCGATACGTACGGAGCGTTGGGTGTGCGGGCGGTAGCCATCGTTGCCCCGTTTTACTATCGCTTGGCGCCAGACGGTGTCTACGCGTACTTCAAGGAAATTGCGGATCGCGTGTCGGTTGACGTGACGCTTTACAACATTCCGATGTTTGCATCGCCTATCGATGTGCCGACGGTGAAGAGGCTGGCTCAAGAGTGTCCGCGGGTGGTCGGAATCAAGGACAGCTCCGGCGATATTCCACACATGATGCGCATGATCGCCGAGGTGCGTCCACTGCGCAAAGACTTTTTCTTCATGACCGGTTGGGATGCATCGCTCGTCCCGATGTTGATGATAGGATGCGATGGTGGAACCAATGCCACCAGCGGAGTCGTACCGGAACTGACGTTGGCCATCTACGAGTCGGCCAAGGCTGGACAATGGGAACGAGCCATGCATTTGCAGTACCGATTGTTGCCGCTTTTTGATGCTATGCTGGGGACATCCGAGTTTCCCGAAGGTTTCCGTCGCGGCGCGAAAATCCGTGGATGGGATCTAGGGCAATCAAGGCAGCCGTTGACGCCACAACAAACCAATGCAGCGGACGTGGCGCAAAGCAAACTTCAAGAGTTGCTGTCCGGTTTTGATTTCATGCAACCCTCGCGATCCGTCAGCAGCAAGACACACAATGTCCATTTGGCGGACGACGGAGTCATCGATCGCATTGTGAGCGAGGTGCTTCAGCAATTGCGGTCTAATTAGTCGAAGTCGTTCGAGTAAATAGGAATCAAGAGATTTCTTGAGCAATCATGACGGATGTGAACCCAACAGTTCTTGAGGAAGGAGCCAAGCCATCCTTCCGATACCAATTGATTCACGCAAGAAACCAATCGTACGCACTCCTTTTGCTTTTCATTTTCGTTTGGACAAGCATGGCTTGGTTGACTCGGCAATTGCGCGATAGCGATCAAAATGAATTGCCGATAGAATTTGTGGTAGATCTTAACCATGCAACCGAAGCAGAGCTCAACTTGCTTCCAGGCGTTGGCCCGAAACTTGCCCAAGAGATTTTGCGTTACCGCGAGCAGCGAGGCGGATTTCAAGCGGTCGAGGATTTGACGAACATTCGCGGCATCAAGGACACAAGGATTTCAGCCTTGCGCAAGCACCTTCGCGTAAAGTAGCAGGAGAAGAGTCATAAAACCTTTGCACTGAGTGCCATCAAGCGGACGGTCAAGGCGACAAGGAAAATCCGCCAGTTTGGGGCGACCGGTCTATAACGATGGCGCTGGCCTGTCCTAGGTAGACAATCTCGCAGCTTGGCCGAAAGTAGCTATGCCACTCGATGGTTCGCCCTCCAAACACACCTTTCGCCAGGGGCTTGTTGACTTAATGGTACGACGGATTTCCAAGTCCATCGAATTCCCCATTGACGGACTAGAAAGTCCGTCATGCCGCCCTTAACCAATAACGACTTCACTAAATAGACAGCCCGCCAGCGCAGAAACTTGGGGAGTGCAGAAACTTGGGGAGTACAGTGGAGTAGTAACACGTCAAGTAAAGTAGACAGAAGGGCCAGGGACGAGTTGACGCTGTACACCGCGCACCGAGCGAAGGTCTAGCGAGTGCGCAACTTCTTCCGAGCGACCTCCGAGATCGCAAGAACCGCAGGATGCTTCACCTTGCGTTCTACCGATAGCGCGTAAAATTTCTCGGTCACGTCTGGTATGGCAGCGATGAACTCGACACCATACATTTCTTCCACTTCTTTGCAGATCGTGTTGGCAACAGGAAAAATACCAACACCCGCTTTCCCCATAATTTTGAGCATGGCGCTATCTTCGAATTCACCTACGATCTTGGGGCGAACTTCATTCACTTCGAACCAGTAATCTAGCGACCTCCTGAGGACTGAATTCCTCATAGGCAAAAGAATAGGTGACCCATCGAGCGATCTCGGGAAACCCATTTTCATCTTCTTAGCTAAAGGCTTTGTACCGACAAGCACCACATCGGACTCACCAAGCAAATGAGAGTAGGCCCGCACTTTCATCGTTGGATCAATAGGAGTATCGGACAACACGACATCGAGTTTGTGAATTGCAAGATCCGAAATCAGTTTCGGTATGTCTCCCTCGTAACACAACAATCGAACGTCCCCCGGCATGCGAAGCGTTGGCGCGAGCAGTTGATAGGCAACAAGTTTTGGCATCACGTCCTTGATTCCCACACGAAGAACCATTGGACCACCAACTGGCCTACCATTAACCATATCCATGAGCTCCTGGCCGGTCGCGAAGATATCGTTTGCATACGATTGAACCGCCGTTCCCATTTCAGTCAGGGCCAGCCCACGACCCGCTTTGCGGAACAGTTTTACTCCCAGCGATTTCTCCAAATCGCGAAGCTGAATGCTGATGGTCGCTGGCGTAACGTGCAGTTTTTCGCTGGCTTTGGCCACCGATCCTTCTTGTGAGACTGCCCAGAAGTATTGCAAATGGTGGTAGTTGAGCCAGTTCATTACCCGGGTTCCTAAGTTAGATAATACCAATGTATCGTGAAGTAATTATTAAATTATTGTTGCATCGCAAGCGGCTATCATCAATGGCGTTTTGCTGAATGAATAGCGTTGTTACTCTGCTACCATCGGAAGCCGCTATTGAATCGATTCAGCACCCAATGCACGACGGATCGCTCAAAGCGGAGAAAGCTAAGACTATGAATTTGAATTGCCCAATTTTGGGGCGAGAAACTGAGTTCGACAGAACCGACTACGGTAATGATCTCTGGTCGATCGTGCGCTGCCGGGAAACAGGATTTGTTTTCTTGGAAAATCCACCCGACTACGCAAGACTTGAAACCGAGTTTGCTTGGGAAAGAACATCGCGAGAGGAACGCAATCGTCGCGAAGCGATCGCACCAGTCATGGCTACCGTTTCTACATTTGCGAAGCGAGCAAAAGCATTCCTCTTTCCTTCGCGAAACAAGGATCGCCTCTATTGCGTTTTGCTTGCTCCGTGCGAGAACTCAATCGCAAGTGTCCTGGTCTGTATTGGATGTGGGTTGCGCACAGGGGGTTCTGCTCCTAGATCTGTACAATCGTTGTGCCCAAGCTGGAATAGGAATGGTCCCGCTAGGCATTGAGGTATCGCGAGAACTAGCCTTGGAAGCGAGAGAGAAGACAGCTTGCATTGGTGGCAGGATCGCTTTCGCAAACGCCTTGGGCGGTGTCAGTGAGTTTGAAGCAGGCTCTATTCACCTGGCAGTGATGTGTTCCTTTTTGGAGCATGAATGTCGCCCATTGCCGTTCCTGAAACGTCTACACCGCGTATTGACTCCTGATGGCGAGGTTGTACTTAAGGTCCCGAATTTTTCGAGTTGGAATCGTAAGGTCCGCGGCAAGCAATGGTCAGGATTTCGATTCCCAGATCATGTCAACTACTTTACTCCTCAAACATTGAAACGCTTGGCACATGAGGCAGGTTTCCGAGTGTGCCGTCAGTCGATTCTTGATAGGTTCCCCTTTAGCGACAATATGTACGCCATTTTGAGGAAAGATTGATGGCCGATCTTTTCCAGCAAACCTGCTTCAATTCCCCCACGCTCGGCGACCTCTACAAATAGGCTACCTGCGACGCAGTCTTCATGCGGAAAAATCGCTGACTCAAACGTCTAACTGACAGATTCAAGATGGCTTGAAGATGACTGCAGTGCTCCAATGACGCGATCGATGATGTTGGCCTCAGTCTCGGATATCGTTCCTACCCCCAGAAATCCTCCTGACGCATGCGCTACCACGTGACAAAGTCCCACGATTTCATCGATCAACTCGTTGCGAATTGCAGGTGCTAGGCTTGCCAATGTTGTTGTGGCAAACTCTTGCCATGTTTTCCAGAGATCTTCGTTCGGGCTTTTACGAAACCACTCATGCGCAATCATCATGGACGCGGTCTCCTGCGAGATCCCCTTGTTCCTTAAAACATCGAAGATAGCGTTCTTTTCCAATGTGTCTGCTTTGCCATCGGCCCACGCCACAAAGACCAAAGGAACCCAAATGAAGGCCGTCAGCGTCGACAATTCGAATCCGGAATCCACTAGAGACTCTCCATCGTCATGCGATTCGGTGAGATGGTGAATTTCGCGAACGCTTTGGTAGATGAGAAACAAGCCACCCAGGAATAGGATCAGGTCACGAACGGAAATTTCATTGATTTCGTGGGCTTCTGCGACCCAATGGTGCAAAGCCACGGGGAGTAGTTGGTCCAACTGGAAGACGGGCTTGACCCAAGACGCAATCGTTGCGATGAAGCAAAGCAACAGGATGCGAAAGCCCATCGCTAGCCCAAGACCGATCAAGCGAGCTTTCTTGCGTTTCAATGATTCCAGGTAGGAGCATCGTCGGAATCAAGCCAACGATTGAGTGCGGTCTTTTTCTTGTACATCGAGTCGGCTCGCTTGCATGCTGCCACTCCCAGACGATCCGTGATGCGATCGAGGACAACGCCGACACATTCGTCAATATCTTCCATTACCAGAGAATCTTGCTTTCGAACCTGGACAACGATTCGGCATGCTTTGTCGATGCCCCCCAAAAAAGGCCCATTGGTGTCAACCAAATAGACACTGATACTCACAACGTCGTCTTCCAGTCGATCGAGGGCCAATTCAAGTTTCGCGTAGGCTTGTCGCTTGATGGTTTCGGTAAGGTCGATCCCATGAGTGTGTATGCAGAGTTGCATTTTTGTTCTCCTTTGGTTTAGCCGATGGTATTTGTCTAGTGCTATATTACGACCGATTGCCAGTTTGGTAATAACAATTCCTTTGCTACCAATCTTTGGTTTTATTTAACTATTGAAAGAACACGGGGAATCGAAGAACCAGCCGTGCAACGGTTGATTCCATTTCCTGAAAAGCTCATTGCATTGGAGAGGAGAAGCGGAATTCCCGGAATTCGCGTCGCAGGATGTAACTATTCTCCATGTCGCGGATCAATCCTACAGGAATGTTTCCAAGCTGTTGGAGTTTGCTTTATAAGTTTGACTTCTCAACAGCTTTTTCACTTACTCCTCCTGCAAGGGACTCGAATCATGGCATGTGACATAAATGGCTCTGGCTGTAAGGTTTGTCCGGGGATGTGGATTGCGGGCTTCTTGTTTCTGGTAATGACGCTTCAAAACATACTCTTCCGAGCACCAACACCATCCAACGCTTTGTCCGCGAATTCAGCAAGTCAAATCCAACAGACTACAGGCCCTTAAGCGACTTGTCCCCTACGCCCCGATGGGCTTGCCCCATCGGACGTAAAGATTCGCGGCTAGAGGCCAAAACCCAACCAGTTACCGCTTCTCGTCCCCCTCCTGCCCATCGCCATTGTCGATGGGCAGGAGGGGGACGAGAAGCGGGGGTAGCAGGAGGTAACGGTTCTAGCCACGAACCGTCGGCTCAGACGAGACAAGCTCGTCTGGGGCCAGTGGAACACAACTCCAAAAGTGAGACGCCCTCCAAGGTGCCGTGGTGCAACAAATGGTCGACTTGAATTGAGAAATTGAACATGATGCAACTTTGGATGAATCGGTTACGAAGCATGGGCGTGTGGTTCCTAATGCTCGCTGGCGTTGCCGGAGTGACGCTGCTTCTCATGGTCTTCGCTGGCTATTGTCACACGAAGGTCGATGCGAAACCGAGCACTCGTCTGCGCACCGCGCCGGCCGGTGCGAAGTATGCTGTGGTTACGGAGATAACGCAGCCGAGATATGAATCTGCCATAGGCGCCATTAAGCCAGTTCACGAAGCCAACGTTGCATCGAAGATCCTCGCTCGCGTATTGGAGGTCAATGTAACTGCGGGAAAGAAAGTCACCGTTGGGGAAATTCTTGTAAAGCTCTCAGACGACGAGCAGCGCTCACGAGTGCAACAAGCGGAGGCAAATCGCGATTCGATGGTTGCCGAACTGCAATTGGCCAAAAGCGAAGTCGCTCGATCTAAACAACTCATGGCGAGCAAATCAATTTCTCAAGCAGAATTTGATACCGCGACAACCCGTGTTCAAACCACACAAGCGAATGCGGATCGAGCGAATCGCGCGGTGGAAGAAGCCAAGGTCTACCTCGACTTCGCAACTGTTGTCGCTCCCTTTTCGGGAATCGTCGTAGACAAATCCGTTCAACCAGGAGACACCGTGAGTCCTGGTCAGACGCTGGTGTCACTATACGATCCGACACGCATGCAACTCGTTGCCAACGTTCGTGAATCGCTCGCCATGAAATTACAAGTTGGTCAACAATTGCCTGCGAGAATGGAATCACTGGGTTACGAATGCCTCGCTACAGTAAGTGAAGTGGTACCGAAAGCGGATGTTTCCAGTCGGTCGTTTGAAGTCAAAGTAACGGGGCCTTGTCCGCCAGGAGTCTACAGCGGCATGTTTGGCCGACTGATGCTGCCGCTGGAAGATGAGCACCTTTTATTGATTCCTGCCGAGACGATTCAGCGTGTAGGTCAACTAACGTTTGTCCAAGTATTAACCGAAGGTGGGCTAGCCCGTCGCTCCGTGCAGCTCGGCAGAGATTTCAAGGACCAAGTGGAGATTCTGACTGGACTAAAAGCTGGTGAACAAGTCTTGATTCCAACATCGGTTGCCAAAGGAGTTGCGCCGTGAATAAGAAGCTGGAACTCGAAAGCTGTACGAACAAACACTCATCGCACGAGCCGAACGACTTCCTAACCAACATCGTACGAATCTTTCTTGAGTCGCACCTGTCGATCATTCTGATCATCTTATCGTTGATTGTAGGCTTCGCCGCATTGTGGATCACGCCGCGCGAGGAAGATCCTCAGATTGTGGTGCCACTTGCCGACATTTACGTGAATTTCCCGGGTCACACTGCGGCTGAAGTCGAACAGTTGGTTGCGTCTCCACTGGAACGCATGCTCTACCAAATTGACGGAGTTGAGTATGTTTACAGCATGTCTCGCGATGATTCCGCGATCATTACGGTCCGATTCTTTGTCGGGCAAGATAGAGAGCGAAGTCTCGTCAAGCTTTTTAAGAAGCTGAACGAGAATGCCCAAGCGATTCCCTCAGGAGTGTCGGGATGGGTGATGAAACCGGTGGAAATCGATGATGTACCGGTCGTGACGTTCGCGCTGACAGGAGCGGATAGCAATAGTTTCGCCCTACGCCGCATCGCTGAGGAATTGGTAGAGCGACTCGCAGTCGTGCCCAAAGTGAGCCGAGCCTTTCTAGTCGGAGGCCAAGCTCGCACGATCTCAGTTGAACTAGAGCCCGATCGATTGCTTGCGCACAAAATGGGGATTTCTGAGGTTAAAAATGCGGTTGCCATGTCAAACGTCGCGAGCCCCGCGAGCACGTTTGGCCGCTTGGACAAAGAATTCCAAGTTGTCGTACAACCTCATATGACATCGGCTGCAGATGTAGGAAACGTGGTCGTAGGAGTATTCGATGACCGACCTGTTTTCTTGAAGGATTTGGCTAACGTCTCGGATGGTCCAGATGAGGTTACCGATTACGTTCGTCACGGATGGGGAACTGCAAGCTCGTTTGACAAGCATGAGTCAACTCCGGGATGGCTGATTGGTTCGAAGCATGGTGAGCACAACTCGGTAAGTCATGCAACAGTCGAAGAATCGATTCCAGCTGTGACCATTGCGATTTCGAAACAGAAGGGAGCCAATGCCGTTCAAGTAGCGGATGCAGTGATCCAAGAAGCAAATCGGCTACGTGGGGAAATTCTGCCTGATGACGTGGAACTGATCGTTACTCGAAACAATGGAATCGTAGCGAACGAGAAGGTGAATGAACTGATCGAAGCCCTTGGCGTGGCGATCGTGATTGTGATCCTGCTTTTGACTTTCGGTCTGGGCTGGCGTGAAGCTCTCATCGTTTCCATTGCCGTCCCAGTCGTGTTCGGTCTGACGTTGGCTGTAAACCTATTGTTTGGTTACACCATCAATCGAGTCACGCTGTTTGCTTTGATTCTGGCTCTTGGATTGTTAGTCGATGACCCCATCGTGGACGTTGAAAACATCGCGCGGCATTTTGAGCATCGCAAAAAAGCCACTCGCAGGATCGTACTCGATGCGGTCGCCGAGATTCGTCCTCCGCTGATTAGCGCAACACTTGCTGTCATCGTCAGCTTTTTGCCTATGTTCTTCATCACAGGGATGATGGGGCCCTACATGTCACCGATGGCATTGAACGTGCCAGTTGCGATGGTGATGTCGATGTTGGTCGCATTTACGATCACTCCCTGGTTGTCGTACCACATTTTGACTTGGGGAACGAATCTCATTCCCAACTCTGAGGAAGCTTCCGCGATCTTTGAAAACACAAACGACCTAGAGCCCGTGCATGAAGAAGCCTACGATCCCGCTGTCGTTCAACAGTCATTGCTGTATCGGTTCTTTCGCCCATTGATGTTGCCACTTCTCAAAACACGATTACGTGCAGTTCTCTTCTTGGTCTTTATGGGAGGACTCACTGCAGCCGCAATGAGCTTGGGTGCGCTGCGAATGGTTCCATTGAAGATGCTGCCGTTCGACAATAAGAACGAGATCTTATTCTTGCTGGACATGGAGGAAGGAACGACGCTTGAACGGACCGATGCAGTCGTTCGTCGCATCGAGTCGGTACTAGCGTCTCAACCCGAGGTGATCAATTACGTGAGCACGGTTGGTGCATCGGGGCCAATCGATTTCAACGGAATGGTTCGGCACTATTATTTGCGAAGTCGGCCATTTCAAGCCGAGGTGCGTGCCAACTTTGTCGGCAAGAAGAATCGAGCGCAGCAAAGTCACGGGATCGGGCTGAGATTACGCGACGAACTCGAAACCCTTGCAAAATCCGAGAATGCAAAAATCCAGATCGTTGAGTTGCCACCAGGGCCACCCGTATTGGCCTCCTTGGTTGCGGAAGTTTATGGCTCGGACAAAAGCGACTATCGAGACGTTCTAAATTCAGCCGCCACTGTGGCAGATCGAATGCGCCGCGAACCGGGTGTGGCTGAAGTCGACGACATTGGAGAGGCCTCAATTCCACGGTTGGTATTTGAACCCGACCAAGAGAAAGCAGCTTTATCCGGAATCTCGGTAACCGATATTGCAAACACGATTCAAATCGCACTGACGGGTGATCGCGAAAATGTGCTCCGTGTCGAGGGAGAGCGTAACCCGTTGAAGATGGCTTTTCGATTGCCGCGAGAATTGCGTTCGAGTCAAGAAGACTTGTCGCAGTTGAGTTTCAAGAATGCACGAGGCCAACTAGTACAACTAAGAGAAATTGGAAACTGGCGCACTGAGACCGTAAGCCAAACGATCTATCATAAGAATCTCAAACGCGTAGCGTATGTCTTCGCCGAATGCGTGGGACGTCCGCCGGCAGACTGTGTCATCGACATCTTGAGCGATCAATTACCAAACGGCCAAGACTTTGTCGAGGACTCGGAGCCTCGTTCTTTAGCCTACCGGTCCTTTCTGTCTAATGGCAGTGGAATCGATTGGCGAGTTGGACAAGGGATGGAAGTGACATTCGCGGGCGAAGGCGAATGGAAGATTACCCTGGATGTGTTTCGTGATTTGGGACTCGCATTCGCAGCTGCCATGCTCATGATTTACATCATCTTGGTCGCACAAATGGGATCATTCCTGGTTCCGATCGTCGTGATGCTGGCGATTCCCCTAACGGCTCTTGGTGTGATGCCCGGGTTTTATTTGCTCAATGCCATGGCAAGTCAAACGGTCGGAGGATATGCGGACCCGGTCTATTTTACGGCCACTGCCATGATCGGAATGATCGCGTTGTCGGGGATCGTCACACGTGATTCCATTATTCTCGTCGACTTCATGCAGCAATCGGTCGCCAGAGGACGACCTCTGTTTGACGCTATTCTTGAAAGCCGGGTGGTGCGATTGCGGCCGATCTTGCTGACTGCTGGAGCAGCGTTGTTGTCCGCAATACCGATTACGCTCGATCCGATTTTTTCCGGCCTAGGTTGGTCGCTGATTTTCGGGCTGATTGCGTCGACGCTATTCACGCTGTTCGTAATCCCTGTCACATACTGGCTACTCTATGCTGATCCTGACAAATCAGAGTCGTAGCATCAATGATGCGAGTCTCAATTCGAATATCATTTCATTAGTCGGGTTGAGGTAGAGGTTCGATTGAAACAGACTGGAAATATAGAACCAACACGACACCCAGTGTGCGGACGGATGGTAGACTTGATGAGTTGAAGCTGGCGAGATTCTTTGAAGCGGTAAAAGATTATTTAACGGAAGGCTAAGACGGATCACGCAATACTAAGGCGAGCGGCAGACTGAAAACTACCAATCATAACCCGACACGTAACGGCTTGTTGATTTAGTGAAGTCGTTATTGGTTAAGGGTGGTATGACGGACTTCCAAGTCCGTCAATGGAGAATTCGACGGACTTGGAAGTCCGTCGCACCATTGAATCAACAAGCCGTTACGCTTCGGCTTGGGATACTGCAATCTGTCGCTCGCCTAATCGAGCAATCGAGGCCGATGCGATCTACTTCATGCTATGATGGGAGCAAAGGATCAAAGCAAATGAACCAACCTGAATACCTCATCAAACAACTTCCCGATGAACTCGAAATCCCAGAATCGGGAAAGCAAAGTATTGTTCTCAACGATAACCCGAAAACCAAAGTGATCCTGTTTTCGTTTGCTGCTGGCGCTGGACTTGCCGAGCATATTGCACCATTCGATGCCACGATACAAATCATCTCTGGAGCGGCGGCGCTCACCGTGGGTGGCGAATCCGTGGAGGGTAAGGCTGGAACTTGGATTCAGATGGTCGCAAAAACGCCGCATAGCATCAAGGCGGAAACACCTGTTGTCATATTACTGTCCCTGGTGAAGTGAGTAGGTTGATCGCGTGAAGACTCGTGAAAGTGGAATGCCTCCAGAAGAAATGTGGCAGGGATTTTTTGAGCCGATCGCAATCTTGACCAAGCTCGGCTTGGATGCGAATGGCGGTGACGTTTTGGAGTTCGGATGCGGCTATGGAACTTTCACGATACCCGCAGCGGTCACAGTTCGTGGAAAAGTCTATGCGTTGGACATTGAACCAGAGATGCTTGCAATCAATAAGGCAAAAGCGGATGCCGCTGGTTTGCACAATATCGAATTGATACAGCGCGACTTCGTAGCAGAAGGAACTGGACTTGCAGATGGAACCGTTGATTACGTCATGCTGTTCAATATCCTTCATGCGGAGGAGCGAATGGCACTATTGCGTGAGGCATGGCGAGTCCTTCGACCAAGCGGAAAACTGGCCATCCTCCACTGGAATTTCGATTCCGCAACGCCAAGAGGTCCAAGCATGAGTATTCGACCGAAACCAGGACAGTGCCGAGCTTGGGCCGAGGAGGCTGGATTCGCAGCCATCTCGCCAACCGACATTGATTTGCCACCTTACCACTATGGATTGGTGCTTGAACGAAGTCGCTTCAACAAACGATGATGTTGAAAATGTAGGGCAAAAGCAGCGGAGTCATTTCGATACCTCTTTCCGCCCTACCTTGCTCGAATCGGTCCGAATCCTTCGGTTCATGATTACGCCCAATTCATACCTGCGCCAAGGAATGCAATTCCATTGGCTTACAACGGGAGCTTACGAAAGGAGTCTTCGTTGATTCCCGAGACGAATATGACTTTACGCCGTTAGCCTATGTAGCCACCAGCCCTGACCCGGGTGAGACGGTACTTCAACTGCTTATCGACGCAGGGGCCGATTTAACCATGTCATGGACTCGACTGTAAGCAATCGATGACGTCAAATTCCAATCCCAACGACGACCTACGCACTACGGCTGAACTCGTTGCAGTTGCACTGACGGAAACCGACGACGGAATAGCCTGGGATGCGGTTCTCATCTTTACCGACATCTTTTGATCTTGCTCCCCTCGCCCTGGTCTCATAGAAGGGGTTGGGGGTGAGCGACCGTCTGAGGATACGGCAATAGAGTCGATTCGAAAATCGAAAAGTTTTCGAATTCAAGCAGTGCTCCTCAGGGGCTCTGCCCCCGAACCCCCGGGATTTTTCGAGGCATGGCGCCGAACATCCTTTATTTGATTTATTCTTCGCGCAGCGTTAAGATGACCGCGGCTGGGTCAAACGCAACGGAGCTCTGTGGGGACACTGTCTTCGCTGGGGTTAACTCAGTCGCCGAACAGCCAAACCTTGTCGAGCACGTGAGCGGGTGCTGGCACACTTCGAATGACTTCGATCTTGGGATCCGTTTTTGCTTGCGACTCCAAACATGTCTCGATAGCAGAATCTACAGCTATTAACAGCATTTTCAGGGCTTTTAGCATCTCTTGAATCAATGCTTTGGCCTGAGTGTCCATGCATTGTCGGAGCCGATTGCTCTCTTGGCTTACCAGTTGCAAGAGTTGTGTTCGCCGCCGCGATAACGCAATGATTTTACGTTCTTCGAGAGTGCGAGGCTTCGCCAACGACACCTTTACTTGCTGGCCATGACCACGAACACTTTCGGAACCTCCGACTGCAAGCCCGGTGGTTATCTGGAAGTGCAACTGTTTCCGTGGCAGCAGACCGACCTCAAGGTGCGGGCGATCCGGCAGTCCGACGAGATCGTCGAACCCGATCTTGACTTGTGTTGGGCGAAGGCCTCCACGGCGCTGACGGTCTTTCGTCTGCTCCATGCAGTGGGGCATTTCGGTCAAATTTCCGAAATCGTTACCCACTCGTGGCGAATCCAGCCTTCGACGCGACAATACTTAACGTAGAGTGCCCCGTTCCGAATGTCGGCAGAATCGGGGTATAACGACGGTTGAAATCAGGTCGATGGTCACTCGATGGACTCCACGCAACATCAACAATTTGCCGAACGCGTTGTGCGGAATCAGCATCGCATCTTTCGGTATATCGTTTCGCTGGTTCCCAATCGGGCGGATGCGGATGAACTGTTCCAACAGACGTGCCTCACGCTGTGGGAAAGCTGGGAACGGTATGACATGTCGCTCGACTTCGTGCCGTGGGCTTGTGGTATCGCTCATAACCATGTGCGAAACTTTTATCGCAGGCGGCAGAACAGCCAGGTGCAGCTCGACGCTGATGTTGTCGAGATGCTGGCGACACGCAGCAGTCAACTGCGGCAGCGTGAGGACGAGAAACTCGCGGCGCTGCGTGCTTGTTTGAACGAGCTGACCGAACGGAATCGGGGGATCGTCGAGAACTATTACGGCGGCATGAGCGTGCAGGAGATCGCGACGCAGCGGGATTTATCGGCGAATGCGATCTACAAGTTGCTCGACCGCGTGCGCGAGGCGTTGCATGGCTGCGTCAAAGTGCGACTGGCGGAAGGTGCGGCATCATGAGTCCCACTGCAAACGTATTGCTGGATGAACTCCGGCGGCTGGCCAATGTCATGGCCAACGGGACGGCGTCTGTTGCCGACGCGGCGCGGCTCTCGACGATGTTGCGTGAGCGACCCGAACTGCACGACGCATATCTCGATTTCATTGATACTCACGCGGCGTTGTGTTGGGAGTTCCGCAATCAGGCTGAGTTATCGAATACGAATCGCATCGCGCCGGTTGCAATCGTGACGCCGCGACGATCGGTCGTCTCAACGTGGCTGCCGTGGACGACGGCTGTCTTCGCGACTGTCGTGGCTGTCATCGCGTGGCTGCATCCCGGTGCGCTGCCTCGCCGCCAACCGACGAACGAAGCTGTGATTGGAATCGCTTCGGCTCGGGACTCGATCGCGGCGTTGTTGGTCGATGAAGCGCACGCCGAGTTCGCTCCAAGGCGGGGGCCGGATGGCGTGCGATTCGGGCCGGGTGAGTACGAGTTGCTCAAGGGAGTCGTCCATCTGCGGTTCTCTCAAGGGGCCGACATGGTGCTGGCTAGTCCGGTACGACTGGAGATCGTTGACTCGCAGCATACGCGGATGGCTTACGGCAAGGTCCGCGTGATCGCTCCTCCCGCGGCGGCAGGCTTCACAATCAAGACGCCCGCTGCAGACTTTGTCGATCTTGGGACTGAGTTCGGTTTGAGCGTCGCCCCCGAGAATGTCGCAAGCGATCTGTATGTCTTCGATGGGCAAGTAAACGTGGTAGATCGGGCATCGGGCAAAGTGTTGTCAGAGGTGCTTGAAGGACAATCGTCGCGGTACGTCGATGGTGTCACGCGAGGCGACGCGCCAGAACTCAAAGCGAGCGAGTTCCCGACACCGGGTGCGATTGGCTTTGAGCGTTGGCAGGATCATCAGCATCAGACGCGACGTGATCGCGGGCTGCTGGCCTACTTCCCGTTTCAGCGGGCGGCAGACGAAAGCGTGCTCGCGAATGTGCTCGGCGATCGCGATGCCGCAGATGGCCCGGCACCACAGAACACGGCGGCGCCACAGAACAGGGTGGCGGATGGTCGCATCGTTGGTGCGCGGTGGGCGTCGGGACGCTGGCCGGGAAAAGACGCACTGCTTTTCGACCGCGATTCGGATTACGTGCAACTCGACATTCCCGGCGAGTATCAGGAACTCACGATCGCGATGTGGGTGAAGGTCGATCGACTCGACTTTGAATTCAACGCGTTGCTGAATTCAGAACTCTCTGACATCGGCGACGTTCACTTTCAACTCACACGACTCGGCGCTCCGCGCGGCGGCTTGATCGGAGTCAAGTGCGAAGACAAGGACCTGGGCAATCCGCTGGTGATCGGCAGGTGGGCTCATGTCGCACTCACCGTATCGCGGCTAGATTTAATCAAGCGGTGCTATGTGAACGGCAAGCTGTCTCGCGAACGACCAATGCTTGAAGACGGCACGATGCGCCCGGGCGCATGTCGAATCGGCAACTGGTTGCCCGCGCCGGGCTGGGGCC
Source organism: Pirellula staleyi DSM 6068 (assembly GCA_945875845.1). GTDB lineage: Bacteria > Planctomycetota > Planctomycetia > Pirellulales > Pirellulaceae > JBKCUI01. Next base: position 57,290 of record CAMCMB010000040.1, read on the forward strand.
ATTCGATTCGTTCTCTGCGAGGTCGCATCGACGAACTCGCAATTTGGAATCGTGCGTTGACGGAGGAAGAAGTACACAAACTCGTCGAAGCCGGTCGTCCAGGCTTGCTCTTGGGCGAGGATTATTAGCAACTGAAAGTTCGCCGGATCGGTTGGACCAGTGCGGCGAAACATCGTTTAAACAAGGGAAATCTGAATGATCTCATGCTGGCCTTCCGACCTTCGATTTTTCTCCATCGCGCTCGTGATGTTCTGGTGCGGTTTGTTGTCAGCCGCGGATGACCTCGCTCAGTGGAAGCCATTGCCTACGACATGGAAGCCAGCGGTGGTCTCAGCGGAGAAGGCCACGATCCAGAACAACGGCAGTTGGGCATATCTCGTCGCGCCAGGCGAGCACTCGAATGCCGAAGTTTTCGCCACGGTCACAATCGACAGCGCTGCGACCCAATTTGGATTCTTTGGTTCGTCGTGGTCGGCTTGGCCCGATCCAGCATTTGGCGATCAAGGTTTTGAAGCCAGCTTGCTGCTGCGAGCCGACGAGAAAAGGACTCGCGGCTATCGCGTGCAGATCTCGCACAAATATCAGCATGTCGCGCTCGTCAGATTTCCCGATGGCGGTTATTTGAGGTCTGTGCCGTGCGACTTGAAACTCAACTCCCCGATCACGCTGCGAGCGAAAGTTGCAGGTGGTGTGCTGCGTGTTAGTGTCGATGGCAAGGAGTTGATTCACTACGTCGATCGCCTGGAACCGGCGATCATGGCGGGACGAGTTGCTTTCGGCGTGTCGAGCAATGCGAAGGTCACGATCACCGAGCCAAGGATCACGGCGGTTGAAGCAGAATTAACTCCCATGTCGCAGTCGCATGTGGTGCGACTCAGGGCGCGATCGTGGCTTGGCGGACGAACGTGGGTCTTCGATGGCGATGAACCGATCCTCCAACTGCATGACGTAAAAGATCCGAGTTGTTTCGCAAAACTAAAGCCTGGTTACAAGCCGCAAGTGATGTTCGATTCACATTGGGGACTGGAGAATCAAGGAGCGTTCCCCGAGGCCGCTTGCAAATGGACCGCACCGGTGGTGAGCGGCGGCGGCGAGACCCTGAAGGCCACCTGGTCAGCTCGCAGCATCAAGGATCGCTTCACCACCGACAGCACAATGACAGTCGGTTTCGATCCGACGCGGGGCACTTTTACCTACGGTATTGAAAGCGAACTCGAAGTCCTTCCCGGTGAGCCGTTTGACTTTCGCTACGGCTTCGATTTCGAGCATCACACGCCGCTCGATCCGTTCAACTGGCAGTACCTCGTCGCCCGCAAGCGCGGCGGTGAGCTTTATCACCGGCCGGTCACGCCAAATGATCCCGGTCCGCAATACGACCTCGAGATGTATCACGGCCTGCGCGTCTGGTTCGGTCGCCATAACGGCGATTTGCAAGTCGCTCCCGCCGTCGAGTACGAAACCGATCCCAGTTGGAACGAATTGAAGCAGGCTGATGGCAAGACGAGCACTCGGCAATGCAACACAGCGGTCTGCGCGGCCTTCTATGACACTGGCGTCGCGTTTGTTCGTGAGACCGCGAAGCCGGGCACAAAGGTTCGCGTGAAGTATCGCTATACCGGCTATCCGGCGGTGGAAGCGGAGTCACTTTTCAAGTCATCGAAGATTTATTCTATCCCGACGCTCGATCCGAGCCATCACTACATCTTCGCCGACGAGTGGCCGAAGCTGACCTTCAGCCAATTCGTGCCGCTGAGCCAAACATGGATTTACGGCCGTTCGCCCTTCATGACTGGGCATAACCAACGACCTAGTTACGAACTGGTGAAAGACTGCGGCGCTGCAAGCGGCTTTGCCATGAAGCTGGGGCCGGCTTCGTTCGGAAAAGCGACGTTGTCGAAGTCCGGTCCGCTGGCGAAAGGCCGCTACGTCGTCACCGCACTCGTGAAGTCGGTCAACACGTTCGGCCCCGGCGGACGCCTCGAGCTCGAAGCGACTCAAACCAAGACCAACAAGTTGCTCGCATCGGCAAAGCACTTTGTCGGGAACGGCAGCTTCGATTGGAAGAAGACCGGCTTCGTGTTCGATGTGCCCGAAGATACCGGTGCGATGTCAGTCGCCTTTGGCAATGCTGGAACCGGCGAGATGCTCGTCACGGATGTCGAATTCCGACGGCTCAATGATGGCGAAGCAATCCCCGCAGAAGTTGTATTAAAGCCAAACGAAAAAGCCCCAGTCTTTGCCGACGCTCCCTCCGGAGCCATCGCCGACTTCCGCATGCTCGAAGGCAAAGGTCATCACGTTCTCAACCATGCCGGTGGCACGCATCTCGACTTATCGAATCTGGGATGGATGGTGGACGAGAATCGTCCGGCGCTGCAATTCGCAGACAACACAACGGGACGCAAGGATTATCGCTCCGACAGCTACATTGGCATGGACATCTTCGGGAATCGCCAGGATTTCAACTATCTCAATAACTACAAGAATAATGAGAAGTATCAAACGGTCCCGTTCGCGATGGGAGCCAACGGTAGCATCGTGCTCGGTTGCGAACGATTCTACCTGCACGGCGCGTACTACCGAGGCTTGATCGGTCGCATGCTGCTGCTTCGCAGGACGCTGTCCGCCGACGAGTTGGCGTTGCTCGCCAGGGATCAGCCGTTGCCCGTTGTTGACGTCCCCGCCGATTCGAAAGGGGTCACCCTTGCTGCCTGGATCAAACCCGCGCCGCAGTTGGCGAAGAACAACCCGCATCCCGGCGGTGGCGACATTATCGGCTGGGGCAATCGACGTTACATCCTGAAGGTTCTGGGAACCGGTGACAACGGCGAGAGTGCTCCGTACCGCCTCGCCGCTCGGCTGAACGTCAACGACGGCGTCGAGACGGAACCGGTTCTGCAAGCCGGCCGCTGGTATCACGTTGCTCTGACTGCGGCTTTGGAAAACGGACAGCGCCGCATGCGTCTCTTCATTGATGGCCAACAAGTCGCCGAAGATGTCACGAAGAAGTGGTCGGAGTGAATACCCCTAGATCATCTATGCCGGGCGGCGGTGAACAAACATTACTTCATGCCGTGCGTCACGCGTGGAACAGCACACAAAAACATACGAGATCTATACGTAATGACAAACTCTCGACCGTCAAATCCTTCCCGCATGCGTCATGTCAGACATCGGATCCAGGATGGGTTATTCGCCAAGTCCGCCAGATCTAGGATTGATTCCGAACTCACCATAGGGACGTTGTCGCTGATGCGCCTGACGATATTCCCGATCCGTCTCATGGTTCACGCGGTCTTGGCGATGCTCGCGGTTTCGACCTCTCACGCTGCGGACCCGAAGACGCTCAGTGTCAGGGTCCGTCTGGAAAAGACCACGGCAAACGCTCGTTCACTTTTCGTGACGCTTTGCAAGGCTTCCTGTTGCACGATGATCTTCCGTTCGCATCCATGCTGGATCACGATTGGATTCATGAAGTCTTCCGAAAACACAAGTCGCTCTTCGGTGGTATCTACCATACCAAAATTGTCCTTTGGGCCTTCCTAAGCCAGGTCCTTCGTGATGGTAAAGAAGCGTCCTGCCAATCCGCTGTCAGCCGGATCTCTGCGTTCTTGATTCGAGCTGGTAGAAAACCACCGACGGCCGATACCGGTGACTACTGCCGAGCCAGAG
>CAMCMB010000041.1 GCA_945875845.1 Pirellula staleyi DSM 6068
CTATGCAACTTGTTTTGCCGCAGCTCGCTTCTCTTGACGTTGTTTGCGTGCTGCTTCTAGCTTGCGATCGCGTTCTTCCCCGATCACTTCGCTTAGCCCTGCGAGGCAATCCGCAGGGGTAACGTAGCCGATGGCGCTGTGCAAACGAACCGTATTGTAGTAACGCACATACTTCGCAATTCGCTTCTCGGCTTCGTCCTTTGTCGCAGGGCAGCTAGGACGAATGCACTCGCTCTTGAGTGAGCCATGCCAGCGTTCCAGCTTACCGTTGCTTTGCGGGTAGTAAGGGCTCGTGAGGCCCACTTCAGCAGGTCTTTGCATAGAATGTCCGATCGCTCGGTCCAGTACTTCATGTAGTCGAAAAACTTGTCGCGAATATCGTGGGGGACCCAAACGCCTTCTAAAGGTCCCCATTGGCTTTTTTTGCCCGAACGTTCTCCTTCATGAGCTCTGCGATACCTTCGTTTTTGTGGATAAGCTTCTCTTGCAGCCGACGGATTTGCTGCTCCTTGAGTGCGTTGATTTTGGCTTCGGCCAACTTGCTGGCCGTATCCGATTTGGCGGTCTTCTCGAAAGCCTTCTCTGCCTACTCCATCACCACAGCAACCCACTGATGGATTTGCGTTGGCTGAATCGACAGCTCTTCGGCTATCGTGGCAATCGACACTTTTCCTTTTAGGTGCCGCCGAACGATGGCAGCTTTTTGTTCCGCTGTGAATTTTCTACGTGAATGGGTCATGGAAATTTCTCCGGTAAAAAGGTTATGTTAACCTATTCAACGGAAATTCCACTTCCTACTGGAGCAAGCGTCCTGACCTGTGGATCAAACAGTGGTGGGAACTGCACGCCAAAGGAGATGTAATTGTGATCCGCTATGGGGACGATGTCGTAATGGGTTTCTCTGAGCGTATCAACGCGGAGAGATGCTTAGCGTCTCTTCGGGAACGCTTTGCCAAGTTCGGTCTCACGTTGCATCCGGAAAAGACTCGTCTGATTGAGTTCGGACGATTTGCTTCGGAGCGTAGGCGAGAGCGCGTGGTTACGACTTCGGCCGCATCTTCGCTGGCACCTCCCTCGCCCAAAGATACTCCATCCTTATCCGGAAGTGCGTTTTCTCGATCGACTCGAGGCAAGAGCCGTATGAGGTAATTCTTCACGTATGGCTCCGTGCGGGGATGGCCAAAAATGGCCATTCCTAAAATCGCACCATTATTCGCATCCAGTGGCACATGATATGCTGTGGTTATGGAAATCGCGAGCTAATATCGCGCATCACTGCCAAAAGAACAGACTAAACCCAATGATGGAGCACCTGTGATTTGGTTCGGCGATCTACCAATCAGGAGAAACCCATGTTGAAACATCCCACAGCAATCACACTGAGTTTTTTATTTGCAACCCTTTTCGGCACTGCCCTCGCCGCCGCCGGAACGGGCGGTGTTCGAGACAGTGGTGACTTTTTTTCGGAAGCAGCCATCAAGGAAGCGACCCGTACAATCTCCGAAATCGAGACGCAGTTCAAGAAAGACCTAGTGGTCGAGACTTTCCCGGATATTCCAGAAGAGACAAAACGGGGTGTGGACCTTTCGGACAAACGCGACGTGAACAGGATGTTCGAGCAATGGACGGTGAAAGAGGCCAAGCAATCCAGAGTCAACGGGATCTACATCCTCATTTCGAAAGAGCCTGCCCATCTTCAAATCGTCGTGGGTAACGATACACAAAACAAAGCATTTACCTTGAAGGATCGCGAAAACCTTGCGAACCTCATGCTGAGTAAGCTTCGCGCGAAGAAGAACGATGAGGCATTATTGGAATGCGTCCAGTACGTTTCCACGACCATGGCAGGCCATTTGCAGCCAAGCAAAAGAGCCAACAACGTTGCCTCTCCATCGGTTGTTAGTTCAAGAGCTTTGCAGACGGAACACGCGACGCCTTGGGGCTGGATTATCACGGCAGTCCTCGGGATCGGTGCGGTCTGGCTGATCGTCGGAGTGCTTCGTTCGTTCATGGGCCGTGGTGCAACAGGAGGCCAAGGAATGATGCCAAGCGCCGGTGGGGGCGGTATGTTCAACTCGCTCCTTGGTGGAATGTTTGGCGCGGCAGCAGGTATGTGGCTTTATGACCAATTCTCAGGAAGTCACGGCAATGCATGGGGAGGCGACCACGATAACCGCAGTTCTGACTCGACGGGATTTTCGGGGCAAGATACCGACTACTCAGGAACAGGTGGCGACTTTGGCGATGACTATAGTGGTGGTGACTGGGGTGGCGGCGATGGCGGTGGCGGCGATTTCTGATCGGTGAGTTTACTCGCGATGGGCAAAACATAGTCGCCTTTTGCTCCGCAAAGGCAGCGGACTTAACGCTACTTTCGCGGATAGTCTGTGAATTTATCCTGGTTGGCTCACCGGACGACTCGCGCCGTTCCGCTACCAGATGTTAGCGGCAGGGCGCCAGCCAAATGGCACTCACTTTGTAGCGGAACAGCGCAAGCTGTCCGGTGTCCGTAGTCAAATCACTTGGATATTCACCGGGCGGCTCTCGCCGCTCCGCTACGAAAACATTGGTTCGAACCGAAAGTGAGTGCCATTGGGCGCGAGCCTTCCGGTGATGACCCAAGCATTTTTCACAGCCTAGGAGCGAAAGGCAGGGCGAGGGAGGCGAGGAGATAATAACATTTCATAGGGTGCGATTTTGCGTTGGTTTTGAAAACTTCTTGGTTTGAATGACCGTTGGTGTTACTCGCGCCCGTGGAACTGTTCTTCCTTCGGTAACGCGATGACTTTCCACGTGGCGGGATAGAATCGCACGATGCGGCGCGGGCGATAGCCTTCCAGCATCATGTCGCACTTCACTCGGATCTGTACGCCGCTGCTGCCGGGTTCGATAGGGATTTTCTTAATGTCAAGAATGTTGCCTCCTTTGCGATCGTTAACGGGGTCGTAGGTCATGAGACTTTCGCGAGCGACCGCAATGGTGCCTTTCGGCGCGGACGGATTCTCGGGCTCCTTGAAGAGCGGCCAGCCGATCTTGTCGCTGTTCGTGAGAGCGAGTTCGTCCAACAGTTTCGAATCCACTCCGTCGAAGAAGGTTATGGTGACGATCTGTGCATCGTCATCGACGGCGTTTACCCAGCCGGGCAATCCTCGCTCGCGAATGTGGTTGCGATGCCGTTCGAGTTGATTCGCGGTAACCAGCGCGCGGGACGCTTCGTCAAGCCACACGTCGGTGATGCGACCAGGACCGTAAAGCGTGCCCCAAGTGAGGTTGAAGAGCATGGACTGTCCCGGTTGGATAGCCTTGAGATCTGCGATGGAGCTGCCCATGAACACACGGGTGCTGGTGAGCAGATCGAAGAGCTTCGGCTTTCCGTTGGGCTGACCGTTGTCCTGAAGAGTGGCGGTGAGCTTTTTTGCGTCGAGATCCAGGCTGTCGATCTTCCAGAGCTGCTTCTGCCGCGCATGGAACGTAAAATCATCCTCAATGCGGAAGCAACGACGAAACTCCCACTCGGGCGTCTTGCGATTATTTGCGGTGTCCGGCAGTGGCGTCTTGTCGTTGGGATCGCTCAGGTAAAATAAACCGTGGAGGTGCGTGCCGAGCGGTATGTCCTGCAACGCAGCGGGCGCTCCCTGATACCAAATCGAACCATACGGCAGCATCGTCGCATCCAGCGGCAAGTCCCAAACGCCGCGATCTTGGCTGTCATTGCGGTCTACACGAATTTGGAAGCGCCGCTCCAGGTGATCGAGTTGGATGATTTCACCCGTGACCGCGTGCGCCGAACCCTGCGGCGGGAATTGACCTTCGACAAGTTGGAACCAGTCCGGTTTGTCATCGGGCTTTTTGTCTTTGGGGTTCTTGCGCTTCTCACTCGCCTTGACAGGGCCGTCCGCATCGGTGCGAAACTTGGGCGGCTCGGCAAAGAGAAGTGCCGATGAGAGGAAAAGGCCATTGAGGCAAATTCCGATGATAAATCGCATGCGAAGTCCCGTGATGAAGGGTGCGGTGTTCAAGTCTATACCCGAATCTGAGAGATGACTCCCACGCTGTCCTGAAACGCGTCCACCTTTACATCCACGCTTTGCAGCATGGTGAGCAGCAGGTTGCTGACGCGGGCGTCGCTGTCGACGGGGCGGCTACAAATCTTGTAATGCGCGTTGGCGTCGGAGACGTCATAATGGCCGATTGTGGGCAGATTGAAATCGACGTGCGTGCCGTGCTTGTAACCAAGAGCTTTGCCGCCCGCGAGGATGGTGGGAAGGTTGGCGTTTCCGTGACTGTGTCCATAGGCCATGCCGCTGCCCCAGAGGACTTGCGTGGTGTCGAGCAGTGGTGTGTCGCCTTCCTTGTGCTCCTTGAGCTTGTCGAGGAAGTAGCTGAGCTGGCCGACGAGAAAGGTGTCTGTCTCAGTGAGTCGACGAAGCTGCTCGGGGTCGCCGTTGTGATGGCTGAGGCCGTGCCTTGTTTGCAGGATGCCGATTTCAGGAATGCCGCTGGTATTGCCCTCGCTGCCGATGCCGCAGGTGATGACTCGCGTGGAATCGGTGCGCAGCGCCATGACCATGAGATCATAAAACAGGCGGTAATACTCGCCTGCCTCGGCCATGCTGAGCTTGCGCTGAAGACGAGCGGCTTCACTCGCAGGCATGGCGGGCTTGGGCACGTTAAGCCATTCGTCAGCGCGGCGGGTGCGTTCTTCGACCTGACGCACGGCGGTGAGGTATTCGTCTAGCTTGGTGCGATCCTCGCTGCCTAGATTGTTCGTCACGCGTTTCGCATCGTCTGCCACAAGATCGAGTATGCTGCCGCGTCGGCTGAGACGGCGGCGAATGGTCTCTTTGCTGTCCTTTTCGACGCCGAAGAGCTCATTGAATATCTGCTGTGTGTTGCGCTCCGCTGGAATCTGGATGCCATCCTTAGACCAAGCCAGCGACGTACCCTCGATGGCCATCTCCAGCGAGGAAAAACGCGTTGCATTGCCTTGCACCTCAGCCATGAGCTGATCGGCGGACACTGTGTTGCGGAAGGCACCTCCATCGCCGGGAACGTTCGCGCCCGTGAGCCAGACCTTCTCGCAGTTGTGATGCTTGCCGATGACCATCGGGTGATGCAAGCCACTGATTGGAGTGATGTCCGCACGATGTTTTTCGAGCGACATGAGCGGTTTGGTAAACGCATAGTCCGCGCCGGCTTTCTCGATCTGCCACGTCAGCGTGTTGACACCGTTCGGGATGTAAAGAAACACGCTGCGCTTTGGCTTGGCAGGCTCCTCGGCAGCACGCGAATTGGCGGGCAGCATGGCGTTCAGGAGTGGCAGCGAAACGGTGGCACCCATTCCGCGCAGGACCTCGCGGCGGCCCATTTTCCAGCGATTCAAGTTCAGGTTGCTCATGGTTTGTTTCTGGTTTGAGTTGTACGAATTAACGTTTCTGGAAAAGATCGGAGGTAACGAGTGCGGTGACGATGTCGACTAGCCGGTAGTCATTGGTCTTGCTGGCGACGGCGATGGCATTCAGGTCATCGCGGTCGTCAAAGGACAAGCTGCGGCGTAGGGCGTAAGTGGCTAGCTTCTCGATGAAGGTATGATTGAAGGCGTCAAGGTCCGCAAAGAGTAGCTTTTTGAATTCATCTGCCGTTTCATAGGCTCGGCCGTCCGGCAGTGAGCCGGCAGCGTTGACGATCGGGTTGTCGCCGACGCCGTCGGTGACTTCCTCGGTGCGCCATCGGCCGATGGCGTCATAGTTCTCAAACGCTAGGCCGAGGGGATCGATCTTCGCATGGCAGACAGCGCAGTTGGGGTCGTGAACATGCGCTTCGAGCTTCTGGCGCAACGTGGCTTTCGGGCCGGTCGGGTTCGTCGGAATAGGATTTACGTTTGCGGGTGGTGGCGGTGGCGATTTGCCGAAGATGACTTCGCTCAGCCATACGCCGCGATGCACGGGACGATGTCGCACGCCATCGCTGGTGAGGGAAAGGATGGACGCCTGCGTGAGTAAGCCTCCGCGATGGCTGTTGGCGGGCAAGGAAATGCGTTGGAACTCGACGCCGCTTAGGTTTGCCTCGGGCAGGCAGTAAAACTGCGCGAGTAGCGGGTTCATCATGCTCCAGTCCGAGTGGAGGAACTCACGCAGCGTAAGGCCGCTGGTGAGCACTTCTCTAAAAAACGCTTTTGTCTCGCCGATCATGCTGTTTTCCAGCGTCTTGTCGTAATCGGGATAGAGCATCTTATCCGGCTGGAACATGCCGACTTTTCTCAATCGCAGCCACTGCGTGGCAAAGGAGTCCGCGAAGCGGTGCGAACGCGCATCGGCCAGCAGACGAGCGGCCTGTTGCGCGAGCACGGCCTTATCGCGGAGCTTGCCTTGCTCGGCGAGTGCGAACAACTCGGCATCCGGCATCGTGTTCCAGAGTAGGTAGGAAATGCGCGACGCGATCTCCCAATCATTGAGCGTAGGACGCGATGCGTTCTCATCCCCCTCGGCGATGAAAAGGAAGCTTTTCGAGTTGAGGATAGCGAGCATCCCGGCTTTCACTGCATTGCGAAAGCTCTCCTTCGCATCGAGTTCGCTCTGCACGATGCGCATGGTTTGGCTGATCTCCTCGTCGGTGACTGGACGGCGAAAAGCGCGTTGAGCGAGTGTGGCGAGACAGGCACGTGCCTGCTCCATGTTTCCCTCTTCACGCGGCATATAGTCGTCTCGGAGTTGCTGCTCGAAATCCTCGATGATCGGCCCTTTCCACGAGATAGAGTCCAGGATGAGAAAGGGATAGCGAGGCTTACCATCTTCATCGGTGAGCTTCATCTGCCATGGGATGCGGCCGACCTTCGTGCTGATGAACGGCACCTCGCCATGACGTCCCGAACGCGGATTATTCGATGGACCGGGCACATCGTTAAACACCTCGATGTTCGGCCTTCCTTTGGGCAGGTGCGTACGAAAGCTCACGGTGACGGGCTTGTCCTCGGGAGCAACGATGTCCTGCTCAAACAAAACGCGGTCCAGCTTTGACTCATACACTTTGAGTCGGGGCGCACGACCTTTCTCAGGCTTCAGGCCGCTGAGCGTGTAGCTGATCTCATAGATGCCCGACTGGGGTAGCGGATCCTTCAGCAGCGAATACCGGAAGATGTCGCCAGGCCACATCTCGTATCGCACCTTGTCGAGCAGACCCAACTCGCGTAGCCGCTCTCGGTGTTGCTCTCGGATTTGTTCTTCGTAGAGCACGGGTTTAGAGCCACCGAAAGGGGGCGCGGGTTTCGCGTTCTTCGGCAGCGGATCAGGATACGCTTCGTTGAGAATGGTTTCTGCTGCCGTGAGATACTTCTCGATGTTCGAGGGCGAGAGCGTCAGCACGGAGCCGATGCGTTCAAAGCCGTTCCATTCGGGGTCATCGAGCAGCGCGCCGGGGTCCTTCGCATCGTATTGCACGCCGATCAAATCGCGAATCGTTTGAACGTATTCATCGCGCGTCAATCGGTTGTACGAAACGCGACCACGTGCCGCCATGCGCGATGATTCTCCTTCCTTCAGTCGGGCCGCAATCCAATCGACGATCGCAGCCCGCTGATCGGTCGTGGGCAAGTTTATTTCTTCCTTGGGGGGCATTTCGCCAGAGTTAATGCGTTCCATGACTTCAACCCATTGTGGGTTGTCCTCGAGTCCAACTTTGACGGAAAGACTGTCGATGCGGAAATCACCTTCTCTTTTTTCGGCGTTGTGGCATTTATTGCAGTGGGATTTCAAAAAGGGTTGAAGGTCGGTTTCGTATTTCGGAGCATCGGCAAAAGTTAGGTTAGGAGCATCGATCGCCAGTGCGATCAGCACACACATCCGCATCAGTACGCCTATCGATTGCCGGGGCTGGTTTAGCATTGTTGCCTTTCGTTCTTTGTCGTCCGCAAATATTTCATTCTAGTGCAATGAGCGCGATGCCGCTCCATTCAAACCTGCAGCGCCCTTCAACGCAACTTTTGCGGATAGGCTTTGGATTTATTCTTTTCGACTCACCGGACGGCTCGCGCCGTTCCGCTACCAAGCTCGCGCCGTTCCGCTACCAAATATGAGCGGCAGGGCGCAAGCCCTCCGGTGATGACCCGAGAATTTTTTCACAACCTAGGAGCAAAAGGGGACTAGCGGAGGCTGGTGATCTCAGGCGGTATCGCCTTGCCCCCCGCCGACACGTCCACGTCCTTGGGGGTCTTGTCAATCACACCCACTCGTCGGATCGAGACGACCTGCGGTCCGGCAACCGCACCATTTTACCAGGGTTTTGGGAAGAAGAGGCAGATTTTGGTCGTAAAGCGTATTTAGTGGTGCCGTAAGCGACGCAATTACCCATATTCCCCCTAGAGCAACGCGTTGACGCGCTCCGCGACTCCGATGCTGAAATTTGTGATAGCAAAGAAATTCCCTGGGCAGTTTTGGGGGTGGTTTTGAGACTGTTACGTTCGTCGACGCCTCGATCTTGAATCCCACGAAAAACCTCAGCGGGACCATCTTCCTGCTTGCGACAGAGGGTAGAATTCCGTCCCCACGTTAACAACAAATCCTCATCGCAATATCCAACAAACCTCCGCAACAATTTTTATGAACGATCGCAAGACCCTTGAAGAACGCGGCCAGATGTCCGATCTGGATCGCCTCCGTCATTCCTGTGCCCACGTTATGGCGACTGCCATTTTGCGTATTTGGCCGGATGCCCAATTTGCCTACGGTCCGCCTGGCGAGTACGGCTTCTATTACGACTTCGACATGAAGCATCGCGTCACGACGGGAGACTTTCCTGCCATCGAAGCGGAGATGAAGAAGATAGCCAAAGAGAATCAGAAATTTGAACGGAAAGTGATCAGCCGCGAGGAAGCCAAACGGATGGCAGAAAGTGGTCGGCTGGGTGGTTTAGCCGAACGTCCTGGGAATGTCAGCCGATTCAAGCTTGACCTCATCGACAAGATCCCAGAGGGGGAAGAAATCTCTTGTTTTCAGAACGGTGAATTCATTGACCTCTGCGCGGGTCCGCATGTCAACTACACCAGCAAGTGCAAAAACGTGCGACTGACCAGCGTGTCTGCTTCGTTCTACATGGGGGATGAATCCAAGGGTCAGCTCCAAAGGCTCTACGGCACCGCGTTCCCGACGTCCGAGGAACTGGAACAGCACTTTGTCGCTCTTGAGGAAGCCAAGAATCGCGACCACCGAAAGATCGGAAAGGAACTTCAGCTATTTCACATTGATGATGACGTCGGCCAGGGGCTCATCCTTTGGACCCCCAACGGCTCAGTAATACGTCAGGAACTGCAAAACTTTATTAGTGAGGAACTGCGTAAACAGGGATATAGCCAAGTCTTTACGCCTCACATTGGCAAGCTCACGCTTTACAAAACCAGCGGACATTTTCCTTACTACAAAGAAAGTCAGTTCGGAGCAATTGTCGAGAACGACGCGTTTCAAAAATGCGCCGCCGAAGGCTGTACCTGCGCCGAGATCATGCAACGACTGGATGGAGTCAGCAAGCGTCTGGCGGATGGCATCAATGAACGGGCTGGCAAGGAAGTTATTCCTCTAGATCGCGTTCTTGCGGATGATCAGATTGTGGATGGGTTTATGCTCAAGCCGATGAATTGCCCGCACCACATCAAAATTTATGACAGTCAGCCGCGAAGCTACCGAGATCTTCCTGTTAGGCTTGCGGAGTTCGGAACGGTTTACCGTTGGGAGCAGAGTGGCGAACTCAACGGCTTGACGCGCGTCAGGGGCTTTACTCAGGATGACGCACATCTTTTTTGTACGGAGGACCAGATCGCCGAAGAGTTGCTTGGTTGCTTAAGCCTTGTCAAGAAGGTTCTGACCACGCTTGGAATGTCGGACTACCGAGTCCGCGTTGGTTTGCGAGATCCTGATAGCAGCAAATTCACTGGAGACCCTGCGCAGTGGGACAAAGCCGAAGATGCTTGCCGAGCCGCTGCGGAAACCTTGGGTGTTCCGTTCACCGAAGAGCCCGGCGAAGCAGCTTTCTATGGCCCGAAGATCGACTTCGTCGTGAAAGACGTGATCGGTCGCGAATGGCAATTAGGGACGGTGCAAGTGGACTATGTTTTGCCGGTCCGTTTCGATCTGAATTATGTCGGTGCAGACAATGCAAAGCACCGACCCGTCATGATCCACCGCGCACCGTTCGGCAGCATGGAACGATTCTGTGGAGTCTTGATCGAGCATTTTGCCGGCCATTTCCCAGCTTGGCTCGCACCGGAGCAGGTGCGTGTTCTAACCATTAGCGAAAAGAGCACGGAATTTGCAACCCAAGCGCTCTCGAGGTTGAAGGCTGCGGGCCTGCGCACAACACTGGACAATGCAGCCGAAAAAATAGGTGCGAAGATTCGCAACGCTCAGCTGCAAAAGATTCCGTATATGTTGGTGATCGGCGAAAAAGAAGCAGCGGCAGAAAGCGTCAGTGTACGTCATGCAAAAAAGGGGGACCTAGGAGTAAAACCACTAACTGAGTTTCTTGGAGACATTGCCTTGGAAGTATCCGAGCGACGGTTGTAAAGCTGTCGAACTGAAAATTGTCCAACTACCCGATCAGCAGATTCAGGTGGTGTCCCGCGAGGGTTTGGCAATGCGAAATCTCGTTGTTCGAAATTTTTCGTTTTACACGATTTTCCAGGGTTCGCGAACTTCGCGCGACAAGTGCTTGTTCGCATCCGAATCGTTAACAAATTTCTCCGTCCCAGGATCCCAACTCAGTTCGCGACGCAAACGATAACCGATATTGGCTAAGTGACAAATGGATGCTGAGCGATGACCGACTTCGGCCGAGCATATCGTGCTGGCACCAGCTTGGATCGCTTCGAGCCAATTGAGATGATGGTTGTTGGATGGCATAACATGTTTGTCGTTCTCGTTGAGCGGTTGCTCAAGAATGCTCGACGGACGGCTGGAAATGCCTCCTCGGCTCACGAGGATCATGCCCTCAGTTCCTTCAAAGACACAATCGGCCTTGATATCTCCTTCGAAGGAATTGTGGATCATTTCGACGCCGTTTTTATAAACAAATCGTAGTCCCTTCTCTGCGGTCTTGTCGTCGGGGGGGATGATCTTGGCCGGTCCGCTCGTATCCATTTTGAGTGCCCATTGTGCGATATCGAAGTGATGGGCTCCCATATCCGCTAAAGCGCCGCCTGCGAACTCTTGATAGGAACGCCATAGGGGGAAATGGTTGTGAACCCCCTTCGGGCAGAGTATCTCGTTGTAACCGCGCAACGGAGCAGGGCCAACCCAAAAGTCCCAATCCGTACCGGTTGGTACTTCTTCGGTCGGCAGGTCGCAAGGTTTGGCTGGCCCGCCGACTCCAATTCGTATTCGTTTCACTTCACCGATTCGGCCGTTCCAAATATACTCGACAGCTTTTCGAAAATGCCCCCCGAACTCGCTTCGTTGTTGACTCCCGGTCTGAAAGACAATCTTGGCTTGGGCGACTTCATCGACTAGCTTGCGACCCTCCGCAATGTTGTGCGTCAATGGCTTTTCGCAATAGATGTGTTTGCCTGCGCGTGCAGCCAGGATACAAGGGATCGTGTGCCAATGATCGGGCGTCGCGATCACTACCGCATCGATCTCTTTCATGGCCAAAAGATCTCGGAAGTCATCGAATGTCTTGACGCCACGATACTCACCGCTTTTTGCACTCGCGCCGTAGCGTTTCTCGACCATCGTTTTCGCATGGTCGAGCCGCTCTTTGACAACGTCGCAGACCGCAACCACTCGTACCTGTTCGTTGCCCAGGAATTTTCCGAGGTGACCGCCACCCATTTTGCCGACGCCGATGAACCCGATGTTCAGGCGATCCGAGGGGGCAATGGCGTTTGCTACGCTGGTCCGGATGAGCGGAAGCGCGGCAAGACAAGAAGTGGTCTGCAAAAACGAGCGGCGATTGGACATGAGAGGACCTCGTAGAGAAATAGAAGGAAGGATCAATGTTGAACTGCCGGCAAATGTTTCACCGCCTGCAAGGGACTGGAATTAAGCAGGCGGGTCAATATCATAACATGCATCAAACCGCTGCGCGGGTTAAACATTTGCATCCAATACCAACGCCGGTTATCCATCGATTATTGCGTTCCCGTTCGAGCCTCGGGCGATTGTCTGGCGCTCTGCGACCAAGCCTCCTTCTAGGCGTTGCTGCAAGCTACAATAGTTGCTTGATACTGTGTACCGGACGTCAAACCATCGTGGAGATGAAAATGAAACAGTTCCTCGGCCTTCTGTGGTCGCTCGCTTTTGTAGTGGTGCCGTTGGCAAATGCCAGTTCCGACGAGCCGACCCCCCCCAAGGGCTTTCGCACGCTTTTCAATGGCAGCGATCTGACGGGGTGGTATGGTTGGAATCCGCACGCTTCGGAAAAACTCACGGGCGACAAAAAGGAAGCCAACCTCAAACAACAACGCGAGGATTTTTCGAAACACTGGACGGTCGACAACCATGAGCTCGTCAATAATGGCACTGGGCCCTATGCGACAAGCGAGGAAGAGTTTGGCGACATCGAATTGCTCATTGAATACAAGACCGTTGCCAAGGCGGACAGCGGAATCTACTTGAGAGGATCACCCCAAGTACAGATCTGGGACATCACGCAGATATTCGATCCCAAGAATCCCAATCGCAAGCCGCACCAGGGATCCGGCGGTCTCTTCAACAACACACCGAACACACTTGGTCGCGACCCGATCATGGTTGCCGACAAACCGTTTGGTGAATGGAACGCCCTGCGCATTCGACAAATGAACGCCCGTACCTGGGTGACTCTAAACAAGAAGCTCGTGGTCGACGGGGCCGACATGGAGAATTATTGGGATCGCTCCAAGCCATTGCCTGCAAAGGGCCCGATCATGCTGCAAACGCACGGCGGCGAGATCCGATGGCGAAACATCTTTGTCCGCGAGATTGCGGAGGGCGAAGCAAAACGCGCTTTAGCGAAAGAAGCCGTTTTGCCGAATCCCACTTACTACGATGTAGCATACGGTCCGCATCCCAAGCAAGTGCTTCATTTTTGGAAAGCGGAGTCCGAAAAGCCAACGCCGCTTCTTTTGTTCATTCATGGGGGTGGCTGGCAAGGCGGAGGACGACTCAGCGGCTTGACCGCGATGCTCCCGGCCATGCTCAAAGAAGGCATCTCGGTCGCATCGGTCGAGTATCGCTTTATCGCAGAAGCAACGGCAGATGGTGTCATACCGCCAGTGAAAGGACCGCTGCACGACGCTGCTCGGGCGCTTCAGTTTGTTCGTAGCAAGGCCAGCGAATGGAATATCGACAAGCAACGCATCGGCGCAAGTGGTGGTTCCGCAGGTGCATGCTCGTCTCTTTGGTTGGCTTTCCATTCCGATCTTGCGGATCCGAATAGCAACGACCCAGTAGCCAGGGAATCGACGCGTCTTTTGTGCGCGGCAGTCACCGGTGCGCAGACCACACTCGATCCAAAACAGATGCGAGAGTGGACACCCAACAGCAAGTACGGCGGCCATGCCTTTGGGTTTCAGGGGGACCCATCGCAAAAACTATCGCAATTCGATGAGTTCTATTCGAAACGCGAAACGATATTGCCTTGGATTGCAGAGTTTTCCCCTTATGCGCTTGTCACCTCAGATGACCCACCTGTTTACCTCTTTTATGCTGCCGCTCCTGCTCTTGGGGAGAACCAAAAAGACCCAACGCACACATCCAATTTCGGCGTAAAACTGCAAGAGCAATGCAAAGCGGCAGGGGTAAGCTGCGAACTTCACTATCCCGGTGCGTCCGATGCAAAGCACACGACTGTCCTGAGTTATCTTTTGGAGAAACTCAATGCGGGAAATTAGGAATTCGGAACGGTGAATTTTGTGCCCAATCCAAGGTTCTTGTAGCGGAGCGGCGCGAGCCGCCCGGTGAATACCTAAGTGATTTGCGAGATGTCACCGGACAGCTTGCGCTGTTCCGCTACAAAGCGACTCGACATGAGCCGTTATCGGCTCTACATTGTTGGCCAACCTGGCAGCGATTTTTTGCTTGGAAGGAATCGTATTTCGGAAACCCAGCCCTCGGTAGAAATCTTGAAAATCCTCCTCAATGAAACGCAAATTGGACTTGGAATCGATCGCTTGGCTGCTCAGCTCAAGGAGCATTACAAGGACCAGCCGTTGACCATCGTTTCCATCATGACGGGAAGTCTCGTGATGCTTGCAGACCTGATTCGTCGCCTGGAAATGCCGGTTCGTATTAGCTTGATTCAAGCCACCTCGTACCGCGGTGGGACCAAGTCGGGTGACTTGATCATTCATGACAATATGATGCTCGATATCAGAGACCGTGATGTCTTGCTCATCGATGATATTTTTGATACCGGCAAGACACTGGTTCAGGTCACGCAAAGGCTGAAAGAGATGGGCCCAAAGTCGATAAAAACGGCTGTGTTTTTGAACAAACTGGGTCAAAGCATTGTGACTGCAGTTCCTGACTATGTTGTGTTTGAGATACCCAATGAATTTGTTGTGGGCTACGGATTGGACTATGAGGATTTGTACCGCAACATGCCGTACGTCGGAATCCTTGAGGAGACCGATTTGAAGAATCACGTTGCCACATAACGGGCGACGCGACTATGCACGTTCCCAAAATACTTGTCGTCGCTCGCAGGTTTTGGCCATTCACGGATGACTCCTGCCAACGCCTAATGCACCACTGCGCGGCTCTGAAACGCTATGGAGCCGACGTAACACTCTTGACAGCGCGTTGGCATCCTAGTTGGCCCGAATTCGCATTGTGCCGAGAAGTGGCTGTCCATCGATTATTGCCAGCTCCGTCGACCAATTGGAACGAGAACCATTTTCAAAAAAACGTCGTCCATTGGATTTCCAAATCGATATCCAAGTTTGATTGTATCTATGTTGACCGTGCTGACGGGTTGCTCTCCACATTGCAAGGCAAATCGGCCAAGTGGAACAAGCCGATCATTGCAAGATTTTCACCGGATGATTCAGGATTCGGCTTGTCCAACAGTCAAAAGATAAGTCAGCTTGCAATGGCAGAAGCGTGCCGCCGTTGTTTTCGCATTGTATGCCCAACGCCCCATGCGCATCGGTTGTTGATTTCGCATGGTGTGAGCGAATCGCAAATTGTTAGGATCGCTGACATCGCTTGGGCTGGAGTGACTCGGTCTGAAGAATCCAAGGCATCGGCAGCGCATGCATTGTTTGAAACATGCAGTGACTTTGTCATCCCTGGTCGAACAGACATCCTCGTTCACTTGGGTCTGTCTGAGCCGAAACCTCTTCGAGCCGTTCTTCAATCGGTTTGTGACCAGCTAGATGCCGGAGCCATGCTTCGAATGTGGGTGATCGGGAGCGGAATTCCGCCCAACACGTTGTATGACTTATTGAAGTCGCGAGGTTGGCATCGAGAAATCCTGTTGTTTGACGGTTTCGATGACCTTCAAGAGTTGATTCGCGTTGCGGACTTGGCAATCGCCTCGAATTCGAGGGAAACGATACAATACTCTTTGCAGATGCTAGCGTTAGCCGGTGTACCGACGATCGTGGCGGACACCCCAGACTGCCGAGCGTGGCTCCCCGATTCCAACTCCTTTCAGCTCTATTCGACCAATCCAATTTTCGACTTAAAACTTCAAGACTGGCTAACCAACCGAGAGCGATGGACTTCGATGGCGAGTTTGCTGCGTCAAAATTTGCGTCGCAACAAATTCACTGACGATTGTGCTCAGCAATGGTTAACCTTGTTTCGTGACTCTAGCAGCGAACGAACCGTATGAAATTGAGAGTCTGTTTGGTCATCCCGACGTTGGACCAAGGTGGAGCGGAAAAACAACTGACTCTTTTGGCTCGCGGCTTAAAGCGTCATGAGATTGAACCCATTGTGGTAGTGCTGACGCGAACGGGTCCTCGGGAGCGCGAACTGGTGGACAACGGAATTGAGGTGCACCATGTCAACAAGCGACTCAAGCTAGATCCGTTCGCATGGTTGCGATTGAGAGGCCTTCTCAAGAAACTGAAGCCGGACTTGGTGCATACTTGGATTTTTGCGGCCAACGCATACGGACGTACCGCCGCATGGTCTGCCGGAGTGCCCGTCATCATGGGTTCCGAACGATCTGTTGACCCATGGAAAAACGGCCTGCAATTTTGGCTAGACCGATTCTTGGCAAAGCGAACTCAAGGTCTAACAGCCAACAGCCAAGGCACCATTGATTTTTATGCGAAGCACGGGATCGACGTCAACCGCTTTCACTTGATCCCGAACGGAATCGAACCATTGCAGTCGAGCACACTTTCTCGCGAACAAGCCTATGAGAGAATGGGCATTCCGCTCAACAACAAAATCTTGATTTCGATAGGTCGATTGTGGCCACAAAAGGGATACAAAGAATTGATATGGTCGGCCGAGTTGTTGCGAATTGCACGCCAGGATCTTTGTTATGTTATCATTGGAGACGGCCCCGAGCGGCAACGGCTCGAGCAGTTTCGAGACAATATTAAAGGAGCAGAACACGTAAAATTCTTGGGTGAGCGATCGGACGTTGGCGAGTTATTACCCCATTGCAATGTACTTTGGAACGGTAGCCTATACGAAGGGCAGTCCAATGTCATTTTGGAAGCGATGCAATCGGGGATACCAGTTGTCGCGTCGGATATCCCAGGAAATCGAGAGCTGATTGAGCACGGTCGCACTGGCATGTTGGTTGGTGTCGGCGAAGTCGATCAGTTGACCCGCATAACCAATCAGTTGCTAAATGACGACAATCAGCGAAAATTACTGGTATCGAATGCCCAGTTGCATGTGCTTCAAACGCATTCCGTTGAAAATATGGTCGCACGACATGCGAATCTCTATCGCGAAAAGGTGAAGGATCGATGAAACAAACCACTTGCTTTGAACCGAAGATCGGCGCCCGAAAACTGAGCTTGCAGCTCCCGGACTTCGCAGCGGAAGTGCGTGTGGGCGGCGTGCCAACGGACCAGTCGATAGACGAGATGGTTTCATCGGCGCTGGATGAACCGATTGAATTCCCTCCCTTGCCACTTGCCCTCATCGACGATGATAATATCGCCATCGCGATCGAAGATGGAGTGCCGGAGGCAAACTCGATTGCGTGTGCGTTGGTCCGTTATCTGGTCCAACATGGGACACGACAAGAAAGGATCACGATCGTGCTTGGCTCGGACAATCAAGCCTGGCGAGATCGACTTGTGGAAGAGCTCGTGGGGCAGGAGTTCTGCGATATCAAAGTGGTTACGCATGAGCCGACCAACCAGGAATCGCACGGATATGTAGGAGCGAGTGAAACGGCCGATCCGATCTACATTCAACGAAACTTATTCGAAGCGGAAGTGGTATTGCCTATTTATTGCGTTCGAACTCCCGAGTCGCCCAGTGCGAGCGACAAGTATGGAATGTCACCGAGTTTCGCGAATGCAGCCACGCAACATCGCTGGAATTTGGCATGGCTTGAAGACAACACGCATCATATGCATCGGCAAGAAAAACTAAGCCACGAAGCGGGTTGGCTGCTGGGTGTCCAATTTGCAATCGCCGTTGTACCTGCTTGTGATGGTTCCATCGCGAATATTCTTGGCGGTAGCCCAGATTCTGTTTTTCGCAAGGCAGCTGAAATGGTTCGAACCGAAGGCGAAGGAACGACGGATGCCAAGGGCTTGGTGATCGCTTTTGTGGAAGGTGACTGGACGCAGCAGTCCTGGATGAATATCGCTCGGGCGGCGGCGCATGCCGATATGCAACTCGATACCGAAGGCAGTATTGTGATCTGTTCGGATATCAAGCAAGTTTCGAAGGGTATTCTGCAACTTGGAACCGACGAGCAAGATGATAAGCTGCAGCGAAGATTGCTCAACAGCGACTTAGAAGATGCGTTCGCTGCCTCGGTTCTGAGCGATATCAAGAGCCGGAGAAGTATCTACTTGATGTCTCAATTGACCTCGCATCAAGTGGAAAACCTTGGCCTAGCGTACATCGATAGTCCTGTCGATATCGAAAAGCTCTGCCAATCCGCAAGCTCGGTTTGTGTCATGCGATCGGCTCAGTTTTAGTGTTCGCTCTATCTCTTGCCCCCAAAATACCTTTGTCTCCCACCTGGAACGATTTCATGCTTTCTCAATCCATTTGTTCTCACTCCAAAGTTGTCCGTTCAAAATGCGTTTTTCACAACATGTGGATGGCAACGATTTTTATCGCATTGTTTTGCTCCACAGTGGAAGCCGCAGAGCCTGTCAAGGTAAACGATGGATTCAAGATTTCATCCAAGGATTGGCCTTGGTGGCGCGGTCCCGATCGGAACGGTGAAGCCTCGACCGATCAGTCCCCTCCGCTGACTTGGAACGAGAAAAAGAATGTGGTTTGGAAAGTAGCGATTTCCGGACGTGGCTATGGCTCGTTGTGCATCTTGGGCGATCAAATCTTTACGCAAACGTCGGACGAGGCAAGCGGAGCGCAGTTCGTCGTTTGTTTCCAAAGGGAGTCCGGCAAAGAACTTTGGAAGAAAACCGTTCATGCGTCAGGTGGTATGCGCAAGAATGAGAAATCAACGTCAGCGTCGAGCACCCCCGCTTGTGATGGCGAAAGTATCTTTGTGAACTTCCCAAATCAAGGCGCACTCGTGACGACTTGCCTCGATCTCAACGGGAACCAAAAATGGCAGGCCAAGATTTCGGAGTATGTTGAACATCAGGGTTACGGTGCTTCGCCAGCACTTTATCAATCGCTGGTCATTGTGTCATCCGACAACAAATCAGGCGGAGCCATCGTGGCATTGGATCGTAAGTCCGGTAGCGTCGTATGGACTCGCGAGCGCCCCAAACAACCAAACTACCCATCGCCCATTATCTTGCATGCAGCCAACCAAGATCAATTGATCATGACAGGTTGCGACAAGGTCTCAAGCTTTGATCCAATGACGGGCTCAACGCTATGGGAGATCGAGGGAGCGACGACCGAATGCGTTACGTCGACCGTCACGGATGGCCGGCGGGTTTTTACCAGCGGCGGCTATCCTCGCAATCATATGTCCGCTGTGCTTGCCGATGGTACTGGCAAAGTGGAGTGGGAAAACGGGACCAGGTTGTACGTACCCTCGTTGCTTATACGCGACGGGTATCTCTTTGGAGTGCTCGACGCTGGGATTGCCATGTGCTGGAAATCGGATACGGGTAAAGAGGTTTGGAAGGAACGATTGGGAGGAACGTTTTCCGCATCACCCGTCTTGGTGGGTGACAAGATCTTTGCGACCAACGAGAGTGGGGACACCTTTGTGTTCCGCGCCGATCCGAACCAATACGAGGAGTTGGCCAAGAATCATCTCGGTGACGAAGTGTTGTCGACCCCTGTCATCTGCAACAGCAGAATCTACTATCGTGCTTCCAACTCAGTCGATGGCCAGCGAACCGAATATCTCTACTGTTTGGGAAGCGAATAGGGGACGGTCGCAATCGCCACCGGGCAACGTCGGAGTTCATTTGCTGGATACTCCCATCGACGTACAAGGCCTTGCCCCACGCGGTCGCATCCAAGGCTTCCGTCCCATCCAACAGTCTGAAGTCCCAAGTTCGCGAAGCCAAGGCCGTCGGCCACCGTGTCGACGCACATCTTTTGATCTTGCTCCCCTCGCCCTGGTCTCGGGGCGAGGCGGAGAAAACGCGCTGGGATTACGCAAATCCATAGGGATTTCGAGCCTGGTGTGCTGCGAAATGTGGGTAAAGTTGAGGGCTCACGCCCATGGGTACAGACGCATTCCATCTGGCTTTATGCCAGTGGTGGTTTGATCTTCGCCCTAGCGTGAAGGCAACGATCCCCTGGGGTAAACCCAGGGGCATTCGATGCATGCCATCTGGCTTTATGCCGGTGGTGGCTTGACCCTCGCCCTAGCGTGAAGGTAACGATCCCCTGGGATAAACCCAAGGGCATTCAATGCATGCCATCTGGCTTTATGCCAGTGGTAGTTTGACCTTCGCCCTAGCGTGAAGGTAACGATCCCCTGGGGTAAACCCAGGGGCATTCAATGCATGCCATCTGGCTTTACGCCAGTGGTGGTTTGACCTTCGCCCTAGCAGGAAGGCAACGATCCCCTGGGATAAACCCAGGGGCATTCAATGCATGCCATCTGGCTTTACGCCGGTGGTGGTTTGACCTTCGCCCTAGCAGGAAGGTAACGATCCCCTGGGATAAACCCAGGGGCATTTGATGCATGCCATCTGGCTTTATGCCGGTGGTGGTTTGACCTTCGCCCTAGCAGGAAGGCATCAATCCCCTGGGGTAAACCGGCGCGAGCTCATGGTCGGCCTAGGCGATAATGTCGTGCACGACGTTTCCGTGTACGTCGGTGAGCCGGAAGTCTCGACCTGCATAACGATAGGTTAGCTTCGTGTGGTCGAAGCCCAGCAAGTGAAGCATCGTTGCGTGCAAATCATGCACATGCACCTTGTTCTCGACCGCTTGGAATCCGAATTCGTCGGTTGCTCCGTGAACATGTCCTCCCTTGACTCCGCCGCCCGCAAGCCACATCGAGAAACCATAGTGATTGTGGTCACGGCCACTCGTTGTTCCGGCGTTTGCCCCTGGCTTGGGCAATTCGACCGTGGGCGTCCGACCAAACTCGCCTCCCCAAACAACCAGCGTGCTATCGAGAAGCCCGCGTTGCTTCAGATCCTTGAGCAAAGCACCGATAGCCTGCGAGCATTCACCTGCAAGTTTACGATGGTTCTCTTCGATTTTGTCGTGACTGTCCCACGGTTGCCCAGCTCCGTGCCAAAGTTGAATGTATCGCACGCCCCGTTCGACAAGCCGCCTCGCAATCAAAATCTGCTTTGCCTGAACCGTATCGCCATACATTTCTTGAATCGATTTGGGTTCCTGACTGATATCGAACGCTTCGCTTGCATCCATCTGCATGCGGTAGGCTAACTCGAAACTCTGCAATCGCGATTCCAGTTCTGCATCCTGTTGCCTTGCCTCTTCATGTCGGCGATTAATGGCTTGCAATAAATCGAGTTGTCGCCGTTGATCCGATTGGCTGATACCCGAAGCATTGCGAATGTTAGCAATCAATTTTTCGATATCTTGGTTCTTGGTGTTAACGTAAGTCCCTTGATAGGCGCCGGGCAAGAAGCCGGATTGCCAATTCTCGGACCCCTTGATCGGGTAGCCGCTTGGGCACATTGCGATGAATCCGGGTAAGTTTTGATTGATACTGCCCAACCCGTAAGTGACCCACGAGCCGACCGCTGGCCGAACCAATGTCGCATCTCCACAATTCATCAACATCAGCGACGGTTCGTGATTCGGTACGTTGGCATGCATCGAACGAACCACACAAACGTCGTCGATCATTTCGCCAACGTGCGAGAACAATTCGCTGACCTCGATACCGCTCTCTCCATACTTCTTAAATTTGAACGGCGAGCGATACGCTGCTCCGGTCTCCCGCTCTGTTCGCAAGTTGTTCGGTAGCGCCTGTCCGTGATATTTGTCGAGAGCGGGCTTGGGATCAAACGTGTCCACCTGCGATGGACCGCCGTTCATGAAAAGATGAATGACCGCCTTGGCCTTCGGAGCAAAGTGCGGTTGTTTAGGAGACATTGGATTGAGACTGTTATGCCCAGCCGATGCCGAGTCGCCAAATGCTCGACCGGGCTCCCCTGCCAACAAACCAGCCATCGCAATCGAGCCAAAGCCAACACCGCTTCGCTGCAAAAACTCGCGGCGACTGGACGGCATTGCATTCATCGATCGAAGAATCGAAAGGGGATCGGGTTGTTTCATTTCGTACTCAGTTCTTCTCTTCGGCAAAATGTTTTCGGCAAATGTTTTCGGGCAAAGTGGTCCGGCAAAGTTGTTTCCGGCAATGTTGTTTCCGGCAATGTTGTTTCCGGTCAGTCAACGAATGCGAACTCGTTGCTTAAAAACAATACCTGCGCTAACTGCACCCAGGCATCCGTCGTGGGAGTAGGCAAAAGGTTCGCCGACGACTTATCAAATTCTTTGGAAGCATTCCACACGAAGTTGGCTTTTACGTCTGTGCTCGTTGAGCTAATCACGCGAACGCGGGGCCTCCATTGATAACTGTCATGATCCTGGGAAGCCCTGCAATCGATCACAAAATCAATCGTGTCGCCCATTGCGACATCAACGGTAGTCACCGAAGTTGCAACCTTGTTGTTCTTGGCCGCCCATTTTCCAAGAACGCCTGACTTGCTAGAAACGACTCGAGCTTGGACTCCATCCCCTTTATCGCTTTCATGTTTGATCTCACCTTCGATCGACACGGTTCCGGCAAACGGAGACACCCACCGAAGAATAGTGCATTGAGTAGGACCATTTCCAGGATGCCCGCCCGAGGCATTCAGGCTCGTGTAGGCTAGCGCGGGATCGGGGAACTGTTGGGAGCCTTGCCATGCTTTACCGGTGAAATGGGGAAGTGGAGTGAAGCTGATGGCGTTGGAGTCCGCAGCGTACGAACCATATCCGTATCGCCACACTGGTAGTGCCACTGTGGGCTGAGTAGCAGCCGCACTTGCCGCTTTTGCAGCTGCAATGAACTCTTTCGCCATGCGCAGCTCTTGTTCATCGGGGTCACGAGCAAGCGTGATTCGATAGAGCGCTTTCAATCGCTCGTCCGCAGAGTCGATCGCGGATGACTTGGCAGCAAGCTGTTCTGCTTGTCCAATCACGAACTTCGCATTGATCAAGAACAGGGCTTGTTGGGGCACGGTCGTTCGAGCGCGCGTCGCCTGGCTCGCGTCCGGGCTTGGCAGATCGAAGCTGGCCAATAAGCCTGGAATATCTTCCCGGTCGACGTAAGCATAAAGTCCGCGTCGCGTCGCGTCCTCATGGATCATGACCGATCGACCGCCGATGCGCCGGTCGAGTTTGTCGGTTGCAGTCAATAGCCGGTCACGCAATGGCTCAAACTCCAAACGACGCCGAGGCATGTGCCATAGAAGCCTGTTCTCGGGATCCAGCGCTTCGCCCTGGCGGTGCACTTCGCTCGATTGTTGCCAAGTCGCAGAAAGCATGATCCGTTTTTGCAATCGCTTAATCGACCAACCCTCCTTCATGAATTCGCTGGCTAGGTAGTCCAGCAATTCAGGGTGCGAAGGCTTGTCGCCGCGAGATCCAAAATCGCTGGCGGTCGGCACCAGCCCAACCCCAAAATGATGCTGCCAAATTCGATTGACGAGGATGCGTGAGGTGAGCGGGTTGTCCTTGTTGGCAATCGCTTGCGCTAGTTCTAAACGACCGCTTCCTTTCGTAAATGGCTTGCCACCATCCACATGGGCCAACAACTGCAAAAAGCGTCGAGGAACACTGTCGCCCGCATTGCCGGGCTGTCCTCGCTTGAAAATAACTGGATCGTGGGGAGTGGGTTTGTCGTTGATCACCATGCCGCGAGGGGGTGAGCCATGATGCGATGCCTCCACACCCTTGATCTTTCCGAGTTGTTGATTGTATTCATTGCGCTCCGCTTGATCCAACAGCGCAATCATCAGTTCCGCGTTCAGTACAGTCGGATTGTCGGCAGCAAACAGAGCGGCGCGGATCGCTTCGTCGTTGTCGTTGGGGAGACGGGTTGCTGAGGCGTCCTTTTTGCGAAGCTCCTTCCAGTTGGTGAAGATGTCTTCTAGTTTCTTTCCAACCGTGTGAGCGACATCCACGACGGATTCGGGTGCCGATTCTCGAAGCGCTTCGACGAGGCTTGGATTCAAGCTCGATAGTGATTCCGGAGTTCCTTGAAGGAGGCTCTTGAACTCCTCTTGAAATGTGCTCTGAGGCAAGGCTGCAAAGCGATTCAAGAAACCCCAAACGGGGTGGCTCTGCGTTGTCGGGCTCTTCATGAACTCTTGCCAACTCGCGACCGCCCGAGGTCGCAATGGACCGCGATCGCCCATCTTCTTGACACTCTTGGGGTTACCGTCACTCTTTAGCTTCGCCAGGTGAATGAGATAGTCCGCAATACGGGACCGCAGCTCCTCTTCTGTGGAGACTCGTTTTTTGTCAAGCCAGCCGTCGACTTCCTTTTGCTTTTCGGCGGTGGCTGCCAAGAACTCGTCGTAACCAGGAGTGGTGGACGGCTCACCTAGGAGCGGCAGGTCTGCAGGTTCTTGGCAGCTTGCAAAAACTCCGTAGAGCGAATAGTAATCTGCGGTCGGAATCGGATCGTATTTGTGATCGTGGCAGCGTGCGCATGCGACGCTTGTCCCCAGGAACGCGCGCGTCACGACATCGATTCGATCGTCGATGATCTCGTGTGGGTTCCCCATAAATTTCCTGCCTACAGTCAGGAAGCCCAAGGCAGCTAGTTTGGGACGATTTGCGTCGTTGAGTTCGAGTTGGTCGGCAGCCAACTGTTCGATGATGAACTCATTATATGGTTTGTCCTCATTGAACGCGTTGATAACATAGTCGCGATAGGTATATGCGTAGGGATAACGCGTGTCGCGACTTCCGGCTTGGTAGCCCGTGGTCTCCGCGAAGCGAGCCAAGTCGAGCCAGTGCCGTGCCCATCGTTCACCGTAGTGCTTGCTCTCCAGCAATCGATCGATGAGTTTTTCGTATGCGTCCGGTGATGTGTCTGCCTCAAACGCGTTGACCTCATCGTAGCTTGGCGGTAATCCCGTCAACGTAAAGCATGCACGCAGGATGAGCGTTCTTCGGTCGGTTGGGTTGTTGGGAGCGAGTCCTTTGGATTCCAACGCGGAAAGAATAAATCGGTCGATCGGTTGTTTGGGCCATGAAGTATTCTTGACCTCTGGAGGAGCCACCTCCTTGATGGGTTGGTAAGACCAATGCGACTCGCGAATCTGATCGATCCGTTGAGCCGGTGGAAGCAATTCGTTGGCGGAAGGCTCTTTGTCTTTAGGCCAATAGGCGCCAGTCCGGACCCATTCGTCGAGGATGGCAATTTCATCAACGCCGAGTTTCCCTTTTGGAGGCATTTGAAACTTGGGATCGTTATAATGAATCGCGCGAAGGATGAGGCTTTTTTCTAGGTCGCCTGGAATTACGGCCGGGCCTAAACTTCCCCCTTTTGTGACTGCGGTTTGGTTGTCCAGTCGCAATTCACCGGACTGATCTGCGGGCCCGTGGCATTCGACGCAGTGCTTGGTCAGAAGTGGGCGGACTTTTGTTTCAAAGAATGCCTCTTTTTTCGCAAGTGTTTCGGCGTCCAGCTTGGCTTCACCGAGTTTGTCGTCCGCTAGGGAAATCGTGTTTCCGAGCAAAACGAGGGCATAAATCGAACTTGCAATTCGAACCATCGACCAAACGAAATTCATAGAAATCTTGGAAAAAGGCATTGGAACAAGCACAGATGCTTTCCTTGGGCAGGATTGCGGATTGCGGACTTGGTGGAATTTGGCGAACTTCGCCTAGGTGGGATAGTATACAGGCTAATCAATTGGTCAAAAAATAGCAACGAAACCAGGGCTTTGGGCCTTCGGCGCGGGGGCGCTGGTAACATGCCAAGCATTTGCGAAGTAGCGGGGCAAGCCCGCATTTCGCCCCGGTCAATGCGGTCGCCCCGTTCGACGCAGTCGGTCCGATTGCCCCGTTCGACGCGGCGGCCTCGGTTTCGCGAACTTGGGCCTTGAGCCCAATGTTCGCATCACGCTTGGTGTGCTAAGAATGGCGACCGAGGGCCTTGGGCCTCATCTTTACCCTTATTTCAGGGCACGCTGAGCAAATGAACAGCACGGCGACAAGCGACCGATCACTCGCTGAGATCCACGCGTTGGCTTGTTGGAACGATCAAATGGACATTTGTTTCTCCCGAACTGCTCAATACTTCGCGACTTGAAACCGATCTGTTCGCAGTATCGTTCCAGGTCGCTCTCAATCTAACGGAACCGCGTGGCAGATTCCGCATAACAAATTGACCGGATTTGTCGGATTTTACGAAGCTCGATTCGGACTGGCCAATCCAGAGTCGCTCCCCATTCCCTAGGATGAAAACGTTCGCGCCAGCCATGGGTTCTCCTTTAAGATTACAAACGGTGCCTGTGATGGATTCGGTCCCCCGTTCATATCGAAACTCGGGAACTTCCATTTCGTTTTCCGTTTGACGTATTAGCTTATGGGTGGATCCGTTGGGAGAACTATCTTGCGGCAAACTGCTGACTTGAATTTCATAGTCATGATCCCTTGGCATGATAAACTCATACTCGCCCAATTGATTCGTGGTCATACGACAGTGCAAAACACTTTCGGGCCTAAGTGTTTCGCCTTTTGGTGATACATTCCGTATGGCGTGAACCCACGCACCCGGGAGCGGTTGTCCATCCAACGATACGCGACCGCGAATCAACCATTCTGGCTTTAGACGCACCAACAATTTCCCAGCTGACAATGGATCAACGCCCACAATGCCCAGGTAAGGAATGTTCTCATGTAGCAGTCGGACTTCGACGGACGCAAGCTTGCTCGGGATTCCAATCGGTAGAATAGTAGCCAATCCATTGCTATCGATGAATGTGTTCATCGATAGGAAACTTTTTCTGAAGTACGTGTTGCGATCCTCTTTAGAAATATCGATGTCGGTGAGAATGGCTGTTGCGTTGGTCGCCGGTGATCCATCCGGCAATTGAGCAACAATATGGATAGGCTCGGTCTTTTGGACGACTATGGTCGGAATCTCGATGTCGTTGCCGCTGGTTGCATCGATGTCAATGCATTTCCAATTTTGGGGCGTCTCAGAAGTGAATCTGTACAGCTTACGAACCTGTTCGACACTCGGAACTCGATAACTTCCCTGCGACCCGCTTAGAACCAGGCGACATTTCTTCTTTGGCACTGTAATTTCGAAATCTCCTTCTTTGTTTACGGTACTGTATTGTCCCATTTGCGTTGACTCCAAAATGAAGACACCTGGAGCACTGGAACCCTTCTCAGTAATAACCTTACCCCGTACCCGAGTCCCTTTTTCCACAATGATGTCAATTGACTTGGACTCCGTGATTGAATCCCACCGGACCTTCTTTTCCGTTCCCAAGTAAGGCGAGGCATTCTCAAAACTTATGAATATCCGAGTCTCTTGATTCGCTGCAATGCTCGCGACTCTCGCATCAGCGTATTTGGGATGAACTGTCCAAAGGATCATTCCTTGAGGATCCGTTTCCTGATTCAGTCCTTCTCCAAAAAGTTTCGCACCAGAAATAGGTTCTCCTTTTGTATTGATGACACGTACCTGGATCTGGATTGGCTGTTTAAGCTTCAACAGAGCGGGCCCTGACTGAAGTTGCATTCCTGGTGGAAGGGCAATCCGTTCCAAATCGGTCGCATTCGAGCCTTGTTTTGTTGAGATACGAAGCCTTAAGTTGTCGATGCCGCTACTCCCTGAGGCGGAAATACTGGCTATCGCATTTCCTGGCAAATGGAAGAATTGGAATCGACCATTTGAATCTGTTAAAGTGTTGACATGAAGTGCACCGCATAGGAAGAGGCCAGAACTACGATGATCAGCGTACCCCAATCCAGAAACGACTACCTTTGTTTCATTCGCCGGGGTTCCATCCGGATTGAGACACTGCCCTTCAATGGAATTTATCTCATACAAACGGATATTGAGTACTCGCGTGATTCGCCGTTCACGCACGGAGCCAAACGTTTCCCAACCAATTCCTAGCTTACCGTCACCGGCGATAAGGTTACCGGTCCATTCGCTCAGATCAGCATTATCTGGCGAATCTTTTGAGACAAAGATGTTGGCAATCCTGAATCTGCCTTCTTCGTCGGTCTTGGTTCGCGCCAATAGGCTCTGAAGTCGAATATCGCCGTCATCTTGCTTCTCAAGTCCGCGTATCATTTTAATACGTTGCCCCATGTTCAGGTGGCTTAGTACGACGGTGCAGCCGCGGACAGGCTCTCCGTTTGGCGCGAGGACCACTCCCGATAGATTCAATTCGATTCCGTCCTGAGTGCTGGCGTTGCTCGTAATGGGAGCATTCTGAATCAAGTCGAGAAAATCGTTTTTAGGTGATGGATTTGAATCGGTTACTTCGCCAGACGATGGCTGGGCTTGGCTGAGACTTGCTTTGGGTTGGTTTGGTTCGCTTATTGTATCGGATGAATCATCCGATACAGGTGTCTGGCTGAGCGTTGGCACCGCCTGTAACCTGACCATCGAAAAGCACAAAAAGAGAACGAGACAAATGATCCAAATCGATCTGCGTGCGAAATCCATTTTTATTTCTCCTCGAAGGATTGAGTTGATTCGAACTTCCATATCGCCATAAGCCGACATTGCAATCGAAGGAATGCTATTTCGGCGTTTTTTACCACGTATGCGTTCGCGTTCCAGGATTTGTACAAGGCAACTTGCGTATTCCTGCGGCGAAAAACCGGTTGCGATCACGCGGTGATCGGTTGCTCCCTCACGAGCGGCTCGTACCTGCTTGGCAATCCAGTGACTGGCTGGATGAAGCCAATACAGCGCTTGCATGCTGCGCACCAAAAGTTCTCCAAGCACATCGCGCCGCGCGATGTGAGAAAACTCATGCAATGCGACTGCCTGCTGTTCAAGCGTTGTCCATTCTTCAAAATCGACTGGCAAAAGAACGACCGGGTGCGTGACACCAAACGTGAGTGGCATCGCTACCTCAGTCGATCGCAAGACGAGGACGCGGCTCGATATCTTCAGGCGATGCCGACACTCCTCGACCAAGCGACTCGATCGATCACCAAGTGTTAGGCCTCGCTGCGCTGCCGTTCGCAATCGTTGCCAGCCTCGTGCGATTCGGATCAGTTGAGACAAGACGACGATCGCGTAAATCGAAATCGCGATTTGCAAAATTGACCATGAGTTTGTTGGCGGACTGAAGTCAGATAGGGTCGCTCCGTTCGAGACGGCTATCGCTTCATCGAACGAAAATTCCTGCTCAGCTACAGGAAGTGGTTCATGAGGTATTGGAAACGAGTTCAGAGTGGCTTGCTGGATGGCGAAATGATCCAGCAGGTCGGAGGTTTTCGTGACTGCGGCCGACGGTTCATGCTGGATCCTTGGAATGGAGTAGGCCCACCCCGAGCGAGCAAGATGCAAAGGCAATAGCAGCATCGCAGCAAAGACGCCTGCGAGGCAAACAACATATACCCAGCTCGAATCTTGCTTATGACACCATCTCAAGACGAATATCCCTATCGCGATCCCGACGATTTGCAAGACACTAACCAGTATTGAGCTCAGCTCAGGGAAAGCGAGCAACATCTGTATTGCTAGTTCGCTCCATTGAGAGTTGTTCATCCTAGCGATCCTCCTTGGCTTTTGAATGTTCATCGATCAAAGTTCTTAGCCGCTCTAATTGATCCGAACTGAGTTTCGATTTTGGATCGGCCAGGTGAGTGGCAACAGCGTCTTCGATGGATCCCCCAAAGAAGACATTCAATACGGAACGAAGGGCGGTTTTGGCAGCATTTTTTTTTGGCTTTATAGCCCGATAAAGAAACTTTTTACCCTCGCGGCGGTAAGTAACGGCCCCTTTCTCTTCGAGAAATCGCAGTTGCGTTCGAACCGTTGCGTTGGCCAGCTCGTCTGGCATTGCCTCAACGATTTCGCTGGCGCTCGCTTCTTCGAGCCTATACAGTACATCGAGAATCTGTCGTTCACGTCGGGTCAAGTCTTCACGCATTCCTCAATCTCCTAATTGCGATAAAATTAACACTTGGCGAGTTTCGCGTAAAGGCCTTTTTGTTATTTTATTAACATTTGTTTCCGATGGACGAACTCCTGCTTCTGCAACCCGGCATCAAAAAAAGGTTGTTATTAGCGGTTTCCAGGATTCCCTCCCGGAGGGGAGCGGTTGGACGCAGCGACTCTTCATTGTTTCTTAGGCCCATGGGTCCGTTGGTTTGTCACTCCAAACGATCGATCACCCAGCGTCGCAACTGGATTGCTGCCTCGTGCATGGGGTCGCACCATTGGATGTGGTGCAACGGGAATTCAGCGACATCTCGGACGCCAGGTAACCGAGCCGAGGTGACAGCGACTGCACCGTCGCCACATCCTTGAGTCAATTCGTCACATCGAAGCAACTGTTCGCCTTTATCGAGCAGCCATTCAATCTCTGCTGAATCGGTACGGTATTGCGACCGGAGGGTTCCCAGTGCAAAACCTGCGAGGAGTCGCTGCGAGGGAGAAATGGGGCCTGCCGTTCCGACCGCAATCGAGTACCGAACGGTTTTCGGGATGGAATTCCCATTCAACGTTTGCAGTAAGGTGGAGCCTGGGATCAAATCATCGCAAGCCTCACCAACTCCGTCATGAACAAGACAATCCATGATCGATGTTAACGGAGAGGCGTTGGAGGAGAGCCTGTCAAGCAAGTCCGGTAATTCGAGAACATCAGCATACTGTGCCAGTAGAGACCCGCGATTCGGGGGAAAGATCATCACCAATCGATCAACGCTGCAGTGTTGTCTAGGCTCTGGCCGGACTTCCTCCAAAGCGTATCGAGCTATGAGTCCGCCCATCGAGTGAGCCACAATCGTGACGTGGGTTGTCGGAGATTTTCGATACAATTCCTGTAAGTACTCTCGAAAAACCTTAGCAGACTCCGTGATAGGGCCATCGTTCGGATACTCGAAAACAGCGTAGACCCTCGAAGCAGCATGCGGCGATTGTGAGATGATCTGTTCGGCAAATTGCAGTGCCGTACTGCGGTTTGTATGGAGACCCGTCAAAACCACTACGAGGCGATCGGGAAAGTCATCAAAAGAAAAGGGTTTTTCTTGGACGTCCCTGGAGCCTCTTAGGATTGCGAAAGAATATTTGGGCGCTCGTATGGGTTCAACAAGAAAACGGATATCGTTCTTCAGTTGGTGCCAAACACTCGATCCCTGGAGGGTAGTCGTTTGGCGATTGCGTTCCCCAATCGATTGGCTTCGCGCGGTCGATACGTCGGAAATAAAAATTAGGACGAGGTAAAGTATTGCGAACGGAGGCGATCTAAATCGGAGCCTCGGATCAGTCCACGTTCGGATGGTGAGGAGCTTCTTTGACATGATAGAGTCCACTGGATTGTCTCTCGAATTGGTTGGATTGCCACGCGAAAGATTATAGCGGTATGTCTCGTACGGTGAGTCTCGTCGATTCTGTCTTTGATCGTGTCGCCGTTTTGGTTGCTCGCGAGCCAATGTTAGCCTTGTTTCCAACCTCGCTTGGAGTCGATATCTTAAACATGGAGATTGAGAGCTTCTTGGAGTCTGAGTCCCAAGGAGTAGACGACCGTGAAGAAGCAGAACATGGAAGGCTTTTCGATCAGCTTGAGAAGCGTGTGAACTTCGCTGATTGAAATCACGACGGGTAACTTGAGTTCGCCGCGTGCTCTGACGAGCTTAAGAGTGGCCCAAGTTTGCGTGCCTAGCCCAACGAGGCGTTGTGATGACTAAGCACATCGGTATGAGTCTTCGAGTGAAAGAAACTGATAGCCATTGGGCGATAGCCCCGGTTCTCGACGAATGTCGAGCAATTGGAAAACCGGGGCTATCGCCCAACGGCTCATTGGTATGAAAAACATATGCGGATGTGCTTAGTAATGGTTTGTCCAGTGCGTGGCTCCTCATCCCCCAACCCCTTCTCCTCGGTACTCCGAGGAGAAGGGGTTGGGGGTTGAGGAGGTTCGATCACTGCAATGGACAGGCTAGAGTTCACGCGAAAATTGCCCATGATTGCAGGCGGACGATAGCACTCGTACAATCCGGGATGACAGGGTTCGTAACCCTGATATTGGAAACGCTGGGTGAGAAAAAAGGGATCAGGCCTCGACCTGACCCCTTTTTGCTTCACTTAAAAAAAGGAGATTCAATGAAACGAGTCCGCGTCATTAAACTCGGCGGCAGCCTGCTGACGATGCCCAACCTGAAACACAAGTTTCACAAATGGTGTCATGAAAACCCACACCCTTTGACCCTAATCCTAGTCGGCGGCGGACCCGTGGTGGATGCGGTTCGCCAAGTCCATCGAGCCAACCCGCTTTCGGACGAGTTTGCGCACTGGGTTTGCATCGATCTGTTGCAACACACCGCCCGCATCGCCCATCAAATCCTCGGCAATGCCGATCTAGTTGAAACGAGGGCCGACCTGGAGCAGCTGTTTTCCGGTTCTCAGGTCAACTCGACCACGCCCATCATCGCCATTGTTCAGGTGGCGATTTGTTTCGCCAGGGTGTACCCCAATATGGGACTTCCGGAAAGCTGGGATGTGACCTCCGATTCACTCGCAGCGGCGTTTAGCACTAGTTATGCCGCAGAAGAATTGGTGGTACTGAAGTCATGCGACGCACCGAACGACGGATCGGATCTCGAATCGCTTGCCGACTTCGGATTCGTCGATCCCTATTTTGCGGATCTTGCTGCGGACATTGATCAAGTGCGTTTCGTGAATTTGCAGAAGTACGAATAAACGGTGTAACGACGGTTAGTACTTGGGAAAGATGGCTGGAGACGGGAAGCGGTCTTCGGGGCTGAAGGACCCATCGCCGAGAATTTCCTGCCGAGGCAATCCGCCCGTGTCGGGCCAGAGCGTAGGGCGGACGCGGACGACTCGCCCAGGGCGTATCCCTTCAATGATGAGGTCCGTCTCAAAATGAATTTGGATGCCGCTGCTCCCGAGCGGAACCTCTGAGGTCGCATGCGTGACGTCGACGAGGGAGCCACGTGAGGCCATATGAGAAGGCCCATAATTACCACCCACATGCTTCAACGTATTCTCGGCCCCATTCATGTGTGCCTGGCTACCTTTCTGGAAATCGGCATAGAGGGATGGATCCATGCCGCCGAACAAGGTCGCGGTCACTGTCGCGCGGCCGAACTTGCCGTACTCGACGGCATCCACCCAGGCGGGCATCCAGCGGCTTCGAATGAGCTCTTTGTGAACCTCGGTCTGATTGCGGGAGGCACGCTGCATCGCAGTCTCATCGAGCCAGATATCCGAGATGTGGAATCGATTCCAGACCGCGCCCGGGGTGGGCTTCCAGGCGAGCCCGATCAGGACGGCTTGGCCACCGAGGGATTTCTTTCCGCCGGCGGGCCAGCCCCCCTCGGCGATCAAGTCTTCGAGCCCGAGGCATTCACGGCCGCGCCAAAAGCGGGTTGCCGCATCGAGGGACATCTTTTGCTCGATGGCGTTGGTGTCTACGCCTTCCTTCGATTCGAAACTGGCAACGATCATCTGCTGGTTTTTCTGAATGTCCACCTCCTTCAACTTCCAAACTTTGCCCTCACGCAGGCAGTAGCTGGGCTCGTCCTCGAGCAGGAGGGCGTGGTTCTCGGCGGGCTGCGAGGGGGTTCCTTTCGGGACAACCGGCACGGAGGATGTGTTCGGGTCCGGCGGGAGAAAGGCCCGGACGTTCATAACGGTGCCGAGTGGGATGTCCCTGAGATCCGCCGGTGCGCCGCGATAGCGGACTAGGCCGTAGGGGAGCATGGCGAAGGGATGCGGTTTGTTTCTGAAGTATTCACTGTCATCCGGCACACGCAGGCTGCCGCGGCGGTTGGCATGGTCCACGAACACCAGTTCGCCCTTGTACGACTTGGCCTTGTTCAATGGCGGAAATTTCCCTGCTTCGGGCCGAAACGGCTCGTCCGCAAACGACGTGTCCGTTGCGATCAATGTGACGATCAGGCACAGTGCAAAGCGAAATTTTGACATTGGCGTTCTCTGGGAGGTCATATTTGCAAGCGGTTCATTATTTATTAGGTATGCAGCAGCCAGAGATTAATCCGCTGTACGACGGACATCTTGTCCGTCGTGCATTTTCGACGTGCATTTTCGACGGGCTGGAAGTCCGAGGTTCCTGTCCGTGGTACTTTCGCGAAAACGAACAGCTACAGTTCGATCACCCTGTTGCTGTCGCCAAACTGGTCGGTTTCGACCCCCATGCGCTGAGCCATCATGAGCAGAAGGTTACTCATGTGGGCGTCCGGGTTTGCGGGGCGGCTGCAGAGCCCGTAGTGTTCGCCGGGTTTGTCGAGCTGGTAGCCGCCGAAGTGGCCCTGGTTGAAGTCGAGGTGGCTTCCGTGCTTCAAGCCAAGCTCCGAGCCACCAGCAAGCACGAGCGGCAGGTTGGCATTGCCATGGCTGTGGCCGTAGGACATGCCGCTGCCGAAGAGTGCCATCGTTGAGTCCAGGAGCGGCTTGCCGGTGAGGTCCTTGGTCTCTGCGAGCCGGCTGAGAAAGTAGCTGAACTGCTCGACTGCGAAGGTGTCATACTTCGTGAGTTTCTCCATGGTGCCTGGATCCCCGCCATGGTGGCTGAGCTGATGACGCGACTCGGTGATGCCGATTTCAGGAATGGCAATGGCCTGGCCTTCGCCCCCCATGCTGAAGGTAGCCACACGCGTCACATCCGTCTGAAAGGCGAGCACCATAAGGTCATAGACCGTGCGGAAATAGTCGCCTGCCATGGTTTCGGCGATATCGCGGTTGGTACGATTGCGGTCAGCGTCGGAGACGGCGGGCAGTGGCGTATCGAGCCACGCGTCCGCGCGCCGCGTGCGGATCTCCGCCTCTCGGACGGAGGTAAGGTATTGATTGAGGCGTCCTTTGTCCTCCGTTCCCATTTTTTGCTCAAGACGGCGCACTTCCGCTAGGTTGGCGTCGAGGACGCTGGCTTTGCGACGGAATTCCTTTCGCTGGTCTGCGATGCCCCCTTTCGGTGCTTGAAACATGGACGCGAAGATCTCGCTGCAACGACGCATCGGTGGGAGCTTGATGCCGTCCGCAGTCCAGGCGAGGGAGTCCTGCGTGATAGCCACCTCCATCGACGCGACGCGGGTGTGCTGAGCTGTGACTTCGGCCATCTTCTGGTCCAACGAGATGGTGTTGCGGTCCGTAGGGCCGAGTTTTCCGCCGGTCAGCCAAATGCTGATGCAGTTGTGATGATGGCTGAGGCTTCCCGGGTGATGCAGACCGCTGATGGGCGTGATGACTTGCCGGTGCTTCTCCAGAGGCTTCAGCGACCGGGAAAACTGGTAGTCCTTGCCCGGCGTCGTGATCTGGTAGTTCAGCGAATGAACGCCGTTCGCTAGGTAGATAAAGGCGCTGCGACGCGGAGACGAGGTTGGTTCTGACGCCCGAAGCGGAATCATGCATTCCAGCATGGGCAGCGATATGCAAGTGCCCATAGCGCGGAGGGCGTGCCGCCGGTCGATCAGCCAGGATTGGGATAGGTAGTTGCTCATGGGGATTTAGGGGTTCGTAGTTCGTAGTTCGTAGTTCGTAGTTCGTAGTTCGTGGTTCGTGGTTCGTGGTTCGTGAGTAGTGAGTAGTGAGTAGTGAGTAGTGGTACGACGGACATCTTGTCTGTCGCACGATTCGACGGACTGGAAGTCCGTCGTACAGTTCTAATCATCGATGAAATCCCAGCCGGCGGCTTGCCAATCTGGATGAATCCACCTCACCCATGAATCAACAGTCAGTCCTGCTTTCTCTGGGTTCTTTCCGATGTATTGGACGACGTTCCATAAATGTTCTTCGTCACGAACGATGCGGTCGTAGCTCTCTTCCTCCCATAACATTCCTTCTCGTCCGAGTGTCCTGTTCACCCGCAATGCGACGTATTGTTTGATCCGTTGAAGGCAGTCCTCCAACTCGTGGTCATTGATCGGTTGTATGATTGCATGAACGTGATTCGGCATCACCACGAAACAAGAAGTGAAGTGACGTTGATCCTGAAAGTGCACTAACGAATCAACCATCAGTTGAGAAAACCGAGAATCGCGAAGCACGCACGAACCATAGCCTTCATCCATCCACCGCTCGGTCTTGTTTGTGATTTCCTGAGCGAATCGCTTCCACTCTATTTCGTTACGCGGCTCCGGATGTTGCGATTCCCAGACAGCTCGCCAGCGTATGAGTGCCTGAAGTTGCTCCTGCGGAATGGAATCGGCCTGACGAAAAGTGGCAGCGTAAGTCGCACCCTCCTGCCTCCAGTGCGGCAGATGACGAAAATACATCCGAATGGGAAGATCCGGATGAAGTCCCCGAAAACGCGGAGGGGCAGGCTTATTGAATGTCGATGTGGTCATGTGATTCTCTAGACTGCTTTTTGCACGACGGACATCCTGTCCGTCGGGCGTTTCGACGGACTGGAAGTCCGTCGTACGGGATAGCTCTCATCGCTTCCTCATCAATTTTGACAAAGCGACCGCTCGCACGATATCTCGAACGCCGTATTGGTTTTTCTTCGATTCTTCGACGATCGATTGGACGTCTTCCGCGTCGTCGACGGTGAGTACGCGGCGCAAGGCGTACGTACCAAGGTGTTCAATAAAGGCTCGCAAAAACTTGTCCCGATCTTCGAGCAACAACTGTTTGAACTGGTGCGAGTCGGTGAATGGACGACCGTCGGGCATGACTCCGGAGGAATCGATCAAGGGATCCTCACCGGTGCCGAGTTCAACGCGTTCATGTGTTCGCCACTGGCCAATTGCGTCGTACTGGTCGAAGGCGAATCCCAGCGGATCGATCCCTCGATGACAGGCTGCACAACTCGCGTTCTGGGCATGCGCTGCGAGCTTCTGGCGAATGGTTGCCTTGGGGCTCGTCGGCGGATTGGGCTCGATGGCACTCACGTTGGCCGGGGGTGGCGGCGGTGTCTTGTTGAAGATCGTTTCGCTGACCCAAACGCCTCGGTGCACTGGTCGATGGCGGGTTCCGTCCGAAGTCAGCCCGAGCGCCGCACCCATCGTCAGCAGGCCGCCGCGATGATCCCCGGGATTGAGCGAGACTCGCTGGAATTCGCCCGTCTTCGGCTCCGGCAGTCCGTAGAAATCACAGAGCCGGGCATTGGCCATGGTCCAGTCGGAATCGAGGAAGACATCGAATGTCATGTTCTTCGCGAGCATCTCGCGGAAAAACTCTACCGGCTCGGCCCGCATGCTCGTCTCGAGCCAAGCGTCGTATCGGGGGTAGAGCTTCTTGTCGGGCGGAAACATCCCCACGCGGTGCAGTTGCAGCCACTGCCGCGAGAAGTCGTCGATGAAGCGGTTGATCCGGCTGTCCGCCAGCATTCGGTCCACTTCTTGCGATAGTACGACGGACATCTCTGTCCGTCGCGATTCGGATACGACGGACGGGATGTCCGTCGTACAAAGGGCGCCCGCTTTGGCCGCAGCGAAAAGGTTGTCGTCCGGCATCGAGCTCCACAGAAAATACGAGAGCCGCGAGGCGAGTTCCCAGTCCGTGAGCCGTTCGCGGGCAACAGGCTCGCCCTCGACGAGGTAAAGGAAATTTCTCGAGTTCAGTATACCCAGCATGGCCACACGATAGGCATCGGCGTTCTTTTCGCCCGCATCGCGTTCGACGCGGTAGGATTGCCGATACTCTTCCAACTCCTCCCTCATGACTGGACGCCGCCAGGCGCGTTCGGCAAAGCGTTGGAGTTGCTCCGCGACCACTTCGGATGTCGCGCCATCCGAGGGCAACAAGTCCTTGCGCCGGGACTTTTCTAACTCCGTCTCCAGCGGTCCCTCCCATTCTATCCAATCGAGAAGCACAGAGGAAAAGAGTCCGTTCCCTTTATCATCGAACATCTGCGGAGCGCTAGGATTCAGAAGCAGTGTCTCGCTGCTGTGCGTGAAGATATAAAAGGGGTGAGCTAGCGAGTTACGGAACGCCGCGCCGCCTCGTCTGTCAATACCTTCGGTCGCCACTACGCTGAAGTGTAGCGTCGTCGGCATCTCAAGGAATACCTCGAACTCATGAACTTGCGGACGGTCCTCCGGTGCAGTTATGTCAAATTCGATGAGGCCAGAGACGGTCTCCTCACTCGTCTCTTTGCCGATGCTAAGGTGGGCTGGCTGGCCGCCAGGTGGGCGAATTCCGCTGGCCATGATTCGGACTTTGTAGAGCCCACTGTATTCCGGACCGGTTTTACCGAGCCAACCTGGCGAGAGCGCGTGCTCGACGCGACCGGGGAAGAGGAGGTAACGCAGCGGCCGCTTGATACCGAACCGGTCCAACGCCTCTTGCTGCGACTTGCCGCCGTTGTAACGCAACTCGGCCGCAGTTTTTCGCACTTTGCGAGCTTCTCCGGACACGGTAGGAAAGGCGCGGTCGAGCACCAGCTGGGCAGCGCGGTAATAGCGATCGATGTGCGAGGGCGAAAGCGACAGCTCCGATCCGATGCGCTCAAACCCATGCCACAGGGAGTCTTCATTCAAGGCGCCAGGCTGCGTGGGATCGTATCGCACGCCGAGAAGATCATAGACCGTGTTTTGATACTCTTTTCGGCTGAGTCGGTAATGTGCCACCGACGGCCTCGCTGCCATCCGCACCGCCCTGCCTTCCTTGAGCAGTGAGTCGAGCTTTGTAACGAACGCTGCGATCTCCTCCCGCGTCGGTCGCGGCTCACTCTCCGGAGGCATCTCGCCAGAATTGATCCGTTCGACGACCTCTGCCCAGTGATGGGTGTCCAAGTCCGATTTGAAATCCCGAGAGAGCTGGTCGATGCGCAGTTCCGCCTTCTCCTTCTCTCCTTCTCGGGGCGATGGCAATTTCTCAGGGCCATGGCAATTGATACAGTGCTTCGTAAGGAAGGCTTCAAACGGTTCGGAGACGTCCCTCGGCTCGTTTGCAGGGACGGCACTGGCAAGGCAAAAGCTGGCGACGATGTTGGCGATGATGGCTCGCGCCCAGAAGGCATTTGGATGTGCAGTGTGCATGGGCGTCTGACTCAAGTGAGGTGGGTGAGACGATTACTTTGTCCGGCGATGACGCAGCGCTTTCAAGACAAAGAGCACTTTCTCTTGGGGCGGATTGGCCTTGGAGGCACAACCCCTCCACCTTATCTGACAATTCAACCGTCGTCAAGAATGCAGCGGAATCGATGCGATTCATGGTGCCGAGAGTCGCCTTTCGCTCCTAGGCTGTGAATTTATTCTGATTGACTCACCGGACGGCTGGCGCCCAATGATACTCACTTTAGCGGTTTTTCGTCTGTTTCACTAGGTTTTTCTTTCCATTTGCGCTTTTGAAAGTGAGTCGTTTTGGGTCGACGCGTATAAGCCTCTCGAGGAAAACTGCGGCCTGGCCTGTTGGGCAGCTTTTGTTTTGATGCGCGATCAAGCGCTATCTTGAACTGTTCCTGCCATTGTTCGACGTTGGTGATCGTCTTGGATTGGATGTGTTCGCGATAAACTGTCCACACTCCTGTAAAGCTGAGTTCTCGCGGTGTGCATTTGGCAAGGAACGATGCTTGTTGTCGCAATTGGCTCTTGAGGTTGTAGGCCACCATGGCCATACCAAGTTCTTTTCGAAACATTTCAACCGATTTGCATTTCAGCGATTCCGTGTCAAAAACCACTTTAATGTTGCGTATGTCGACCTCAATATGGTTACGTTGAAAGTACAAGTCCTTGAACGCCTTAGGGGATGCTGTTAGGTCCGTGACGATGTACAGCCATTGGTCTCCGTTGAGACGTTGGAAAAGCATAAGCCAAAAAACAACACTGGTTTTGTAGACAGCAGCATTTCCGAGGGGCTGGATTGCGTCAGACTCTTCAATATCGATCCATTGCTTGAGTAGTTCGAGTGCTGCGCTGAGTTGGCTTGGGTTACCTGAATCATCTTGATTTGGCACGATTGGCTCCTTATTGGCAGTTAGGAAAAGCCAATTCACATGCGCAATCACCGTGCCGAACGAAGGTTTATCCCGAAGCTAACTCTAAAGAATTCAAAAATGAGTACCATTTGGCTAGCGCCCTGCCGCTAACATTTCGTAGCGGAACGGCGCGAGCCGTCCGGTGAGTCAATCAGAATAAATTCACAGCCTGGGAGCAAAAAATGCCTTTCATGCCCAACAGGTCACTTCCGTTGATCGTTCGCGATGAAGGGTGCGAGTGCAGTCGCCTCATGCTTGGGCCATGGCAGATGACGTGCCAAATACCGACCCATCTCGGAGTTTTGCGTGGAAACCTGCGATTCGTCTCCGCGGGGCAACTTGTTTCGCTCAGAGGTGGATAGCAGCCAATCCGAGACTGTTTTCAGAGGTATGCGGGTGCTGCTCCCAATAATCGCACTTTGATCGACGATCATGGCTATGTTGTTCGGCCAACCTGGATCCGTCGGTCGTATTTTCCCTTCTAACTTGAGTCCGTTAGGGGCAAGTTCGAACTGAACCGCTAAGCGGTCAATTCGGGCGGTTTTGTTGTCCAGTTTCCATAGACTCTGCTGGGCTGGCAAACCAAAGGCATCTCTCGTTCGAAGGACCCATTCCGTTTCCGCCGTTCCATTCCCATTGGTACCGCTCAAATCGAGCGAACCTTTGGCTAGGAGCAACCGGTCGTCTGCAATGAAGGCTTGGTCGATGAGTAGATTTGCAATTCCATGGATCGGAGAGCCGATTGGGGCGGTCACAATTCCTAAGTCAACGGACTCAAAGAGGCCAGCGATGTTTGCGTCCCAGTTTTGGTCATTTTGTGTCCAAGCCATTGTGCCGCGAAAACTAGCATCATTGCCTAACTCGTGAAGCGTTGGAAATCGCTTCGCCAATAGTCGGCAGGGGATTGAAATATCGTTCGAGATGAGTTCCAAATGGGTCGTCGGAGAAGCCAATGCGTGGTGTCGCTTGATGACGAGAGTGCTGGCTTCCGAGAAGTTCTGACCGGCAATGGAGAAC
The DNA here is from genome assembly GCA_945875845.1 of Pirellula staleyi DSM 6068. GTDB lineage: Bacteria > Planctomycetota > Planctomycetia > Pirellulales > Pirellulaceae > JBKCUI01. Next base: position 40,664 of record CAMCMB010000041.1, read on the forward strand.
TTGAGATAGAGAGTGGAGGTTGTTTCGGTCGGCTGAAGCCCAACCTCAACATTTTGAAACTTGGTGTTTTCCGCCCCATCGAAAACGAGGATTTCCGGTACCGACAACCTGAGCAGGCTCGCCGACTTCTGCGGGCGGCAAAGAAACCAATCGTGGATCACTTGCATTGCGCCTTGAATCTGCGGTCCGTTGAGCTCTGGGGAGACAAGATCCACCGTCCACCCCGAGCGATCCATGGCCGCATTGATTTTGTCTACCTTCAAAATTTGTTTGCCCGTTTCTGGATGCAAACAAACAAAATTGTGGGCTCGGAAGCGTTCGGGACTAGGAAACTCGATCGAGGAAAAACGAACGTCAACACCCAAGTTGTCGCTTATCCTCTGTTGCCAGAGTTCCTTTTGATAGCTTTGATACCCAGGCGTGATTCGAACAAGGCTATAGCAAGTGACGACGACAAGCGGAATCAACGCAAGAAAAAGGAAAAGGATTCGGCACAACTCGCGCTGCGTCGATTCATGGATTCGGATTCGTTTTCTCCAAGGTTTAGCGGGCATCCGCGGAAGTCGATGGCTCGAGGGTAAAAGCGGGATTGGGCGTCAACCTGTTGATTAGCAAAACGGGATATGATTAGCAAGATTGAAAAGGAACCCAAGAATGCCCTTGCTCCACCCTGTAAACACGTTTTCATATTCTCTGTCTTTGTCTACCCAATTCCTTGCTTGGGAGGGTGAGGCCACCCCTCTGTAAACATGTTTTCCCCGACTTTGCCCAATCCATTCCTTGCTTGGGAGGGTGAGGCTCCTGCCGAACCATTGCGTTGTAAGCTCGGCAGGAGCCTCGCTCTCCCATTGATTTTGAATCCATTGGACATTGCACAGTTGTAGTCAGAGGTGGAGAGTCTGCTGCCGGACGAAGTCCAAATGGGCATGGAGGAGCAACTTTCTGCCGGAATCAAGCTGCATTTCGAGTGCTACCCGGATACGATAGATTTCCGGATACGATAGATTGAATGTTAAGTCTCCCCCCGCCACGTCTAACCCGCCTGCTACCTTGCGATCGACCCTGATTTTCACTATTCGATTCTTCCTTTGGCTCGCCATTGCGACACCCGTATTGAATCAAATCGTTCGGGCCGAGGACGAGTCGGGTGGCGATGGTGTTGCCTATTACGAAAAAAACATCCGTCCGTTGCTGGCGCGGCACTGCTACCAATGCCATTCCAAGCGGGCCAAAGAGCTTCAAGGAGAACTGCTGCTTGATTCGCGCGATGGTTGGATGACGAGCGGTCAGAACGGGCCAAGCGTGATGACGGTGGAGCCTGAATCCAGTTCGTTGCTCCGGGCTGTCCGATACAACGATCCGGACCTGCAGATGCCGCCCATCGCACCGCTCGCGGCCGAAGATATTGCAAAGCTTGAACATTGGGTACGGATCGGGGCGCCAGGGCCAAGTGACGACGCCGTTATTGCGATGGTCGAAGCGTCGGATCCCATTGCGGGCAAGAGTCATTGGGCTTTTCAGCCGCTGAGCAGCGATCCGCTTCCGATCGCCCAATCCGAATGGCCACGATCCAGCATTGATCGGTATGTCGTCGCGGAACTGGAAAGCAAGGGGCTGCATCCGGTTTCCGACGCGGACGCGGTGGATCTCGCGAGACGCATTTTCTTTCAACTCATTGGTCTCCCGCCTACGCAGCAAGAAATCAACGAATTTATTTCGGACGAACCATCCCAAGCGCTTCCGAGGTTGGTCGACCGTTTGCTCGCATCGCCGGAATTTGGAAAACGCTGGGGGCGGCATTGGCTCGATCTTGCCAGGTACTCCGATTCGAATGGACTCGACGAGAACTTTCTATTCCGCGAGGCGTGGCGATATCGCAATTGGGTCATCGATGCACTCAACACCGATCTGCCGTTTGATCGGTTTGTCATGGAGCAACTTGCTGGCGATCTCCTCCCTTTCGATTCGGTCGATCAACGCGATCAGCAGCGTATTGCGGCCGGATTCCTGGTGATTGGTCCCAAGGTGCTCTTGGGAAACAACGCCGTCAATCAGCGTATGGAGGTTGCAGACGAGCAGCTCGACACGATCGGAAAGGCGCTTCTGGGTCAAACGCTTGGCTGCGCCCGTTGTCACGATCACAAGTTCGATCCTATTCCCACCGCCGACTATTACTCCATGGCGGGAATCTTTGCGTCGACAAGCGTGATGAAGTCTCGCTACATGCTCGGGGAGCAGCGAGTGATGGAACGGCTAATCGGACTAGGTCCTGACGGCAAGGAGTCGAATGAGGCGTACGAGTTGTACTGGCGCACCCAACCGAAGTTGAAGGAACAAAAGAAGGATGCGGAATCGGTGCTGCAAGCGCTTCAAGAGAACAAAGAGGATGTATTTGCTGGGCTTCTTGAGAAAAAGCCTAACGCAATCGCCGAAGGGGCAAAGGAGATAGGGAAAACTCGCGAAGCGCGAATCGCTGCCCAAGAGGAATGGATTCGAGGTTTGACGGCCTCGATTTCCAATCCGCCCAAGATCCCGCCGCGCGCTATGATTCCAGAAGATGTAGAACAGCCAGCCGACGAACACATTCGATTGGCTGGGCAGTTTGATCGGTTGGGTGAGCAAGTCCCGCGAGGATACTTAAAGGTGCTCATCGACGACGAACCAATCGCGATGCCAGTCAAGCAGAGCGGCCGCATCGAGCTGAGCAAATGGTTGGTCGATCCGAAGAATCGAGCGGGTCAATTGGTCGCGCGCGTTCAAGCCAATCGTGTTTGGCGCCATCTGATGGGAGTCGGCCTTGTGCGAACGGTCGATAATTTCGGACGAACGGGTGAACAACCAACCCATCCGGAATTGCTCGATCACCTAGCAAACTTGTTGATCGAATCGGGCTGGTCAGTCAAAGCCTTGGTGCGTGAAATCGTTTTGAGCCGAACCTTTGCACTCAGCAGTCAGCACGACACAGCCAACGCCGCCATCGACCCCGACAATCGATCGTACTGGCGATCGCACCGTCGACGATTGGATCCGGAGTCTCTTCGCGACGCGATGTTGTTTGCCGCAAATCAGCTCGACTTGCGGGGGATGGAGTCGTCGGTTTATTACTTAGGCGATCAAGCGACTGCAGTAGGTGAAAACAAGGTTCGAAGGCGGATCGATTTTCCTTGCCGAAGCGTATACTTGCCGGTTATCCGAAATGACTTGCCGGAGCTGTTCAGTGTCTTCGATTTCGCCAACCCGCATGAAACCACGGGAGCGCGGACCAGCACCATCGTTCCGACGCAATCGCTGTTTCTGCTCAATGATGAAACGGTGATGGAGGCAGCAAACTTGACAGCCCGACGTATTGCTCGGGAAATCGAATCTAAGGACAATCGGGCAAGAGTCGAACGAATGTTCGAATGGATTCTGAATAGAAACGTTAGCGAGAATGAGCAGAAGGCACTTCAAGCCTTTTTGATCCAAACCGAGACGCGTTTGATTTCGGAAAAAGTGGAAGAGCCTGAGCTAAGGGCATTGGCAATCGTTTGTCATGCCTTGTTCGCTTCGAGTCGGTTTCAATTCCTGGAGTGAGTTTCAAGTATGGCCTGTTTCCAATTTGAACCGCAATCCACGCGACGAGCGTTGCTCAAGTCCAGCGCCTGTGGTTTTGGATATCTCGCGATGAGCGGTCTACTAGCAAACCACTCGTCGGTCCTTGCAACCGAGGATGCCGACCGGCTCGGCCCCAAGTTGCCGCACTTTCGTCCCAAGGCCAAACGGGTAATCTTCCTGTTCATGTGGGGCGGTCCAAGTCATGTCGATCTATTTGATCCCAAGCCGCAACTCATCAAGGAGGATGGCAAAGCGCTTTCTCCTGAGTTGGTAGGGAGCAATAAAAGTGCACTAGGCAACCTGTTAGCGTCCCCATTTCACTTTTCGCAGCATGGCGATGGCGGCGTATGGATGAGCGAGCTGCTGCCCAATCTCTCCAGGCATGCGGACAAAATGTGCGTGATTCGATCCATGCACACAGAGGGGAGTGCACACGGAGAAGCCCTATTGCGTCTGCACACTGGGCAAGCGAATTTAGTGCGACCCAGTGTTGGGGCGTGGGTTAGTTATGGATTGGGATGCGAAAACGAGAACTTGCCCGCCTTCATTACGATTTCGCCGCCGCGCGGACATGGAGGGGTCCAAAATTATGGCAACGCATTTTTGCCGGCGAGCCATCAGGGTACAGCCATTGGATCGGCCGAGTTGCCTGTGGCCAAGGCTCGCGTTTCGAACTTAGGCAACGCTCGAATCGATAGTCGACTGCAACGCGAGCAGTTGGATCTTATTCAGATGCTCAACAGAGATCATTTGAACAGCGCTAATTCCGACCAAGGAATCGAAGGCCTCATCGCCAATTATGAGCTTGCATTTAAGATGCAATCCAGTATCCCAACCGTAATGAATATCGACGACGAGACACAGGAGACGAAAGACCTGTACGGAATCGGCAGTGCGCCCACGGACAATTTCGGGAGGCAGTGTTTGCTGGCTAGAAAATTTGCGGAATCGGGAGTGCGATATATCCAAGTTTCAACTGACTACACTTGGGATCACCACAAACAATTAAAAAGTGGAATCGTTGCCGAGTCCGCGAAAGTGGATCGCCCCATTGCAGGCTTGCTCGAAGATCTGGCGAGACGTGGGTTGCTCGAAGATACGCTTGTCCTGTGGGGGGCGGAGTTTGGCCGAACCCCGACGGCGGAAAACAAGGATGGACGCAACCATCATCCTCAAGCGTTTACGATGTGGATGGCGGGTGGGGGAGTCCAAGGCGGTTTGACCTACGGAGCAACAGACGACTTTGGATTTCGACCGGTCGAAAAGCCGGTCCACATGCATGATTTGCATGCAACACTTCTGTACGGCTTAGGCATTGACCACAAGCGATTGACATACCCCTATGCAGGTCGCGACTTTCGATTAACCGATGTGCATGGAAATGTTGTCCATGAAATCTGGGCGTAGTCGCTGGGCATCGAAAACTGCCTGCTGCCCAAGAACGAACGCGAGCGGCAGATTGGAAACTACCAAAGGTAGATTGGGACCAATGTCCCGATCCGTTAAGAACTAAGAACTAAGAACTACTCTTTCCAGACGGCTGACCGAAGAAAAAACGGATCAGGTCGAGGAAGAAATCCAAAATGCCGCTTCCCCAAATGGCTGCAATTGCCCCGAACCCCGCAAGCCCCAGGGAGCTGAGGAGAAACGTTTTGCCTTGGGGCCGGAAAGCGAAACTCACAACGACCAAAGGAAGCAAAAGCCATCTGGGCAAATCGTGTTTTTCAAAAAACTCCAGAAGCTTTTCGTACGTAACCCAAGGCGTAGATGGAGTTTCCTTCCAAAGGTAAACCAACGTAAGCAGGAATAACATCAACCCAATCAGGGCGATCGTTGGCCACATAAACGACTCCGTGTTCACTAATTCGTCTGAAATCTGGCTGGCAGCTTCGGGGTTCAACAGAAAAAAGGGAGACTTTCCTGCCGGCTTTGCACGCTTTCGAGTAAATAAGTTAGGAGCGGACAATCCAGCATGGTTCTACACACTAAAATGACCGGTAGCAACTACTTTTAGGTGCAATGATTTAGGGATTCCCGCCTAGAAAAGTCAAATCAACGTGGTTACTTTAGCGGAGTTTTCAATTGAGTGGGAGCGGCTCTTTGGGGTTCTTGTTCGGAAGGCGAAGTCGTTCGGGCTCGATCAGTCGACGGCAGAAGACATCGTCCAGGACGTTGCCATCGAAGCGATTGCCAAACTATCCACTTTTGAGGATCAAGAGCATTTGATGCGATGGGCACAAAAGGTAGTTCGATTTCGCTCGTTGGACCAGTTGGCCGGCATGCCTCTTTTTTTAGGTGACGGTTCTGATTTGGTGTCGAGAGATGATTTGGTGTCGAAAGATTCAGAGAACGAGTTCGTTGAGAGCCCATTGAACCAGGTTAGCCCATTGAACCAGGTTATTCGTGATGCGGTGGAGCAATTGCCTACGCGACAACGCGAGGTGCTCGAACGTTTTAGTGCCGGCGAGACTTCGGCAAACATTGCAAAGGCTTTGAGTATCATGCCGACGACCGTGAGGAGTTTAAAGCGATTTGCTTTGGCGGTCATCGAGGCAAAGGTTTTGGAATACGAAGACAGGAGTGGAATAGAATGAGTACGCTTACCGCAGAAGAGTCTTTGAGAATTGCGATGCATGTGAACAGCGGCAGAAGCACTGCCACGGTTCTGCTTCATCGATTGAGAACGGTCGCCCTGATTTTCACCGTCTCTGCGGCTCTGATGGTCGTTTGCGTCTATCTCCTCTGGGCGAATAGGGTCGTGGGAGACGCAGCACGAGCCATTCTGTCGCTGAGCGTTCTGAGCATGCTAACCATGGTTGCCAGCATTTATTCGATGGGTGGAATTGCTTGGAACGCCTATTGGATGGAGCGCGCGAAGAGGATTGAATCGGAATCGGAGTTGTACGAGGTGCTTTCCAACACCTCGCAGATCGTAATCAAGGCCATGTGCCAGCTCCCCGATCAAAAGCAGTTTGGCGAGGTGGTTGCCAGTTGTGACCGTCAAATGGAAGTGGCGGGAGATGTTTCCCTAGGAGCACGTGAAAAATTCGCTGCGAAACTGATCCGGGATCTAGCCTTAAGTGGTTTGGTTTCGCAAGAACTCATTCGTCAGATTCAAGCATCCGTTGCGGCGCAATGAAGCAACAAGCTCGTCAAGGCTTGAGGATTGCTTGATCCATTCGTGGGATAGGCTTCCAGCCTGTCAATCTGAAAACGACAGGCTGGAAGCCTATCCCACGGTCGATTGCGTACGCCCGGCGGATAACGCGTTGTTGTACAATACGGCAAGAGGGCAAGTACGTCGCTGAACGAAAGGAAATGTGGAATGGCTGATCACGAATTGGAAGAGTTGCCGGTTGTTGTCGTTATCTTGGACAAGCGTAGCTGTCGCTTAGGGGCCAGTGTGGATGCGGATTCGGCGGTCACTTTGATGGCGGTCGCATCAGAGGATCCAGCTTCCTGGGATGAGATTGTTTCCTATTGGCCAAGGTATAATACACCAGAGATAAGTGAATTCGCGGACGGGTTGCCGTTGCGGCTAGTTGATCGGGCGACTGCATTCGACGCCATCGACGCCATCGACGCAAAGGAAAGCTGGTGTGTCATTGATTTGGTTCAGAAGCGAATTTGTACCGGTCGTAGCGTCATGAAAGTCGATCGCGATGCCGTCTTTGCAATGGTGACGGACGAGAAGGGCGATCAGCATTGTCTGGTGAGCCTGCATTTGCCGCCTTGGTGGGAACTCCAGGAGAATGTCGAATCGATTGTGGTTCAGCAACCGCGACTTACTCCGCTCGTGGTTCCTCGAACGAATCGGGAAGTGCTGTATGGATCGGCCATGATAGAGGATCTCGCTTCGCGGATGATCAGCATTGCTGGAGAAGGACTATTACCGCGGGATGGGTCATCGTCTCCGGAAGTGGATGATCCTGAGTTAAGTGAAGCATTGTATCCTTTGACGGTCAAAATTCACCGCGATTGGTTGATGACTCCGCGACAGGATTTGCAAGGACGCACCCCGCGAGTTTTGCTATTCGGCGCACATGGTTGGAGCGACCGCGTGATTGATGGGCAGCGATTGCGATTTGAAGATGGAGCGCCGATGGTCGCGGCGCCAGATGACGTTGAGGGATATGAAGATGCACCCATGGGGGGCGAAGAAATGATCCTTTACTTTGATCTTTGTCGGGAAGTGATTCGGCGTGGATGGTTTTGGTGTCAGAATGAAGTCCATGCCGCCCGATTGTTATTGAGCCATGAACGACCCAAACTGGTTTCGGAGCTTGGTGCATTTTTATCAAGGGTACGAGATGATTGGTTGCAACAACCCTTTGAAGGCGGTTCGCCACCAAGCTTTATCATCGAATGCAGTCGCCGCCGTGTTCCGCACGGAGACGGTGTGACCATCGAAGGCATGAGTGGGCAAGAACCGATGGAACACGTCCAGGATTGCGATTGTCCGCTGTGCAATATGATGGAATCGGGGATGTTCGGCGTGGGGTTTGATATTTTGGATGGGCATCATCTCGAGCTCGATGGAGAGTTTGCGTTTTCAAAATGCGAATCGTACGAGGAGTGGCAAGAGGAGCAAGGGGAGTGGACGGAGATGTCCATGGAAATGGATTGCGAGTTGGAGGGGTGTGAATCTCGCGAGGCGGACGGCGAAGCGGAGCAAGACGAGTTCGCATCGGCTTGGTCGAGTCCCATGACGGATGGCCCACTGCCTGGCGATCGATTCGGTCAAATGAAGTTAGCGTTTCGGTTGACCGAGATCATTTCGGATTTGGAGTCCGCTTCCGCACCGCGCGAACTGATCAAGAACCTGAACGTGTCATTCCGAGAATACTATCAAAGCGAATCATCGCAGCGTGAGGTTGCAAAACGACGTTTCAGCAGTCACTTAGATGCGACTGGCCAGCGTTATCCCATGTTGGTTCCGAAGGTTGCCGATTTTCAGAGTCAAGTCGATGAATTCGAGCGGGCGATTGCTGGTGGAGTAGCAGGAGATGAAAAATCATGATGAATCTTAATGGGTCCAGACGATCGTTTATCGCGAATGCGTTAGGTTGCGTTGGGACAGCCTCGCTGCTACATGGTTCGCTTCAAGCGCAAGGAAAACAGGCCGGCGGTCCGCTCATGGCTTATGTCGGAACATTCAGTTCTCCGCTGAGAGACATGTTGCCAACGCAAGTGGATCTACCTCCCGGGAATGGACGCGGCATCCACCTTTTCCAGGTCGACCGGGCTAGCGGAGCCATGTCGGCGGCAGGTGTTTTCGAAATGGGTACGAGTCCTAGCTGCTTGGCGATCAACGCATCCGGCACCATTCTCTATTCTGCCAACGAAACAGATAGGGTCGGTGAGAACAAGGAAGGAACCGTCAGTGCCTTTGCGATCGATCGATCGGATGGGCATTTGACGTTGCGGAACACGGTAAAAGCCGGCGGAGCTGGTCCTACGTATATCAGCATTCATCCGTCGGGGCGTTTTTTGTTGGTCGCCAACTATTTCGGCGGTTCGGTGGCAGTGCTGCCTATCCTGTCCGATGGACGTTTAGGTGACGCAACAGACATCCGAAACGATGCGGGCAAACTTGGTCCAACGAAAGCGACCAACGCGCCACCTGGCAGCTTTGCGTTCAGCGGTCACGATCGAACGCACGCGCATATGATTCAAGCCGATCCAACGGGACGGTTCGTGCTGCATGTCGACTTGGGCTTGGATCAGATCTTTGTTTGGAAGTTCGACGAAAACAAGGGCGTGCTAACCCCGAACGATCCTTTTTCCGTCTCGTTACCTGCCGGAGATGGTCCGCGTCATTTTCATTTTCATCCTACCGGTCGCTGGTTCTATTCGATTCAGGAAGAGGGGTCGACGATTGTATTGTTTGATTACGATAGCGCGACTGGGCGGTTAGTTTCCCGCCAGACGATCTCGACTCTCCCTCCCGGTTTTGCGGGCAGCAATTTCTGTTCGGAGATCTTGGTTTCGAGCGATGGCAAATTTGTATATGCGGGGAATCGGTTGCACGACAGCATTGGGATTTTTGCTGTTGGTCCCAATGGCGAGCTGACCTTTTTGGGAGAGGAGTGGACACGCGGGAATTACCCGCGCAGCTTCGACTTCGACCCGACGGGGAGGTTCTTGTATTGTTGCAACCAACGAGCCGATAACATTGCCATCTTCGAAGTGAATCGAGGAACCGGCGGTCTCAAATTCACAGGTAATTACGCACCGGTCGGTAACCCATCCTGCATAGTCTTCCTCGACCTCAAGTAGTACAAGTGTTATGCAACAAGAGTACACCTACTCGGCCAAAAAAGAGAACGCGATACTCATTGGGTGAAGCCACGGCCTCAGCGTGCTTGTCGCGTTGGTGAGCAAGTTTTCGCGGGTGGCATCGAAACTTAAGCGACCCACGACACTTGCGTCGTGGGGGCTTGGTGTCCTTTGGCCAAGCGTTTAGCCGACCAAACTTGGCTTCGTATGGCACAAGGCCATGCGGAGGCCAGGGTGCCTGCTTCGTTGACCTTTGCCCTAGCGAGAAGGTAACGATCCGCTGGGATAAACCCAGCGGCATTTGATTCATGCCACTGGCTTTATGCCAGTGGTAATTGACCTACACCCTTGCGTTGGTGAATGATCTCGACGCTGTCAACGCGAGAGTAAGCGTATGATAGAATTCACCCTCTCTGAATTTTACGCATCTCATGACCGCCCTAGCCAACCAACTTAGCCTAGATCCAGGTATGCCCGAAACGGACACTCGCCTTGCTGTTTGTATTTCGCCCCAGGGGCGGTTGTTTTTGGAAATCAACGACGATCCTTTGGTGAAACCAATTGATTCCGTGTTGGCTCAATTGTTAGTCGATGGTTTTGGAAAATCGCAGTGGTCAGGACTTACGCTTCTTGTGTGCAAGCAGTTCGATGTTTCGCTAAATCTGCCGCTCGACTTCTGGCGCCGATTCGCAGAAAGCTATTTTCAAGCCCTATGCAGGAATGCCTCTCAAAACGCCAAGCATTGGACCAGCCCTCGACCGCCATCGGACGAGGATCTCATCGAACGCATCGATTCGGCCCCTGCGATGCGTGGACTGGAATACCTTAACGTCGAATCTCTCAAAACGATTTGGCATGAGCTCGACAGTTACACCCTAAACGCTACCAAGTCTGCAAAAGAGGATCTGGCTAGCTATTTGCATGGACTCAATGCAGCCTGGAATCTCGTCGGGCGAGTAACGTTTCATTTGGCGGAAAATAAAAAGAATGAGCAATTTCCATTTGCCTTCCTTGCAACGTATACCGATGGCCATTCGACTACGGGGGCTTTACGTCATATTCCGTTGGCGGATGCTCTCAAGCAATCGATCATTGAAAAAGATACCGAACAATTGAACGTATTGCTGGAGCCAGTTCAGCGGGCTTCCGAAAAGTGCAAGCTGATTCAGGAGTTGCTCGAATCGCGAGCATTGTTTTCCGCACAAGCCTGGTCGATTCAAACAGCGTATGAGTTCCTGACGGCTGTACCCGCAATGGAACATGCTGGAGTTCTAGTGCGGGTACCGAATTGGTGGAACGCGTCTCGTCCGCCGCGCCCCAGTATTCAAGTGCGCATTGGCCAAAAGAAAAAGCCTGGGGTGAGTTTGATTGACGCGCTCGATTTCAAAGTCGAGGTTGCATTCCAAGGCGAACCTCTCAGCCAAGAGGAAATCAGGCAATTGATGTCGGCCCGCGAAGACATGACGCTTCTTCGGGGCCAATGGGTTCAAGTCGATGACCAGCGTCTGCAACAAGCCATGGACCAATGGGCCAAACTCGAACGCGAGCATGCATCAGGCATCGGATTCCTAGAGGGGCTGCGATTGCTTTCCGGAACTCACATCGGCGGACTGGCGGTTGACGAAGAGGTTCGACAATGGTCGCGTGTCGAAGCGGGCGATTGGCTGCATGAAATACTCGATACGCTTCGCGACCCCAGCGGCGTCGTTCAAATCGATCCGCATCGAGGTTTAAATGCAACCTTGCGCAACTATCAAATCGATGGAGTCCGTTGGCTTTGGTTCACTACTCAGCTCGGCTTAGGCGCTTGTTTGGCGGATGACATGGGTTTGGGCAAAACGATTCAAGTGATATCCCTCTTGCTGCAGACAAAATCGCAACCCAACAGTCCCAAGAAGAAACAGGAAACTCATTCACCTAGTTTGCTGGTTGCCCCGACATCCTTGATCGGGAACTGGCAACGCGAAGTCGAACGATTTGCACCCAGTTTGAAAATGTTCGTTGCGCATCGTTCGCATCATGAGGCGAGCACGCTGAAACGCGTGGCGGAAAACCCGGTGGATGAACTGGCAGAATACGACTTGGTTGCTACGACCTATGGCTTAGCAAGACGCGAAGGCTGGTTGGCCGATGTTCCTTGGCGATTTTTGGTGCTAGACGAAGCGCAAGCCATCAAGAACTCGGGATCATCTCAGGCCAAGGCGATCAAGAAAATTCAGGCGGAAGGTCGCATCGTATTGACGGGAACACCCGTTGAGAATCACTTGGGTGATTTGTGGTCGCTATTCGATTTTTGCTCGCCAGGGTTGCTGGGTACGGCGTCTCAGTTCAAAAAATTCCTCAACCGCGACGACAATCGAGGGATCGCGTCGCTTCGCAAATTGGTTCGGCCTTACATCCTGAGGCGACTTAAGACGGATCCAGCGATTGCCCCTGACTTGCCGGACAAGACTGAGATGCGAGTGGATTGCGGTCTATCAGCGACTCAAACGGCCCTTTATCAAAAGATTGTCCTCGAGCTTGAGAAAACGCTCGACACGGCCACGGGCATTCAACGACGCGGCTTGGTGCTGTCGGTATTGATGCAATTGAAGCAGCTCTGCAATCATCCTGCGCTCTATCTGAAACAAGATAAGTTCGTTCACCAGGATTCGGGCAAGTTTACGGAATTGCAAGCCATCTGCGAAACAATTTGCGAGAAGCAAGAAAAGGTTTTGGTCTTTACGCAATTCCAATCGATGTGCCAACCGATTTCCGATTTTCTGGCAACCCTCTTTGGTCGACCGGGTTTGATTTTGACCGGTAAAACGCTGGCCAAATCGCGCAGCAAGTTGGTGGAGGAGTTTCAGGAGGAGGCGGGACCGCCGTTCTTTGTCATCTCGGTCAAGGCGGGTGGGACCGGACTGAACTTGACGCAGGCTAGCCATGTGATCCACTTTGATCGTTGGTGGAACCCAGCGGTAGAGGATCAAGCGACCGATCGGGCTTTTCGGATTGGGCAAAAACGCAGCGTCCTGGTCCATAAGTTCGTATGTCGGGGTACATTGGAAGAGAAGATAGACCAAATGATTCGCGATAAAAAATCGATCAGCCAAGAGTTGTTCAGCGACGAAGGGGAGCTGAATTTGACGGAGATGTCCAATCAGCAGCTCATGAAATTTGTAGCCTTGGATATCAGCAAAGCTTCGACGTAGTTAGTGAGTTTTAGAACTTTTCAGCACTTTGCAAACAAAGGAATGGAACCATGGGATGGGGCGGAGGCTGGGAACCTTATGTGCCTGTAGCGCAACGAAGAGCGCAAGCTGCGGCAGAGATTGCAAGGCTCGATAAAAAGAGAAATGCGAAGGGGTCAGCCCGTTGCCCCGTACGTATTGTTGGCCAAAAAATGGCGACAACGTTTTGGGGGGAAGCGTGGTGCACCAATCTTCTGAGCTATAGCGACTACTCAAATCGATTGCCGAGAGGCCGTTCTTATGCAAGGAACGGTTCGATTGTGGATTTGCAAATCGAAAAGGGGAATATCACAGCGTTGGTCAGTGGTTCGAGTTTATACAGAATTGCGATTCAGATTAAGACTTTGGCACCCAAGCATTGGCAGTGCATTAAGTTCGACTGTTCGCAGTCCATTCATTCGATGATGGATCTATTGCGAGGCAAACTCAGCAACGCAGTCCTTCAACGATTGACGAGCCCCAAGATCGGTTTGTTTCCGCAACCCTCCGAGATTGATTTCAAGTGCAGTTGTCCCGACTCAGCTTACTTATGCAAACACTTAGCAGCTGTCATGTACGGGATCGGAAATCGGCTGGACAATGCGCCCGAGTTACTTTTCTTGCTACGCGGCGTTGACCAGAATGAGTTGATTCGCGAAGTGGTGACCAATCCAGCGTTCGGTGAATCGTTTTCTAGCCAACCAATATCGGAGAGTTCTCGGAAGGGGCTTGCCGAAGAGGACTTGGGCGAACTTTTCGGGATTGATCTTGTATCGAGTCCATCCGGAGTGAATACGAAAGCCAACAAGAAAGCAGTACCGAAACCGAAGCCACTGAAACCGATTGTTTCCAAAAGCCAGGATGCCAAACCAGCTGTTGTAAAGACGGCCAAGTTACCTAATGCGAAGCGAAAAAGCGCAGAGCCTACAGTCAAGCCAACTGTGCCTGGCTTGCCTGTCTCATTAAAAGAGGCGATGGAAAAGTTGGAGGCAAGCGACCGTCAATCGCTCCAGACAAAATCGACCAAGTCGGCAAGCAGGGCGACAGCCAAAGTTGCGGTGGGTGTCGAAGAGAAATCGAAGGGAAAGAAAGCCAAATCCACTGTCTTAAACGCAAAAAAGCGAAATAGGCCTACATAAATCCGTTGGTTAATAGCACAACGGGCGCAATCGCTTTTCGACTTATGCCGCTTTGCTCGCGGCTCGCCGCAGATGCCGTGGCTCGATGACTTCGGACGCAAGGCCGATCATTTCCAAAAATTTGATTTCGTAGTAGCTGATGTCAATTTCCCACCATCGATGTTGGAGGCAAGCGGTGGAGGGGTCTTCGTGATGATTGTTGTGCCAGCCTTCACCGACGGTCAGAAGGGCGACAAACCAATTGTTGCGGCTATGTTCTTTGGTCTCGTAGTTTTGGTATCCGAACAAGTGGCTCAGCGAATTGACGGACCACGTGATATGCCACACCGCGATGATGCGAACGTAGACGCCCCAGACGATCATGCTAAGTCCAAGCTGTAGAGCGCCCGCAGGTCCCCATCCGATCCATCCGGCGATCAATCCTACGAGGAAAAAGACAGGCAATTGGGCCAAGGCAATGTAAAGATGCGTCATAGGACGCTTTTCCATGTACATGTAAAATGGATCGCGGAGCAGGTCTTTTGAAAATTTTTCGATGGCTGCGAGAGAATGTGTTTCTCGATTCTTGAACATGAGCCAGCCCATATGCGACCAAAAGAAATTGACGAGCGGCGTGTGGGGATCAGGCTGATGATCGGAGTGGACATGGTGCATGCGGTGAATCGCGACCCAACGGGCAGGTGAGTCTTCGAAGCAGCAGATACCCAGGACGGCTAGGGTATGTTCAACCCAGCGAGGGGTTTTGAAACTGCGGTGGGTTAGTAGACGGTGGTAACCAATCGTTATACCCTGTCCGAAGATGTGGATGCCCGCTAGCATTGAAAAGAGGCCGATCCACGAAAAGAAATAGGGGTGGAGTGCCATCAATGCGAGCAAGTGCATCCCAACAATTGTCCCGAGGTAGAGACGGTTTAGAGTGAGCGGCTTGACGACCGCGGCTGGGATTTCTAGGGCCATATTGACTGAGCTCCGTGTGAGCGTTGTAAAAACTTCATTCCGATTCCGGATGATGGGTAAACCGACAAAGGGCGCCTGGCCTTAATCGGGTCTCCTTGAAAAAGGCCCAGGATTCGGCGAAAGCGTATCGATCGGATAGAACAAACCCTACATGATTGAGAAATAATTCTCTACCGCGAAATCCAAGTATTCTTTCTCGGCGTGATCGCGAATGAAGTGGAAGTAACGGCAAAGACCGGACCTTGGGTGCTTTTTGCTGCCCGGTTGGGCATTGAGCCTAGCGGGCGTCGGTTCGCTTCCGAGAAAAAATGCGTTCGTTTCCCGCACCTTTCGCTTCTAGGCTGTGATTTGGTAACCCGCGCCCGTGAGCGAGGGACCGTGTGTCATTCCTCGCTTAACGGCTTGTTGCTTTCATGGGCTGTGACACGGAGTATTCGAAAGTGGCATGGGCGTCTCGCCCATGGACTCACGAGCGGGACTCACGAGCGGGACGCTCGTGCCACGCTTTGGTAACAAGCCGGTACGCGTCGGGTTTTCAAACTTCCGGCAAAAAGTGCACCATCCAAAAATTCAAAACCTATCAGCCGAAACGTCCAGAGAGAGTCGAGATCATGGGTGGCAAGCCGTTCAAGACGCCATTTTTCGGTGGCCAAGTCAAGCAAATGGAATCGAAGTCCCAAGGAAAACCTTGGTTCCTGCCCGCAAAAACACAATGTTCCAAAAAAAGAACCACAATAATGGGTTTGCCCCTTGCGGGCTCGTCGAGGTGCCACTATCTTTTCGCCTCCTCGCTGAGACCAACTCCGGTTGGTTGAGTTTTCCGACTCGGCAAACAAGCCGATGCGACGAAAATAAAAGCGAACTGAAGCTTGACACGAACCGACAAACTCGGTTACACTGTTGGGCCCGACGAAACGAGTGTCAGCGAGACGAACGACTTGAAAAGGTCGTTCGGCGAGCGAAATACAAGTTGAGTCAATTTGATCTTTGACAATCTGGTGGATGAGTTTTAATGTTGATGTTTTTAGCAAACGTCAATAACTTTGAGAATTTTTGTGTAGATGAATTTCGGTGACCAATTGACCAAGGTCACCAACCGGTTTCAAAAAACCAACCAAGTTAGTTATGGTTGATGTTGAGAGCAATCTCGATGTTGGCCTAAGCATACAAAAGTGAAGGGTTTGATCCTGGCTCAGAATGAACGTTGGCGGCGTGGATTAGGCATGCGAGTCGCGCGAGAATGTAGCAATACAGGACAGCGGCGAAAGGGAGAGGACAACACGGGAATCTGCCTTGGGGACGAGGATAGCGTCGGGAAACTGACAGTAATACTCGATAATGTTTGCGGACCAAAGGTGTGATTCCGCCCCAAGATGAGCCCGTGCCCCATTAGCTAGTTGGCAGGGTAATGGCCTACCAAGGCTATGATGGGTAGCTGGTGTGAGAGCACGACCAGCCTCACTGGCACTGAGACACTGGCCAGACACCTACGGGTGGCTGCAGTCGAGAATCTTTGGCAATGGACGAAAGTCTGACCAAGCGACGCCGCGTGCGGGATGAAGGCCTTCGGGTTGTAAACCGCTGTCGTAGGGAATCAAATGTATGGGGGTTCTCCCCTATACTTGAGAGATCCTAGGAGGAAGGAGAGGCTAAGCTCGTGCCAGCAGCCGCGGTAAGACGAGCTCTCCAAACGTTATTCGGTATTACTGGGCTTAAAGAGTTCGTAGGCGGCTTTGTAGGTGGGGTGTGAAAGCCCTCGGCTTAACCGAGGAACTGCGCCCCAAACCACAGGGCTTGAGGGGTATAGGGGTAAGCGGAACAGATGGTGGAGCGGTGAAATGCATTGATATCATCTGGAACACCGGTGGCGAAGGCGGCTTACTGGATACTTTCTGACGCTGAGGAACGAAAGCTAGGGTAGCGAACGGGATTAGATACCCCGGTAGTCCTAGCCGTAAACGATGAGCACTAGTCTGAGGATCTGTCACAGATTCTCGGACGTAGCGAAAGTGTTAAGTGCTCCGCCTGGGGAGTATGGTCGCAAGGCTGAAACTCAAAGGAATTGACGGGGGCTCACACAAGCGGTGGAGGATGTGGCTTAATTCGAGGCTACGCGAAGAACCTTATCCTAGTCTTGACATGCTTAAGAACCTGACTGAAAGGTTGGGGTGCCCGCAAGGGAGCTTTTGCACAGGTGCTGCATGGCTGTCGTCAGCTCGTGTCGTGAGATGTCGGGTTAAGTCCCTTAACGAGCGAAACCCTTATCTCTAGTTGCCAGCGGGTCATGCCGGGGACTCTAGAGAGACTGCCGGTGTTAAACCGGAGGAAGGTGGGGATGACGTCAAGTCCTCATGGCCTTTATGATTAGGGCTGCACACGTCCTACAATGCAACATACAAAGGGAACCAAAATCGCGAGATCAAGGAAATCTCAAAAAGTGTTGCTCAGTTCGGATTGCAGGCTGCAACTCGCCTGCATGAAGCTGGAATCGCTAGTAATCGCGGGTCAGCATACCGCGGTGAATGTGTTCCTGAGCCTTGTACACACCGCCCGTCAAGCCACGAGAATTGGGAGGGCCCGAAGTCGCTGAGCGAACCGTAAGGACGCAGGCGCCGAAGGTCAGCTTGATGATTGGGACTAAGTCGTAACAAGGTAGCCGTAGGGGAACCTGCGGCTGGATCACCTCCTTTCTAAGGATAATTACAGTCTATCACGGCTCTGCCGGAGGTAGGCACAATTAAGTGACCACAATTGTTCGAAGAGTAAAACTCATCTATCTGACGCTGTGTCAAACAGCGTCAGTGAAATACACCAGATTTCAAAATAGAGAAGCCCGGCTTAGTGCAAACTAAGTCGGGTTTTTTTTTGCGCTTTTCGGCAGATTTTTGCTGTCAACTATCCCCTGACTTGCTCCATTCCCATCCGACCAACGATTCCAAGGTTGGCCTAGGCAGTCCTCGCCGGATATAATCTTCATTGGTTCCATTTCCGCTTTTGAGATTCCGGTCATGAGTATTGCGTTAGTAACCACTTTGGAAGATCGATTGGCAGACCTTGGCAACGTGCCGGCAGCTAGGGTTCGAAGCGAGCCCGCGCCCGGCGCTGCAACACTCGAAGATGTTGTGCGGTTCCATAACACAGAACGCCGACTCTATGAGTTGGTTGACCGCACATTGGTGGAGAAGGCGATGGGTTGGCAGGAGTCGTTTTTGGCGGGAGTTCTTTTGCAGTGGCTGAACAATTACCTGGACCAGCATCGCATTGGCGTCGCAACTGGTCCAGATGGGATGACGCGGCTCTTTGGGGATACGGTGCGTGCTCCCGATTTGGCATTTTTTGCTTGGGCAAGAATGCCCGGAGGCCGGATCCCAAAGGAACCTGTGCCCGATATTGTGCCGAATTTTGTGATCGAAGTCTTATCCGTCGGTAATACCTACGGAGAAATGTCACGCAAGCGACGCGAGTATTTTCACGCTGGTGTCGAGTTGCTGTGGATGGTTGATCATCGATCGCGAACCGTAACTGTATTTAGAACGCCCCAGGACGCCACGGTGGTTACCGAGGGACAGAATTTAGATGGCGGAAATGTCCTGCCGGGCTGGAAAGTCGACATCGCTGATCTGCTCAGCCGACTCGATCGCAATGCTGACTCACAATAGCGTGCTTATTCATGCTTGCAGGCTAAAAATCCGTACGTATCTTTTAACAGAAGGTCGGCTAAAGCAGGGCATAAAGCCAGTGGCATCAATCAAATGCCTATGAAACGGTGCGGAGTGGCTGATTTGCTGCAAGGGCATGTATTAGGTAACCAAGTTCTTCATCGACTTCG
This sequence comes from Pirellula staleyi DSM 6068, assembly GCA_945875845.1. Lineage (GTDB taxonomy): Bacteria > Planctomycetota > Planctomycetia > Pirellulales > Pirellulaceae > JBKCUI01. The sequence continues at coordinate 59,674 of CAMCMB010000041.1, forward strand.
GATATGCTGGATACGGTCGATGCGATAGAGTTCGTCGGGGTAGCATCTCGTTTTTTGGTCAGTTGATATCAAGGAATTCATTGTGTTTCCATGGGCGCCAGTCTCGCGTCCGTTTTTGACAAGTTGGATTCACGAATCGGTGGCATCGCTAGCTTTCGATTCTTCTGCATCCCGCGTTTGACGCGTTCGCGGTCCTGATCCCAACGACCGCTTAGAATTGACGCTCGCAACACCAGGATGCGTTCCGCCAACGATGTTGGGATGGTTGAGTCGGGCGAGCAGTCGTCCCTCGCGTTCGAAACGTTCCGCAAACAAAGGTTCACGGGCCAATCGCAATGGCAGGATTTTCAATGCGACAATGCAATCGAGTTTAGGGTCAACGCCACGGCGGAGCAACTACAAAGATACATGGGAATTTGAATCCCAAAGGTTACCAGTTAACCCGGATGTCGAGCAATATTCATTTGGACTATGTAATCCTGACAGAGTCAGCAATCTCATCCGCCGCGCCGAATCGGCACATCTGCAAAGGTCACAGTTGTCTTGGTTCACCGGCAAATGGAATGTTCCGCGCTTGGCTAACGCAGTGGTAACGCATCCTGCTAAGGGATTTCGCCGCATCGTGCGGCGAAGGTTTATCGCATAAGCCAAAATCGGAATGGAAGGGAGCGGTCCTTCGAAAAGGGCCGCTCCTCATTCTGACTTTGGGCTCCACGACGCTCGGATTGCACCTCTGCAGAGCCCTATCCTTCGTGTAGCTCTCTTCGTTGTAGCTGCTTCGCTCAGGCTATGCAACTTGTTTTGCCGCAGCTCGCTTCTCTTGACGTTGTTTGCGTGCTGCTTCTAGCTTGCGATCGCGTTCTTCCCCGATCACTTCGCTTAGCCCTGCGAGGCAATCCGCAGGGGTAACGTAGCCGATGGCGCTG
>CAMCMB010000042.1 GCA_945875845.1 Pirellula staleyi DSM 6068
CACTACCACTCTTGGCAAAAACCTGAAGCAGCGTCAACTCCGCGAAAAACGATCGCGACGAGCAAGGGGCCTCCGTGCGCTCAACCTACCAACCACCGCAACTGGCACCCTGAAAACCGCCGAAAATGGCTCCCTTTCAGACGTCGGTTACAGCAACGCCGAATTCTCGAAAAACTCCGCAACTCGCTGCTCCCCAAGCTCATGTCCGGCGAAGTGAGGGTTCAATATGCCTAAGATCACCGAATCGGCTATCGAAACTCTTGCGATCGAGCGATTGGAGTCATTAGGCTACAAGTACCTGCACGGCTCTGTCGTTGCCTTTGACGGTCACGCGCCAGAGCGGTCAAACTATGCTGATGTGATTTTGGTCGACCGTTTATTGGGGGCCGCTGCGAAAATCAATCCGCATATACCTGCCTCACTTCGCGAAGCGGCTGTCAAAGATGTCCTTCGCATCCGCTCACCCGAACTCTTGGCCGATAACGAGGCCTTCCATCGATTGATGACCGAAGGTGTCTCGGTCTCCACCCATAAAGATGGTGACGAGCGAGGTGACAAAGTCTGGCTCATCGATTTCAAGAATCCGCTCAACAATGACTTCTTGGTCGTGAATCAATTCACAGTGATCGAGAATCACCACAACAAACGCCCCGATTTAATCCTGTTCGTCAATGGCTTGCCCGTCGTGGTGATCGAGCTCAAAAACGCAACGGACGAAAACGCCACCATTCGATCGGCGTACCAACAAATTGACACCTACAAGGCAACGATCCCAAGTCTATTTACCACCAATGCCTTTACGATTATTTCGGATGGCCTAGATGCCAAAGCGGGATCCATTTCAGCGGGTTTTTCACGTTTCATGGCGTGGAAAACAGCGGATGGAAAAACCGACGCCTCTCCGCTCATTGGTCAGCTAGAAACACTAATCGAGGGAATGCTAACGCCTGGGACACTGCTCGATTTGATTCGTCACTTCATCGTCTTTGAAAAGGGAAAACGCGAAGACCCAAATACGGGCCAAGTCAGCATTACCACGGTCAAGAAACTAGCGGCCTATCATCAATACTATGCGGTAAACGCCGCCGTCGCATCAACTCTTCGTGCTGCCGATCTGTATGCCTCTCCACAAGCCAGTGTTTCTGCTTCGACTCCAACCGTATCCAATGCGTTGATGAACGTTGCCGTATCTCCCGCGAGTTATGAACTTCAAGGCGTCTCCACTCAACCGCGAGGTGACCGCAAAGCGGGTGTTGTATGGCATACGCAAGGCTCCGGCAAATCGCTATCGATGGTCTTCTACACCGGCAAAATTGTCCTTGCGATGGACAATCCCACAATTGTCGTCGTTACAGATCGCAATGATCTCGACGATCAACTATTCGATACCTTTGCGTCCGCCAAGCAACTCTTACGACAAGAGCCAGTGCAAGCGGAATCTCGCGAGCAGCTCAAAGAACTGCTTCGTGTTGCGGCAGGTGGAGTAGTCTTTTCCACGATCCAGAAATTTCAACCCGAGGAGGGTAATGTCCACGACGAACTCAGCAGCCGAAGGAACATTGTTGTCGTTGTCGACGAAGCCCATAGAACGCAGTATGGGTTTCAAGCAAAGAATGTCGATGTCGAAGATGACGATGGAAATATCATCGGGACTCGTATTGTTTATGGCTTTGCCAAGTACTTGCGAGATGCCTTACCTAATGCGACCTATCTAGGCTTCACCGGTACACCCATCGAGAAAACCGACGTCAATACGCCTGCGGTGTTTGGCCATTACGTCGACGTGTACGACATCGCCCAAGCCGTCGAGGACGGTGCAACGGTGCGAATCTATTATGAAAGCAGACTAGCGAAAGTCGCTCTCAGTGACGAAGGCAAAAAGCTGATCAAAGAGTTGGACAAAGAGCTCGAATCACGCGACCTGACCGACACACAGAAAGCCAAAGCCAAATGGACCAAGATGGAAGCGCTCATCGGCAGCGAGCAACGGATTCGAAACATCGCTCGTGATATAGTCGACCATTTCGAAGCCCGTCAAACGGCTCAGAAAGGGAAGGGGATGATCGTCAGCATGTCGCGACGCATTGCAGCCGAGCTTTACTCTGAAATTATCAAGCTACGCCCTGACTGGCATTCGGATGACCTGACCAAAGGCAAGCTCAAAGTTGTGATGACCGCAGCCTCAAGCGATGGTCCATTGCTTGCCAAACATCACACGAACAAAGAGCAACGCAAACTGCTTGCGGAACGGATGAAGGATGATGAAGATCCGCTGGAGCTAGTCATTGTCCGCGACATGTGGCTCACCGGCTTCGACGCACCGAGTATGCATACCCTTTACATCGACAAGCCGATGAAGGGGCACAACCTGATGCAGGCCATTGCACGCGTGAATCGCGTTTACAAAGACAAAACCGGTGGATTGGTCGTCGATTATTTGGGTATCGCTGCTGACCTCAAAGAAGCGCTCTCGTTCTATTCCGATGCAGGGGGCAAAGGCGATCCAGCGGTGGCTCAAGAGCAAGCCGTTGAGATCATGCTCGAAAAGATCGAAGTCGTTTCCGCCATGTACCATGGCTTTCCCCACGAAAACTACTTCGACTCAGACACCTCCAACAAACTGAAAACGATTCTAGCTGCCGAAAACCATGTTCTCGGATTACCCGATGGCAAGAAGCGATACATCGACGCGGTCACCGCACTGTCGAAAGCGTTTTCGATTGCTATCCCGCATGAACAAGCCATGGGAGCCAAGGACGAGGTCGCTTTCTTCCAGGCCGTCAAAGCACGGCTTGTCAAATTCGAATCCACTGGCGAAGGAACGAGCGAGGTGGATATCGAGACCTCGATACGGCAAGTGATTGATAAAGCTCTCGTTTCCGATCAAGTCATCGATGTCTTCGACGCAGCAGGAATTAAGAAGCCCGACATTTCCATTCTCTCGGACGAGTTCCTTGCGGAATTAAAGGACCACGAACATAAGAACATCGCGTTAGAAGTGCTTCGCAAACTGCTGAACGACGAACTCAAATCGCGAGCTCGCAAGAATCTCGTCCAGAGCAAAGCCTTGCTAGAGATGCTGGAGACATCCATCAAGCGATACCAAAACAAGATCTTGACCGCTGCGGAAGTCATGGACGAGCTGATCAAGCTCAGCAAAGAGATCGTCGCTTCAGACGACGAAGCCAAAAAACTCGGCCTAAGCGACTTCGAGTACGCCTTCTACACCGCAGTAGCGAGCAACGACAGTGCTCGCGAGCTGATGCAGCAAGACAAACTACGTGAACTGGCCGTAGTCTTAACCCAAAAGGTCCGCGAGAACGCATCCATCGACTGGACCATAAAGGAGAGCGTTCGTGCAAAGCTGAAAGTTATCGTGAAGCGAATCCTAAGGCAGTTTGGCTATCCCCCAGACATGCAGCTGCTCGCCACAGAAACCGTTTTGAGGCAGGCTGAGATGATCGCGGATGAGCTAGCTGTTACCTCTGAGCCTAACAACTAAAGGAAAAATGATGGAGCCCTTTTAGAGCGCCCACTGACAAGTACTACAATGTTCTTTCGTTTGGTAAACTCGCAACTACTAATTAGAAGTGTGACTCAAGTCGTATTTGCTTTGGAAGTTGGAGCCTGTTTCTTGTTGCATCATTGTTGATTTTTACTTTCACATTTTAGTGCCGCACAATAGGCGATCGTAGCAAAAGTCAGCCCCGCGACGAAAACAACAGTAGCTAAAACTGCAAACACTATGTCTGGCATCCCAAAACTAAATTTCAAGCCCAGGTTGGTGACTTCGAACTTGTTGGAGTCGAAAGAAGCTTTTGAATCCAAGCTAACGGCAATGCTCCCAGCGGAGATTAATGCAAAAGCAAATGCACTTGAGGCCAAGACTAAGGACTTTTGAAATGCAAACGGGTTGTATAGCTTATGCCACGCAAAGTATACGACAACGGCAAAGTTCGCAGCAAAAATCACGGAAGATGCGAGAGCCAGGTTATCAAGCTGCATTTCCAGAACTGTCCCCACAAATACCGACGCAAAGGTAACGTAGAGAACACTGCCAATCATGATTTTCGCAAAATCATCGATAGGTCGAGGGTGTTGTACTGTTAGCGGTGGTTCGCCTCCCTGATGACTTCCTGGAGCAGAAGCTAACTTTGGTGGTCTTTTAGAATGTTTCATGGGCCGCTCCATGCGGAGCAGCTTCGACAACCATTCTATTGCGCGCGTTTAACGAGTCTAAAGGGAATCGCTGTCAAAGCTGCTTGCAACTCTGGGTAAGCGCGCAATATCACCCTTAAGGCTCGCGTCAGGATCCTCAAACGCACCGTCAGAGAAAGCCCGCGAGTCTTTGATCACCCGTCAGATCTTGGAAAGAGTATATGCCCAAGCAATTTGAGGCAGTCACTGCGAAGAAGGATTCACCAACTCGCCGAACGCTGTCGACCAACAGCTCAAGCCCTAAGATTTTGCTAAGCCACTGCGTGAATGGGTCTATAGCGAGTATTTTTTGGTAAGGTTTTTGATCGGCACTTACTTCCAAAATGCACACTTGACCAGGAACCACAAAATCACGAACCGCAGCCTCCGGCCATCTAGAAACTAGACATAGCAAGGCTTCAGAAATTTCAGTAGTAGGCTTTTCGAAGGGGATGAAATCAAATTCCATATGGTTCTTTCCCGTTTATTCAACAGCAAGGACATGGTCACCAGCATTAGTATTTGCAATAGCATTCGAAAGTCAAGCCGCACAGGTTTGATAGGCCAAATCGCTCACGGTCGACTTGCGATCGAATGGGGGATAACTAAATGACTTTTGCAACCTTCGGCCCCCCGCGACCGATGCTCGCTTTTGCGGTACAGAATCGGGTACACAACCCATTGCAAAACGATGCTAAACTGTTGATAATTTGGAAAGTTCGCAAGACGAAGGCCGTTGATCGGCTGAATCGAACTAGTTATGCAGACAGAGTTTACGTCGACGAGAAGCAAACCGAAGAAATTGGATGTTAGGGACCTACGAAGCCGAAGGTTTCAGGTTCGACCCCTGATGGGTGTATTCGTTGACATTCCCCAAGCCATTAGCAGCCATCAGAACCCTGGATTTCCCAGGGTTTTTTTGTTTTCCGATGTCTCTCTTTCGTAAGTTGGTTTCCGTCGACCGATCGGTCGGACTGCTGATGCCGGCCGTTCAATCGGCTCGTAAATCGGCTAGGGCGATGCAATTTCAACACAACTTGCATCAAATGCTTTGCTAGCTTTCCTCAACATTGCGCAGCTCTACATCCCCTGAATGCCTTCATAATATCTTCACAATATCTTCATAATTGTCCGATAGTACCGACGTTCCTTCACTACACATTGCCACTTCTCCCAAGTTGCTCCGGCAGCCCCCTGAACCCTATTACGATCCCGCATGCCTCTTCATCACGCAAAAAATGGATGGGCAGTCTACACGTGGGCGATCTGGCAGAGCCTGAACGCCGCTACCGCTTTGGCCATCCCACCTTCCCCAAACTCAATCGAACCACAGCAACAGTCAGTTGTCGACCCTTCGGATCAGAAGCTGACGGCGGATACCGAGAATGATGAGAAAGCGTCGGAAGACAAAGACAAGTCTTCCACCGCGAAATCGACTCGACTTGATCTCAAATCGTTAGACGAGCAGCCCACGACGCTCGCTGAGAGATTGGCCAACCTCGGTCGACTTTATCAGAATGATGACCATCCGGTCATGCAAGAACTGTGGTTCTTGGGACGCTACCACGGCCAATATTACAATGCTGACGGAGGCAATGCTCAGCAGGATGACGAGTGGGAGAATCGTCGATTCCGCATCGGATCGCAGGGCCGTTTCTTCGAGAAGTTGACGTTGCATGCGCAAATGGTAAGCGGCTTCGACATGGATCCTTTCTACAATGGGTTCACTGAACTGTGGTCTCAATGGGCATTCGACGACATGTTCGCGGTCACAATCGGTCAACAAAAACATCGTTTTACCCACGATCGAAATGTATCGAGCCGTTACATCAACACGCTCGAGCGCAGCATGCTGCTCAACATGTTCAGCGCCGACTATACCCCGGCGATCACAGTTTTAGGAAATTCGGACAATTTCTCCTACTATACGGGAGTCTTTTCCAACGCGACTGGCCCCGATATGTGGGAGTCCTTTACCGATTACGACTCTGGCCACTCGCTGTTGGCCTCAGGGACTTGGAATGTCAACGACCGTTTGGGGCTGGACGAAGCGTTTCTCAATATGTGTTATCTGTACAGCGATGCTAATGAGAATGCCACCAACTTGAATCGCTATAAGAAAGGCTTCTCGTCTGCCCTAATCCTGACGCAAGGTCCTGGTTCGTTCGTGTCCGAAGCGTTGCTTGGAACAGGCAGCGTCAATGGCGATGCCTGGGGAATCAATATACAACCGGGTTACTTCTTAACCGAAAAACTGCAATTGGCAACTCGCTACCAGCTGGCAGTCGCGGATGAAAAGGACGGTCTACAGCCACAACGTCGATACGAACGAACTGTTGGTTTGAACAACGGCGATTTGTATCAAGCGGGATACGCAGGATTGAATTATTACATTGCTGGACATCGTATCAAACTGATGAATGGGATTGAGTATGCCAACATGAGCGGCCAGGACGTGTGGACCGCTAGCTTGGCGATTCGTATCTTCTGGGGCCCCAATTCGAACGGCCCTTTCCCAATGGCAAAGTTGCTTAGCCCACGCGAATAAACTCGCCAAGCAATGGTCACTGACAATAATCGCAGATTTTCGGGCAGTTTCAAGTTTGCGATCTCTCTCTTGGCCTTTCACTTCACTCAGACCGGCAAGGCAGTCGCTGGAGTGATGTAGCCCAAGGTTCGCGCCGCATTCATGGAGCTTATGCAGGTGACGATCCATGGTTGAAGGCCGCCGCTAACGGCTTGTTGCTCTAGTGAAGTCGTTATTGGGTAAGGGCGATGAGACGTACTTCCAAGTCCGTCAATGGGAAATTCGACGGACTAGGAAGTCCGTCGTACCATTAAATCAACAAGCCGCTAACGCGATACGGCTAATCCAATCAACAGCCCGCTCGCTCGGTTCTAGCAAGCCACCAGCATCCCATCTTCAACGACAATTTCAAAAGTTTGAGTATCCGCTTTCGGTTGGTTCAACTCACCTCGAAGAATCTTGACATTCGAAGGCGCAACGATGCCAAGCGAAATTCGATTGCCTTGGATTTTGACGACTTCCACAATGATGTTGCCGTCGATAACCAGCTTATCTCCAACTTTTCGGCTTAGAACTAGCATTTTCAGTCTTCCTTGAGTTCGATTGCTGCGGCAGATTTGTTTTGACAGCTCAGTTGTCGAGTTGCCGCGTCTCAACACTATTCATTTTGAGCAGACCTGTGACTAGTTAGGTCACAGCAGAAATAATTCCGAGATAATTGCCTTCTACGCATCCATAGGCGATTCAAACCAGAGTGTATCATACAGCCATCATACCTGCGGCTATCGCCCCTGCCGCTCACCATGTGTGAGCCCGAGGGCTAGATAGTTGCGTTCACCATTTCCGCTGAACTCCTTGTCGCAATGAACCCAACAGCAAACCGTCTAAAAACACTCTTCACCCAACATCCTTGGCTGCCCTTTGTTTTACCGATGGCAATATTTATGCTCATCGGCTCGCTTGAGCCTAAGCCGAACGCGGATTCCTCGACCGCTATTGCGTATAGCTACTATCCCTGGGTTTACGCGGTCAAGCTAATCGCAACCTTAGCCTCACTCGCATTCGTTTGGCCATGGTTCAAAACCTTGGCTCAAACAATACGCTGGAAAGGGATCGCAGTAGGGATCGCGGGCGGCATCGTTTGGATCTACCTCTGCAACTTGAATTGGGAACAAACTACGCTTTTTCCATTGCTGAAGTCCTGGGGGCTGGAGAGTTTACTTGGATCAGGCGTTCGATCGGCATTCAACCCATTCGAGGAATGGAAAGATCAGCGAATTGCTACTTTTGCGTATTTGGCATTGCGAGGGTTCGGATTGATAATCATCGTGCCCATTATAGAAGAATACTTCCTGCGAGGCTTTGTCATGCGTTACATCGCTTCCGAGCACTGGACGGATTATCCGATAGGGCGTGTCACCGCAATATCCGCGTTGGTCGGGACGTTGCTTCCGATGCTGATGCATCCGGGCGAACTGCTCGCGGCTGCCGTTTGGTTCTCAATGATTTCCCTGCTTGCTTGGCACACCAAGAATCTCTGGGAATGTATCGCTGCTCACTCCGCCACGAATTTGATTTTGGGAATCTACGTTCTCACCAATGGAGCCTGGTGGCTGGTATAGCGGTTTGCCAGCATCAAAAACGAGTGCTCCTATTCGAACCGACGCCAGAGTCCTCCGTTCCTCCGACGGAGGCATCTTTAAAATGTTTTCTTTTCAGACTATAATCTCTGTGATCCGGTCGGCAAAATTGCAACAGCAAATGGAAACGCAAATCGCATCCTAACTCACAATCCGTGTATTTCGAATGACAAACGCGAGCCGACAAACGTCGCACCCAATACAACAGGCGTTCTCGCGTCGATGTTTTCTACAAGCTGGCGCTCTGGGTGCGGGCGGATTAACGCTGGCGAATTTAATGCAACTCCGGGCTCAAGGAACAATCCGACCATCTGCAGCAGGTTCCAATGTCATCTTATTTTGGCTCAGCGGTGGCCCCGGCCACATGGAGACCTGGGATCCAAAGCCGGAAGCACCTTCGGAATATCGAGGACCGTTTGGAGCGATTAGAACCAACGTTCCAGGAATACAGTTCGGAGAGCTGATGCCAGAGCAAGCACGCGTGGCGGATAAACTGGCGGTAGTGCGAACCGTCAATCATGGGACAGGTGATCATACAAAGGGGAATCATTGGATGCTGACCGGATTCGAGGGTCCCGCATTCAACTCGCCAGATAATCAACAGCAACGTCGTCCTGCAATTGGTTCTGCAGTGGCCCGTCTACGCGGTGCAAACACGGTTGGAATACCGCCATACGTAGCAGTCCCTGACTTGCGTGGCGGCACCGATAACTTGTTTCATTACGCGGCGTACTTGGGAGGCGGATGGAATCCCTTTGTTGTTAATTCGGATCCAAATAAAGCCAATTTTGAGGTTAAGAATCTGTCGTTGGGAAATAGTTTGACCCTGCAACGACTCGCGGGCCGCCATGAATTAAGGCAATCGATCGATCGATTGAGGGCCGACACCGTGCCTTTGCTGAAGGAGTTCGATGAGCATCAGCTAGCAGCATTTGAATTGCTTACGAGCAACCATGCCCGTGACGCTTTTGACCTGTCGCGAGAATCTGATTCACTGCGAGACCGCTACGGTCGACATACATTTGGGCAAAGCGCTTTGGCGGCTCGTAGATTGGTAGAGCATGGTGTCACTTTTGTAACAGTCAACTGCGTCCCGTGGGATCATCACGGCTCACCTGGGCAGTATAAAACCGAGGAGGGAGCTCGTCTTCTGATACCGCCATTGGACCGCGCAATTGCAACCCTGGTGGAAGATTTGATCGACCGTGGCATGTACGACAAGACGCTGATTGTGGCGATGGGGGAATTCGGACGCACTCCGAGGATGAATAGTAACGCTGGCCGTGACCACTGGGGTAATACCTTTAGCGTGCTTTTTGGAGGAGGAGGGATGCGGATGGGACAAACAATCGGACGCTCCAGCTCACGGGGCGAACATGTAGTTGAACGCCCAATCAGCCCTCAAGACATTGCAGCCACGATCTATCATCATTTGGGAATCGATGCCCAAACCGTGACGTTTAATGACCATTTAAACCGACCTAATCCTCTGCTCGATCAGGGAAAACCGATTCACGAGTTGGTTGGGTAAAAGCACGACCGGCCATTAACAGTCGTAATTCTCGCAACGCGGGAATTAACCTCTATGTCGTGTCGAAATGGTTTTAGTCGCGAAGCGACGGCATTGGATAGCCTGGGGTGAAGTGAGCGAAGGCGAACGAAACCCCAGGATCGATTCCACGATACGACGAGTCGCGAAGCGACGGCATGTGTTACGATCGCTAATTCAAAATGGCGGCAAATGGCGACGCTCATGGATTGTCCTATTCCAACGTATGCCGTCGCGTTGCGACTCACCATACCAGGGGCACACGGTACCACGGGTTGCGGTGGCTGTCGCCACCTTACCCGTGGCTATCCAATGCCGACGCTTCGCGACTCCGAGCCATGGTTTGGTCGCGGTTCGCTATTCCGAGTTGCGTCGCAATGGTTTTAGTCGCGAAGCGACGACATTGGATAGGCCGTCGCTTCGCGACTCCGAGCCATGGTTTTGTCGCGGTTCGCTATTCCGAGTTGTGTCGCAATGGTTTTAGTCGCGAAGCGACGCAATTGGATAGCCTGGGGTGAAGTGAGCGAAGGCGAACGAAACCCCAGGATCGATTCCACGATACGACGAGTCGCGAAGCGACGACATGTGTTACGATCGCTAATTCAAAATGCGGCAAATGGCGACGCTCATGGATTGTCCTATTCCAACGTATGCCGTCGCGTTGCGACTCACGATAACAGGGGCACACGGTACCACGGGTTGCGGTGGCTGTCGCCACCTTACCCGTGGCTATCCAATGCCGTCGCTTCGCGACTCCGAGCCATGGTTTGGTCGCGGTTCGCTATTCCGAGTTGCGTCGCAATGGTTTTAGTCGCAAAGCGACGACATTGGATAGGCCGTCGCTTCGCGACTCCGAGCCATGGTTTTGTCGCGGTTCGCTATTCCGAGTTGTGTCGCAATGGTTTTAGTCGCAAAGCGACGGCATTGGATAGCCTGGGGTGAAGTGAGCGAAGGCGAACGAAACCCCAGGATCGATTCCACGATACGACGAGTCGCGAAGCGACGGCATTGGATCCAGACGGAAACAATCGCTTAAGCCCTCTGGCTGCAATTCTCCGCTGCACAAATTACATCTTAAGAAAATTGGTGAGCAACTGCAGGCCATCCCGCTGACTCTTCTCAGGGTGGAATTGGGTTGCTACCAAGCGATCTCGCCTAACGGCTGCGCAAAATGTTGAGCCGTACTCACACTGCAACCATATCACTTCCTCGTCGGTAGGCTTCACGTAGTAGCTGTGAACAAAGTAGAAAAAGGGATCTCCCTGAATATTAGCCAGCAGTTCGTCGTTCGAGCGAGTTGTTTTCACTTGGTTCCAACCCATGTGCGGTATCTTGATGGATGGCATCCCGATGGGTTGATGGAATCGAAGGACTTGTCCTGGCAAGATAGCCAACCCCTCGTGCGATCCACCTTCTTGGCTGGTCTCAAAAAGCAACTGCATACCGAGGCAGATCCCGAGGAACGGTTTTTCGGATTCCGCCCATTCTTGCAAGAACGAAACGAGATGCCGTTTCTTGAGTTCCGACATCGCGTCTCCAAAAGCGCCAACACCAGGAAGAATCAGGTGCGATACTTGCGAAAGCTCGTTGCAGTCTCCGGTTACGATTCCTTCATAGCCAATGCGTTCGACCGCTTTCTGTACGCTTCGCAAATTGCCCATTTGGTAATCGACGATACCAACCCTGACTGCCATACCGAGTATCTTTCCAATTCAAGTTTGTCGCGTTTTGTAAAAGTCTGTTGCAAGTTTGGACACACTCCAACTGCAGAAGTGACAGACGACCGTCCAGAAACTGTCACATCCTGACACGAATTGCACAAAGTTTATCCACGCCTGCGGGTTTTGCAGCCACCGACGCCTGGACTTGCCAAGGAAAAAAGCTCGCCATACGCGTAATTCAAAGGTTATGGTTGATTTTTCGCCAAAGGAAGGGTCAATGCGCCTTATTTGCCACAAAAAGTGGCCCAATACTTGCGTGTGGTGAACTAATAGTTGAAAAGAAACGTCAAACACGGTTAGTGGTTGACCAGTCGAGTCAAACGCCGGTGCGATAGAAGGGTTGTCAACGTGGCATACCAGTCCTACAGCGCCCGGCGGGAGACGCAAGGAACTCAATGATTGAGTTTCGTACCCTATCGCCGAGTCGCTTGTAGCGGTTGGGAGCCGCAAGGATTGCACAGGTTCGATTCAGCAGCAGGGAGCAAGGGGAAAACAATGAATACCGATTATCGCATTTCGCTTATCCGTGAACTGAGAGACCAACAAGTTCGTTTCGCGCCGCGAGCCAAACGGAATGAGCAAGCAGACCGCGCTGAAAATTTGCTTTCGGAGCTCGATCCGGGCAAAAATTACCCGTACGACTATCTGTTCTTTCGTGTCACCGAGGTTCGGCCCGATGCGACAGGTTATCGCCTCATCAAAGGGGACGATGCCGTTCACGATCTGCGCCTCTTTGTCGAGGACATTACCGACTCCATGAACTTGCGGGTCGAGGAAGCCGCCGAACCTGTGCACACGGTCGAAGACCTTAGCAAAATGTTCAACGTCTCGACCAAAACCATTTCGCGGTGGCGCGATCAAGGACTTGTATCTCGTCGATTCTTGGCCGACGGCCGAAAGCGAGTGGGTTTCCTGCATTCCAGCGTAGACCGATTCGTATCGCAAAACAAGAAACGCGTTGAACGAGGCGAACGCTTCACCCAGATTAGCAACTCAGAGCGCGACGACATCATCGATCGGTCGCGTCGAATCGCAGCGACGGGCGCTAACCTCTCCGAAGTTTCGCGTACTGTCGGTGCTGAAGTGAATCGAAGCACCGAGACGATCCGTTACACCATCAAAAACTTTGATCGACAATTTCCGACGATGGCCGTCTTTCCCGATCAAAGGGAAGTGCTCTCGGAAGAAGACCGTCGGGCCATGTATCAACAACACCATCGTGGAATTTCCACAGTCGTGTTGGCAAAGCGATACGGGCGCACGCGGACTAGTATTGTTCGACTGCTCAATGAGCAACGAGCGGTCAAAATCTTGGAACTTCCGCTGGACTACATTCCGAACCCAGAGTTCGACGACACGACGCGTGTGGACGAAATCATGAGCGATTTGCCAGTCTCGCCGGAAGCGGCACGCAAGGTCCGGGCACCGAGCGGACTTCCTCCGTACTTGGCTTCGCTTTACGATGTGCCGTTGCTCAATCGAGAACAAGAATACCACCTGTTTCGCAAAATGAATTACGTCAAGCACGTGGCGTGTCAATTGCGAGCAAAGCTCGACGTCAAGGCACCGTTGGTTTCGTTGATGGACCAAATTGAGAATCTATATGAACAAGCCGTCGCGGTGAAGAACAAAATTGTTCAAGCAAACCTGCGTCTTGTCGTATCGATCGCAAAGCGACACGTAGATCCGAACGATGATTTCTTCGGATTGATTAGCGATGGCAACATGTCGCTGATTCGAGCTTGCGAAAAATTCGACTATGCTCGTGGGAATAAGTTCAGCACCTATGCGTCTTGGGCCATCATGAAGAACTTTGCTCGAACCATTCCTGACGAATTTCGACATCGCGATCGGTTCCGTACCAGTTCCGATGATGTGTTCACGGCCCATGAGGACCAACGAGCCGATAATTTCTCAGCCGAGATAGACCAAGCGTTTCGAACGAACCAAATTCAAAAGATCTTGCACACGTTAGATCAACGCGAGCAGCAAATCATTGTGCGTCGCTTTGGACTGGATCATCGCTTTGAACCGTTAACGCTCAAGGAAGTCGGTGAGGAAATGGGAGTTACTAAGGAACGCATTCGCCAACTCGAGTCGAGAGCACTTGACAAATTGCGAGCGGCTGCAGCCAAAGCCCACATTGACGTCCCCGAATAGCGGAACAGCGCAAGCTGTCCGGTGATCATTTGCGACGTCACCGGGCGGTTCGCACAAGCATAAAAAAGCGGACGTCTTCTGTTGAAAACGTCCGCTTTTTTTTTGGCACCATCATCGACTCTTGGATGAGACTAGTCCAAGGTGATGACAAGATCTTTTCCGGATTCAACCATGACAGTTCGAGACATGTTTCCTTCGTAGTACTTTGCATCCACTTGCTTGATGGCTTGTTCCGAAGCTTTCGAAGCGGATTTCCCGATGTAATATGCATACTTCCCAGGAACCACTTCGCCTTTGAAAGTACCATCTACAGCCACAGTCAAAGGGACAACGTGACCATCTCCCATCGGTTGCAAGGTCAATAGTACATCTCCGATTGGCTTTCCGGCCTTCTTGATGTTCCCCTTCAATTCCGTGGACGCTCCCATCTGCGGTGCAGAGGTCGAACAACCGACAAAGGCCACTATCAAAGCAATCAATAAATTTCTCATATCAACTCCTAAAATTACTCGTTGCTGACAGGAACTGTTCCGTCGCTCGCACCAACCATAAACTTCAAGATCGATACTTCCGTGCTGGCGGACATAAATCGCACGGACCCATCACCCATAACCGCGTTCGCTCCGCCCGTGTGAAACGCAAAGGGTTCGTCATTGGGGCCGCAGTTATTCACGCTCCAGCGACATTCTGCTGGCCCACCGATGGGGGTATTGTATTGGTTGATCTTGGCTTGCCTCGAACCTGGGCTGAGTGCATTGTTTGGTCCTGAAAATCCGTTGGTGGCAGTATCGGCGTCAATCCATGCAAAGACACGTCGCAAGTTCCCACCCATTGGGTCCGCAGCTCCGGAAACGGGAGTGTTCCGATTTGAAACTGCGCCAAAACTCCCAACGTTGGGGTGAGCGCGGCTCGCGTCTTCGACACAAAGTAGTGTGTTGGATGTACCGTCGCTAACCCTAGCGAATCCGCCGCCGTTGCAATCCAGCATTCCTGAAACGACTTGTGTCAACCAATCGGGCCCACCCGTTGGAAGCGTTCGTTGCCCATAGGTAGCTGACCCCACGCGGGTATCGATGTCCGATAGATCGATGAACATATAGTCAAAGCCACCGTAATTGTGAACTGGGTCACGACTTTCATTGGCAATTGGCGCCGATGGGCAAACAAACGCTGGGATCTTTGTCCGGGCTGCTATTTGTCCACTTGGAAATGCAGGATCGTCATAGGCGCGGCCCTTGGCTTTTGCATGTAACAAGCAACCCGTGGAGGTCAGGTAGTGACCGTTAGACTGGAGGACACCGCCATACAACGGAAAGGGAATGGAGGAGTGATCGAGCAGGTTGTAGACATTCGTCAGCTCCAAGTATGGCAGCAATTGTGTCGGCGTCGAGTGAATCATGTACGGAGTTGTTGTGCTTCCTGTGGATCCACATTGTCCGCTGGCGGGCAGCTTTTTGGTTGCAGATTCAAAATTATGGACTGCAAGACCAATCTGCTTGAGATTGTTACTGCACTGCATGCGTCGTGCTGCTTCGCGAGCAGCCTGGACAGCAGGGAGCAGTAGTCCAACCAAGATGCCAATAATGGCTATAACCACCAAGAGTTCAACCAAGGTAAAGCCGCGAGGCCGCATCGGCTTCGCTCGAAAAAATAACTTTGTCATCGCAAATTCCTATAGATTAAGACGAGAGGATGTCGTCGCAGTCAACATGCTGAGACCCAACTAGAGCGAGAGTATGCTGAGAATTGTTAAGAAACGGAGTAGGATACGTTAAGGGAGCGCTAATACTGATTTCTAAACGAGGTTTTGCAGGAACAGCAAGAACTCGAGAATTCGCCGCGTGTCGCTTCCAAGGATTTATTGCGACTTCAGATTCGATCATCGACCTGCAAGGTCATCTTCTGCTCCATAAGCCGTTTCGAGGTCTCGAAACTCTCGGAATGCAACGGAATGGACAAAGGCCAGGCGAACCACTATATTTTTCGGAAATTCTGACGACGCGGATAGGCAAACCGCTTTGAGCCTCCTTATGCAACAACTGACCACGGAACAATCCAATCCAATCACTTCGGATATCGATGCTCTCAGTACGCTCGAGATCATCCAGTTGATGAATGCCGAAGACAACAAAATCGCAGCCGCAGTGGAGCATGAATCGGCGGCGATCGCGACCGCGGTGGATGTCATCGCGGACAGGCTATCCAATGGAGGTCGCTTACTCTATCTCGGGGCAGGAACCTCGGGACGGCTAGGCGTACTCGACGCATCCGAATGCCCGCCTACTTTTAACACACCACCGGAGCTCGTCGTCGGTATTATCGCCGGCGGGTTCAGTGCTCTAACCTCCGCCATCGAGGGAGCCGAAGATGACGAGCAAGCAGCCATCGCCGATCTCACGCAGCATCAATTGACCCACCGCGATGTATTGGTCGGGATTGCCAGCAGCGGTCGTACGCCGTATGTCATGAGCGGACTGCGGCACGCGAAAGTTCTAGGTGCTTATGCAATCGGTATCACTTGCAATCGCCAGTCTGAGCTGGAGAGCGTAGCGGATGTGGTTATTGCCCCGATCGTGGGCCCCGAAGTCATCAGCGGTTCGACTCGCTTGAAAGCCGGAACCGCAACCAAAATGGTACTGAATATGTTGACGACTGCCACCATGGTAAAGTTGGGCAAGACGTACGGGAATTGGATGGTCGATCTCCGAGCTTCCAACGTCAAACTCAAAGCTCGCAGCATCCGAATTGTCTCTTCGATCGCACAAGTCGACGAGCATCAAGCGGCCGAATTGCTAGAGAATTGCCGTGGCGAAGTGAAAACGGCAATCGTTTCCGCCATGCGATCATTGAACTACGCAGAAGCGAGATCGCTTCTAGAAAATTCGGCAGGCAGGTTGCGCGCGGCACTAACATTGTAGCGGAACAGCGCAAGCTGTCCGGTGCGGATACGCAAATCCATTGAGAGTTCACCGGGTATGTCTCGTGTCTCTCGGCTACTAGACTGTGAAAAAATGCTTGGGTCATCACCGGAGGGCTCGCACCCTGCCGCTAACCTCCGGGAGCGGAACGGCGCGAGCCGTCCGGTGAGTCAAATAGAATCAATTTACAGCCCCACGCAACAGACGAACGAATAATTGAATGACAAGGAAAAACACATCGCAAAATTCGCCAAAGTGGATTCTAGCCGTTGATGGTGGGGGCACCAAAACAATCGCGTGGATTGCTAAGGTTATGCCAAACGATGGCCCGCTTAGTGGAAAAATAGAGGTTGTCGGTCGTGGCCTTTCGGGCCCAAGCAATCCCCATTCGGTCGGCTTCCTTAGGGCGATCAGCAATCTCGATTTGGCAATAGGTGCGGCCTTGGAGGACGCCTCGATTGCTATGGATTCTCTTTCCATAGCTTGTTTGAGTCTCGCTGGCGTTAGTAGACCGGACGAGAAGAGCGAGTTGATGGAATGGGCAGAGAGCCGACAACTGGCAAAAAAAATCATGATTGTCGAGGACGTCGCACCATTGGCATTGGCGGCCGAGTACGAGCAAGAACTAGACTTTGCACATTCGTCGGGGCACCCCATTGCGTCCGACTGGGGACAATCGATAACGCTGGTGGTCGGCACGGGTTCGATTGCCTGTGGAGTGAACGCGAACCAAGAGAGGATCCGAGTGGGCGGTTGGGGGTATTTGTTGGGGGACGAGGGGAGCGGCTTTGCGATTGGGCTGGCAGGTCTTCAAGCGGTCTGCCGAGCCCACGATCGAACGGGCCCTGAAACGGAGTTGGTATCCGCAATGTTGTCGCCATTGGGATTTGCGAGTGTCACTCAGCTTGTCGCGTTCGTTTATCAGACGCCGTTGCCACGAACAGAAATTGCGAAGCTTGCGGAGGTTGTGATCGAAGTTTCGGAGCGAGATTCGGTTGCGGCACAAATCATCGACTCCGCAGTCGATTCAATGGCGAACTTGATCGGAGTGGTGGTCAAGCGACTGCGGCTAGAGCCGAGCGAGGTTTCACTCGCACTGAGTGGAGGAATTTTGAAGCATCATGCGAGCATGGTGAATCGACTGCGAACCATATTGTCTCGCGGGATCGGCACTCCACGTACGATTCACGTCATTCGCCAACCCACCCATGGGCCATTGATGTTAGCCGCAAAGGATCTCGACTGACTGTCCTTGGAGGGCCATCTCGCTTTTGGACCCAACCAATCATCGGACCATCGGAAATCAATGGGAGAGCGAGTCCACCCCTCTAAACATGTTTTCCTCGACTTTTCCCAATCCATTCATTGCCTGGGAGGGTGAGGCTCCTGCCGAACCATGGAGGACGACGGTGGACGTAAAAACGAACAAGGGGAGACGGAACTTCCCAATTAGGTGGAATCTTCAATCCGAGTCTTCGTTACAACCCGTGGGAACAGCCGATTTTTCGCAAACCTTACAAACAATTTGATCCAAGTGCTTTTGCCAAATTGCTTTTCAACTGGATACTATTTCAACCTGCCATTCCTTCCCGAGTAACGCCCACGCGTCACCCAGAGGAACGAAGTCCGCAAATTTCGACTTTGACTAGGTCCTGGTATCGTCAACATGATTTACATCCTTAGCCCCATCTTCATTGCGTTGCTGATCAGTTCTTTCTTTGCTGCGGCATCCATTTTTCTAGCCAAACGAATTGGTGCAATGGACCCACCGCGCGCTAGAAAAACACACACATCACCCACTCCTCGATTGGGCGGAATCGCCATCTTTTTGGGTGTGATAATCTCTATTCTTTGTATGCATTTTTTTGCCCCCATCGGCACTCGCACGATTCCGTTAAACCAGCTGGTCGCCCTGTTAGGAGGCTCTCTGTTCGTCTTTCTCGTTGGACTTGCCGACGATATTCGCACGGTCTCTTCGCGATTCAAGTTGGTCGCGTTGATTGCTGCATCCTGCATGGTTTGTGGTTCCGGAGCCACCATCGACAGTGTTTGGCAAGGAGGCCATCTCATGCTGCAGTTTACCCCAGTGAGTTGGATCGTTACGATCACATGGATTTGCGGTGTTGCAGTTTCGATCAACTTCATCGATGGACTCGATGGACTTGCGGGTGGCATAGTGCTCTTAGCATCCTCTGTCCTGGCTGCGTTTTTGATCGACGCGGAACTTTTGTCGGTGGCTGTACTACCGTTGGCGTTAATGGGTGCTCTTGCAGGATTCCTCCTTTACAACTGTTATCCTGCAAAGACCTTTATGGGTGACAGCGGCAGCCTGACCATCGGCTTTATGCTCGCTTCTCTCATGGTGGTTTCAAATCCGCTCATCGGAACGATGCGAGGACTTTTGATCCCCTCGCTCGCATTGAGCATTCCGATTCTGGATACTTTGATCACCGTTTTCCGAAGACACTATGAGCAGAGGCGGTCCTTGTTTTCGTCCGAACGAGGACACATCCATCATCGACTTTTGGACAGTGGACTTACACACCAGCAAGCGGTGTTCGTCCTCCATGGCGTCTCCGTATTGGCGGTCTTCATTGGAGTCGTTTCGCTGTCCTTTGCAGGCTGGTCGACAATGGGCGGACTGGTTTTACTCATTCCACTGATGTGGGGAACCTTTCGATTCGCCGGATCCGTTCGAACCGATGAGATGCTGAAAGCACTTCGGACCAAACGGTTTATCGACAAAGAATCGCGGCAGTCTCGCGGCCACTTTGAATCTCTCCAACTTGAGTTCCAGCGGTTTGAAACATTCAGTCAATGGTGGGACGGCGTTTGCATGGCCGGAGACAGGCTAGGATTCGTGCAGATCGAACTGAAATTGCCTCGGACCAACGAACGGACGCACAATCTCATTTGGCAATCCACCGCGTTAGATCGAGCGAACGAATGTGGCATTAAGGCCACAATACCTATTGCGGCGCCAGAGGATGAAGACAAAGCGTGCTGTATCCATATTCATGTGGCTTCGCTGGGCTCCTTGGAGTCCGCAGGCGATCGGCTATCCTTGTTTTCGCGTCTCCTGAGCGAGAACAGCCTCATTGAGATCAATCATCGGGGGGCACGAGCCCATGCCAAGAAAGGCCCGATCTCTCAGGCTGCGTTAAGGAACGTGAGCACAAGCTTTTCGCTTGAGCAACTCTCGAGCTCCCAGTTTGCCTGTTTCCGAGTGGCTGTTGTCCACGATTTTCTTTACACCATCGGCGGAGCAGAACGGGTCATCGAACAGATCATCAATGCATTCCCGCATTGCGATCTGTTTGCTTTGTTCGATTTTCTCCCAGAGAATCAAAGGGACTTTCTGAAAAACAAATCTGTGACAACTTCGTTCATTCAGAACTTGCCATTCGCACGATCGAAGCATCGCAGCTATTTGGGACTTATGCCGCTGGCAATCGAGCAACTCGATGTCTCCAACTATGACTTAGTTATTTCGAGTTCGTATTTAGCAGCCAAGGGAGTGATCACAGGTCCAGAGCAATTGCACGTCTGCTATTGCCATAGCCCTGTTCGGTACGCTTGGGATCTCCAACATCAGTATTTGGCGCAAGCCAAACTCGGTTATGGAATCAAGGGAATGATCGCGAGTGCGATCTTGCACTACATCCGAATGTGGGATCTGAGATCGGCCCTGGGTGTTGATCACTTCATCGCCAATAGCAAGTTCGTCGCGAATCGAATCGACAAGTTGTATCACCGCAAGGCCACGATCATCCATCCACCTGTCGACACCACACTGTTTCAATGTTGCGCGGTCAAAGAAGATTACTACGTGGTCACGGGACGAATGGTTCCTTACAAGAGAACCGACCTGATTGTTCGAGCCTTTTCTCGTACACCTAACCGTCGATTGGTAGTGATTGGGGACGGACCCGAGATGAAGAACATTCGTGCCGTAGCAGGCCCCAACGTTGAATTTCTAGGTTTCCAGGACAACGAAACATTGGTTGAATACGTACAGCGAGCCAAAGCGCTTGTGTTCGCTGCCGAAGAGGATTTCGGTATCGTGCCCGTCGAAGCGCTGGCCTGCGGGACACCGGTGATAGCATTCGGCAAAGGGGGCGTTACCGAGTCCGTCGTCCATGGCAAGCATGGCGTGTTCTATGATTCGCAGACCGAGGAGAGTTTATTGGAGGCCTTGGATATGTTTGAATCGCAAGCGGACTTTTGCAAATTCGTTCCATCGGAACTTCGTCGGCGAAGCATGGATTTTTCGCCCGACCGATTCATTTCTGAACTGACGAAATCGATCGAATCGTGGGTACAAGAAAAATGGCCGGAAAGGTTCAATCCTATTTCGCAAGAGTTGTCCAAGGAGCCAACAACATCGAAGGATGAACTTTTGGGCTCCACCGAGCCAACTTTCACACCGACATACACATGAAACAACTCTTCAAAGCAATAATACCCGTAAGGTGGTGGGAGTACTGCCGTCAACAATGGATTGGCAGAGACATTCATCAATTCGTGAGGCGGACCGTTACGCATACTTATGGAGAATCGACGTTCGATGTTATCATCGCGGATAGCATGGGGGAGGGATGGTATGACCAAGACTGGGGTAATCTTGACGAAATTGAATTGCTTGCCAAAGGGCGCCTTAAATCGGACGCAGTCGTCTTTGATTTAGGTTCCCATCAGGGTATCGTGGCGATGATGCTCGCCAAGAAAGTCGGCCCGAATGGCAAGGTATTGGCTTTGGAAGGGATGTTGCACAATTGTGAAATTGCTCAGCAAAATTTTCGCCTCAATGGCCAGAAAAATGTTGAATCCATTCATGCTGTGATCTCGGATAAGCCAGGAAGTGTCAGGTTCTTTGACGGCCTCAATGGTTCCGTAGCACGACACGGAATCGGACGTGACGTACCATCTGTCACTATTGATCAATTGGCCGAACAATATGGCTTCCCCAATGTAGTGTTCCTCGACGTCGAAGGATACGAATTAAAGGCACTCTGCGGCGCTGTTAGGACCCTAAGCAGTGCGTGCGACTGGTTCGTCGAAGTACACGTTAAATGTGGTTTAGAAGATTTTGGTGGAACTGCACAACAAGTGCTGGATTATTTCCCAACTTCAAGATTTGAAATTTACGCTTGGAGATTAGCTTCCCTCGAGACACCTCGCATGTACGTACCCGAGGATCCGGTAGTAGCCGAACGATTTGCCCTGGTTGCATTGTCTCGTTCGTAAAAATCTGTCTCTCAACCCATAATTCCTTATCAATGATAATTATGGACGGGTGCGATCTGCTGGATGCGCCCATGGTCGAACCCGTGTGCTCGCAAAGGCGTGATTCCAAGTTTCAAGAATGACCCTGCTTGCGAAACCAAAGTTTGTCGTGATTTCTCGATTAACGTATCAAGATCGCAATTGAACATCGACGAAAATGGGGGGTTTTTTGAGAAACACTTGAACTTGGGCTGGTTTGCGAGGTGGTCCTCTATAGTCGTTAGATTTGGAACGGCGCAGTTCGCAATTCAAGCGATTACTTCTGTCACGGGTCTATTGATAGCAAGGAACATGGACCTGCATGAATACGCAATTTACTCCATCATTTTCCAGATGCAATTTGCGATTTTTTACCTTGCTGATTCTGGGTTGGGAGTTGGGCTTAAAGCCCTTGCCAGCCGTGATCATGAGAGCCCTGAACGTTTAGGTTCATTGCTCTCCACAACTATGAACCTGCGATTTTGGTTCTTTATGGTTGCAATCATCCCTTGCTGTCCACTTGTTGTCTGGATACTAAAACAGAACGGAGTTGACTGGACGACATCTTTAATGCTTTGCGTGTTGATGGCGTTGGGAAGTTTATGGAGCCAGTCCGCGGCGCTGTTCAGTATTATTCCTTGGTTGCATGGTCAATATAAATTTGTTCTGACGCGTGATTGCTTGGTCACCTTGTTTAGATTGGGGATGGTTTTGATTCTACTCGTGACTAAATTAAATGCCCTAACCTTAACTTTGGTCAGCGGTCTTGCGTTTTATCTCACGGCAATTTCAACCAGGAATAAATTTTTTGAGTATGCAACAAAACAGTCTGCCGTCAATTCAAGTGATCGCGACGTTTTGCTGTCCTACGCGAGACGCGGGTTCCCCAATTCGCTCTTTGTATGTTTACAAGGTCAGATTGCGATTTACATTTTCACGTCGTTTGGACAGACGGATTCGATCGCTAAGATTTCGGCAATTGGTCGGATCACCGTATTGAGCGGGATCGTTACGCATGCAATCGGTGCTGTTTTGACTCCGAAATTTGCAATCTGTCGGACACACAAAAAGTCAGTGAGCCTCTATAAGTTTATATTGGGAATCTCGCTACTCTCTTTTATGCCATTTATTGTTATTTCCTACCTATCCCCTGGTGCGTTTTTGTGGCTGCTGGGTACTCATTACGCAACATTGGGGGAAGAGCTTACCATTGCCATGTTGGTTTTTAGCGCAAGTCAAATATCTGTCGTCATGTGGTCCCTCAACTCTTCGCGGGGCTGGATAAACTCGCATTCTTTTTTCTTGATTCCATCCACGCTGGTCCTGCAGATTCTTTTCGCATCCATGATCGATTTGTCGACGATACGTGGCGTATTATTGATCCAACTGGTGCAACCCGTCGTTGCCATGATCCTCATGTCAATCGATGCATACCACGCATTTCATAAACACGATCTAGAAACTTTGACTTCGTAGATATGCCCCTCATTTCATTGGCAAAACGCATTTCCCGACGGTTGGGCCGAGTGCTGCACCCGGAAGCGAAACTAAGCTTCTCCCAAGAGGGTGAAGATCTGGTTCTTCTTCGAACACTAGAAATGAATTCTGGTAGATCGGGGTTTTACGTTGACGTGGGAGCGCATTCCCCCAAGTGGTTTTCCAATACATTTCTTCTCTATCAACAAGGATGGCGAGGAATCAATATTGATGCGACCGAAGGAGTTGCGAAGAAATTCGTCCGTGTTCGACCTGCGGATACCACGCTTGAAGTTGTCGTCGGCAATGGGGATACCAAAGAGTTTATCGATTTCGAAGGCCCTGCACTTAGCGGACTCGCTTCCACGCAAATGTCGGAACGAGTTGAGCAGGGTGTCGCGGTCAAGTCGCGCCGAATCGTTAAGACCGTCCCGCTTAGCGAGATTCTTGAATCGTACATGTCGCCCACTCAAAAAATTGATTTACTAACGATCGACGTGGAAGGACACGAGGAGGAGGTTTTGAAATCCAATGACTGGAATCGCTATCGACCCCGCGTGATTATCGTCGAAATCGGTCAAGCGGTCTCCATGGCAGATGTCCTATCGGCACCCGTTACGCTTTTTCTCGACGGTTTTCATTACATTCCCTACGCGAGAACAGGGCTCTCGGTGTTTTTTGCGAGGAAAGAGTGCATAAAAAAATCGAAGTTTGGTTTTTCGATTGAAGATGACAGCTAGTGGAAGCTAACAAAAATTTCTCGAACCGAGTTTCCGGCTTCATGGCTGCCGTTCCCGGAATGAACGCCAGATTGCATTAGGTGAGTCGGTCGGCGAAGCACTGCTTCACGTACCTGTAGCAGCAGATGCAATTCCTGGAGGTTCCGGAAGGGCATCCTTGCTCGTTCAGAAAAGCTTAGGAGAGGTCCAAGTCGAACGCGTCTCGCTATCGACGCTTGACAACGAGACGAAAGACTTAGGAGAGGTCTTTGGAGTGAAAATGGATGTCGAAGGTTTTGAATTAGCCGTACTCAAAGGAGGAAGGGAATTTTTTACGGACCATCCACCCAAGATTATCATTTTTGAGGTCCGTGTGTTGCCCGAAGCGCTTGCAAGCCCAATAGAACTGCTGGCGATGGTCGATAGCTACGATTACGACTTGTTCACCCTGCCCGATTTAGTCGCTGTAGACTTAAACGCTGAGTACAACAGCGGGTTTTGCGAAAACGTTTTAGGGATACATCGGAGCGAACTGTCGACACGGGTGATTCTTGGAATTGGACAAAATTGCGCAACATGACGTCGGTGTTACTAGTATGCGAAGTAGCTGCATTTGGAGGCGTCAACACAGTCGTACGAGAATTATGGAATTACCTGCCGGAAGTTCAACTACCTACGCGACTACTGATTCCCACTCCGAATGACAAGGCGAGTGCTCGGTTTATAAAAGATTGGTTTCAAGATGATCAAAGTCGAGTCGCGGTTCAGGAATTTCGTACAAGGGGTCGGTATCTAGCGCGTTTGCTGAATGCCTATCGTTATTTTCGAACGCAACCCGAAGCCTGTGTTAATTTTCATTGCAATACCATTGATGGAATTTCGCCACCTTTTCTTTGGGCAGCACGCTTCGCGAGGAAGCGGGTGGTTCTGACCGTTCAACATTTAGATGCTGAACCCGTCCGAACGTATCCCAGGCGCAAATGGATCAAACTTGGATTCAGCGCAGCCCATGAGGTCATATGCAGCACACCTATGATGCAGAAACGACTTGAGAAGCTAGGGCAAAGGGAAAAAACGCATGTGGTTCCCAATGGAATTCGGCCCCTTACGAGGACGTATCATAAAATAGCGATGCGGGAAAAGTTTGGAATCCCGATCGACGCGTTGGTAGTGGGACATTTGTCTCGATTGATCTCGGGCAAAGGATTGCCACGTGTCATCGAGGCGGTAAAAAAATTAAGTATTGAGATTCCCAATATCTATTTGATGGCGGCTGGGGCAGAGGGTATTGACGGTGATTATTTAAAACAATTGATCGATTCAGAACTTCCAGGCCGAAGTCAACTCGTTGGGTACATAGAGGATCATCATGAAATGTTAGCTAGCTGTGATATTTTCGCGGTACCGTCCGGTTGGGAGGGGTTCGGACTTGTCTACATCGAAGCCGGTTTGCATGGATTACCACGGATCGGAACACGCATGGGCGGAGTTCCTTATGTGGTGCGCGACGGCGTGGATGGTTTCCTTTTGGAATTTGGTGATAGGGATGGATTAGTTGAGAGAATTCGAGAATTAGCCAAAAATACTACGCTGCGAGAAACCATGGGATTATGTGCTAAAGTCAGAGCGAACGATGAATTTTCCGCTCAACGAATGTCCCAGCGGTATGCCGAGATCATACGCAGTCTCCGCTGATCCTATAAAAATCACTTTGTGATAAGCCAATGGAAGCTGATGCGACCTTTTCGATTCACTGCGATCATCACAAACTACAATTATGGACGATTTGTTCGTTCGGCCATCGACAGTGTCCTTTCTCAGACTCATCGAGTCGATGAAATTATTATCGTCGACGACGGCTCTTGGGATTGCAGCCATGCAATTCTAGACCAAGCCCAGATTGACCTTCGCGATCGAATCGTTGTCCTTCATCAAAAGAATGCGGGACAAGCAGCGGCGATCAACGCGGCGTTTTCCAGATCAACTGGCGAAATCATTGGGATGCTCGATGCGGATGACTTGTGGCATTCGAATAAGGTTGCCGAGGTCATGTCCATCTTTGGTTCCAATGCCCAGATTGGTATGATTCAGCACCCACTCCAGCGAGTTAACGAACAAGGGTACTCTCTCTCAACTGAGACCAGTAAACCTCTACCGAGTGGCGATTTATTTCCCATATTGGTACAAACAGGTGGAGCAAATTTATTCGAACCGACGAGTGGATTAGTGTTACGTCGCGAGGTATTGCAAACGATTATACCGATACCCGAACAAGACTGGAGGCTTTGCGCGGATGGAGCAATGGCTTATGCTGCTGCAGTCCTATCCAATATTTATTCCTTGAATAAGGTAATCGGAGACTACCGAATTCATGGTCATAATGGTTATGTAGCGCGAAGACTACCTCGAGAGGATCTGTATCGCGATTTAGAGATGACGGTTAGATATATCAATGAGTGGGCTGAGAAGTCAGGTAGAGCTGGGCGCGTTGATTTGATGGACCAGCTTTTTTACCGACGGGATCGATTCTACGAAGAGGGTGGAGGCCTAAGGGCTTTTCGCGAAATAACTGAGATCATTCTTAGGTGGCCTCTTTATAATTGGAGCGAAAAACTCTACTTTCTCTCAAGATTTGTCCCCAAAGCTGCAAGTAAAATGGTGATGCATCGTGTGAAGGGAATTTCGTGAAGATGGGCGACGGACCGCCGATGATGCAAAAGGGCCTGACGATCTGTATTTGTACGAGCGGCAGGCCATTCGAATTGGATCGGTGTTTAGCTTCGATTCAAAACGGAACAAGGCAGCCATTCGAAATCGTCGTGTCGGATGATAGTCGAGACGATGAAATGCAAACGACCATCGCAGAAGTCTGCCGCAGGTATGTCAATACTCGCTATGTATCTGGGCCGCGTCGCGGATTGTGTGCAAACAGAAATACAGTCATCGAAGCTTCTCGATCGACTCACATTTCGCTTCTGGACGATGACGCGTGCGTTGGGCATGAATTTGTTGAACTTGCCATGCGGATCCTTGATACCAGCCCTAAGGCAATCGTTAGCGGCGATGTTTTGGAGTCTGGGACCGTTCTGACGTCGCCTTCGAACCCGACGCGTTGGGGACATTTTGGCGCTGTGCTGAAGGACGGCGACCGGTTGAAGAATGTTCAGCTCAACTGTAACGTGTTTCCAATCGCGGCATTTGCGGATGCAGCTTTTGATGAGCGGTTGGTATATGGCTATGAAGACACAGACCTCTGCAATCGTCTCATAGGCTGCGGCTGGAAAATTGAGCATCATCCAGAACTCTGCAATTCCCATTTGCCTCCTGAAAATCGAGGCTCGCGCAACATGCTAGCGGAGCGAGAACGCTTTGTGGTTCTATTCCGGTTACGATCGGACTCATCGAACCTGAGATGGAAAGGAATACCTTGGATTCCTCTGGCAGCGTGCCATGCAACCGCCGTCTACGCCAAACACAAAAAATGGGATTGGATGATTCGATTGCCCCTTTGGATTGTCCGTGGCACATGGCTGTCTCTGATTGGTCCGCGCCCCTCGGCTCTCAAATTTGACCTAGTCAAGCGTCACTGCACAGAGAATACCATTGATGTCTGACCTACCTTTACGCGTTGCTTGGATCGGAGGCCCATCGCTTGGCGGCGGTGTCGGTGGTTTCTGTAGGCAATTGGTTCATAGTTTACTAGAAGCAGGTGTAGATCTGACCGTGCTCTCCAGCAACACTCTTGACGACTTTGACGAAACCATGGGATCCAATGGAAAACGAGCGACACTGATCAGCCATCCGCCCGCATGGGAGTGGAACCGATGGTACAGCAGGCTGCCGTTGACAACGTTTATATCTTCTTTTTGGTGTCGACGACGAGCTTACTCTCATATCGTTCGAGCGATGCGCCAAGCGCACAAAATCAAACCCTTCGACGTGATCGTCCAATTTTCGCAAATTGAGTTGTTCGAACTCCGCAAGCACTTATACGAACTGCCGCCCGTTTTGCTGTTTCCATGCGTTCATGCCGCTGGTGAATTGCGTTGGCACAGGAAAGAAAGTGATATGGCGTTGAGAACAGAATCCCGACTACGACATTATTTGGTGCGTGCCAATTTGATGCAACGCGCTTACTTGCAGAAAAAATGCTGCAATGCGGTACATGGCGTTATTGGCATGAGTCATAGATTCAATGAATTGTTATCCATGGACTATGGCGTTAAGTCCGAGAATCAGACGGTGCTGTACCAACCCATCGATCTTGTTCAAACGCTTCAAAAGCCTACCACCGATGAGTCGGATAGACAGGATTTTGCGAGGAAAGAGGATCGACTCAAACTGCTCTTCGTGGGACGGATCTCGGTGCGTAAAGGGCTGGAAATGCTTGTCGAATTGAGTCGACGCCTGGATGATTTAGCGGACAAGCTTTCTTTGACCATTCTCGGTGGTGCTTCTTTTTGGAGCGACTACACTCGCGTCCTGGACGATCTGAACCCGCGTATTGCTCAATATATCGGTGCAAAATGCCACGCAGAAGCCTGCCAATGGATGGCGGATTCCGATGTCTTATTGGTTCCCAGTCATTACGAACCAGGCGGTATCGTAGTGGCGGAGGCATTGGAACTGGGAACACTCATCGTTGCCAGTGATGAGGTAGGCTCGGCGGAACCACTTCCCCATACTGTTTGCAGAAAGTTCCGCAGTGGCAACATGGATGAATTCGAAGCTCAGGTGCGACGACTGATTGCAGAACTTCCGACGCAAAGGCATCGCATGCGAGAATGGGCGAGGCAAGCCGCGCGAGATTGTTTTGCGCCCGAAAAACTGCAGTCGAAGTTGCTTCGAATTCTAGAAACCGCTGTTGCCCGCAAACCGATCGGCTCGGTTGACTCGTGGTTCGAAAAGTAAACTTACCAACGATTTCCGTCGTTTTACCGACCTATCGTAGGCCTGAAATGCTACGCCAATGTCTCGAAGCGTTGTGCAAACAGACTGACATGCCGATCGAAATCTACGTTGGCAGACGGGCCAATGACGCTGAATCAGGAAAGGTCCTCGCCGAATACTCACGACGCTCCCAAGGGATTGTCCGTGAAGCGGTTGTCCCAAACGATGCAAATCTAGTGGTCTCGCTCAATGCCGCTCTTACAGAAACCACCGGTGACTTAGTCGCACTGACGGATGACGACGCGGAAGCCCCGCCCGAATGGCTAACGAAGCTGCGCCAGAGCTTTTGCAGCGACGATATCGGTGGCGTTGGAGGACTGGATATTCAGCCACCCAATCCCGGCGCAGCGGCAGTGGTTGGAAAAGTGCAGTGGTTTGGCCGAGTCATTGGAAACCATCATCTCGGTTTTGGAGAAGCCCGAGATGTCGATCTTCTCAAAGGCGTGAACTGCTGCTTTCGTGGTTCTTTGCTCAGGGAAATCGGATTCGATAGGCGGTTGCGAGGTGCGGGGAACGTGACCCACTGGGAGATGCACCTGTGCTTTGCGATTCGACGCATGGGACTGCGACTGGTTTACGATCCTAGTATTTGGCTTGACCATCACGTTGCTCCTAGGCACGATGGGGATGTCAACGATCGAGGGGTATTCTCGCGCTTACCGTTCGAGGATTCCGTTCATAATTCTTTTTTGGCGATGATGGAATACTTGCCTCCATCACGTCGTTTTGTGTTTCGTTTTTGGCAAGCTTTGGTTGGAACACGTGCTGAACCGGGCCTCATCCAAGTATTGCGACTTGCCGTCTTGGGCACCAATCCTTCGGCCATATGGGAGCGCTTTTGCGGAACTCGGCGAGGTATCTCCATGGCATTGCAATCGCGAAAAACGCGAGGTTCAATGGAAAGGATGGTTTCTCGAACACCCATAAAACGTTGGTTAAAACGTTGGTTACTACCCTCAGGTGAGCGCGCGTACCGGATACGGGGGGGGGCTCTCAAGGGCATGTTCTTTTTTCTGGATCTGCAGAGAGATACTCAGGTTTGGCGTGGAATCTATGAACAGTCGCTTCAGCACTGGTTAGTCGAGAATGTTCGAAAAGACGCAATCTGCTTGGATGTAGGTGCAGCCGAAGGGTGGTCAACGCTCCTGATGGCAAAACTCGCTAGTCGGGGGCAAGTCTTTGCCTTCGAACCGTCTGAGCGAGGTAGCTGGATTGTCAAGAATATGGAATTGAACAAGTCCGTGATGCTTTCCCAAGTCACTATTTCGAAATGTTTTGTCAGCGATCATTCGGAAACGAGCAAGGATGGCTCTGTCTTGGTGTCCATTGACGACTTCGCGTTGGAAAAGAAATTGGACAGAATCGACATTGTAAAAATCGATGTCGATGGACCAGAAAACGAAGTGCTCGACGGCGCGATAAATGTTTTGTTAACCATGAGACCAGCGATCTGCGTGGAAGCACATTCCCGCGAACTTCTTAGCAAAGTACGCGAACAACTCCAGAAATTGAACTATTGCGTTCGAGTCGTAGATCCACCACCACACGAATATAGACCGATAGAATACAATCCTATGGTTTTTGGTATCCCCTATGTCGATGAAGTATAGGCTGCATGTGAGCCTTTGGGCCCTTTCGCGTCGACTTTTCACAAAAGGTCATAAACGTCTGGCTTTCTTGGTTAAGGTAACGAACTACTTTTTTCACAAGGCCTTGCTTCCTTGCGAAGCTATCGTCGGAGAAAGATTGGTTTTAGACCACTATGCGCTCGGGGTCGTTATTCATCCAAACGTTACGATAGGAGATGATGTACGAATTTATCATCACGTTACCATCGCTGGAGAAATGCCTATCGGTGCCCTCGAACGAGTTGTCATTGGAAATCGTGTCGTACTAGGCGCGAATTCCATCATTCTACCGCGAGCATACCAAGGATTATCGATTGGCGATGATGCGATCGTGGGTGCTGGTTCCGTTGTCACCCGAGACGTTCCCGCGCGAGCTATTGTAGTAGGTGTGCCCGCAAGAGTTACTCGCATGCGCGACGACATTGATAGTTAAATTGATAGTTAATACGGCGAGTCTTTTCAGTTTTTCGAGACCAACTCGCTTTCATTAATAATCGCATTCCACCCGAAGACCCAACTTTCCAATGGTCCAAAGTATCACTGCGGTCTCCCAGTTCATTACGCGCAACCATGGCCAGGGTAAGATCAATCTTGAATTGCTTTTGCGACTACTAGAACGTGGTTATGGGCTTCGAGCCGTTTGTAGCTGGTTAGAAGACGATGTCGCAAACGATTCAAGGGCAACATGGGATCGAATATTGGTTTCGAATCGACTGCCTACGAATTGGCTCCGTTGCGAGGCGTTTCGCTATCAGGCGGAGCGACGTCTGAGTAAAAACATGCAGGTCGATATCAATAATGGCGCCGCTGCGGTCAGACCATCGATCGTCAATATCGCAATGTTCGTTCATTCCGCTTGGCGTTATTCCAAATGGCGACCTGCGGCTTGGAATGGACCGCAGACAGCACTCCAATCGGCGTTCACACTACATCAAAGTCAGCTTGAAAAGCGGGCCTTTCGAATGGCGCGTTGGGTCGTTGCGCTGTCCGAGCAAGTCAAGAACGAAGTCATCGAGTATTGTGGCATCGAGGAAGCGAACGTTTTAGTGATACCACCTGGTGTCGACTCGCGACTTTTTCGTCCGCTTGAACCGTCGACCCAAAATCCCCTTCGATCCGCATGTCAGATTTCGGAGCGCGACGACCGACAGCTCGCCATTTTTGTGGGAGAGATCCGAAGCGGTCGAAAGAATCTTGACCTTGTTTTCCAATTGATGACCTTCAAACCTGATCTGTTGCTTGCCGTCCTTGGTAGTACGTCGGGAAGCCCGTATCCCGGACTGGCAAACAAGTTAAAAATCGCAGATCGCGTTTTTTTTCTTGGACAACGAAACGATGTGCCGCAGCTCATGGCGGGTGCCGATGTCTTCGTGTTTCCGACGCACTACGAACCGTTCGGTCTGGTTGTCACCGAAGCCATGGCCTGTGCTGTCCCAGTCATTGTCACGCAGCAGGCGGGATCGGCGTGCGTCGTCGAACACCAGCGGGAAGGTTGGCTCTTGAAGGACGGCGCCGACATAGATGGCTTGGAACTCGCCATCGATCAAGTTCGAGATCCTGCAATTCGCGCTGCTGTAGCGAGTGCTGCGAGAAAGCGGTCGGAAGGACTTACCTGGGACCGGATGGCCGATCAGTATGAAGCACTTCTCAAACGATGACTCTGAAGTCGACTCAGCGATTCGGTCGAACTCTCCGCCGGCGGGCGGTGCCCGGTTGTTCCGAGCAAGTTTCGCAAAGGAATTAACGTGCAAGATCTAGTTGGGTTCACGATCGCTTTGCTCATTTCGTCCTTTGGGTTGTTTCTGACTCTACGTAGGTCGCCTTGGCTTGTCGACTATTTGTTTTACGTGATCGCCCTCAATCGCGGAGTTCGACGGGTTGTTGACTGGATGAATGGCGAATTTAATAAATACTCGTTCATCAGTCTGACTCCCATCCTCATTGGAGGATTGGCAAGCGTATTAGTACTGTACGAACTGAATGCGAGAAGCAGAGAGGAAAAAGGTCGGTACCTAAGAAAGGTTTCATTTTTAATTTACCTCTATTTGGCTTGTTGTTCCGTAGCCTTCGTGATCGGTTTTATTCATGTGGGATTTGGAGCAGTTTACGCATTCGGAGACTACTTAGCGCCCGTCGGTCTGATGGGTTTTGCCGCACTTTACGTGGAACGTCCAAGAATTATCGATCAATGGTGTAACAGCTTAGCGTTTTCGTCCTTACTGGTAGCGGGCTATGGTATCTACCAATTTTATACGATCCCCCCATGGGATGCGTTCTGGGTGAGAGCGGTTGACTTTGAAGGCTATCTTGGAGAACTGGAGTCGACGAGAATGACTCTATTTTCGACAATGAACGAGCGTGGTCCCGCAGCAATGTATTTAGGAAATGGCTTAACGCTGTTGGTGCTTCGCCCGGGAACACTAGGGTGGCTACGATGGCCTTCGGCTGCAGTGATTTTGATCGCATTACTGCTAACGTACGTGCGTTTTTGCGTCATTCAATTCTCGTTAGCGTGCTTGCTGCTACCCATTTTAAACCGAGGAACCGGCACACTACCTATTGTTTGCTTGTGTGTTGGTGCATTTGTTTTTGGAGAATCCCTGATGAAACTATTGCCGGGTAACGGTGCCGTTTCAGCGCGCATGGCGACACTTTCCAATATCCAGGATGATGATTCGTTTCGGGGAAGATTGATATTGATGCAAAATGCTGCCCGGTCTTCGCTAGGAGAACCGTTTGGGCTTGGAATAGGTGCGCACGGAATGGCAAGTCGATTGTCAACCGTAGAATCCGGCGGAGGCGCCGATTCCACGGGTTACGTGGAAGCATTGAGAACATTTGGCTGGACTGGTCTTCCGTTCATTATGTTCGTTTTGTACCAGATATGGGTAAGTTCGAGGCAAATTGTTAATCGAGGAATTCGCGATCCAAATGTCTATTTATTTCGCGCATGGTTCGTTTCAGGATTGGTAGGGCTTTTTGCATTTAACTGGCTCTTCACGGCCACATTTTTTTGGGTGCTTGCAGGCTATGTCGTGGGGCGGAGCGGGCAACTGACCTCGAGACGTGCGAAACCACTCGACAACCGAGGACGCATTTCCTCTTCGGAGAAGCGATGGGATGCAGGCATAACCTCACCACCTCGATTTCGTTGAAAAGTCGAAAACGATGAGAAACAAGTTCGATGCCATTACCAATCGCTCTCGCTCAAAAACAAAATGAATGTAGAACCGTCACTCATCGTGCAGCTCGGCATGCTGGCGGGTCGCACAGGTGGAGTGGATCGCTATTTCGATGGCTTGCTATCTCGTTTCGAGTCAAGCGATCCTTTGGTTCGAGGCTTTCTCTTTGGTCAGCCACTACCTGAATTGGTTCCATCCAACGTCGAGATTGTGGGAATGCAAAATGAAAACCTGCAAGGCCGATTCCGGCGGATGAAGCAAGCGGTTCAAAAATTTGAGGCACAAAACCCTACGCTACCCGTGTTGATCGCTTCGCATTTCGCACTTTATACGCTGCCATTTACGAATTTATTAAAGCGCCGCAAGGCTTTGAAATTGGTGAGCCATTTTCACGGCCCCTGGGCGGATGAATCGGCTGCTGAAAGCGAACGTTGGATCGGAGTCGCGGTGAAACGTCTCATCGAACGGTGGGTCTATTCTCGCTCGGACAAAATCGTAAGCGACTCACAGGCTTTTGCGGACCTTATGTGCGCTAGGTATCACGTACCCGAATCGAAAGTCATTGCGGTTCCTGCGGGGATCGATACGAAACCATTTGTTCATGCATCCAAGTCGACGGTTGCCGACGCTCGCCATCGACTTGGGTGGCCGCAGGATCGCAAGATCGTGGTGACAGTTCGTCGCCTCGCGCGACGGATGGGACTGGATCATCTCATTCATGCCGTTTCCGCGATCGCAAAACATCACCCCGATTTGCAGGTAATGATCGCGGGCAAAGGGTCAATACGTGATGAGCTACAATCGCAAATCAATCGGTTAGGATTGCAGTCGATCGTTCAAATGATCGGTTTCGTTTCGGAAGAGGATCTACCCTACGCTTATCGAGCAGCGGATCTTTCCGTTGTTCCATCGACGTCGCTCGAAGGGTTCGGACTCGTTGCGGTTGAGTCGCTAGCGACTGGAACGCCAGTGATCGTTACGCCCGTGGGCGGCATGCCTGAAATCGTATCGCCGCTCTGCAAAGAACTGGTGCTGCCGGGATTCGACGTTGACAGTATTGCATTCGGACTCGATGGTTTCCTGCGAGGTAGCATCCCGACGCCTAGCAGCACCCAATGCGTTCGCTATGTCGAAGCGAATTATACTTGGGATCGCATTTTGCCTAAGATTCTTGACGTCTATCGCAGCGTCTAATTTGGGCGGATGCTTGCGGCCCGTCGAGCCTGACTGAGTTTGCATTCACGAAATCATGCCTAGCATACTTTACCTAGATCAGTCTGGCCAACTGGGTGGCGCCGAACTCATGCTTGCCGAAATTGCTCGACAGGTTGGTGATCCGGCCCATGTCATCCTCTTCGACGATGGGCCGTTCGTTGCGTATCTTGAGCAACTGGGCGTTTCTGTTCAGGTGGAACGAGTTCGACTAGGCGTAACCAAGTCGGGGGGTTGGTTAGCGTCCGCGAACGCCGTTCCTGCCTTGCTCCGGCAAGTCCGTACCATTGTTCGGCATGCGCGGCGTTTCGATCTGATTTATGCAAACACCTCCAAAGCTCTAGTCGTCGGAGCATTGGCAGCGGCTTATCTTCGAAAGCCGTTGGTTTACCATTTGCATGATATCTTGGACCGGTCGCACTTCAGTCCAATGAATATACGCGTCTTGACTAGCCTTGCTCGTTTCTTTGCAGCGCGAGTCATCGCGAATTCACAAGCGACAGCAGATGCATTTGTCGCCGCGAGCGGGGATCGGTCGCGTGTTGAGGTCATTTACAATGGATTCGATCCGACTCCATTTTTGACAGATCAGGACGGCGAGCGTGTCGCGACACGCGTTTCTCTCGAGACTCAAAGCAGCTCCTTTGTGACGATCGTCGTGGGGCGCATCGCCCGATGGAAGGGGCAGCACGTGCTATTGGAAGCTGCTCGTTCGCAAAAGGATTGGACGGTTTGGATTGTCGGAGATGCTTTTTTCACCGAGGAAGACATGCAGTACAAGCGCGAGCTTGAGGAAATCGCGTCAACCGCGGATTTGGCAGGACGTGTCAAATTCTGCGGCTTTCGAAAGGATTTACCAACTCTTTACTCCGCAGCGGACGTCGTTGTGCATTGTTCGACCGCCCCAGAACCATTTGGCCGCGTCATTGTCGAGGCGATGCTGTCGGCTCGTCCGGTAGTTGCCTCGAATGCAGGAGGGGCCAAGGAAATCGTCCGATCCGATACGACTGGATGGCTGGTCGCACCTGGAGACTTTTGCTCCTTGCGAGAAACGCTTTTGGAGATAGAACGTAATCCAGGGCTTGCGGCTTTGCGAGCTCAAGCAGGCAGGTCCGATGCGCTTCGCCGTTTTTCGATCGACGCGATCTTGGGGCAAATTCGAACGTCGGTGGAAACATGTGTGTTCTGATTCTGATTCAGTCCGTTCAATCCCTGAATTTTCTCTACCCCTAAACCTCCCCTTTCGAACACCGCCCCTACCTCGCACCCCAAGCAAGCCAGCGACTTACGAAATTTGCACCACCCGAGCATGAGAAATTGGCCGAGGAAGCAAGGAAGAAGTAGCAACACGAGGTCCCCTTTAGGAGTCAAGGGCCCCACCCGGCGGTTGTCAAGGGATTTTTAGGATGCTTGCGTTCGCATTGCACTCATTTTTGGGTAGTTTCCCATTTAGGTCCGCAATTTCAGTAGGTACACTAGAGTTACTTTCCGATTAAGATGGTGTCGAAAGAATGACAAGGCAATTTTCGAGTAACGTATAGTAAATCTTCCTAATGCTAAACTCGGCCGGACGATACGACGAAAATTCTGACTTCAACAGTCAAAACGCTTCGTCGTTTTCCGAGGAAATGGATCTTCCAAAGATCGACTTTTACGGGGTACTTCTTCGACGCAAGTTCCTTGTTATCTTGTTTGCAATTTTTGGGGCGGCGGCTGGCTATTTGGTGTTTTGCCGTGCCAAGCCACTCTTTGCATCCTCACTTAGACTGATGATCTGGGTCCAGACGCCACCGACCATCGTCAATGGCGAAATAGCACCTCAAACCATTTCGATGGCGAAACAGCAAAGTCTCATCGCCAGCAATCTGGTTCTTTCCAGTGCAATTCGCTCGGGGGAGTTCGAAAAACTAAATACCTTCAAAAGCTCTCTTGGACCCGTTGGGGCTCTCAAGAAGATGCTCAAGGTTACTCCGGTGGAAAAGAATGCCGATGCGCTCGACCTGACGTTGACAGGCCCGGTGATCGAGGAATTGCCCAAAATGCTAGAACAAATAGTCGAAGCATACAAAACGATCATTGAGGATGACACATTAAGCGCGGGCAAAGAGGCCATTGGGTTAATCGAACGACTTCAGCAACGTCTTGAGGAAGATCAAAAGACAGACCAATCGAAATATTACAACCTGTTAAAGAACCTCCACTTGACATCGGAAAACGAGGCCGGCAAGTGGGTTAATCCCTTCACCGCAGATATACAACGACTCAAAAGCGAACGGGACCTATTCTCGAAGGCGATTGAGGAACTGGACCAAAAGTTGAGGACCCTGCGGGAAGCTTTCGAGGGCGAAACCAATTTGAGCAAGCAACTGATGTTGATTGAAGCCAAGAAAGCCCTTCCAGATGAACACATAACATCGGAAACTCGCGGAAACATAATGAGGGTCCAAGGTCGTTTGGACGCTTTGGACGCGCGGAGTTTTGAGCTCGAAACACAGCGTGATGAATTGCTCCAAAAGTTTGGCCCTCGCCACCAAACAATCGCATCGCTTGAAAATTCTCTTCAAGCGTTTAATGCGAAACGGATCGAGCTGGATACCGAACTGGGACGCTTAAATAGTGGTATCGACACGAAAACCGACGGTTCAAACAAAGACGCTTCTCAGAACGAGTCCGCGAAGAGGGATTCCGAACTGCTGGAATTGTACGAAACGAAGCTAATTTTTGATCAGAAAATTGCTAAAAAGCAATTCGACAAGGTGTCCGACGAGATTCTAAACCTAGAGACCAAGTCCAACGTGATTGCGGCCGATATGGCGGAAGTCAATATGCTCAAGGCTCAAATCAATGAGCGACGAGACTCGGTCGCAAAAATTCTGGATAAACTGTCCGCCATCAATGTGCTTTCAACCAACTACACCACAACAAAAGTCCGTGTCATCGACCCAGCGTCTGGGGCGATTCAAGTCGCGCCCAATTTATTGACCCATCTAGCTACTGCGGTTCTCCTTGCATCGTTGCTCGGCGTTGCGCTCGCAATTTTGATCGACCAAAGCGATTTGGCGTATCGAACGCCACTCGACATTCAGCACGGACTTGGAGTACCCGTCATCTGCAAGATTCCGAAGATCAAAACCAAGAAAGCACTTCCGGGCCAAACTGCGTCTCCAATACTTGTGACTGCATTCCATCCCCAATCGCCAGCCTCGGAAACGTTCCGCGCAGCACGGACAGCTTTGTTGTTTTCGGCGACTCACAACAATAGCAAGGTGTTTTTGTTCACGAGCCCTTCCCCTGGAGATGGCAAGTCGACAAGCGCAAGCAACCTAGCGGTATCTCTCGCGCAAGCCAAGAAGCGAGTCGTTATTGTCGACGCAGACTTCCGCCGGCCACGAGTCCAGCAGAATTTCGGGGTGGATCTTAAGCCCGGTTGCGTGGATGTGTTGGACGGATCGCTCAGTCTCGAGGAAGCAGTCCGTCCATGCGACTTCCAATCCAACTTGTTTCTGTTGACGTCGGGCGGGCGTCCCAAGGACGCCGCTGAATTGATTGCCTCGACCGAGTTTGCCGATATGATTGGCCAGCTTCGAGAAAAATTCGATATTGTGATTATCGACTCGCCCCCCATTCTACCCGTTGCGGATTCCACTAGTCTGTCGTCCGTAGTAGACGGCGTCTTCCTAGTCATTCGAATCCGTAAAGGGGTCATGCTCGCTGCTAGCAAGGCCAAAGAAAGACTGGACATGGTTCACGCAAAGATACTGGGTGTGATTGTGAATGGAATGGACGAAAACGTTTACTACAGTGAGTATGGAATGTACTACCGTGGTGCATACTATTCCGCAAATGGTCGGTACTACGAAAACCAAAATTCGAACTATGCTGACAAGTCTGTAATGGAAGACAGAAGTTCTGACAAATCGTCGGATGCGGAGTTGGAAACGCATTAGCCAATGCGATGTAGGCTTGCGACCATGAGCAACACCGCTGTTCGCGTCTAGACTCTTGACAGCGAGTGCAATTCCTCGGCCACCGGCTTGTTGCTTTAATGAAGTCGTTATTGAATAGGGGCAGTACGACGGACTTCCAAGTCCGTCAATGGGGAATTCGACGGACTTGGAAGTCCGTCGTACCATTAAAGCAACAAGCCGTCACGCGTCGGGTTACCGTAGCCTATCCGACGGAGAACGCGTTCTTTCGCGGAGAGACTGTGAATTTATTCTGTTTGACTCACCGGACGGCTCGCGCCGTTCCGCCACCACATGATAGCGGCAGGGCGCGAGCCCTCCGGTGATGACCCAAACACTGTTTGAAACCGAAAGGGAGTTGGAGTCAGCAAACGCAGGATATTTCACCCTCCAGGCTTCTTGCGTTTGCGAAACGAATCGATCTTGAATCTTTTTTCAAATAAAGTCATGATTGACGAATCACATGCGGGAAAGGATTCCCTGCATGAGCGACGAAGTCCGAAGAAAAGCAAGGAAGCAACGTACCGATGCCGTACAACCCTTACTGGTTTGAATCGTTTGCGCCTTGTCTTCCTTGGATCGTGCCGGTGATCGCTATTATCGGGCTTTGGGTGGCCAAGGCCACGGACGACTGCTCCGTTCAGCGCATCGCAGAACGCATCTACTTTGCCGCAATGTTGCTTGTCGCGGCGGTCACGCTTCGCACCGTGGTCGAGAATGAGGGGTACTGGCTGTTGCATATGGCAAGTATCGGTATCATGGCGTTAGGTGCAACGTCGACTCACATCAATCATACAAGCTCCGAGGCTGAGAGCGACATTGCCATGTCCGAATTTTGACTCCGGTTTCTGACGCACACTCTTCATGTCTCCACTTCCGCGAAACGCTGGTCTCTTTGGACTGCTTCAAGTCCCCATTGGATTCGGCCTGCTGCGTTTATCGACCGAAGGCAGACCCCCATCCGACGAAGCAATCTCGCTGATCCATGCAGCCCTCGACCACGGTATCAGGCTGCTTGACACGGCCGATAGCTATTGCCTCGACAACAAAGATTTCCACTACGGTGAACGACTCGCGCGACAATCGCTCGAATCCTGGCAAGGTCCACGCGAGGAAGTGCGCATTGCAACCAAGGTTGGCTTGGTGCGTCCAAACGGAAAATGGATTCCAAATAGCGCTCCCAAGCATATCGCAAAGTCCGTCGATCAGAGTTTAATTGAACTCGCGACGGATCGCTTGTTTCTGCTCCAATTGCACGCCCGAGATTCGCGTGTCCCATTCGAGGAAACACTGTCTTTCCTTGCCGAGCTTGTTAAGGCTGGCAAGGTTGAGCACGTGGGTCTTTGCAATGTGGGGCCTGCGGAAGTACGACAAGCCATGCGGCTTTTTCCCGTTGCGTCGATCCAATGCGAATTGAGCGTTCTGGCTCGCAAATCGGCAAGCGACGGAATGCTGTTGCTAACGCAAGAACTTGGAATCCCATTCCTCGCTCACAGACCTTTAGGGGGCTATGCCAAAGTCGAGAAACTGGAGTCGAACCGAGTTCTAGTCCCTCTCTCAAAACGCCACCAAACGACGCCGCACGAAATCGCATTAGCAGCCGTCTTGCATGCCGCTCCCAATGTGGTGCCGCTGGTGGGAGCAACCAAACGGACCAGTTTGTTGTCGTCGATTCATGCAACGCAAATCCAGTTGGATATCAGCGACCAAACGGCGCTGAGTATCAAGTACTCCTTTGTAGCAGACGAAGATGCCGCCGCAGCGATCCGTCCAACGACGAAGCCAACGGGACTTCCATCCCTCAAACCTAATCAAGGACCCGGTGACGCACCGGAAGTGGTTTTGCTCATGGGGATTCAGGGAGCAGGCAAATCCGATTTGGTTCAATCGTATGTCGATCGAGGGTATGTACGGCTCAATCGTGACTTGATGGGTGGCAAGGTAGACGATCTGATCGGGCCACTTCGAGACGTGCTCGCGCAAGGCCAAAAAAGGATTGTTCTGGACAACACTTACCCAACACGCATCTCGCGGGCGGGTGCTGTTCGCGTGGCTCACGCGGCTGGTGTGCCTGTACGATGTCGTTTCTTGGAAACCTCCATCGACGACGCGCGGATCAATGTCGTGCAGCGTGTTTTGGAGAGATACGAACGACTGCTTGGTCCCTCCGAGTTCAAAGAGCTTGCCAAACAAGATCCAAACTTGCCCCCTCCAGTCGCTCTGCAGCGTTGGCTCGACACCCTGGAACGACCTCAAGAAGACGAAGGGTTCTCGGCCATAGACTCCATTCCCTTTGTTCGACGAACGGTTGACGATCACAAGCAAAAGGGACTGTTGCTCGATGTGGATGGGACGTTGAGAACAACGCGAAGTGGCGAGATCTACCCGCGCACGGCGGAAGATGTGGTGCTGTTACCGAATCGGCGAGAAACGTTACAGCGATGGGTTGACGATGGCTTCTTGCTCTTCTTCTTGTCGAATCAAAGCGGAATTGCTTCGGGAAAGCTCAGTCAGGCCGATGCAGAAGCGGCCTTTGACCGCACCGTTGAGCTTCTGGGTTTGCCTGTTGTGGAAGTGACGTATTGTCCACACCCAGCCTTTCCCGTCGGGTGCTTCTGTCGCAAACCTCTACCCGGTCTTGGCATTTATCTGAAACGAAAATACAAACTCGATTTCGATCAATCGGTCATGGTTGGCGACATGGAGAGCGATGCCGCATTTGCGCGAAGCATCGCCATGCGTTACGTCGACGCGAATGCGTTTTTCGGTCAGTGAGATTGGCGAACCGTTATTCTCGATCGCAAAATCCACTATCGACCATCCACTCTTTCAATCGAATAGGCCAATTGCCCGCTGCGTCCTTGGTGTTGGGTCGGTATCCGAAACCATGACCTGCATTCGAGTAGACATGCAGTTCGGCAGGAACGCCAGCGGCTTTATACTTGAGATACAAATTGGCCATTCCCAGAGAAATGTCGTCTCGATCTTTGGCTCCCAGAGCGATGAAGACCGGTGGCATCCCTTTTTCAACCGTAAAGCGGTTCGAGCTGCCTGGATAAATCAGCACTTGAAAGTTGGGGCGACAGCTCATTCGATCGACCGGGTTGGATGCATCGGCTTTGCCTTCGTCGGATTGCATCGCGGCCAGGGCAGCAAGTTCGCCACCCGCCGAGAACCCGAGGACTCCTAGCTTTTCCGGATCGACATTCCATTCTTTGGCTTGGCTTCGAATCATGCGCAATGCTCGACGCGTATCTGCCATTGCGTGATCGTC
Organism: Pirellula staleyi DSM 6068; assembly: GCA_945875845.1. Classification (GTDB taxonomy): domain Bacteria; phylum Planctomycetota; class Planctomycetia; order Pirellulales; family Pirellulaceae; genus JBKCUI01. Next base: position 42,384 of record CAMCMB010000042.1, read on the forward strand.
GACTGTGTAGGTTGAGCCAGGTTCGCGAGCGAGCCTGTTCTTGAGAACAAAGGCGGCGATACCGTTCGCAGCAAACCATTCGGCCAGATCATAACCTTCGTGTCCCAAGCAGAGAACTCTGTGGCCACCGCCTGGACAAATCAGAATGGCCGGGCTCGGCTTGGCATTGCCACTATCCTTGGCCGGAACGAGATAGGGAGTAATCGACGGATGATGAATGTTGGAGACATTGCACTTGCCCGGCCCGACCTCTTCTTTTTCGGACTCTTTCATTCGCTCGACCGAGCCGGGTGCACCTTCAGGCCATAGAAAGACAGGTGCCGGTCGTTCCGCAGCATTGGCACCACATACAAACGCCATTATGCCAATGGAAAGTGCAAGCAGAGACTTCTTCATCGAGACAACTCCAGTTGAGAGGGACACGTCGACATCAATTCAAGGGCTCCATTGTAATCTCTGCTTCGATCGATTTGGCTAATGGTCTGGGAAGCTTTCGTTGCCAACCAGCATCGATTACATCAGCCGCAGAGCGTTAGCTCCCGGTTGGAAGCCAACCCAAAGCTGGTTTGCATCGATCTGCAGCCGCACCAGACAGTTCAGGCTTTTGAACGAGCTGATATTATGAACATCGGTGGCTTCCGTGACTCCGTGTCTGACGCTATCCAATCGCAATGCAATAGTTGTGAACAAAACGGCTTAATTAGCCACTGGCAATCTGCCACATGGGACAAACGAGCGAGAACGCAATTATCAAGATCGCATTCCCAGCCCGAATGAAGGTCTTGCTCGGTTCGTTGTTGAACGAATCGTCAAAGAAATAGAGGTCCGGTATGCAACGCCGACCGGCCTCCCTGTGAAGTCGCAGCAACTAAGCAGCCAATATATTTTGAGCTAGTTTTTTCTCAAGTTCCCGTCTTTCAACGATCCAGCCCGAGGCTCGTTGGATCACCTCGATCAGGTCCAACTGGTTAGTCTCGAAGTAATTTTTCGAATACCCCGTCTTGTCGCTTGACATGGACTTCGATGACCGGCTGATCGAATAGTCGTAATAGGCAAAGCCGCTTGGGCTCTGTCGCTGCCAGATACTGGCGGCGATTGCTCCTTTTCGAATGACATGGACCGGGTCCATGTTCTCAAAGTCGGCTTCTTTTTTCTTCCCTGTTGCTTCTGATTGTTCGCTCATAAACACCTCCTAACTGAAAAAGTCGAACAGCACAGTTTGCCACACCTGCAATTCCTATTTAAATTCCTGTGGAAAGGGCTCGTAAGGCACCCTTGGACCCGTCTTAGGTCTAGCCTGATGGGGGTATTTGTCGTACAACGACGGGGCTAAATCCCTGGTGATTCGAGCAGCCATGTGATTAGAATTTCGAGGTGTTATTGGACGTAAGCCCGGAGCAATTTGTTTTGCTCTTTGGGAAGGAGTCAAAAAAGCGGAGTTCACTTAGTCGAGAGATTTGTGTGAGACTTAATGGCGGAGCAAATGCCAGTGTCACTGGGATTCAGATCAGGAAATACAAGTGTCCATACAAGACGGACGATGATGCTAAACGATCTCGCGCTTGCGCTAGAGCGAGTTCCGCAAGGCGGCACCCCAGCGGATTACTTCGGCGTGATTCTGAACGACAATGTTTTGGGGAAACCGACTCGTTCGACTCGTGAGGCATCCGCCAAAATCCTTACTTCCCTTTACGGGTTTGATCCTAGCTTTGCTGTTTTTCGACTTCTACGTCGATACTGGGAAGTCGACTCCGCAAGTCGCCCGATGATCGCGTTCTTGGCCGCATCTACTCGGGACTCCTTGCTTCGAGAGATGACACCCTTCGTTCTTGGCACTGGCATCGGTGAAACCGTTACGCCATCCGTTGTTACTTCGAAGCTTGTTTCCATTCACCCAGGTCGATTCCAAGAGTCAACCGCACATGCTACCGCCCAGCGGTTGGCATCAAGTTGGACTCAAGCGGGATTTCTGACCGGAAAGACCAACAAGAAACGGTCAAGGCCTCAGGTGACCCCGGTCGCTACATCGTATGCATTGGTGCTTGGTTACCTGTGCGGTCTACGGGGAAGATTTCTACTTGATTCCATATGGACTCGTTCGCTTGATCGGAGTTCATCTGAGCTCCATGACTTAGCCGTAGAAGCGTCTAAGCAAGGGTGGATGAATTACAAGGCAGCAGGGGCTGTCGTAGAGATAACATTTCCGGGGCTACTTACCCCAACTGAGGAAAAGGTAGCCAATGAGCAAAATTGATCTCCTGAAGAAGAACTACCAGCGAATATGCAGCCTACCTTGGGACCGAAACGTGTCGGGGGCTCAGAGGGTCTGGTTAGCGGTTTATGAAAAAGAAGACGAACGTCGCCTAAGACTTCGACTTGGGTTGTTCGAAGAGGCAACGATTCAATCGGGTCACAAATGGAAGTTGCTTGATTTGACCGATGCCTTTCCAGCCTGGTTATGCACTCCGCCGTACTCAGACTACTCGGAAAGCTACTTTGAATCTCCAAGCCGACTTGGCTCAGCTCCTCTAGCGGCATTCAAGAAATCGGTTGCCCTCAGCATCAGCGAAGCACTCAAAGCAAGTGAAGTCGACGACAATTCGGTTGTAGCTCTTGCTGGAGTTGCTTCACTTTTTGGATTCCTCCGAATCTCTGAGATACTTCCAATGATTGAAAGCGATATTCGGGGGCGTTTGCTAGTGTTCTTTCCAGGCGTATATGAGCAAGACAATTATCGCTTGCTTGATGCACGCGACGGATGGAACTATCACGCAGTACCAATAACAGCAAGCGAAGGAGAGATTCGCAGATGAACAACTTAGAGCTATACGAAAAAGACCCCCGAACCAATCGCCTACTGAACCAAGGGGTAGCGAAGGTCTCCAGTGGTCAGTCGGCGTCGGAACTCGAAACACTGCGCTTTGAGCTAAGCAACTTCGTTTGCGATGGGCAGTACGCTGATGGATTGAGCCGAATGCTCACCACGTATCTCAGCAACTTGGATAAAACGGAGCAACCCGGAGTTTGGGTGAGTGGGTTCTTCGGCTCAGGCAAAAGCCATTTGGTAAAGATGCTCCAGCATCTTTGGATTGACTATGAGTTCCCAGATGGAACCAAGTCGAGAGGATTGCCAAAAAATCTACCTAGCAACGTCCAAGAGACCCTCAAGGAAATATCCACCGCATCTCGGCGAGCTGGCGGTGTTCATGCCGCCGCCGGTACATTAGGCGCAGGCGCAGGTGAAAGCGTTCGCTTAGAGCTCCTCGGTATTATCTTCAAGTCCATTGGACTGCCCGAGAACTATGCGAGTGCGAGCTTTGTGATGTGGCTACGCCACGAAGAAATCGAAGATGCGGTTCGTGCCGAAATCGCAAAAGCAAATCGAGACTTCGATTTGGAAGTATCCAATCTCTACGTCTCCGACGTAATGGCTAAAGCCATCCTTGCTGTGAGGCCAGACTTCGCGGCGAAGCCTGCTGATGTAAAAGTCCTTTTGGAAAAGCAATTCCCTGAGAAATCAGACGTGTCGATCGAAGACATGATCTCCAAGATCAAGCAAGCACTCGGCAAGAAGGGGAAAATGCCATTGACACTTATCGTTCTTGATGAAGTCCAGCAATACATCGGCGACAGCATCGACCGTTCGAAAGCCGTGCAAGATTTGCAAGAACAATGCTGCGCGCGACTCGGAGCCAACGTGATGTTCGTTGGGACTGGTCAGAATGCGCTTTCAGGTACCCCACTTCTTCAACGGTTACAAGGCCGTTTTCCCGTTCCAATCGAACTTCAGGATACAGACGTTGAGCAAGTCACTCGCGAAGTTGTACTGAAAAAGAAACCAACCGTTATCAACGACCTCAAAAAGCTACTTGATGGGCAGAGTGGTGAAATCGAGCGCCAACTGTCGTCGTCTAAGATTGCTTTCAACTCACGTGATCGCGGATTGTTAGTACAAGACTATCCCATTCTTCCGGTGCGCCGAAGATTTTGGGAACGAGTCCTTCGCGCTGTCGATAAGGCAGGAACGGGAGCTCAACTCCGAACGCAACTTTGGATCGTCTATGACGCGGTTCAGCGAACTGCGGAGCTCCCAATCGGAAACGTAGTCAGTTCAGCGTTCCTATTCGAACACATTAAAACGAAAGTACTTCAGTCGGGAGTCTTGCTGCAAGAAATCTCCGAGACCATAGCCAAACAAAAGCAGGAAGAAGACGGCGAGATACGCTACGAACTCTGTGCACTCATTTTCTTGATTGGCCAATTGCCCCACCAAGGTCCAGCAGACGCAGGAATTAGGGCTGACGCAGAGACTCTTGCAGATCTTCTTGTCACTGATCTCAACAAGAACAGTGCCGACCTTCGGAAGAAGATCCCTGAGCTACTTGAAAAGCTAGTTGCATCAGGAGCCATCATGAAGGTGGAAGAAGAGTACCGTATGCAGACTCGCGAAGGCAGCGAGTGGAATCAAACGTTTCAAGAGCTGAGAAACAAGCTGCTCGGCGACGCGGGGAAACTCGGCAGCGAGCGATCTCAGCTTCTTAAGTCGCAGTGTAGTGAGATCCTAAAGAAATCCAAGCTTGTGCATGGAGTAAGCAAGGAAGCCAGGCGTTTTGACCTACACTTTGGAGCCGACGCTCCCGTTACGGGTGGACAATCGATTCCTGTTTGGATTCGTGATGGATGGGAGGTCGACGAAAAGACAGTTGCCAATGAAGTGCGTGAAGCAAAAGATGCCCCAATCGTCTTTGGGTACGTACCGCGCAAACAAGCCGAGGAACTAAAGCAGGCAATAGCAAGCTACTATGCCGCAACGACGACCATACAGTCCAAAGGAATGCCCGCCAGTCCTGAAGGCATCGAAGCTCGTAAGGCAATGGAAACTAGGCAAGAGCAGTCGCAACGAACTCGCGATGGAATCATCAACGACATTCTAAATGAAACGCTCGTCTATATTGCCGGTGGCGATCTTGTCGGCGGAATGTTGCTGGAAAATAAAGTCCAGGATGCAGCGAAGGCGTGCCTCGATCGATTGTTTCAAGAGTTCGGCAAGGCAGATTCTCCCGATTGGCACAAAGTTATTGAACGTGCGAAGAAGGGGGACGGAGATGCACTTGGTGCAGTTGGACATAAAGGCGATCCAGAGAATCATCCCGTCTGTAAAGCGATCATCGACTATGTGGGAAGCGGTAAAAAGGGTACGGAAATTCGCAAGCAGTTTGCTGGTCCACCGTGGGGCTGGCCACAGGATGCGGTCGACGCATCGCTAATCGTTCTATTCAACGCTGGTGTGCTCCAGGCCCGCAGTGGCACTGAACCGTTGCCTAAAGGCAAGCTAGACCAAAAGAACATTCAAGCGGCAGAATTCAGAGTTGAATCAATAACGCTTTCAAAGGTGCAGTTGATTGCAATTCGTGGGCTCTTCAAATTGGTAGGACTTAAGACGGACCCAAACCAGGAATCGTCCCATGCGCCAGAATTTCTAAGTCGGGTTTTGAGATTGGCGGAGGAAGCTGGTGGTGAAGCACCATTGCCATTGAAGCCAGACATTTCTCATCTTTCTGATATTCAAAACCGAGTTGGCAATGACCAATTGAAGCAGCTTCACGATAACATTGACCGCTTCAAGAAGGAAATCTCCGATTGGCAGAATCGCAAAGAGCAAATCACCAAGCGACTACCGCAGTGGCGAGATGTGATTGCATTGCTTGGATACGCGAATGAATTGCCAGTGGCAAAAGAGGTACAAAGCGAAGTTAATTCCATTCGCGAGCATCGCAGGCTGCTGGACGATCCTGACCACATACCTGGATTTGTGGCCAAACTCACCGACTCTCTCCGCACTGCACTCAATGTGGCCCACGCTTCGTGTACATCCCAGCACGCTAGGGGACTTGAAGAGCTTGAGCTTTCGGAAGTTTGGAAAAAGATCACGCCTGAGCAACGCTACGAGTTACTCTCGCAAAATGGTGTACGGAAGATGCCAGATATCGCTGTAGGCACAACTAGCGAAGTACTTAATACACTTCGCCAGACCAAACTAAGCGAGTTTGATTCTATCGTCCATGCTCTACCAACAAGATTCAGTAGCGCAGTCACCACCGCCGCAAAGTTATTGGAGCCAAAAGCACAAACGGTGATGTTGCCGTCTATGACGATTCGAAGTGAAGAGGATCTCACTGAATGGGTGAAAGTGAGTACAGAACGCATACGACTAAAATTGAAAGAAGGACCTGTGATCGTCAATTGATTGCAACCACAAATATGATCGCCTTACAAACAATAAAAACTGATTCGGAAATTCGGCAATGCCGTCACTTTTAACTGAACTTCGCAAGAAACTCGAAAACACGATTATCGCTGCACGTGACAAGGCAGAGGAAGCGGCGTTCTCGGCTTTGCAGAAATTAGCGGTCGATGCAGCCGAGCCATTTTCGCATTTCAGCGCAGAGGACAAGCAACTTCGCAATCGCTTGCGTGCGCGAGCTCGGCAAGCGGGCGATGAACTGAAGGATAAAATTCAAGGCATCGAGCTTCTGACACAAGAGCTAGCGTATGAATACTGGCATCGAATGATCTTCGCTCGGTTCTTGGCTGAGAACCACCTTTTGATGCATCCCGATGGCGTTGCAGTCAGCATGGAGGAATGCGACGAATTAGCAAAGGCAGAAGGGTTCTTGAATGGCTGGGCGTTAGCAGCGAACTATGCAGGACGCATGCTGCCACAAATTTTTCGTAGCGACGACGTGTTGTTGGATGTCGAATTTGCTCCTGAACATCGGCTTGCCTTGGTTAAGTTGTTAGATGGTATTCCAGTAGAAACGTTTCAGGCGTCTGATTCATTGGGCTGGGTCTACCAGTTCTGGCAATCTCGTCGCAAGGAACAGGTCAATAAATCGGAAGTGAAGATTGGAGCCAAAGAAATCTCGGCGGTCACGCAACTGTTTACCGAAGATTACATGGTGGACTTTTTGCTGGACAATACGCTTGGAGCTTGGCACGCCGGAAAAGTCTTGGCGTCAAATCCTTCAATTTTCGAAACAGGTGCCAGCGAAGATGAAATCCGACAGGCTCTCACACTTCCTGGATGTCCGTGGAAGTATCTGCGGTTCATTCAAGACGCGGACGGGAAATGGTCTCCAGCCGCTGGATCGTTTGAAGGCTGGCCAAAAACGGCGAAGGAATTGAAGTGTCTTGACCCCTGTATGGGAAGTGGACATTTTGTTGTGGCGATGTTTGAACGAATGGTTTCGCTGCGGATGGCAGAAGAAGGACTCGATGAATCTGTCGCTGTCGATGCGGTAATTGAAGACAACTTATTTGGACTTGAAATTGATCAACGTTGCACGCAAATTGCTGCGTTCAATCTGGCCTTTGCTGCATGGCGACGCGTTGGCTTCCGCCTCTTGCCACCCATGCATCTGGCGTGTTCGGGACTCGCTCCCAATGCGAGCCGCGAAGAGTGGCTGTTATTGGCGGGCGATATCGAAAAGCTAAAAGGTGGAATGGAGCGGCTGTACGACCTGTTTGAGCAAGCTCCGGTTTTGGGGAGCCTGATAAACCCGCGAGCGGAAGCAGGCGACATGTTCATTGCAGAGTTCCATGAACTTAGGCCGCTAATGGAAAAGGCGCTTGCGCAAGAGACCAGGGGCGACAACGCACATGAAATGGCGGTAACCGCGCGTGGCCTAGCCAAGGCGGCGGAAATTCTGGCCGACCAGTTCACGCTCGTCGCAACCAACGTGCCTTACCTCGGACGGGCTAAGCAGCCGACACGCAATAATCAGAAAGATGCGGAGGAATTGGGGGATTTCTGTGAACGAGTTTACCCTGACGCAAAAGCAGATCTCGCCACGTGTTTTGTCGAGCGCTGCATCACCCTTTGCGCTCTCAGCGGAAGTGTGGCGCTCGTAACCCCTCAAAGCTGGTTCTTTCAAAACACATACAAGAAATTAAGAAAACAACTTTTGATGAATTTCGAATGGAATTGGATTGGTCGTCCGGGATCAAGAGCGTTCGAGACCATCTCAGGAGAGGTCGTCAATGTTGTCATGCCAGTCATCAGCCGCCGTCGATCGCGGGAATTCCATATTATAGGGGCCGTCGATGCAAGTATCGCTGAAAACGCCTGTGAGAAGTCTAAGGTCTTGCGCGACGGGGAAATCACGTTATTTCAACAGTCGTCTCAGTTGTCCAATCCTGATTCGACCGTCACGTTGCGCGCGATTGACAGTGAACAGCTATTGGCGTCTTACGCGAGGCAGGTTCATGGACTAACAACAGGCGATATGAACAGATTGACTGTTTGTTTTTGGGAATTAATTAAGCTAGGTCACGATTGGAGTCTTTTCCAATCAACACTTGATAAAACTACCGATTATGGCGGCCGAACTCTGGTGTTGGCGTGGAGTAGTAAAAAGGCGAGCCTTCTAATAGAGATACCAGGATTTAGACCGGATGGAGTTGCAGCATGGGGACGCAAAGGCGTAGCGATTTCAAGAGTTGGGAGCTTAGTCACGTCACTTTATGATGGTGCGTATTTTTCTCACCTAGTTCCTGTATTAATCCCTAAGGATCCGATGCACTTGGATGCTTTGTGGGCATTTTGTAGCTCGGAAGCATTTTATGAAACGGTACGAGATACGAACCCGTCGCTGAGTGTAGATGGAGGTTACCTTTTGAAAGTCCCCTTCGACCTCGCGCACTGGCGAAAGGTCGCGTCGGAGAAATATCCGGACGGATTGCCTGAGCCGTTTTCCAGCGACGCAACGCAATGGCTATTCAACGGACACCCAGTTGGTGCAGATCAGCCATTGCACGTGGCGGTTGCGAGGCTGCTCGGCTACCAGTGGCCGCGACAGACTGGATCAAGTTTTCCCGATTGCCCGGCGATTGGCCCAGATGGTCTGGAAACGCTTGCCGATGACGATGGCATCGTTTGCATCTCAGCAGTTCGCGGTGAACAACCCGCGTCCGAACGCTTGCTCGAATTGCTCCAAGCCAGCTATGGAGACAAATGGAACAATGCCTTGGTCGACAAACTACTTGTCGATGCAGGAAACAAACCGGGCACTATGCTGGAAGATTGGCTCCGCAACGCTTTCTTCGAACAGCATACCAAGCTATTCCATAATCGACCTTTCATCTGGAACATTTGGGACGGACGCAAAGACGGTTTTTCTTGTCTGGTGAACTATCACAAATTGGACCACAAGGCGCTCGAGAATCTGACTTATTCCTACCTCGGCGACTGGATCACCATTCAGAAAAACGATGCCACCGCTAACCGGCCTGGAGCCGATTTGCGATTGAAGGCAGCTCAGGAATTACAGGAAAAACTGAAGCTGATAATTAACGGCGCACCGCCCTACGACATTTTCGTGCGATGGAAGCCGATTTCGCAACAGTCCATTGGTTGGCATCCTGATCTGAACGACGGTGTCCGAATGAACATCCGTCCCCTCTTTGAGGCAGGTGTCCTTCGCAAGAACCCAAACATCAAATGGACCAAAGACCGTGGCAAAGAACCCAATCGCCCAGCCGACCAATTTCCCTGGTTCTGGAAAGACAGCGAATTCACGGGCGAAAGAGTCAATGATGTACACTTGAATCTCGCAGACAAGACACGAACGGGGAAGTAACCACCGTTCAAATACCGAAGCAACACGGAATGAATTCGATTTAGATCGGAGCAACAATGATTGAAGCCGTAAATTTCAAAAATTTCAAGACTTTGAAGGATGTAGAGTGTGGGTTGTCACAACTCACGGTCTTGGTCGGCCCAAATGGTTCGGGAAAATCTACGTTTCTTCAGGGGATGCATCTCCTGTCCAAAGTCGTCCAGACTCAGCGAGATTTCAAGCCAGAGTATTTGTTTCGCGGCTCGCAGACCTTGCTCCAGCTTAGATCGAGCGAAGTCGATGACGCCGACCTTGTTCTGGAATGTGAGACTAACGGTGATGCTTTTGAATTCCGAGCAAGCACTATTCCACAGCATCACGGAAGTTGGCACGACTGCGGAGAAAATTGGTTTTGCAAATTTACTGAGAAAACAACTGATGAACCAAACGAAGCGCAATCCACGATCGCTTCGTTAGGTTACTACGATTTGCAACATTCCTATCTTGCGCGTCCATCAATTGCGGAAGATGAAGTCCCATACCTCCAGCACACTGGAGAAGGCTTGGCTTCCATGATCGCGTATTTAATACTGAGTGCGCCCGATAGTTTTACGCAATTGATGGCAATGGTTCGGATCGTCGTGCCTCAGCTTCAAACCATACGCGTCCAAAAAAAGAAAATTACCAGGATTGAAAAAGAGACAGTCAGCATTCGAGACAAAACTGTGACGACACGCGTTCCGCGCACAGTGATTGGCGAATCACTTGTCTTCGATTTTATAAACCGAAAGAATGTTACGGCGTTCAATGTCAGTGAAGGAACGATGTTAGTGATTGGACTGTTGACGCTTCTGCACGGCCCTTCACGGCCAGAGATCATCCTCCTCGACGATATTGAAAAAGGACTTCATCCCGACGCTCAACGTGAATTGATAGTGTTGCTTCGTCAAATACTTGCCAAACGAAGCGATCTACAAATTGTCGCGACGTCACATTCGCCATACTTTCTCGACTTCCTAAAGTTTGACGAGGTTCGTGTGATGGCGTTGGGGAGCGACGGCTATTCGATTTGTGGACGTCTTGAGAGTCACGCTAAGTTTGAAAAGTGGAAAGAAGAACTTGCCCCCGGTGAAATGTGGAGTTTGTTTGGAGAAAAATGGTTGTCGGAAGGGGCGAAATAGAAGTGCTAAAATTCTGTATCGTCTACGAGGACATTGCTGATGCGAAACTCGCATCGTGTTTAGCTGACCGTGTCGTCTGCGAATCTGTCATATGGCTCGAAGAAGACGCCACCAATCTGGAATTTGTGCGGCAGTGGGTCGACGCTGCGCCTAATGGTCGACGACTTCGATGGACCGAAATTGACGACATTGGTCGTGACCTTCGACTACCAGTACGGCGGTATGAGAATTGGGAATCCGATCAACCAGATTTCAAGGCGGCTGTCCGTGCACTGCGTGTTATCAAGGCACTGTTCGATGATGTTGCCGTCATAGTGTTGATTCGTGACGCCGACAACCAATTGAATCGCGGCGAAGGGTTGAAAAAAGCCCGCGACGTACATCTTGGGACCGATCGATGGACAACTGTTGTCATCGGCCTGGCAAATACCAAGCGAGAATGCTGGGTTTTATCGGGCTACATTCCATGCAATGATGTGGAAACAAAGCTACTTGCAGATGAACGTCAATACTTGGGGTTTGACCCAACAGAAAAATCACATGAGCTTACGGCAAAACATAGCGAGTCAACCGATAAGAGGAGTGCAAAGCGAGTGCTAAAGAAGTTGACTGGCGAGAATCAAACGCGAGAAGAGGAATGCTGGACAAAAACCCCCTTAAAGAGACTCCGAGCGTCCGGCGCAACAAACGGACTGGCAGACTACCTACGCGAAGTCGAAGAAATACTGGTTCCAATCATTGTTCGGCCTGAGGGTCGTGGAGTACCAGGATGAACGACGAAACTGTTTTCGACGCCGTTCTGCGATCTATCGCTCACGCTGCAGAATACAATCGTGATGATGCCGTGTCTCCAGTAGCGGTTCTTTGGCCGGATGAAAAAAAGGAATGGGAACGCATTGTTCCTCGATTACGAGAAGCGATTCCGCACTTCTACGTATTTGGTCCATACGACAAGGACAATCGAAGTGGTCCCGCAATTTGGCTGCGGTGCGTTTTGTCAGGGAACATCTCCGACGTTCAAGTTCCAAAGGGAGCGGTGCCGGTAATTTATCTGCCGGGCGTTAGTCGCTCGACTCTTCGTGCGACCGAGGAATGTCCCACCGAACTCAAACCACTTGCCGAGCTTCAATACCGAGGCGTGTTTTGGTCACAAGTGAACGGTAAAGATTGGACAGTTGCTTCCTTCATGCAAACCAACCACGGGGGGCTGAAACTTAAGATTCCAAAGGATGCAGCGACATCGCAATCGATGAAGCGGGCAATTGACCGCGTAATGGAAGTCCCGACGGAGTACCTGCGAACGAAGGCTGCTGCTGGGGAATTGAATAGTACTTACTTTGATTCGCTTATTAGCGATGACTTCGTGGATGATCTTTTGACTTGGCTTTCCGATTCAAAGGGAGTTAAAGAGCGTTGGGATTCAGCTCGATGGGAAACGCTTTGTAGTCGCTGTATAAGCGACTACGGATTCGATCCAGCACGCGACGGAGATATTGACGGGGCAGAAAAGCTTGGTGTTCAAGATCGCCCAATATGGAAGACCGTTTGGAAGCGATTTGCTTCGTCACCCCATCGATACCCTGGGTTGGTCGATGTGCTTCGACGTGCAAAGCCGTCCGGTAAGAGTGGCGATCTATTTGCAAAAATGCTTGTTGAGTCTTGGCCACAAGACAACGAAACAGCGGAGTCAAATCTTCGAGATGCTCTGCTTTCCATTCCCGAAAAAAATCTGGAAAAAGCCCGCGAGCTAATCCACGAACTTGAACGAGATAATTTTGTTCGTCGCGAATGGGTATGGGCTTCACTGGGGAAAGCGCCCCTTGCTGCTGCTCTAAAACACCTAGCAATTCTGTCGGAACTTACGGCGACTCCACTTACCGCCGCAAACATCAACGATATGGCAAAACTCTACGCGGAGAGCGGTTGGCGTTCGGATGCGGCTGCACTTGATGCGATGGCATCAGCCTCGAGCGTCGTCGACTCAATTGCAATCAACGGAGTGATTCAACATTTGTATGCTCCATGGCTTCGTGACGCAGCAGAGTTGTTTCAGGATCGGGCTAAGGCAACTCCAATCCCAGGACGAAAACATTCAAGGCTAGGAGAAGTCAGTAGTTCAACTTGTGTCATGTTTGTAGATGGACTTCGTATGGACGTAGGACAAAAACTACGTGCCGCTTTGCGAGCGAAGTTCGGTGAAGTATCGATGGAACATCATCTGGTCGCGATGCCCTCAGTAACACCTACTGCTAAGCCAGGCATATCACCTGTTGCTCATCGCATTAGCGGTACTGTGGCTGGAGAAGAATTTCGCCCATGTGTAGCCGACACTGGCAAGGATCTGACGATCGATCGGTTCCGTGGCCTATTGGAAAATGACGGTTATCAGATTCTCGCCGGGAACGATACTGGAGAACCAAGTGGCAAGGCATGGACTGAGTTTGGGAATTTAGACTCGACAGGCCATCAAGAAGGGATCGGGCTTGCTCGCCGGATCGGAGAGCTAATCTACGTTCTTACTCAACGGGTCGAGGCTCTGGTTGCTGCCGGATGGCGGGAAGTTCGGTTGGTGACAGATCACGGATGGCTGCTTTTGCCTGGAGGACTGCCCAAAAGCGATCTGCCAAAATACTTGACTCAGACGCGATGGGGGCGCTGTGCAGTCGTTAAAGCGTCTTCCAATGTCGATTTGCCCCATTTCGAATGGTTCTGGAATGAATCAGTCCAAGTGGCATGTCCGCGTGGCATCGACTCCTTTATCGCTGGTCAGCAGTACAATCATGGTGGACTTAGTCTACAGGAATGTGTCGTTCCTCAGCTGAGTGTTCGCGCGATAGGGGAACCGAGTTCGCTTGCGAACATCGAAGATGTGAAATGGGCCGGACTTCGATGCAAGATCAAGGTGACGGGAGACTTCGAAGGGTGTAAAGTTGATCTGCGCGATAAACCTGCTGATCCATCAAGTACCCTTGCCAAGCCTCGGTCAATTGGGAAAGACGGATCGGTAGCAATCGTCGTAGAGGATGAGAGTCGAGAGGGCAGTGCCACTTCGCTGGTATTGCTCGACGCAGGTGGAAACGTTATTGAAAAAGTCTTAGTCACGGTTGGGGAGTAGGTCGTAAACAATGGAGTTTGACGCGCTAGACAGAATTGCCGCTGACGCATTCGATGGTTACATCGTGCGCAAGGACTTGGTACGGAAATTTGCTCGTCAGTACCCCGTTCCAACGTACGTCTGCGAGTTCCTTCTCGGTCGCTACTGCGCCAGTACGCAAGAAGACGAGATCACAGAAGGCCTAGAAATCGTTGAGCGCCAACTGAAGGATCGAGCAGTTCGAAGCGGCGAAGAAGAGCTATTCAAGGCCCGAGCGCAGAAAAACGGCTCGGTCAAGATTATCGACATCGTTTCGGCGCGATTGGATGCAAAAACGGGTAGCTATCTAGCTACTCTACCCAGCTTGCAGCTCAAAGACGTCGGAATCGCTGAAAAGATGGTTCACGACAACGAGCGAATGCTTACTGGGGGCTTTTACGCTGAAGTTGATCTTAACTATGACGCCGTAGTCGCGGAAGAAAAGACGGGGCTGCCATTTTCGATTGTCTCGCTTCGACCAATCCAACTCTCCAAGCGTGATGTATTGGATGCGCTTTATGCTGGACGTGCAAAATTTCAAACCGAGGATTGGAAAAAGTTCTTGTTGCGAAGCATCGGACTTGAACCGAGTGAGCTGACGCCACGAAACATGGATGCAATGCTCCTTCGGATGATTCCATTCGTAGAAAATAACTACAATCTGGTTGAGCTCGGGCCTCGCGGTACAGGCAAGTCGCACTTATTCCAACAAATCAGCCCCTACGCTCATCTTGTCTCGGGTGGCAAGGCGACAGTAGCCCGCATGTTTGTAAACAATAACAACGGACAACGAGGGCTCGTATGCCTTTATGACGTAACTTGCTTTGATGAAGTATCCGGAGTCTCTTTCGACCAAAAAGACGGCGTCAACATCATGAAGGGTTACATGGAATCTGGAGAGTTCAGCCGTGGAAAAGAAAGTATTCGGGCCTATGGCAGCATCGTTATGGTCGGCAATTTCGATGTCGATGTGCAACATCAGCAGAGAGTAGGACACCTGTTCGGGCCGATGCCACCTGAAATGAGAAACGATACGGCATTGATGGACCGTATTCATTGCTTCCTGCCGGGTTGGGACGTTCCAAAGATTAGTGAGCCACTGAAGACAAATCACTTTGGATTGGTTTCTGACTTCTTGAGCGAATGCTGGAGTAGGCTGCGAAGCGCCAATCGGATTTCGGTGCTCCAAGGTCGCGTCGCCTTTGGCGGAGCCTTGAGTGGTCGCGATCAAAATGCGGTCATCAAAACAATTAACGGCCTTCTAAAGCTCATGCATCCAGATCCTGACGACAAGGTTAGCGATACGGATCTCGAATGGGCAGTGCGATTAGCGCTCGAAGTTCGTCGACGTGTCAAAGAACAGCAAAAGAGAATCGGCAGCGCCGAGTTTCGCAATACTCAGTTCAGCTACACGTTGGGCCAAGATGGTGTTGAGAAGTTTGTAGCAACGCCTGAGCTTCAAAGCGAAGATCACATTGGGCGTGACCCATTGCCACCTGGCCAAGTTTGGGCCATAAGCCCAGCCAGCCAAGACGAGCACTCTGGCCTCTACCGAATCGAAGTAACCGAAGGGCCGGGGAGCGGAGTTCGAATTCTCAACCGTCCATCACCGCAAGCCTTTTCAGAATCAGTTCGATACGCAGAAGCGAATATCTATTCGCGATCGGCTGAACTAGTCGGTGACCGCAATCCACGAGAACACGAATTCTCGGTCCAGCTCCGAGCGTTTGACTCATCCAAAAACGGTAATGGGCTTGGCATGGCCGTCTTGCTCGCGGTCTGCTCGTCGTTGATCAACAAAAGTTTGCGAGGCGGTATTGTAATCGTCGGCGGAATCAACCTCGGCGGATCCATCGATCCGCTTTACAACGCCATCGACGTAGTCGAGTTGGCAGTCGAGAAGGGAGCATCCGTCATCCTCATGCCGGTCTCCTCTCGAAAACAGTTATTCGATTTGTCTGATGACCTCGCAACCAAGGTTACTGTTGTTTACTACAACGACGCCCGGGAAGCGCTGATTAAAGCGATTGAAAGTTGATGACCGAAGGCGCTCAGCGTTCAATTTCGATTTTGCAACTATTGCAATTGGTTATGGCACGATGATTCTCTAACGACTACTGTTTTAAAATCAAATGTATTTGTCACGAATCCACATCCGCAATTTCCGTCAATTTGGTGACGATGATTCTTCGCTTCAAGTTTCTTTTAACGAAGGAGTTACTGCACTTGTTGGCCGAAACGACAGTGGCAAAACAGCAGTTATCGATGCAATTAGATATGCGTTGCTCACTCGCGGCCAAGATTTCCTTCGTATTCAGCCAGAAGATTTCCATATCCGGAGTGATGGAAAACAAGCGGACAATATTCAAATTCGATGTACGTTAAGTGGTCTCAGCATGGATGAAAAAGGAGCGTTTGCTGAATATTTATCTTTCGATGCTAACAATGTGTCATTAGTCATCAGCCTAACTGCAAGGCGTTTGAGCGAGTCTCCTGGTGTTCGTAGATGGCTTGATGTCTCAGTTCGATGCGGAATCGACGGCACCGGCCCTACGATTGAATCATCGGTTCGGGAATTACTGGCAAGTACCTATTTGAGACCACTTCGCGACGCGGAGCGCGAGATGTCTCCAGGTCGCGGTTCAAGACTTTCGCAAATTCTCGCTAATGTCCCAGAAATCAATAATGGTGCACCCTTCATTGAAACCGCGCCGGTAGCCAATATTGCAGAGCTGAAGAATTTGAGCCTGGTTGGATTGGCCGATTATCTTCGTCATGTCGTCAGTCAGCATAGCGGTATTGACAGCGCACAAAACGCAATAAACGCACAGTACCTCTCGTTTCTCTCTCTTTCCGGTGACAGCTTGAAGGGAAAAATTGACATCTCCGAGGGAGGTAACGAAAAAGCGAGGCTTCGCCAACTCTTAGAACGATTAGAACTTTGCCTACTTGAATCTACGAGCGGTGCGGCGCCTGGTCGATATGGGCTTGGGTCGAATAATCTTCTGTACATGGCTTGCGAACTTTTGCTTCTGGGAAGGGAGCCGGAAGGACTACCTTTGCTACTAATTGAGGAACCAGAAGCTCATTTGCATCCCCAAAGGCAGCTCCGTCTCATGGAGTTTTTATCTAAGGCAGCATGTAAACTTGAAGGAGAGGCACTTCGACCTGTGCAAGTCATTATGACAACACACAGTCCCAATTTGGCATCCAAGATTTCTTTGCAGAACATCATTATTCTACAGGGCGGACGTTCATTTTCACTTGCTTCTGATAAGACTGAGCTCGAGTTAGGAGATTATCGCTTTCTGCAAAGGTTTCTCGACGTCACCAAAGCAAATCTCTTTTTCGCACATGGCGTGATCATTGTCGAAGGTGATGCCGAAGCAATCCTTTTGCCTGTCATAGCAAAGCTGTTAGATGCGGATCTCACCGAGCAAGGAGTCTCGATCGTCAATGTGGGGAGTACTGGACTAAGACGTTATAGTCAAATTTTTCAAAGAGTTGATAAAGCGCAACAGCCACTGTCCGTACCCATTGCTTGTCTCGCCGATATGGACGTGATGCCGGATTGCGCTCCACAAGAACTTGATATCGTTGAGGACGAGAATGACGCTAAATGGAATAATCCTAAACGTCGATGGAAGGCAATAAGGGTGTGACCGGCGTTCCGCCGGTTTGTTTAGCGAGCAAAAGTATTTAGGGTAAACAAAAAGCGGCCAACCTGCCATGATTCGGTTATCTAACGACCCAATCACTTCTGGCAGGAGGCCACACTATGAAGATCCTCGATTTGTCGATGTTTGACAACCTATCCTCGAAAGACTTGACTGCAGAGCAACTGAAAATGTCGCTCGCTGAGTCAGGTACTTATCTTCGAGACCTGGTGGTTAGCTCCACAAAGATCTTTAGGGGACACCACATATTTTTGGGTGGGTGGTTGACACAGCCGACAAAAGTCAAAGTAGTAGGCACATTCCATGTGCCGTCCACCTGGAATCCATGCAAAAGCTTGACTGCGAACGGCACGGCGGAGCGTGCCTGCTACTTTTGTCGGCTCTGTCCTGATACCACACATGAAAGTGTCGTGTCCCCATGTTTCTCCGCCCCTCGCTCACCGGCTTGTTGCTTTAGTGAAGTCGTCATTGGGTAAGG
>CAMCMB010000043.1 GCA_945875845.1 Pirellula staleyi DSM 6068
GTCTTTCAATTGCTTCTTAAGATCGGCTTCTTTGGTGTTGCAACTCAGCCATTCCTCCAATACTTCAATCTCCGCAATTCTCAATTCTCCATTCTCCATTTTCAATTCGCGAAGCGCAGCTGCTACGTTGGCTTTGTTGACCTTCTCCAGCTCGGACAGCAAGCCTTCCTCGCCACCATGCTCTTCTTCGATCTCGGTCATCTTGCTCGTGTGCGACTCTAGCTCGGCATTCCTGGCATCGATCGCATCTTGCTCTTTAGCAAAGTACCTTGCCACGATCAGCGATTTCGGGATCAAGTCGCATGTCCAGCCTTTGTCCTTTTGTTTCCCCTTCTTGTCGGTCTCTAGGATGCGAGTCGGTTCGGCTTTCCAACCATCCGCAAAGATCGCGTAGCAATCGTCCTGCATCGCTGCCGACCAGTAGTCCATCAAGTGCTGGTAGATGTCGTATGAATTGAGAATGGATAAGTGAGAATGGAGAATGGAGACTTCGCCGTGGGGTCTGTAGTGATCGAGCAGGCTGTCGGACAACTTGGCGATCATCTGCTTGGGATGAAAGCCTGGCTTGAGTCCCTTGAGCGTCTTGGACGTTTTCCCACGCCAAGCAGCAAAGTGGTTATTCATCCCTTCGATGAAGGCGGTGAACTCGGGATGCTCGTAGATGGTCTTTTTGATGTCGGCTTTGTCAACCTTGAGGTCGAGGTATCCCTTGCGGTTCTTCTTGAACAGCGATTGCTGAAGTTTGGGGCAAACTGCCCAGTAGCGATCGAGGGCTTGGGCGTCCGCTTCGGGGATACCGCCCTGGAGGTGGCCAGCGATGTCTTGTAAGTCCTCGGCTTGCTGGCTGTCGATGTAACGGGGCAAGTTCAGGTTGAAGTCGTTCTTTTCGATTTCCTCCAGCGGCACCATTCGCGAGTAGCGAGGCATCTCGGTCAGCTTGTTGAACACATCGACGATCTTGTGGATATCCTGATCGCGCAGTCGGTTCTTTGGCCCATCCTTCATGTAGCCCGCGTTCGCGTCGATCATGAAGATCCCTTTGCGAGCCTGGGCGTATTCCTTGTCGATCACCACGATGCAAGCCGGAATACCCGTGCCGTAGAACAAGTTGGCTGGCAGGCCGATGATCCCTTTGATGTAGCCTTTGCGAATCAGGTTGCGACGAATTTCGGCTTCGGCATTCCCTCGGAACAACACCCCGTGCGGAAGAATACAGGCCCCTTTGCCAGTCGACTTGAGCGAACGCACGATGTGGAGCAGATAGGCATAGTCCCCTTGTTTGCCAGGGGGGACACCGAACCCCGAGAAACGATCGAAGGGATCGTTGTCGGGATCGAGGCCCGTGCTCCAGCGTTTGTCGGAGAACGGAGGATTGGCGACCACGAAGTCGAATTGCTTGAGCGAATCCCCTTCTTTGAATTTCGGATCGGTGAGCGTATTGCCCTGCACGATCGATGCCGTTGGGGTGTTGTGCAGAATCATGTTCATGCGGGCCAGGACGGCGGTGGCTGAGTCTTTCTCCTGCCCGTAGAGCGTTACCGCCGTCGGTGCCTCGTGCGCGACTTTCAGGAGCAACGAGCCCGAGCCGCAGGTCGGATCGCTCACCGTCGTGTTTGCACTGGTTTTGGTCGTCGAGATACCGATGATCCGAGCCATGATGAGGCTGACTTCGGCAGGCGTTAGGAATTGGCCCTTGCTCTTGCCGCTTTCGACCGCAAAGTGCCGCATCAGGTATTCGTAAGCATCCCCGAGAATATCGTCCCCATCGGCTCGATTCCTAGAGAAGTCCAGTGCGGGGGTTTCGAAGATCGCGATGAGGTTGGTCAGTCGATCGACCATTTCCTTGCCGCTACCGAGCTTCGATGGATCGTTGAAGTCGGGCATGTCCGACAACTGGTTCGCGCTGGCAAGCGGCGCAACGATCTTTTTGTTGATCTGGTCACCGATATCGGTTTTGCCTTTGAGGGCGACCATATCTTTGAAGCTTGCACCGTCGGGAATCTTGATCGGAGCGAACGGTTGGCCGGCGTACTTGTCGCTGACGTATTTGATGAACAGCAGCACCAGCACGTAGTCTTTGTACTGGCTCGCATCCATGCCGCCACGGAGTTCATCGCAGCTAGACCAGAGGGATGAGTAAAGTTCTGATTTCTTCAAAGCCATGCGGACGTGTTCCTTACTAGGTGGGTCGGACAGTCTAACAAGCCCTGCACGGTTGCGATATGATAGGTCGTTTCAATTCTCCTATCGATCGTATTCGATTTCATGCGAAAGGGATAAGTTGGACTTAGGTGTCGTTCATGGTTTTTTTTCGACATCGTATTGGTCTACAGGTCATCCCATCATCCCATCGAGGTCTTGCGACGGGACCTTGGGGACGGCACTCCAGTTGCGGAGCGTGGGTGGCATTGGTTAGGCAAGAGAACCTTTGGAGGCTAAGTATCGCGAGCTTCCGGCAGAAACGAAAAAACCCCGGCTGGGCAGTGATGCACAACCGGGGTTTAGGATGAACGATGAGTTAAGGATGAGACGCACTTAGTCGAGGAACCCGACTAATTCTTGAGATCGGCTAGGCTGCTGGAGTTTGCGAACCGCTTTGGCTTCAATTTGACGAATGCGTTCACGCGTCACTTTGAAGATGTGGCCTACTTCTTCCAATGTGTAACTGTAACCGTCCCCAAGTCCGTATCGGAGTTTGATGATTTCGCGTTCGCGGTAACTCAGTGTCTTTAATACTGCGTTGATGCGAGTGCGTAGCATCTCTTGTCCGGCCCCGACTGCGGGGCTCTCGGCCGTACCATCAGGCAGCAAGTCGCCAAATTGGCTATCCTCGCTGTTTCCAACAGGGCGATCGAGCGAGATTGGGTATCGGCTCATGGCCAACACACGCCTAGCTTCTTCTATCGTTGTCTCCGCACGGCGAGCGGTTTCTTCCAGTGTCGGCTCGCGGCCCAACTCTTGCAGCAATTGCCGCGAAACATTCCTAACGCGGGACATGGTTTCCACCATGTGGACCGGAATACGAATGGTTCGGCTTTGATCTGCAACAGCACGGGTGATCGCTTGACGTATCCACCAGGTGGCGTACGTACAGAACTTGAATCCGCGACGATACTCGAATTTGTCGACAGCCCGCATCAGTCCCGCGTTTCCTTCTTGGATCAAATCCAGGAAGCTCAAACCGCGGTTCCGATACTTTTTGGCGATCGAGACAACTAAACGTAGATTGCCTTCGCTCAACTGTTTCTTGGCGCGTTGGTACTCGGTGAAGACCTTTTTCACCATCTTCACGCGTTTGCGTAACGAGGTTGGGGTTTCTTGGGTTGCGACCAGGATCTGGCGAAACTCGCGACGCAGTTGAGCGACTTGTGAGGGAGCCACTTGGTGCGATTTGAGCGTTGCCAAATCGTGCATGATCTCATCGACGCGGTCGCTCAATCGCTCGAGCACTCCGATCATCGTTTCGATCCGTTGAGTACGCAGGCCTAATTCCTCGATCAATCGAACCGACTTTCGTCGTCGACGGGCGAGAGATTGCCAAGCTTCACGACGCTTTTTGGCTGGCAGCGATTTGCTCAGGGCGTTGCGGTAGTCGCGACGATTCCGTTTGAGCAGCACGTCCAGCGTTTTGAGATTGTGCGGCAATCGTCCTAGGATCTGATCCTTTTCCAGGCGATCGGTAACCGATACCTGAACAGTACGATCGAATGGCAATTCGCCTGTATGTACACGCTTTAGGATTTTAAAGGCAAATTGGACCACATAGTCGCATTCGAGCAACTTGGTGCGGAATCGACGTCGCGTGACTTCGATTTTTTTGGCCAGTCGAATTTCTTCTTGACGTGTCAACAACGGGATTTCGCCCATTTGCGTCAAGTACATTCGGACTGGATCATCCGACCAGGTTTCGATCTCTTCCATACCGGAGAGCAAATCATCTTCGCTCTCCAACTGGACTTGATCGTCTGCAGCGACTGCATCAACGACAACAGCATCGCCTAGGTCATCACCTTCCTCCTCGAGCGACAGTTTGCGAAGGCCATCCAAGTCGTCAGCGCTGCGAGGCAAATCATCATCGAAATCCAACAGGCCGTCGAACAAGGTTATAGCTCCTGAAACCACGAAAAAAATGGAGGATCGGAGTGCTCGTGTGTAAGCAAAGTTCCGGTCTTGAAAACGCGTTGTTTATTTTGCTATCCGCAGAAATTTTTTTGTTCCACTTAACGGCTTGGAGACCGTTTCATTCGACAAAGGATCTTTCGATGGACGACTGGAAAACGTTGCATTCTCGCTTCCTAGTACCTTGCAGGTGCGAGGCAAAGGAAGTGTAGCACCAAACTAATTACAGACGGAGCTCCTCAGATAAATGGTAAATTTTTACGAATAAGGGAAGCCTACCATGGCTCACGAACGTCCGCTCGTACTGCTTCTAAACAAACCGCACGCCGAAAGGTGTCGGCCTGGGACTCCAGTGTATTTCGCGTTTACGCCAATGTACACGTGGGCCAAATAATTGCGGAAATAATTGCTGCGAAGGGAACACGACCAATTTGAACCGTCCATGTTGCCTAACCTACGCCTACGTTCACTTCAACGTCCTAATCTACTTCGTCGCTTCGTTGGTCGTGTTCGTTGTAGTTTGCCCAAACCGCAACCGCTAATTGTTTGCTCAACAAGGCGGGGGTTGGAAGCTTTACGTGACGCGAACGAAATGGGACGTTGGGTTAGGTTTGCCGCTTGATCAGGAAAATTTAGGGTATGCGATCAAGAAGGTTGGGATGAATGCGGTCGGTCGTGAGCGAAAACCAAAATCCTGTTTCGGTCGCCGCTCCCCCGAAAAGCCTGTCTACCAAACTTTCCGGTGGCGAGAACATTCTAACCAAGATCTTGTCAAGGTCTAGACGCGAGACGAGTAGAATCTATCGTGCGATTCGCATGTGATAGCTAGAATTGAGCCGCTGCACGAATCGTCGCGTATCGTCTGTTGAACTCTACATCTGTCATTTTGAAAACCTAGGATCTATGTCACAGTATCTGCTGCCTTGTAGTTGCGGGGCAAATATACCCGTCAGCCGTAGCCAAGCGGGAATGTCGCTACCTTGCCCGCAATGCGCGAAGAGTCTTGACGTGCCAACCATTCGCAACATGGCGTCGCTCGCAGCCATTTCGGACGCACCAAAAAAAGCGAAGAGTAGCCGGGCTCCCATTTGGCTTGGTCCGCTGGCTGCCCTTGCATTTTTAGTCGCTGCAGCAGCGTTTTTTTATTGCGGTTCGTTGGTTTGGGAGCGTTATCAGATACTTTCGTCGTTAGCGGAACAGAAAGTAGATCTGACCATTACCGAGGAAGTCTTCCTGGCAGACCTCAGAAGGATGGCCTCAGAGAGCTTGCCTTCAGACACTTGGGATTATTGGAATGTAATGGTTCGGCAAGGCTTGAGCGAAGCAAATCCCCCGGACCTGTTTCGAATCAAGCGCTATCTCGAATCGAAAAAGCCTTCGATTTGGGGGTCCCTGGCAACGGCAGTCCTAAGCCTAGCGGTGTTCGCCGTCAGTGCCTTGATGATTCAAAGAGCCAAGCGTTAAACCTGCGTTGAGGGGAAAGAGACTCTCGATCAATATTTTTGAAGGCGGAGAGGTTTTTGCCGGCCGGACCTTAAGGGCGCCCATCCGCTTTTTTCTTGCTTGCCTTGCGCACACCTTGCACCCAAGTCTCTTCCGCTTCGCTTTCCCGTCGAACCGTGGTTCGACCTTGCATTTCGTGCTCGCTGACAGCGCGAGCCCCCGAGCTTATCTGAGCAAAAACGGTAACAAGGTTGATTTCACGATTGCCTACCGGAAATCGAACGCTCCCGTTCCGGGCCACAAAAATTTCCAACGGCAAAGATAGAATTTCGCCCGCTCGCAGTTCCTTTGGGTCGCTACAGTAGAACTGCTCATTCAGCCCGACCGACAGATTCCGCCACGATTCTTGAGTTGGATTCTTGACCGTCACACACGGAACCATTCGAAGATCATCCTTGTTTCCACCAGGTGTAATCCACATCGAATGCAGTCGAACCAGGGCGGGCAACTCAGGTTCGGGTATCCTCCGCGTAAAATAGGAAAGAAGCAGACCGCAGCCTATGGGGCAAAAGATCATCAGTAGGATGAATAGGGTCAATTGTCGTGAAGTCAGTGTTCGTGGCGGCTGCATCGTTTGTTCCGGCTTTCGATTCTTGGGCAAGATGTTCTACTATCTGTCGAAACCTAGAATATTCAAGGGGATCTGAGATCGACAAAGGAGGCATAATTGCCGTGCTCGAAAATGAAACCAAGAACGAGCGATTGTTGAGAGAATTGAACTCTCTGGAGTCGGCTTTAGCTAGCAAATCACCGGAAAACGCCTTTGCGACTTCACTCAAACCGCAGCCCCTCGCTCTTTCGTTACTCGAATTTGTAGCACAAATTCCGATCGATTCGAATCCAGATGGGCGAACCATGGAACCTGTCTGGCAAATCCACCGTTCGCCCGCAGCCGGCACCGGCAGCCCGGATGAGGTTCACGGTTTGTCGACCGAACTCAAACAAAGGCTCAAACAGGCCAAGATGTGCTGTTCCGCTCCAGAGTCTCCCATTCTTGCAGTTTTAGGCTTACTCAATGCGGGCAAAAGTTCTTTGGTCTCTGCGTATCTTTCCGATGAAAATCGACATCGAATCCTTGTTGGATCTGCAAACAAGGCAGGCACGCATCGGTTTGTTTTGTGGTTTCCTGAATCGTGGACGAAAGAACCTGAAATTTGGGATTTCATCGGCTCGCGGTTGCAATCGATTTTTGGTTGTGAGAGCGAACCGCTTTCCATGGATCCCGCTCAAGCTGCCATGCAGTACAACGATACGGTCCCACGTTCTTACCTAGACACCAACGGTCAGACGAAATACCGCCCAACCATTGAGATACCTCTGATTGCCACCGATTCGGAGTTGGATCGATGGGGAATTGCAATCATGGATTGTCCGGATGTGCAAACCGGATTTCTTCCGCAAAACACATCCTCCACCAGCGATCCCGTTGGGGCGACGGCATCCACGGACCCAAATGAGCTTTTTCACGAACACTCCCAAGCAATCGCCGATGCAAGGCTCGAAGTCCTTGCGTTGGCCGCTCCGTTGTGCTCGGCGTTTGTCATCGTTCTACCCGCCAATGCCATGCACGACCAAACCGTCAGCCGATTGATGCGTTTGCTTCACAACCGAATGCCTAATGTCCATCAGATTTTGGCGGTGAATCGTGTTCCTCGGAAATATGAGTCCGACGAAATCCGTGCGGAAATCAACAGGCTTTACCGAACACAAGGTTTCCATCGACAGTATATGGCGTATGGATTTGATGGCCCTCTTCAACGTGAGCGAATCCCGTCCTCACCCAGTGGATACCGCCCGCCCCGAGGACAAATGCTGCCTCTCTTTTTTCGCATCGATGAATCGCCTGCGCCGCAACCTCCCAAGCCGATTTCAGACTCGGATTGGTTGCTCAACATCGGCTTTCAACTCGATAAGCAAAGCCTTCTTAAAGGCGTTCTCGACTCTACGGTTCAGCAATTGCGAGCCCGAGTTCGGGAAGCGTTAGCCTTGGCCAAAGCGCATTCGACCAAATCGAAAACCATTACCAAGGACCTTCAAGGTACGGTCGCGAACGCTTGCTTGGACTTCTCACTCGATGGTTCTACCGTTTCCAGAGAACCAAAAGTCCGGCTCCAAGCTTCACGACAAATCATCCTTCAGATCTCCAAGTCGCTCGAACGAACGGCCCCTTGGTGGGCCATGCCTAGTCGATGGACCGCTCGTATCGCCGAAGCGAGTAAGGCCGGCTTGGCTAAGACAACCAGTTGGATGCCCGGTTGGCTCAATGGAACCGCTTGGTTTACCGGGAAAACAGAATCTGTCGGTCGCTGGATTCGTTCGCGGTGGACTTCTGGGCAATCGGGCAAGATTGTGACGGCAAACGCGTTGGTCGACTACTTAAAGAGACACGACCAAAAAGGATATTTGCAGCTCGACGACTTTGCACCCGACGCGTCCGCCAGCGACAGCCAGCAAAGCCGAATTCAAGCCGCTTGCCAACGCGCAATCGAACGCTTTCAAAACGAAAGCCACATCGAATTGGATGATCGCGAACTGGACGAGTTCACGGCTAGGATGTGGTCGGAAATGCCGCTCGCGAAACGATTGATGACGGGTCTTGCACCTGCTGGAGTTCTCTTCGCTCCACTCATTGCGGTCATCATGGTACCTGTCGATTTCGGTGGATCGGCAGTTCTGGTATTCGCCACCATCAAAGAATTGTTGCTAGCGGGTGTTGCGGGAGTCGGGTTGGTAATCGCGAGCGCCGACCATATGCCTAAAATTGCGGAGTCCGAAGTAGCTTGGCAACAATTGGGGGATCTCTACGCCGTGCTCTGCGACGAACTCGGTCTGTGCAGACCCACCACCGAACAAATGCCGTCCATACGATTTGGCTCCGGAACCAGAATGATCCCATCCAGCAAAATCGCAGAGGCTATGCACGCCGTCGATTCTACAAGGTCAACCATTGTTCCCCAGGAATTCAGCTTGAACCCAGAATCATTTGATTTCATCCAGTCGCTGTTGCTAAGGCTCTAACAGCAGCTCGTTTTCGGCATCGATGCCTGTAGAAAATTGGGATCAAAAAACACAACAACAAAATCGAGCTTGGTTCCGGGACGGCAGTGATGTCATAGCCATAGGCCAATGACAACATACTCGCTTCGGTATTGGAAATTCCCAAACGCGTTCCATTCAGCAGACTTGGTGACATGAGGTTTCCAATCGCCGTTCCCAAGTGAGAATTGTCTGCGTCCATGGCAACATTGAGTCCATTTGGATCAAAAACGTTGTTGACGATTCGGCTCGTCCACGGGTTTGTTTCATCAGGATTGAAAACATTGTCCCTATAAAGTGTCGTGAAACCTAACATGTGTCCAATTTCATGTCTTGCGACAGAAAGCGCATCCCAATCGGTTTGAGGCTGATCATTGCTAGTGGTAGGGGTGGGGTCGAACCACAGCTTGTTGCTGAGGCCAGCATCGAGAAAGGCTGCGTTGAAAAAAATATTGTGGTTTACGCCTGAACTCCACGGACGAACACTCGCCCCGTTCGACGCGGAAAATCCCCCTTGCCACTGTCCAAGATAGCTGGATGTTCCAACGTTCGAAAATTGCACGCTGAAACTGATCGATTGCGTCGTGCCATTCACGCCAGAGATTACTTGTCGCCAATCGCTAATCGCTTGGTTAACGACACCACGGGTTATTGCATCCCACGTCTTTACACCGTTGTCGACGAAATTCGCTGCAAGTATGAGTTCCGCCCGTAACGTGGAGGGTAGGCAAAGTGAAAAAAACAGGAGTGCAAGCGTTGTGCGATGGATCGGTAACAAGGTATTGAGGTCTCCAGCGACTTGGCCTGAAAAAAAAGAATCGCAAAATAAAAAACCAACATGCTTTCGTCATTCCTAGTTTTGCCATTTTCAAGCAAGAATGCAAACGAACGAGCACCCATTGGCGAAAGAATTAGCGTGTAAACGGACAATTCTCGGCGATCGAGGGCATGTTGGAGAGCGTTACGAATTTGTGGCTCGATGCGGTTTCTACGGAACCTAGTACCGTCGATCTACCGATAGAGCGGCTTCAGTTTATTCTCTAAGTATTGCAGCAATGGCTTGGACGAGAGCTTTTCGCCCGCTGCCGACGCAATCAACTCGGTCGGTTTGTAGCAGCGTCCATGCTTGTGCACGTTCGTTCTCAACCAATCGAGCAGCGGACGAAACTCCCCTTTGCCGATCATTTCGCTGATATCTCCAAGCTCACGCTCGGCCGCGACCATGAGCTGCGCCGCAAAAATGTTTCCAAGCGTATACGTCGGAAAGTAGCCAATCAGCCCAGCGGCCCAATGGACATCTTGCATTACCCCCTCGCTGTCGTTTGCAGGTCGGACCCCTAGGTACGCTTCGTACCGATCCGCCCAAGCCCGTGGCAGATCATCACATTTCAAGTTCCCATCGATCAGCTCCCGCTCCAATTCAAAGCGAAGCAAGATGTGCAAGTTGTACGTCGCTTCGTCGGCTTCAATTCGTACTAGACTGGCCTCCACACGATTCAAATCCGCGTAAATACGATCGACGGAAACATGGTTTAAGGAGGGGAACCACTTTTGGGCATGAGGCAAACACCAATGCCAAAACGCTTTCGATCGGCCAACCATGTTTTCCCACAACCGCGACTGCGACTCATGAACGCCCAGGGAGGCGGCACATCCAGCAGGCAATCCAAACCACTCCGGTGAAAGGCCTTGTTCGTACATGCCGTGCCCGGCTTCGTGCAACGTGCCATAAAGCCCGCTGCTGAAGGAATGTGCGTCGTACCGAGTCAAGATGCGGTGGTCGTGTGGTCCGAGCGTTGTGCAAAAGGGATGAATGGTTTCGTCCAATCGTCCTCGTTCAAACTCAAAGCCGACTTGAGCAGCCACCCAATGCGAAAATTCTTTCTGCTTTGCAATATCAAATTCACCCAGGATCGACTTGCCATCGGGGCCGGATCCGGATTGCGTCAGGCCTTGCACAAGTGGGACGAGTTGCTCTCTGAGTTCCGAGAACACCTCCATGATGTTAGCGGTGAGTGCATCCTCTTCATATTGATCCAACAGGCTGTCGTACTTGCAGGGGCTGCCGTTGGCTAAGATGGCGGCTTCCTCGCGTCGCAATTGGACGATTTCGGTGAGGTGTGGCAGAAAGGAAGCAAAGTCGTTTTTCGGTTTCGCTTCCGACCATATCTGTTGCCCGACAGTGACGGCATGCGCGATTCGTTTGACTAAATCCTGTGGCAGTTGAACATTCTTGTCAAAATCGCGTTTTAAACCACGTATGGATGCGCCGACTTCGCTATTCGGGTTCTGAGCAAGTTCCGAATGAGAAAGCTCGTTTAACCATCCGCCTAGTTCCTGGCTAGTCTTGCGCTGGTGGACGAGACCGCTCAGGAATGTGACTTGATCGGCGCGATTCGGGGCTGCATGGTAGGGTAAGCCCGTGTGTTCATCCCATTCCAACAGGGCAAGCGTACTCTCGAGCAAGGCGGTCTCGCGAACATAATTGTAGGTAAGTTGAAAAACGGTTTGAGATTGGCTTGACTTCAATTTTAACTCCAAGGATTTGGGGCTCGTTCGCCTTGAGAGGCGATCGAGCGCTGCGGATGGACGCAACGCAGCCATGTATGATAGTGTCGGAGATGAAATCGATGTAGGCTCGTGCGGAGGATAGCATTGAAACATCTTTGCAATGTCATATGCATTGGAAACCAATGGGAGGGCGAGGCTCCTGCCGAGCTTAATACGCCACGGGTTCCTCCAAGCCCGCAGGGCCAGGTGTTCGGTAGCCCGCAGGGCTCATGGATTTGATAGCCCAACGGGCTTACATAACCTAGCCCAGGGCAGAGCGCAGCGCCGCCCTGGGGCGTGATGAAAAAAAGGGTCCGAATTGCCGTGAAGGGGCCAAACGGACCAATCAATCATTTGCGAAGTATTGTGCTCGGCCCCGTCCGGGCACGCAAATCTCAAATCTCAAATCCCTAATCCCTAATCCCTAATCCCTAGACCGATGCATTCCTCGCTCGCGATCGACTACAATTGGTTTTGAATGAGCGTGCCTGGCTTATATCGGATCAATAAACCTTTCCTTTCTGTTTCGAGTAAATCACCATCGCAACCAACACTAGTCCTCTCGATTCGGCTCGCATCAAGGCATACTTTCGATTGGTGCCCCTATTGTTCCTTTGCTACATCATCGCGTACGTGGATCGAACCAACGTAGCAGTAGCGAAGCTCACCATGGGCGAGGATCTTCCCGCGTTTGACAGTTGGGTATTTGGTTTCGGAGGTGGGATTTTTTTTCTGGGGTACTTTCTGCTTGAGATACCTGGGTCTTTGATCGTCGAACGCTGGAGCGCTCGAAAATGGATTTGCAGGATCATGGTGACGTGGGGGTTTATGGCAGCAGCGACGGCCTTTGTGCAGACACCGATGCAGTTCTACATCGTGCGTTTTTTGTTGGGAGTTGCAGAAGCAGGTTTTTTTCCGGGCGTCATTGTCTACTTAACGCACTGGTTCCCTTCCAAAGATCGCTCTCGCGCGATCTCGTATTTCTTGATTGCCTCCCCGCTTGCCATGATGATTGGGCCAGCCATTTCGCGATTGTTTATTGATATTGGCAGGACGCACATGGTCGATGGCCAAATGGTCACCAACCCATTGCTGCTTGGGCTAAAGGGGTGGCAATGGATTTACATTTTTTGGGGTATACCGGCGGTGATTGCGGGTTTCGTCGTGCTGTTTTACCTCACCGATCGTCCAAGATTTGCCAAATGGCTTACGGAGGAAGAACGCAACGCCTTGGAAGCAGAACTAGCGCGGGAAAAAGCCCTGCGTGCCAATACGAGTCACCATTCTGTGATGACGGCTCTGTTGAGCCCTCGCGTCCTGCTGCTTTCGTTGGCATACTTCGGTATCGTCACAGCGAACTACGGCATCGAGTTCTTCTTGCCTAGTATCTTGCAGCAGTGGTACCAACTGGAGCCATCGCGGGTGGCACTGCTCGTTATGATTCCGTCCTTGCTCGTCATCCCAGGTCAGCTTTTTATCGGTTGGAGTTCGGACCGATTCCATGAACGTCGATGGCACTCGGTGTTACCGGTTGTCATCGGAGCGACGTTGCTAGTGCTCTCAACCTTGACGCGTGGCAACATTTACCTGTCCGTGCTTTGTTTTTCCGTTGCAGCGGCTGGGATGAAGTCCTATATGCCTGCGTTTTGGTCATTACCTAGTCTTTTTTTGACCTCTTCTGCTGCGGCGGGAAGTGTAGGGATGATCAACTCCATCGGAAATTTGGGCGGTTTTCTCGGCCCAACCGTGATGGGGTATGTGGATTCCACTTTGGGTTCGTACGTCTATGGTTTATTCTTTCTAAGTTTCACGAGCATTTGTTCTGCGGCATTGATTGCCGTGCTCCCATTGCGTCAACCTCAAATGCATGTTCCGGTCGAGAAGTCTGGACCCTGAGATGAATTAAGGATGTCAACGTGCTCCACATCATCCCACTGGCGACAAGATGCGCGAGCGCCGTTGGTAGCCTTTTTATTTTGATGATATCCGCACCCAGAAATAGCACATGACCGTGACTCGTTCTATGGCGTAGACGATCTGCCTGACCTAGCACTTCGCAGTGGGCGATGGAAACTACTGTGTGAGTACGACGGTTCCGACGCCGAACTTTACAACCTGCAAATCGATCGGTCTGAGTCCGCCAATGTCGCTGCCGAAAACTTGCACATCGTCGCTGAGTTAACCCAGTCACTTCTCGCTTGGCACAAGAGTATGCCGGCCGACAACGGAGCCACCTTCCGTGACCTTGCCGCTCAGAGGGCGCCGGTGGAGCTCGACCACGTCGAACTCAAGGGAAGCGAAAAATCGAGAAAGCGGGACTTCGAATCCGCGCCTTGTTCGCAACAGCACCAACTTCATCATGCATTCCCTGAAAAGATCGTAAGCATTAAACTAACGCCCATGACAGCGATCCTAGGTATTTCGGCGTTCTATCATGACTCCGCTGCCGCGTTGGTGGTAGATGGTGAAATTGTCGCTGCAGCGCAAGAAGAGCGTTTCAGCCGGCGGAAGCACGATCCTCGTTTTCCAATGCACGCCGTCGATTTCTGTTTGCGCCGAGCTGGGATAACGGCACGGCAGCTCGATTACGTTGGCTTTTATGATAAACCGTTGACGAAATTCGAACGATTGCTCCAGACGTATCTAGCCTTTGCGCCAGCAGGATACGCTTCGTTTCGACAAGCCCTGCCGCTGTGGTTGAAACAGAAACTGCATGTCCCTCGCGAGATTCGCAACGCGTTGCCAGGTTACGAGCGACGAATCGTCTTTCTCGACCATCATCAGTCGCATGCGGCAAGCGCTTTTTTGCCTTCACCGTTTGACGATGCGGCCATCCTCACTATGGATGGAGTCGGCGAATGGTCGACGACTTGCGTTGGGTACGGACAGGGAAACAAACTGAAGCTAATTCAAGAGATTCGTTTTCCGCATTCTCTTGGGTTGTTTTACTCTGCGTTCACTTACTACACTGGATTTCGAGTGAACAGCGGCGAATACAAACTCATGGGACTAGCACCCTACGGCCAGCCACGGTTTGTGGAGCCGATCGTGTCGCACTTGCTCGATCTGAAGCCCGACGGGTCGATACGGATGGACATGAGCTACTTCAACTATTGTCAAGGCTTGACAATGACGGGGCCGAAATTCCATCGCTTGTTCGGCGGCGCACCGCGACAGCCCGAATCACCCATCACGCAGCGCGAGATGGATTTGGCTGCCTCCGTTCAAGCGGTTACCGAAGAAGTCATGTTGCGTATGGCTCGGCACGCGCATCGAGTAACGGGTGCGAGGAATCTAGTTCTGGCTGGAGGTGTCGCCTTGAATTGTGTGGGCAATGGCCGCATTTTACGGGAAGGGCCGTTTGACAAAATTTGGATTCAGCCGGCTGCTGGCGATGCGGGGGGGGCGCTGGGGACGGCACTGTTTATCTGGCACCAGTTGCTGGACCGACCGCGAACGGTTCGGCTCGAGGACAGCCAGCAGGGTTCGTTCCTTGGCCCAGATTTTTCCGATGCAGATGTTTGTTTGATGCTGGATCAGCAGCAAGCTGTTTATCGTCGCTTTGAATCCGATGACTTGCTGTGTGATGAAGTCGCGAAGCGAATTGCTTCCGAACAAGTTGTCGGCTGGTTTCAAGGGCGGATGGAATTCGGCCCTCGAGCGTTAGGCGCACGCAGCATCTTGGCCGATGCGCGCAGCCCGCAGATGCAGTCGGTGATGAATCTCAAAATTAAGTTCCGAGAGTCGTTCCGCCCATTCGCACCGATCGTTCTCAAAGAGTACGCCGATCAATACTTTGAAATGCAGCCAGGAGTTGACAGCCCTTACATGTTGCTTGTTGCGCCTGTGCGTCCAGAGAGGCGACTTGCGATAGACGATTCCGCGAATCACGTTTTTGGGATCGAGAAATTGAATGTGCCTCGATCCGAAATTCCTGCGGTGACGCATGTTGACTATTCCGCCCGAATCCAAACAGTCGATGCCCTTCGCAATCCACTGTTGCACAAATTGTTGAGTCGCTTCCATCAATTGACCGATTGTCCCGTGATGATTAACACGAGCTTCAACGTTCGCAGCGAGCCGATTGTTTGCACGCCGCTCGATGCCTACCGTTGCTTTATGATGACCGACATGGACGCGTTGGTGCTTGGAAAGCAATGGTTGCTCAAATCCGAGCAACCGCTGCCGCTCGATCCAGCCGCGAGAAGCAATTACTTGAAACAGTTCGAATCAGACTAGTTCGCCTGTCATGAGTTTGTGAATAGCCCAACGGGCTAAATTTCATTTGTCGGGTGGCGTGAGGCAACCCCTGGTAACATGTTTTCCTCGACTTTGCCCGATCCATTCCTTGTTTGGGAGGGTGAGGCTCCTGCCGAACCATGGCGTATTAAGCTCGGCAGGAGCCTCGCCCTCCCATTGGTTTCCAATGCATTCGCC
The DNA here is from genome assembly GCA_945875845.1 of Pirellula staleyi DSM 6068. Taxonomy (GTDB): domain Bacteria; phylum Planctomycetota; class Planctomycetia; order Pirellulales; family Pirellulaceae; genus JBKCUI01. Next base: position 15,646 of record CAMCMB010000043.1, read on the forward strand.
ATTGCAAAGATGTTTAGAGCAGGAGCCTCCCCCTCCCACTTGGACCCCTGGGCTGGTAGATTGAAGTCGGCAGCGAGTCTGAGTCAAGCCGAGCGACAAAACAGCAATTGCAATGAGCCTCATCGAAATCAATTGGTCGCCTAGTTCGCGACAACTTCGCCAATTTGGTGTTCTGTGCCTGCTTGCCATTCCGCTGATAGGGTGGCTTTGGAGCGCAAGCCCAGCAGTTATCGGGATGCTCGTCGGTGTTGGTGGCGCGATGGCTACGGTGGCTTGGCTACGACCGCGCTGGCTTCGCCCGGTCTTTATCGGTCTGCTGATTGCTGCGGCTCCACTTAGCATGATTTTTGGTGAGCTCTCGATGTTGTTGCTCTACTTTGGTGTTTTTCTGCCTATCGGAATCTTGTTTCGACTGCTCCGCCGGGATGCATTGCAACTTAGAATGAATCGAAATCAGGAAACGTATTGGCAATCCAAAACCGAACCTAAAGACTTAGCGAGTTACTATCGCAGGTTCTGAGAACTCAATTCGAAAAACAACATGTCCGATCCCGAAAAGAAGAACGAGTTCGAAAAGGCTGGCGACGAGCCACCCTTGAACCTGATTCAAGAGTTCACGCAATTTGTCCTTGAGAACAAAGCATGGTGGTTGATCCCCATTCTTCTCTCGCTCGGATTGATTGGGGTGGTCGTCCTGCTAAGTTCAACGGGGGCCGCCCCTTTCATTTACACGTTGTTTTGAGCATGAACATGGCCGACAGATTGTATTTTGCTTATGGGTCGAATTTAAACCTCGAGGACTTCGACGCGTGGTGTCGTCGAAATGGATTTCGACAATCGTTATTGAAGTATCACTCCAACGCTCGCTTGCCTAGCTACGACCTCGCTTTCACACTCTATGCGGCGTCACGAAACGGCGGGGTGCTGGATCTAAAGCCGAGTGTGGGACGTTTGGTTCCAGGCGTGCTCTTTGAAGTTGGCGCGGAAGGCTGGAAAGCGCTCGACAAAAAGGAAGGTGTACCGACTGCGTATGAGCGTTTGGCGGTGACGGTGATCAACGCATTGGAACAGCCCGTTGAGGCAATCTCGTATCAGGTCAGTGAAGGCAAAAAAAGCCCGTTTGTTGTTCCGGACGAATCCTATATCGAGATCGTTCGACAAGGATTGAAGGTATGGGGATATGATGATGCAATCTTGTTGGCCGCCGCGCAGAATCGGTGAGCGCTATCGCGAAAATCCCTTCTCACGAATATGATTTGCATTGAACGAGGAGTCTCGGTTTTTTCCTTTCGGTAACTCTTTTCGAATTCGACAAACGAATGGCACAAGCGATTGTTGACCCAGAGCAACTTCGAAATTTTGCGATGCAGCTCAAACGTTTTTCTGGACTGCTCGGTGACGCCTCGACCAAACTTTCGCAACAAATGCAGCAGTTGGCGATTTCCTGGCGCGACCAAGAACACATGAAGTTTTCGGTTGAATTCGAACAGGAAATGAAACAACTTGGCCGACTGATCGACGCAAGTGAACGCCATGTTCCCTACTTGATGCGCAAGGCTGAATTGATCGAGGAGTACCAACGGGGCCATGGCTGAAGCAAACGTCAAGAGCGTAGAAGCAATCGAGGCGTTCATCGAATCGGTCGCCAAATTGCGCCACGATACAGGCAAGCAAACAGACGATATCCGCCAACAATTGCAACGCGTCTCGGCATGGCTCGAAAAAGAGCTGCCAGACTATTGGAGCAACGAAAAGCGAATCGCCGAGAAAAAATGGATCGAGGCTCGCCAAGACCTGCTTCGCTGCGAAGCCACCACACGAGCGGAGGACGATTCCCCCTGTTCCATCCAAAAAAAGATGCTACGAAAAGCAACCGAACGAAAAGCACTTTGCGAAGAACGATCGCGTTCAATCCCTCGATATGCGCTGGAGTGGAATCGGTTTTTACAAGAATTCTCGACCACCGTAAGACAACTAGACGATCTTTCGGAATCCAGTTTGCTCAATGCATGGAATCGGCTTCAAGCGATTCTGGAATCGCTCAAGAAATACGCGAATCTCTAACCTGGCGGAAAAGTGGGGATAGCCAGGCTTGTCGAATGCCGCAGGATTTTATAGCACATTCACGTTGAGCTATGCTGGATATGCATCGGGCTCGAGAATTCAATCTCTACTCTTGGCTTTGCCTACAGCCTAACGCCTAAGTCCGGCCGCTCGCACCAACACGCGACCATTAGGAAGGCCGAAAATCGGTCAAAAGCGTCCGGTTTACGGGGTCGCTGTATGTACGAACCGCCCGAAGAATAAAAGGCCATAGTATTCAAAACTTGCAATAACTCTTTCAGACATGGTCTACAATCAGGGGTTCAACTTGGCCAGATTCCCATCGTCGGCTTCCGAGTTGCATCGCTATGGTTCGATGAACCTGTGTTTCTCCTCGAATTGAATATTTCATCATGACGAATAAGGTTTTTCGGGCTTTCCGTAGTCGTATCAAGTACTTACTGAGGGGATTGCGGGTCAAGGCGCTCAAACGCGAGATACTGCGATGGTTCGCTTCACCGCAGCAACCCTATGGAGACGCATGGCAAGTCCCGGTGGGCAAGCTCAAGCCTGAGTCGATTCGGCCTCGCTCGCTATCGCCTCGAAGAAGCCGCCCGCGTGTCAATCCAACGTTGAACCCAACGCACACTTTCGAGTCGCTGGAGCCTCGCGTCGTTTTGGCCGCGGACTTGACCTATCCAGCTGGAGCTAGTGATCTAGTTCTCACCTACGACACAAACAGTTCCCAATTGCGTTTGGCGCAAACGTCAGACACCGATGCAATCGTTTCAAGCGCCGCAGCAGCTTCAGCCTCCAGCGGAGGAGTGCGCGTTAATGGGACGTCTGGTGATGATACTTTGCGACTCGATCTCGACGCGTTAGAACGTTCGAGCGCATCGTTTTTGGTCACGATCGATGGAAATGGTACCGATACGTTGGTGCTGGAATCCGATGCCAACTATGAGATCACTGGCAACAAGATTCGCATCGAGTCGACCGAGGTTGTGATCGTTGGATTCGAAAGGCTTCGGATCGTTGGAGGTGATGCAGACAACGTGTTCACGATCCAAAGCCCTTCTATCGCGTCTTTGGAAATCGATGGCGGCGCCGGACGAGATACCATCATCGGCGATAACTCCGACAATGTGTGGACGGTTGCTCCTTCGGGCAAAGCCACCTCATCGCGTATCTCGCTGGATCAAATGGAGCGATTCGTGGGTGGGTCGGGGGACGACACCTATCGATTCTCCGAAGGCGATTTAGGTAGCTGGTCCATTGATGAAACGCAGGGTGGGATCGATACTCTGGATTTCTCGCTAAGATCCTCAGGAGCGACGGTCGACTTGTCGAGCACGCAAGAGCAAACGGTCTCGAGCGGCTTCAAGCTGACGCTCGGCTCTGGGGAAGCGATCGACAACCTGATCGGGACCTCTCAGGCGGACACGCTTACCGGAAACAGTTTGGACAATCGCATTCGTGGTGGCGCTGGGGACGATGTCTTGGCTGGTGGTGCAGGGGACGACGTGTACTTGTTCGAGGCAGGTTGGAGCACGGATTCGATCGCTGAGGAAGCCGGTGCCGATTCCGGGGATGGGGTCGACCGACTGGATTTTTCGGCGATTCCCTCAGCTCTTCGATTTGTTGTCAATGCTTCCGATGAGCTCATGGTTACCGATGACAATGGCAACAAGCTCACCAGTGAAAACGTCGAGGAACTCTTTGGTGGCACGTTCTTCAACACCCTTGACTATAGCGCCTACCCGATCGGTGTTTCGGTGGATTTGTCGATCGAGAGCGCCACGCTATTCACTTCCGTGCAGCGCATGAACCGCGTGATCGGATCCGAGTTCGACGACATCTTGGTGGGTGATGAACTGCCGAACACCCTCGAAGGAAGAGGTGGAGACGATGCGATCGGTGGAGATGCGGGCAATGACTTTATCTTAGGTGGAGCTGGAACGGACACCCTGGTAGAGCGACGCGACGCCGACATGACGCTTACCAACAACAGCCTCATCGTCGGAGGTTCGTCGGCTGATACCGATATCCTTTTGAGTATTGAGCAAGCCGTTTTGACTGGGGGGGCTCATGGCAATCGTTTGGATGCCAGCGCCTTCACAGGATCCGTTACGTTGGACGGGGGGGCTTCTACTTATCTGTCTGCGCTCAATCAGGGCACGGGTGTCCGGACTAATACGGCAACCCTTCTCGATTTGTCCGATTTGGAAAGCGTGACGCCGATCAGCAAGCTGAACAACGGAGACGGTGTCCGAACCGTATCAGGCAATGACTTGCGGGTGACACTGTCCGACGGTGTCTCATTCGACGTCGATATCAACTCGAACATGACTGTGGCTGAGTTGTTGCAAGCCATCGTGTCGGCAGGCCCCAGTGGACGAATCACGGCATCCCTTTCCCAACAGGGCAGCTGTCTGTTCATCGCAGACTCCAAGCCCAAGGAAGGCGGAGCCATCGAGATCACCGCGTTGAGCAACTCTCTCGCGGCAAATGATCTTGGCATTCTCGGCCGAGGTCGCGCCGAGTGGTTCGAGGGCACCGCAGTGACGGATGCCAGCAGCGACTTGGTCGTGATCCTCACCGACGGCACGCGTATCGATATCGATTTCGCCGATGCAACGACCGTCCAGGACATCTTGATTCTCCTCAATCTCGCAGACGACCATCTGTTTGCAGAAATCAATGCCGATGGAACGGGCATCGATTTGCGCGACACGTCCGGTGGCAGCGGCAACCTGAAGGTCCAAGCGCGCAATGATTCTCTGGCCGCTTTGGATTTGGGTATCGCGAAGACGGGCACTGGAGGTGTGTTGAGGGGGGTAAGCATTGTCTCAGGTACCGTTCGACTCGACGGCCGATTGGATGATGACATCCTCATTGGTGGCTTCGGCAACGACGTGCTGACCGGTGGCGGTGGTTCCGACATGCTCGATGGTGGCGAGGGAGTCGATCGCATTTTGGAGGCACGGGATGCCAACTTCCTTCTGACACCCAGCGCGCTGACGATCGGGACGGAAATCGATTCTCTGTCTCGCGTGGAGCAAGCAGAACTCTACGGTGGGTTTAGCAACAACACCTTGGATGCCTCTGCCTTCACTGGCAACGTGACCATGTTTGGCGGCGAAGGGGACGATGTATTGATCGGTGGATTTGGGGATGACCAATTCACCGGTGGGGGGGGCAAGGACAGCTTTCAAGGAAACGCCGGTACCGACGTGGTATCCGAGACCGAGAACACGCGGTTCGTCTTGTCTGGTAGCGTCGTCTCGGCCACGTTGGATATGGCCGAAGGACCCAACGAGTCCGTATCGATCGCGTTGATAGGCAACGTTACGGCCGGTTCGTTCACCATGACTTTTGATGGTCAAACAACCGAGGCCGTGCCCTTCAACGCGGATCCACTTCGAATCAAGTCAGCGCTGGTCGCCCTATCGAACTTGGAGCCGGATGAAGTTCGCGTGGAACAGGCCTCGCCGGGTAGTCCCTGGAAAGTTACTTTCCTCGGGCTCAAGGCGGGGCGCAATCTGCCCGACCTTTCGGTTCAAGGCATCGGGTTAGTGGGAGGCACGATCGGAGCTTCGATCACCCAAGGCGCCGATCCTTCGGCTTGGTTGAATTCGCTTCAGAGCATCGAGTTGGTAAAGCTCACCGGGGGCTGGAGCGACAACCTGATGGATGCGTCCCAGTTCACGGGTCGTGTTGAATTGCGCGGCGAAGAAGGAAACGACACTTTGCTTGGCGGATCGGGAGCCGATGTTCTCATCGGTGGTTTGGGCGATGACACGCTCACAGGCGGTCTCGGAGCCGACCAATTGGAAGGCAACGAAGGCCTCGACACGCTGATCGAATCTCGAGACGTCAACTTCACGCTGACCAACAGCCAATTGATCGCTTCCGGAGGGACGATCGTCGGCACGGAAATCGACCAAGCCTCTGGGTTTGAGCGCGCGACACTCACTGGCGGTGTTTCGAGCAATCAACTGGATGCTCGTAACTTCACGGGCATCAGCGACGAAACGTTGCTCGCCAACCTCAACGGAGGACGAGGGGTACGTACCACGGCGAGTATCAAGGTCAACTTGACTGGCGTCGAGTCCACCACACGGCTATCGGCACTCAACAACGGGCGAGGGATTGGGGTCAAATCTGGAAACGACTTCGAGATCGTTCTGAGCAACGGCCAGAGATTCTCCATCGATGTGGATGCAGAGATGACGATTCAGAAGCTGATCGATGTGATCGATGCAGCCACGTCGAGCAAGGCCATGTTGGGCCTTAACAGCGAAGGCACCGGGTTCGTTTTGACCGATACCTCGGGAGGCATATCTGCAACCCAAGTGGTTGCATTGAACGAATCCCCTGCAGCCACCGATTTGGGAATCCTTGGGTCAGGGACACCGAGTCAATTGAAAGGGTTCCCCATCGCGGATGGTAGCAGTGATCTGATGATCACGATGACTGACGGAACGTTTGTCGGGATCGACTTAACGGGCATGACAACCCTCGATGATGTCATTCAGTTGATCGGATTGGCGAACAGTCGTTTGGAAGCGAAACTGAACTCCCTATTGACGGCATTGATCGTGACCGACTCCGCAGGAGGTACGGGATCGTTGTTGATTCGTTCGGTGAATGGATCGTTTGCGGCGGAGGATCTGGGAATTGCCAATAGCTCGCTCGATGGGGCGATCGTCAATGGCAGTCCAATCTCGATTGCATCGGTGATCTTTGATGGTCGAGAAGGCGATGACGTTCTGTTTGGCGGGGCTGGGGACGACACGTTTACCGGTGGGGTCGGAAGCGATCAAATCGACGGTGGAGCCGGCGTGAATCGTATTGTGGAACGTCGTGACAACGACATGATCCTCAAGCCCACATCGCTGCAAATCGGCGTGCCTGCCGTGGAGACGGACCAGTTGAGTTCCATCCAGGCAGCGACGTTGTATGGTGGTGCCTCGGTCAATAATCTCGATGCATCTGCATTCACGGGACCCGTCCTCCTCTATAGCGAAGGGGGCCTGGACACGTTGCGCGGCGGCAGCGGCAACGATCGCTTCGTCATCCGTGTGGCTGGATTGTCGGTTCCCGCCAACGACGCGGATACCCCACACCAAGTCAAAGTAGGTGTTGGTGGAGGAACGGAAAACGAAGTGGTAATCGTCGATGGGGACGCGAACCTCACCAATTCGAGCTTCCATTGGATTCACTACATCGACAGCGCAGCCAGCAACTACGTCATTCGACAAAAGAACCCGATCCATATCGCATCAGGCCAGGCCATCAAGGTCCCAGGTCAAGGAATCACGCTGCAGGCCGATACGATCAACATCCAAGGCACCCTTGACACCAGCGCGGAAATCGCCGGCGATATTCTTTTGATCGGCCGGCACATCACCATCAACAACGGTGCCAAGCTGCTCGCCAAGACGACCTCTGCACAGCCATCGCGCGAAAAATTCGGTGATATCGAGATCCTCGCAATCGATGATTTGGAGATCTTCTCCGACAACGGAAACGATCAAGGATTCCTTGGGTTCTTCAATCTCGATCAGTCCAAAGTGGATGTGACGATCGACAACGCGGAGATTCGAGGTGAGAATGTCTCGGTGATCGGTACGGCGGATACCACGCATTCGTTAAACGTATCCGACTTTGGTGGACCGTCCTCGTCGCTCGTGAACTTTGGGGGAGCGCAAGTTCGAAACATCCTTTCGAACATGCTGAACTTCAGTTTGTTCGCCGGGGTGTCCAAGGCCGAGGCAAGCGCGAAGATCAACATTGGAACGCAGTCGCAGCAAACGACCATCATCGATGCCAAGAACTTCACGGCATGGTCGACGGCCAAGGCACAGGCCACATCGATGCCTACCTCACTGGCTTTGCTCAGCCTCGCCGTTGGCATCGCAGATACCGATGCATCGGTGGTGATTGACAATGCCCATATTACGACCACGGAAGATGCCACCATCCGAGCGTCTGCCGACACCGCCGTCAGCGTGACAGCCAACGGTCCCCAATCCATGAAGTACGGATTGGGGGGGGCAGGTGCGGGCAACGTCCAAACGAAAGGACAAAAGTTTGCGAGCACGGCTCTTACGGGTAGTTTCGCGTTTGCCATTAGTGTTTTGGATTCGAACGCGGTGGCCCATGTCAAGCCAGATGCCATCCTGAATGTCGGCGACGATTTGTTTGTCCAAAGCGATACCATCGATCGCAACAACACCTCGGCTGGCGTTACGACCAAGCCCAACCAAGGGGGCACAATTACCAGTCGATTGTTTGCGATGGGACTCGGTGCAGCCGGCATCAAGGGAACCGGGATTCCGAGCACGGACAAGCAGCAGCTCGCACTGCAAAACAAGTCCGCGTATGGCGTTGCCGTAGCTGTCAGCGTGGAAACAGGGGACACCAACGCATGGATGGATGGAACCGCGATTGTCGGCGGTTCGATTTTGGTCAATGCCAAGCAAAACAATGGAAACGTCAATGGTTTTGACTTGAACCAACTCTTCACCAGCATGTCGGGGGTTTCGGCCGCGACGAACGTGGGTTCGGCTCGCTCAAACTTTGCCCAATCTTTGCAGAAGAGCTTGGTGGAGTACTACGACAACAACGCTCGCGGCAAAAAGGCAGACAAAGGTGTGTCCTTCCAAGCCGGTTTCTCCGTTGCCGTCATGGTGGATACCAACAATGTGGAGGCTCGCATCGGCGATGGTGTCATCCATACCACACAGCCCTATGCCGTGGCTAACGACGACATCAGCATTACAGCAACGGTCAATGCCCGCCCGGACATCACCGCATCGTCCAAACTTTTCGGTCGCAAGACCGATCTCGTGATCGAAGATGGATCGGGAACGAATAAGTTCCAATGGAAGGATGCGACCGCCAAGCGAAAGGACAAGCAAGTCGAAACGGGAATCGCGGTTGCGGTTGCGGTAGGAGACTACGACAACACCGCCAACGCGTGGATTTCTTCGTACGCGATCGTGGATGCGGCCGGTGACCTACTGGTTCAAGGCAGGGCGGTGAACGAAATCGACCCGATGAGTTTGTTTGGCGTCAATCTCGTCGCCCCCCTGTTGGACGAGAACCTCAAACCCGATTACGACACGAACTCCGGCAAAAAGAAACTGCTTGCCGGCGATACCGTCATCGTCCGGGACAGTCATACGGCGGGTGGAACGGCAGGAAAGACGTACCTTTATCAGGGGCCGGACAACAAAGAAGTGGATCTCGGACACGAGGACTTTACGACGGTCGATTGGAACACCGTCGACTTGACGCTGCAGGCTGGATTGGACTTCATGCGAACGTTCGGCACCTACGCCGATGGCAACTTTGGCTTGGACAACAACCTCATCGATTCGCTGAGTCAGGTGCAGGCCAACGGTTTCGAAAAGAACGCATTTGCTGTGGCTGTTGCGGTGGTGAGCGTCCACGAAAACGCAAATGCATTGATCAAGAGCAATGCCAAGATCAATCAGGACGCCACGCGACAAGCCGGATTCGCTTCAATGCCGACTTTCTCACAAAACGTGACGGTCACGGCGGACAGCGTCAATCAAGCCGTCAATGTCGGCGGAGGATTCGTCACCAATGGCATTTCCTTTTCTCGACCGGTTCAGGAATACATCAATAAAAACACCAAGGGCAAGCTCGCTGAGAAACTCATCGGCGTAAACCCCTACGAAAAGTACCCAGTGGAAGGGAAGGAATCCGGGGCCGCTCGCGCCATTGGACTTTCCTTCCAGATCTTTACCTACAAGAGCGACGTGATCGCCAACATTGAGGAGGGAGTCATTCTCAAGGCCGAGACGCTTACGGTCGATGCCCAAAGCCGTGTCCTGGCAGTCACTATTGGATTGGCCAAAGGCGCGGGAGGAAACTTTGGTTTGGTAGGGACGGCTGTCTACAATGCGATCGACAACCATACCACGGCGAGCATCGATGGGCGTGCCCGCATCAGCGTTGACGGAAATGTGCTGGTGCTCGCCAACGATGACAGCTATCTCATCACGGTCGCTGGCTCCATGATGTCCTCGGAAAAGATCGGTGTTGCCGCCTCGGTTGCGTTGAATGATGTTCAACGCAACACGCAAGCCTTCATCGGGCGAGGCATCACAATTACGGCGCCTCTCGCTGCAGTAGGCTTTGTAAACGCTGGCGGCAAAATCGATGTCCTGGCCACCAACGATGGCTTCATGGGTGTATTCGCAGTGCCCGGTGCGAAGGCCGCCAAACTGGAGAAGTCCGCGGAGAATGAGAAAACGAAGACTGCATTCGCGCTCGCGGTGGGGTATTCCGAGAACTTTCTTACCGACACGACGCGCGCGTACATCCAAGATGGCGTTGTCACCGCGAACGGAAATGTGGAGTTGAATGCAACCAACACCACCATCGCGGAAGCCTTCGCACTTGGAGGCGCCTACGCGCGAGGCACTTCAAACAGCATCGCCATCGCGGGCGCGGTGGCGATCAACGATCTCGGAAACACTACCGAATCGTTCATTCGGAACAGCCGTGGAACGGCACCCGACTTGGTAGGCGTCCGTTCGACGACAGGGACGATCAAGATCCATGCAGACGATGCGGTCAATAGCCACTCGCAATCGGGGGCTGTGGCGCTATCCATCACCAAATCCTCGACTCCGGGTAGCAGTTCAGGTGGTACCGGGGCGAACAATCAGGACGCTTCGACCAAATTAACCGTGTCGGTGGGCGTTTCGATTGCGCTCAATTTGGTCGGCCAGACGGGCGCCAATACCATTCGCGCCTACATTGAGAACGCTACGGTTCGCTCCCAAGGGGATTTGGAGTTGATCGCCAAATCCACTGGCAAGATCACGGCCACCGCTTTGAGCGGATCCGTGGCTGTTCAGAATGCCAGCGAGAACGATCAAGTCGCGGGAGGAACGAGTTTGTCAGGTGCCGCTTCAGGTGCCTTTGCATCGAACTTGATCGAGTCGACCATCGTGTCCTCGATCTTGAGCGGTAGCGTCGTGACCAGTCAAGCAGGATTGGTCACTCTCCGCGCCAAGGATGAAACCGACTTTATCCGCTCCGATGCGTTCGGTGGAGCGCTCGCGTATTCCGCAGCAAACAAACCCAACAGCAAATCTGGCTCACTTGCGATCGGCATCGGGTTGTCGCGGAACAAGCTGGAGAACACGATTCAGTCCACCATTGACACATCGACCGTCGAAGGCTTCAGCGGTGTGTCTCTGGATGCGACCTCGGATGTCTATGTCTCTTCCCTGGCAATTGGCGTATCGGCCTCGGTTGCCCGCTCTACGGGCGGAGGTAGCGGATTCACGGTTGGAATCGCTGCGGCTGGGTCTGCCGCTTTGAATGAAATCGATAACCATATCACCAGTACGATACGGGGTAGTTCGGGGCAACATTTTGTTAAAAGCTCGAATGGGTCCGTCGTTCTAAATTCCCTCGATAACGACGAAGTCATTGGTGTCGCAGGAACCGTAGCATTTGCCTTGGGACTCAACAGTAGCCAAACGGCAAGCGGTGGAGCCACAGCGGCGGTCGCAGTCGGTGTGACGGTCGTGAAAAATGACAAGGGGATGGATGGCGGGCATTCCGTGATCAGTGCGATCGAAAATTCACGTGTGACAGCCAAGAATGACATCGATGTCCAAGCAAAGAGCCTGGCGTCCATCCTGTCGATCGGAGTGGGTGGATCCGTCTCAGCTGCCAGCGGTGGCAACAGCAGCGGGTTGACCGGAGCTCTCGCCGGCGCTGGCGTTGGCGTGGACAACCATGTCGAGCAAACCGTCGCTTCCAGAATCACTGGTTCTAGCGTCGTACAATCGACGCAAGGCAAAGTCCATATACTCGCGACCGACAGCTCGACCGTCGCAGCGGACGCCGGTGCGTTGTCGCTAGCGATCGCAGTCGGAAAAGGAACCGGTAGTTCGGCGTCCGGTTCGATCGGCCTCGCGATCGCGCTTAACACCATTGAGACCAACGTATGGGCATACGTCGATGCATCGAGCGTAACCGCCAAGAGCATCGAAATTGCGGCTCGTTCGATTCAAGATCCGTCGTCTAGTTTTGATGATCGCGTGCAGGCCTTGGCGATTGGAATTGCGGGTGCCGGCTCAAAATCCTCCAAGACCGGTCTGGCAGGGGCATTCGCTGGCGCTGGCGCGGGCACGCGAAACCGCATCGATCATTCCATCCTGGCCTACGTCGACAATAGTTCAGGAACGCAAGGCCTAAATGCCACCAACGGAGGTATTGATGTCATCGCCAGCGATGACTCCAGCATCAATGCAGATGCAGGTGGAGTTGCGATCGCAGCTACCCTGGGAGGCGGAACCTCTGCTGCGGGAACGCTTGGCGTGTCGGTTGCATTGAACGAGATCGGTAAAGGTCGGGGGCACCACGTGGAGTCCTACGTGGATCACTCGCGATTGACGGCGACCGGACCGATCCTGATCAGCTCGCTCTCCACCGCCGAGATCGATGCGCTGGCATTGGCTGGCTCGTTGTCGATCGCGGCTTCCTCGGGAACGGGATTGAGCGGCGCGTTGGCTGGAGCAGGAGTCGGTACCTCGAACTCCATCGATATGACGATTCAATCATCGGTGAGAAACCAAAGCAAGCTTACAGCGAACAATGGACTCCCGAATCCTCCGGGAGGCACGCCCACGGCCAGCGACATTACCATCGTGGCAATGGATGATTCGTCGATCGAATCCCAAGCCATCGCTGGTAGCGTTGCGGTGGGTGCCTCGACGAAGAGCAGTTCTCTCGCCATCGCCATCGGTGTGTCGGTAGCCGTCAACGACGTTTCCAATCGCGTCGTCGCTGAAGTCAAAGACTCGGGCGTGACCACTCCTAAGGGTAAGATCACCGTCTCCGCACAGAGCAGCTCCGACATCGATGCGCTCGCAGTAGCTGCGAGTGTCAGTGTTGCGGCTGCCAAGCAGACGGGGGTCGCTGTCAGTGGAGGGGGTGCGCTGACCATCAACACCATCAATAGCACTACCGATGCACAAGTAACCGATAGCCATCTCACCGCAACGCTGGGACAGATCTTGGTTTCCGCTTCGAGCGATTCGTCGATCGAATCGCAGGTAGCAGCCGCCGCTTTGGGAATCGGCGTTGGTAGCACCGCTGGAGGAGCCGCTGCCATCGGCGTGTCGGTCGCCAAAAACATCATCGGAGACAACAGCTCTAGCTCCACTCCGTCGGCTCGTGTGCAGGCCCTCTTGAAGGACTCGATCCTGGTTGCAGGGGGCAATGTTTCGGTCACTGCGACGTCCAATCAACGCGTGGACTCGATCGTCGCAGCCGTTTCCGCTGCCATCGCTGCCGGCAAGAACGCCGTTGGACTAAGTGGTGCTGGCGTGGTCACCGAGAATCGCATCCGGCAAGCGATTCTCGCCAAGATCGATGGCGATGGAACGGGGGTTGGATCAGGCATTGAAGCGTCGAGCATCAACGTGGAAGCAACGGATATCTCCGTCATCAGCGCAACGGCGGGAGCTGCTGCGGTGTCCGCAGCCATCGGCACCAACACCGCAGGCGTTGCGGCATCCATCGGCCTATCCTTGGCACACAACCGTATCGACAATCAGATCGAAGCATCGATCTCCCGTGTCGACGCGTTGCGGCTGACGCAGGGGGACATCCTCGTCGCTGCCAACAACAATGCCGCTGTCGATGCGATTTCGTTTGCGGCATCCATTGCAGCAGGCGTTTCTGGACAAGCCGGGGTGGCCGTTAGCGGTGGTGGTGCAGAATCGACCAATGTGATTCTCACGAAAACGAACGCTTCGATTGCAAATAGCGAGATCGGTAGTTCCGCAAATCGAGTCGGCAACGTGAGCATTCGATCTCGCAGCAATTCCGATATCGATGCCGTGATCGGAGCGGTTGGAATTGCCGTTGGAGTCGGAACGTCGTCCGCAGGAGTTGGAGTCGCCTTAGGAGTTGCAGTTGCTCGGAACTTCATCGGATGGGATCCTACGGGAGCCAGCGTGTCGGGCACAATTGTCGATGTGGACGATGTGCCTCGAAGTCAGATTGAGACAGGCACTCGGGTTCGCATTCTGGACGGTGCGCTGGCTGGAGAAGTCTATGAGTACATCGGGCCAACCCTAAGGGACAGCGATCCCAATCAATCGGGCAATCAGCAGTTCGACCTTCGCAACCAACAGTATCGCGACAGCACCGCTTGGAAGCACATCAGCCTCGGATCGTCACCTGCCGAACTGCAAGCCTTCATCAGCAACTCCAGCATTCAGTCATCCAAGGATTTGGTGGTCGACGCACTGTCTACGCAAACCATCGATGCGGTCGTCGCGGCCGCGGCTGTCGGTGTTGGCGTGGGCTCGACCGCAGGCGTGAGTGTGAGTGCCGCTGGTTCCTACGGCGAAAACAAAATCCAAACCTACATCAAGTCGTTTATCGATGGGGATGGAGCCGATCAGGCTACCGATGGTATTCGAGCCGCCAACGTGTCGCTGACAGCGCTCGATAGCTCGGCCATCAACGCGGTCGCCGGAGCGGCGTCGCTCTCGGCTGCTTTTGGATCCACCGCAGGGGTTGCGGTTGGCGTCGGATTGTCTCTCGCATTCAACGAAGTCGACAACGCTGTATTTGCATCGATCGTGAACGCGGATGAAGGCGTCACAACGTCGACTGGAAACGTCTCGATCTCTGCCGCATCAACCAGTTCCAAGTTGTTCGATATTCCTTTCGGCGGAAGTCTGACGGCAAGTGCTCTGGATGACGCAGCCGAGGCCGCACAAGACGATTCCGACACTGGCAATCTCAACGAGGCCACACAAGACCTGTTGTCGGACATTACGGTTCTGGAAAGCTTGCGCAGTGCCTTCGCGAGTCAAGGGTTTACGCTAGCGACGTTCGATATCGTCGGCACCGCGTCGATGTACAACACGGACGACGAAGAAACGCAAAACTTACGAGAAGGAACGACCGTCCGCATCGCATCCGGCTTCCCGACATCTCGCGGTGACACCAACCGTGTCTATCGGTATATCGGATCCGACCTAGACGATATCAATTTGAACAACGAAAACTATAACGAAAACGACCCCAACACCTCGAAGTGGGTACGACTGGAAAAACTCAAGCTGTCGACCGTGGTCGAAGGGCAAAGCTGGGCATTGACCGCGCCCGATGGAGCTTCGTTCCTGTTGGAACATCAAGGCAATTCGTTCTCCGTGACGCGCAATACGATCAACTCGGTATCCGCAGCGGCGGCGCTATCGGCTGGCTTCGGAAGCACGGCGGGAATAGCGGTGGCCGGCGCGGGAGCTGTCGCCCAAAACGTGGTTCTCAGCCGCGTCAACGCATTCCTTGCGGACAGCGTCGTTACGACCCAGACGGACGTCGATTTATCGGCTGAAAGCAAGTCCAAGATATTCTCGACCGTGGTCGCGGCATCTCTCGCCGTCGGCGGTGGTAGCACCGCAGGCGTCGGTGCATCGATCGGCATCGCGATCGCCCGCAACATGGTGGGCTGGAAGCCGTTTGCGTTCCAAGAAACCCCCGCACAAGTGCGAACCTATATCGTTGATTCCCAACTCAACGTCTCAGGCAACCTCACTCAGTCGGCCCTCTCGAACCAAAGTATTCAATCGATCTTGGTCGCCGGTTCGGTGGCCGTCGGACTCGGTGGTACCGCTGGCGTCGGAGTGGCAGGATCGGGCGCTATCGCGGAGAACAAAGTTGGCGTCGATGTGGCGGCCTACATCGACGGAGCCACCGGTACCGGAATCTCAGCCGATCGCATCACCCTGACCGCGCGAGACCAATCCAAGATCGATGCGATCACTGCTGCCGCTTCCCTTTCGGTTGCGTTGGGAGGGACCGCAGGAGTCGCGGTCTCCGTCGGCGTTTCGGCAGCGAGAAACCTGATTAGCAGCGATGTCGCGGCCTACGTTCAAGACGCCGCCAACAAGGTTCTAAGCACGGTCGGTAACATCGAGATTTTGGCCGATTCGCAACCTCGCATTCGATCGGTCTCTGCAGCCGCATCCATCGCTGCTGGCTTCGGTGGTACTGTTGGCGTGGCCGTTGCCGGGGCGGGCGCATTGTCCACCAACGTCATTCTGACGAATACCGAAGCCTACCTGGACAACAGCACCCTTCAAATCGCTGGAGTGCTGACGGTTGAAGCCAAAAACACCGCTTCCATCCAATCCATCGTCGTTGCCGCTGCCGGTTCCATTGCCATCGGCGGAACCGTCGGTGTTGGGGCGTCCATTGGTGCTGCGACCGCTTCGAACGTGATCGGAAAAGATGAACTCGGATTCCACGCCGGGTCCACCGTCCAAGCCTACTCGAAGAACGCGAGCATCCTCGGCGCGACGGGCTTGACGATCCAAGCCCTCAACGACCAGAAGATAGAATCTCTCGTTGTCGCCGGTTCCGTCGCCATCGCCGGGGGCACCGTGGGAGTGGGTGTTGCCGGAGCGGGTGCCGTATCCAGCAACGACATTTCCGTGGATGTACTGGCCTACATCGACGGAGATGGGTCGCAAGGGATCTCGGTTGGGTCGCTCACCGTGAAAGCCGACGATGATTCGTATATCAAGGCCGAAACGGGCGCGGCCTCGGTTGCGGCTTCCTTTGGTGTCGCGGGAGCTTCTGTTGCCGTCGGTCTCGCTTCGGCCATCAATAGCATCAACAACACTATCCATACCGCCATTCGCCGGGCCGATCAAGTCACAACGACCTCGGGTGCCGTTATTGTCTTGGCAACCGAACGCGCTATTATCGAAAGCACCACTGCCACGGCTAGCGCGGCAGCTAGCGTCTCGATCGGCGGTTCGGCCGCTGGTGCGTTAACCACCTCGCAGAACAATCTTAGGACTCGGACCAACGCTTCCGTCCTGTCGTCGATCGTGAACGCGGCTGGCGGTGTTACCATCGAAGCCATCGATTCATCGAACGTTTCCGCCGATGTTGTCTCCGTAGCGCTATCTGCCGGGTTGGTTAGCTTGGCCGTCGGCGTCGTTTTGGTCGATAACTCGATCGGCAACGATGTCAACGCATTCATCGACTCTTCGACCGTGACGGCCAAAGGGTCAGGCGATGTCTATGTGCATGCATCGAGCCAACCCACGATCGACGCAGAAAGTATCGTCGGAGCCGTCTCCTTCGGACTTGGTGGCTCCGGTGCTGGTGGTTCGTCGAAGGTAAGCATTCTGGGCACGACCCAAGCCTACATCGTTAGTTCCAGCGTGACGGCCACGGGCGATGAAATTCGGGTTCTGGCTGAATCTCAGGCGATGGCTAGTCCCAAGATCCAATCCCTGTCTGTCGGATTGGCGGCGGTCAATGCCATGGTCTCCGAAGCGACCTTCAGCGGCCAGACCAAAGCTTGGCTCGGTGGTTCGGTCACGCTCTTGGCGAACGCCACTCAAGTTCGCGCGGTGAACACCTCGCAAGCCAAACCCGACACGGTGCTGGCTGGAGGCGGCGCGATCTCGTTCTCCTTGGCAACCAGCAAAGTCACTCTTGCTCAACCGACAAACGCATTCGTCGCCTCGGGGGCTCGCGTGCAACTCAGCGCAGGATCGTTGGATGTTCTCTCAGAGTCGAACGGCACAGCCTATACCAACAGCTCTTCCGCCGGGGGTGGCGGTATCGCGGTGAGTGTTCTCGACATCCTGTCAACAACCAACAACACGACACGAACACAAATCGAGAGCGGAGCATCGATTTTCGTACCGACCACAAACACCGCCGGCGACATCACACTCAGCGCGACTTCGAAGAACTTCGCCGTTTCGAACACGTCAAGCAATGGTGGTGGCGGAATCAACATCCAGGTCAGCAATTCCAAAGCCGTCAATTCGAGTACCACCGAGAGCCTCATGCTCGGGAACATCACCGGTCCCAACGGAGGAGCCAGCGGCGCTCGCAATCTCACGGTGCGAGCCACAGCCAACGACCGAGCACTCGCTGGCGCACAAACGGCTGGCGGTGGCCTGATCCAAGTCGGCGTGGCGGAATCGAATGCTCAAGTATCACCCACGGTCAATGCGAGTCTCGGCGGCAATGTCCAAGTGACGAACGATATTCTGGTCGTGGCGGATTCACGCACGGATGCCGATTCATCCAATGACTCGGCGGGCGGTGGCGGTGTGTCGGTGAGCGTACTCAATGCCAATGTCACGGTCTCGCCAACAATCCAGATCTTGGTTCAGCCCGGCGCGCGCATCGTCGCCGGGAATACGGTGACCATCCATGCCATCCATGGAGAAACCGCGCCGCAGAGTCCGCTTCTCGTAGGCGTCACCGCGCCACCCGCAGCCAATGGCATCGCGACGTCTCGCGCAGGCGGAGCCAGCGGCGGGGCGATCCAAGTCGCTTCGATTTCTACCGAATTGTCCCTCTCGCCGGACGTTCAGAATGTCATCGGTTCGGGATCGAAAGTGACCGGCATCAAAGGCATTGATCTCCAAGCCCGATCCCAGGCCGACGCCAGCGTTTCGGCCTCCGGAGTGGGTGGCGGCTTGCTATCGGTTGGAAAGTCCGAATCGAAGTTGACCGTATACCCCAAGGCTATCATCACCATCGACACCACTGCCAAACTCGAATCTCCAGGGGTCGACCCTGGGATTCAAGGCAGCATTAACGTGCTGGCGGTTACTCGCATCGGAGCGCATGCCGATGCGGACAGCACCGGTGGTGGATTGATTGCAGTCGCGGGGGCCGACGTCGATGCGAATCTCAATTATACGTCGTCGATCGACATCAAGGACTCCGCCTCTCTCATCACCAATGGTGCATTGAGTGTCAATACAAACAGCCATGTGAACGCAAGCGTTGTTTCGGATGTCGTGGCTGGCGGTGGCATTGCAGTGGGGACCAACAATACCAACCTCAATGTCGGCAACAGCACCACGCGCGCTCGCACCACGACCGCGATCGGCACGAACGCCTTGCTCCGCGGAACCACTGTGACACTCGGTGCGGTGACGTCCGAGATGCATCTAGAAAATGAGGCAACGGAAAGCGCCGATGGCGTTGGTTCCGGTGCGAACGTCAATGCATTCACAACCATTAAGAACCTTGCTCAAGTCAGCTTGGCAACCGACTCGGTTGTTTCTGGAGATATGGTCCAGATTGTATCCAGCCATGCCCAAGTCGACCTGCGTTCATTCGCTGAAGCGACTGCGTTTGCCTTCATCGGCATCCCCAGTTCGCATGCCAAGGTCGATTACGACAGCGATGCCACCGTGATTGCGGCTCCAGGTTCGTTGGTGTCCGGTCGAACAATCCATGTCAACGCGACCCAAGATGTCCAATCGTATTCGAGAGAGTCGTTTGAGAATGCATGGCAATTCGCGATCGTGAATCTGTTGACAAGCGGCAGCTGGGAGCAGACGCGAAGATCGAGTTCTGAGTCCGGGCAACTCAATGCCAAACGCACCATCGATTGGAACGGCGATCTAGCGGTCGTATCGGCCCCTAATCCCAAGCTCTTTGTCGACAGTACCGGCAAGATCGTCGAAGCGATCGGCATTACAGTCGCTGGCAAGGGCAAAGATCAGTTCGTCACCGATCCTACGGTATCTGTTGATCCCATTGTCAATACGACCAATAATTCCAGCTCCATCACGTTGACCACCAGTCCGCAACAGACGAGGGATGGTCAAACATCTCCGTCGGGAGTGATCACGGGTGCCGATGGGACGGTCAGTGTCGCGACGGCATTTCAGACCGTCGATATCACCAATGAATCGAACAAGGACCTCGTCATCAATGGGATTCAGCCCGTCAATCCCAACACGGTTCCTACGATACGGCTCGTCGCACCAGCGCCGTCATACACGTTCGTGGTCGGCGTGGCAATCCCACCCACGGATATCAACATCGTCAACCGCGGTGCAAACGGTCAAGTCCTATTGAACGCGCCGAACGGAAACGTCGTACCAGGCAGCTCTGACAAGGGGTTCTCGATTTATAACCCGGTCGGTAGTACGTCGATCACGTCTCAACAGAGTATTGAGCATGCCTCTGGCAGCAATCGCGTGCCAACCATCTGGACTCGGTCGCTCGAGTTGGATGCGGGAGCAGGTATCGGAACCAGTTCCATTCGATTGGCGATCGATCTCGTGTTGCCCTTTGGACAAACCGATTTCAATGCCATCGCCAAGGGTGACGTGTTCTTGGATCTCGAAGGTCGACTGCGAAGCGCCTTCATCGCGCAGCCCATCTTCGCAGGTAGCAACATTCAAACGACTGGCGATATCAACATCCTGCTGCAACCCACCGTTACGGAGGTCGTCCCCAATCCCAACATGGGCGCTGGGACGGTAAACAGAGTTATCAACGGAAATGCCGTGCCGCCTGTAACAAGCTCTGCTCGCGGTGATGCTCGGTTCTTTCCAGACTATTCCAAGTCCTCCACTACGGCTGGTACTTTCGATTTCGATCTGCTGCGAGCAGGCGATGTGAATGGTGATATCACCATCACCGCTGCTCGCCCCTCGGCGAGTGATCCATTGGTCGGTTTCCGATCGGGATCCGATATCGGCACCGGTGGCGAATTGAATGTTCAGATCAACGGAAATCTAGATCTCACGGAACAGCGAGGGGATATCCGCATCCGCAATGTGGTCTCGAATGCAGGAAATGTATCGCTCTCGGCCATCGGTGAGCTCGGTTCGATCTACGACTTGGCAAATGAGGGAACGGTCGTAGGAACCACTCCTTGGATCACCGGCAATGGCGTCTCCCTGCGATCTCGCGACGGAGCGATCGGATCGGCGACGGACTTCCTCGAAATCAATTCGTCCAATCAAGCCAATGGCGGAGTGATTGCTCTGGCCACCAATGGGGTTTATCTCTCGGAAACCGCCGGCACGATCTATGTCGATCAGATCATGTCCAGGATCGAAGACGTGGTATTGACGGTACCCTCGGGATCCATCCTTGAGTCCGGCAGTGATGCACAAGCCGACATTCAAGGCAGAAACATCGACTTGATTGCGATCGCCAGTGGCAGTCGAATCGGCGAAGCGGGCAATGCCATCGAGATCCTCGGTGCAGGGGTTGCTCATCGACCCAACGACGGTTTCCAAATTGAGCCCTACGCGCCTGGGACAGGGCGATTGGTCGCACAGTCCAATGCGGGAGTCTATTTGACCGAGATGAGCGGTTCGCTCAATATTCTCGATGTCAATACTCCAACTGGAGACATCGAATTGACCGTGCATGATTCGGTACTCGCTGTCGAAGATTTGAACTGGCTTGTTGCTGGTGGGACAACCTTCTTCGGTACGAACGTCCCTTCCGGCCGTGTGATCGCATTGCTCGGAGATGTGCGACTGTCGGCGGGAGACAACATCAACCTGTTAGCAGGCACGTCGATTCGGTCTGGCAATGCCAGCGGCAATCAAGTCGTCATCCGCGCTGGTCAACTGGCCAGCGATGCCAAAGACCCTGATCCAGTCGGTGCGATCTTGACTCTCGAAGGTCTGATCACTGCCCCCAACGTGGAAGTCTTTGGTGGTAGCAACCTGGACTACTTTGATGTCATCAACCCCAATGGCATCCAATCGATAACCCATCTGTACGGGCTAGATGGAGACGATCGGTTCTTCATCCAAACCGTTCCGGTCGCTATGACGGTCGATGGTGGCAGCGGTGCGAACCGATACTACGTATCCAGCAATGCACGCCGAAATCTCTTCGTGACCAACGGAGTGTTCAATGACTCAGGCGACGATTTTTCGTATGCGTTTGGCACAGGGCGATTGTCCAGCGGGACCTTGGAGAAGATCACGTCCAGCTTGACCCTAAACACCGGTGACGGAGGCAATGGCGGTGCCAAGGATGCAATCTATCTGAGTGCTGCAGGGAGCGCGACGCCACTCACGGGCGGATTGATCGCTGTCGACCGCGTCAGCGGTATCGGCAATCTCGGAGATATCCGATTCACGACCACCACCGATGGCGGTACGAGTTTGCTCGTCAAACTCAGCCCACTCGATGACACGGTGCAAGTCACCGGTGCGAATGCAGGTACGCAAGTATTTGTTTTCGGTAACGCAGGGAACGATACGCTCAATGCGGGCGTGGCTGGAGATCCGCTTAGCTCCATCAGCGGCATCGTCGCCTTCTTTGGAGAAGATGGTGCTGATGACACGTTAAACGTGCATGGGATCGCGACGCCCCCCGCATCGGGTACGGACAGCTCCAACTTGCTCACCGCCATTGCGGTGACTGGCCTAGGGTCGAACGCCAACAAGAATCGCCTCGTTTCGACGCACAATGATCTCTTCGGAGCGGGATACACGATCCAAAGCGTGTCCCTGGTCAGTGCCTCATTGGATGCGGCCCAACTGACCATGACGCGTATCCAAGACCTGTCAGGGCAATTGCAGAAGCCCGTGCGTCCGATCGACCAGTATGTCGCCGATAGCTTGGCCGCCGTCACCGAAAAATCCCTCTATGGCCTTTCGGCCGGCGACCAGATCGTCTTCCGAGTAAACAACGGTGGAACCTCTCCGATTGTTGGGCTCAATCCGAACCAAGCCTACTTTGTGCAATCGATCTCGACGACCGAGGTTCGATTGTCTCAGAAGCGAAGCGACTCCTCCAGCGTGGTGGTTCCTCGCTCCATGGTTGGCGTCGATGGCTATCAAGTCACCTTGGCGCTGGTTGACTCCGAAAACTTTGTTACCTTGGATGCAACTCCGACGCTTGGCAACAACCGTCTCACGTACGCGAAGCCACATGGGTTGACGACCGGCCAACCCGTCGTGTACCGCCCAGGGGCGGGCAACGCTCGCATCGGTGGATTGGTCGATGGAAACGTCTACTATGCGATCCGCATCGATGATGTGACGATTGCCATCGCGGCAACCGCCGATGATGCAAAGGCCACCAACCCGATTCCTTTCAGCCTGTCCGGTCCTGCGACCGATGTGCTGGTCAATGACATTCAAAGCACGTTCAATGCCTTCTCGAATGTTTCCTCGAACACGATCGCATTTGCCAGCCCGCATGCGTTCACGACTGGGCAATCGGTGGTTTATCGATCGGGGAACGTGACACCTGCCGGCGTTGCGGAACCGGTCGGTGGATTGGTAGACGGCGCTGTCTATTACGTCATCCGTACTGGCGACACCGCGATTCAATTGGCGGCAACCGCAATCGACGCCACCAGCGCGCCCGCCGTCCCGCTTTCGATCGCTCCTCTGTCTGCGTCGACTAGCAAGCTCGATTCCATCACGGTGCGCAGGTCATTCAATCAAGCTCCTGAAGTCTTCGCAACGTTTAGTGCATCAGCTAACGTGACTTCGAATACCATTCAGTTCAGTAGCAATCATGGCTTCGCGAATGGCCAAGCCGTTGTTTATCAGCCCGGCAACGCGACCTCGGTGACCGGCCTCAATGCTGGGCAAGTCTACTATGTGATTCGCACGAGCGACACGGCTCTGCAGCTCGCTTTGACCCTGGCAAACGCGACCAGCAACCCGCCTGTTTCCACGAACATGTCAGCCTTGGCCACGGCAACGAATCTCGACACCCTCACCAGCCGTCGTACGAGCAGCCAAGCGTTTGTCGAACCCGGGCGCATCGTGTTTGGTAGCGACCCAGGCTTCTTCGAGGGTCAAGCGGTCGTGTACCACGCCGGCAATAGCAGTTCCTCCATCGGGCTCTCGGACGGCCAAATCTATTTTGTCAAGCGAGTCCCTGGAAACACTCAGGCCATTGAATTGGCTGTCACACGCGGAGGTGACCGAGTGTCGATCGTTCCTGCCGTTGGAAACAGCCTGGACGTGGACTCATTGGCACCCGCGTCTGTGTTTGCGCCGGCTTCGGTAAAGAACGACTCGAATGAAATCGGTTTCGCATCGGAACACGGCTGGGTCAATGGCCAACGATTGACGTATAGCCCCGGTGCAGGTAACGGTCCCATGTTTGGTTTGTCCACGGGGAATTCGTATTTCGCAGAAGTGACCAGTCCGACGTCGATCAAGCTTCGAGCGACCGTGAATGGATCCAGCTTGGATATCGACAGTCGCACGACGATATCCTTGCTCCCTGTCGTTACGGAAACCGCAGCCGATCTGTTGGCGAAGGATCTGAATCGATTGATTCAAGGCTCATCGCTCTATGATTCTCAACGTTTTGTCGGCATCGCCCTTCGCCCTGAAACGCTCCAGTTGCTGTCGCAATTCCCGCAAGGGAATCCGGTGGTCAATCGGTTGTTGTTGGAAGATGCTTACCCCGATGCATTGCCTCGCATCGCGAGCTTGACCCCCGAATTGCCTGCTGCCATCTACTACGCCCAGCGGTTTATCAATCGGGCTGGCGCCGAAACCATCTTGAGTACCGTCGAGAAGGTCAATATTCGCCTGAGTGGGTCCGGCAATAGCTTGAATGTCGATAGCACGTTTGATGGAAAGACCACGGTCGAAGGAGGTACCAACACGACGGTGACTGTCGGTAGCACACTCGATGGACTGCATCCCGCAAAAAATCGCCGAGTGTCTTTCATCGATGGCGATTTGCAAATCACCGCGGCGAATATCACCCTCGATGATTCTGGCAACGATCGTTCGACCGTAGGAACTCTGGAGAGCGATCGCGTTACCGGGCTCGGCATGCCGGGTGCGATCCAATTTGTCGGTACGCCGTCGGTCACGATCAAGCTCGGTGCCAACGATGACACGTTCTATGTTCCGGGCACGGCCTCAGGTCAAACGGTCCGTATGGAAAGTGGTGGCGGATTCGATACGACGTACATCGGCACCCGTTCCGGGTCAGAATCGACGGGAAGCTTGGCCGGAATGCTCGGTACTTTGCAAATCGACGGCGGTTCGGTTCTGTCAGGATTGAACACGTTGTTCCTCAATGACCAATCGACCACGACGCCGCATTCGTTCATCGTCGACAACGATTACGATTGGACCGTGTCAGGCAATTCAGCCAACTCCCGCGATACGACGACCATCACTCGCTCGGGCGTGCCGATCGTTCAATTCACACGACAAGAAATCGTCGCGCTCAACGGCGGTAGTGGCGGCAATAATTTCGTTCTACACCAAACGCATCGTGAGCAAAGCACCGATGGTAGCGCGAGTTCGACCTTCACGATCAATGCCGGAGCAGGCAGCGATGTCATCACCCTTGGAAAGACCATCGGCTCGACCGGTAACCGTTCGATGGAGAGCTTTCAACAAGAGATTGGGGCACCTAGCTTCACTGGTGCGAACCCCAGTCCGCGAGGTATTCCTGTTCTCCTCAACGGCCAAGGCGGCACCGACGTCGTGAATGTCGACGACTCGGCAAGCGCACGAAGTAGCAACTTGGGGCTTACGCAGAAATCCTTCCGGGAGTTGTTCCCCGAAGCTCCGGATGCCAATGCCGACTCGGTGGATGTGTATCGCGTTGTATTTGGAGATGATCCACTGGCTCGCAGCTTAACTACGGTCGCCATGGCCTACGATGCAGTGCGACCGATCAATATCTACCTGCGTCAGACCCTAGCTCAGTCGAATCGAACAGCTAACGAGAATATGACATTGTCGATGGTTCTGGGCTCGGCTGCTGACATCGTGCAAATGGTCAGCGCTCCCTATGAAATCGACATCGCCATCGCCATGGGAGATGGCAAGGATACGATCAACGTCGAGAACGGGGTTCGCTTCCTCAATGGCCACACATTGCAGTTCAATGCAGGTGGCGATGACGACGCCACGTATGTCGATTTCAACGGCATCTCGGTGATCGATCGAGGTGGTATCGGCCAAACGGTAAGCAAAGTTGCCTATGTTCGAGATTCCGCAGACGCAGGCAAAGTAGGTTACAGTCCATTGACTCCCGGCCAGTACTTTGTGGAAACACGTTGGAATGTTTCGGATTGGCAATTCCGTTTGGTCGATCCAAACGGTTTGGCGATTGCCGTGGCAGATCTCGAAATACCCGATGGGCTCATCGCCAATTGGCAGAGCATCCGTCGGTTGCCAATCGTCGGCCAGCCCGATGCGCAACAAGGCTTGGTGTATCGTTTCGACTCGCATCGCGGATTGATTTTGGAATTCAGTGCGGCGTATGCCCCCACAGGTGCCTCGATCGTAGGTGCCATGGCCTTGGATCTCATACCTAATGGATTCAAAGACGTGGTGGGAGTTACCATCGATAAGTTTGGATCGCTCCATCGCACCGTTTCCTCCGTTAACTTCTTGGCCAGCGATGTGGATGCGGCTCATCGATTGAAGGCGACCTCCGACTACTTCGTTCAAACGCGCTGGGACGCCCTGAATTCGCTTTGGCAGTTCCGGTTATGGAACAACACGTCCAACCGAGCGGTCGAGATACGGAGCGTCAGTTCGGCGGGACCAAACTTCACCGACGATTGGCAAAACATCGCGTCGATCGCGGGAAATGCGACGGGTCGGCGGGTCTATGCGTCGGGCACAGGTTTGATCATTGAGTTCGCGAACGAATTCGAAGCGGGCAGTTTGACTTCCTCGGATGCGATGGAACTGCTCCTGGGGGTTCCCGCAAGTCAATTGTCATTCACGCTCGATGGAGGCAGTCAATCCGCCAATGGTATCGGAGACACGTTGCGTATCTCGGGCGATGGAAAAGCCACCGGTGCCAAATACATCCCCAGCAGCACGCTTCCAGGAGGTGGTGTTGTCACCATCTCTGGCAATTCCCTCAACTTCCGCGGCATCGAGCCGTTGATCGTTCATGGTTTGCCGGACTTCCAAATGATGACGCCGGACCAAGCGGCCTCGCTCGTGATCGACAGTGAAACCTTGGCCGATACCGTCAAACAACAGCTTCAATTGCACACGCTGACCGTGGAAGGCCAGGTCACGTGGACGCAGAGACGTCAGTTCGACATCGATCGCGCCGTGATGGATCCGCGGTCGCTCGGACGCGCGATCGCCATTAGCGACGATGGACTCACGATGGTGGTTGGGGCGAAGGCGACGCCGATCGGAAGTTCGACAGACGGAGAGCTAACCGATGGCATCGTGCTCGTCTACCACTGGAACGGCAGCGCCTGGGTGGAGAAAGCACGACTGCAACCGAGCGATGCCCAGAAGGGATTGAACTTCGGCGGCGGCTTTGGAGCCTCGGTTGCCATCGACGGCAATCGCTTGGTCATCGGAGCACCGGGAGACGCGCCCAGCAGTGCTCAAGCTGTGGCAGCCTTTGTTCCGACAATCGACAACGTCGTGAACAACCGAGTCGTTTTGACAAGTCCCCATGGATTGTCGGAGGGGCAACCGATTTCCTATGCGCGCGGGGCAGGTTACGGCGACATCGGACTCAACAATGGCCAACTCTACTACGCCAAACTGGTGGCAGGCAATGCGAATGCACTTCAATTCGCGTTGACCCCGGGAGGTGCCGCCGTTTCGTTGTCGCTTCGATCGACAGTTGCCGATCAGCTTGGCGCCATCACGTTTGTCCCTTCGTCGACTTCGATCCAGGGCAATCGAATCGTATTACCGAGCGATACAACATTGGCCACAGGGCAATCCGTGGTGTACCGAAACAACAATGGGGACAGCTCGTTTGGCTTGGTCGATGGCGAAACATATTACGTGAAGCGAGTGCCTGGCAATGCGAGGGCGATCGAGTTGGCGTTAACACCCGAAGCGGCTGGGGATGTGTCTGGATCCATCGTGCCGATGGCTTTCCCGACTCGGGGTGCAGACGCGATCAAGCTGACCAACTACGGTGCGGCGTATCTCTTTGAACGTAGCGACGCGAGCAGCCCATGGATGGAAACCCAGAAGTTGTTCGCCAGTGTGCCCAGCCCAGGGCATTTCTTTGGATCCTCGGTAACCATCCGCGGCGATGCGGTGCTGGTGGGCGCACCTGGCGACGCCGGAAACAATATCGATAATGAAGCTGCCTACTTCTTCGGGCTGCTCAATGGAAATTGGGAACTCACGTCCCGTCAGACAGGTTCGGGCGACTTTGGTCGAACCGTGGCCTTGGCAGGAAACTTTGGGACGGTGCACTTTGGGCAATCTTCGACTGCGACCGATTTCGCCGTCATCGGTGCACCGCTGATTGATGAAGCGACGGTTTACCGAGTAACCAGTGTCTTGGTTTCGCCCTGGACCAAATTGACGCCGCCGCCACCTCAACCGGGTGAAACGGAACCTAAACCGGTTGAACAGTTCGGCAGTGCGGTCGCGGCCACGTCCCGTCCTCGCGTCGACAATATTAACGGCTCGAATGTCACCACGCAGATCAATCGCATTGTGGTCGGAGCGCCGCTTTGGGATGGACCGGCAACCTACACGGGAGACACCTCGCACACCGATCAAGGGCGTGTGTTCGTGTTCGATCTGGTCGGTTCGAATTGGGTGTCGGTCGCGCGTTTGACGGCAGAGGGTGGATTGCCAGTCGCTGAAGCAACAACAGAAGCCAGAACGGGAGACCAATTTGGAGCGGCGGTTGCTCTCGACAGTCGTTATGTCGTCGCAGGAGCCCCGGGCCATCAGTCGGGAACGTCGCTTCAAACCGGCTCTGCCTATGTGTTCTACGAGTTGAAGAATGGTTCGACTGGACCGAACGCGTCGAGTTGGACACGTTCGACCGGTGGAACCAACACGCCGACGGGAGGCCCTGGTTCAGGACGATTAGAAGCATCCTCACCAGCAGCCAACGACAACTTTGGATCGGCTGTGGCGGTTTGGCATGATCCTGCAACCGGTGCTGGACGCACCATGGTTGGGATACCAGGCTCCGATGAAACGACTGGTTCGTCCCGATCCAACCTGGGTGCAGTCCGCACCTTCACCACCTCGGGTGCAGTACCCAATCCGGCCAGTTATCCGATGTATGCGGAAACGCTTCAGCCGAGCAGTCTCGCCAGCCAGTTTGGCGTTCAAAGTCTGTACGATGATGAGACCAAGACACTCTTCGTCGGCGCTCCCGGCTCGAGCGCGGTGCACGCGTATGTCAACGATGGACTTTATTGGCGACCTCTGGATTTGGACGGCATTGCATCCAACGGTATCACTCCATGGATTCAAGGATCCGGCTTTGGGACCGACATGAAGATCTCTGGCAACCGCATTGTGATCGGTGCGCCCGGTGAGAATCGTGCTTATATTTACGAGAGCAACGCGGGCGTTTGGATGGCGAATCCGGCCGCAACGTTGAGCGGCACCGGAGGCTTTGGCTCCTCGGTTGCGATCCTCGGCGATCGCGTTGCGGTGGGTGAGCCATTAGCCGATGTTGGGTACAGCACGCGCGGGCGACCTGGCTTCATGAATCTATCGACGCCCGGTAACGCGGTTGTCTTCAAACGCAACTCGAATGGCACGTGGTCCCAAGAGCATAGGTTATTGCCTGACGATGGCAATTTGCCACGAACGGGAATTGTGGCGGGAACTGCTACGATCAGCGGTGCAGGGAGCGGAACCGCTTACACCGATAGTTTTAGTCGTGGAGATGCGTATCGCATTGCTGCGGGTAGGAATCCGACGAGCAGTGATTATGTGCTTTCGAACGGCAACCGATACTCGTCTGCGAGGATTGGCCCGAGCACGCGTGTCGTGTTCTACGATACAGATGTTTTCTCCGATGATGGCTACATCGACATCTACAATCGCAGTGAAAACTACTTTTATATCAATTTTACGGAGAGCAATCCTGCGCTCCCGGCAGGTGTCACCGTCGTCGTGAACTACGATCCGGTGGGCATCGGTGATTACACGACTACGTACAACCCAGGTGAAAGACTCGACAAGAACTCTGACATCAACTTGAGGGACCTCAATGACGATATGGAGGTTACATTCATGGAGACCTTGGATATCTACGGTTTGGGAAGGGGATTGAAGCGAACTGAGACCGTCATCGGCGTGCCGAACGTAGGGGTGGCGAATGTGGTTTCGCCTATCGACGCCTATGTTGGTGTGGCCAATGGTCTATGGGGAACGAGCGTTGCGTTCACCGATGCGAACACGGTGATGGTTGGGGCCTCAGGCGGTCCAGGCCGTGTCGGTGTCTACAACTTGAGTGCGGAAAACACTACAGGTTTCACCCTCAATCGGAGTGCAGGTTCGGGTGGTCCATTGTTGCCGGCGTTTCAATACACTGGAATCAATCTGGCCTTCGGCACTGAACTCTTGAGAATCAATGACAATCAAGTTTTGGCCGGGACGCCAAATGGGAATCGTGTGGTGCGGCTGAATGATGGAAGTCTTTCTAGCACGAACATCGACGGTCCAAGCGGCAGTTCGCAATTGGGTGCGAACAATTCTCTAGCCACGCGAGGCAATATCACACTCGCTGGCGCGCCAGGAACCGCTGATGGTGCAGGGAAGGCCTACTTCTATAATACCGACATGACCGTCTTTGCATCGAGTGGGCCGGTCTTGGAACCCTACAGGTTTGATTCCGATAAAAATCGGTCGGTGATCGATAAAGAGAAGATCGGATTTGGAACCGCGCCTTCGATTATCAGCGATGGCTTCTACGTCGTTGGAAACAACACAACGACTGCAATTTCGCAACAACTCTATACGTTCCGTCAGCGCGGACCGGGCTGGTCTTCCGATAGTGGTTTGACCAACACTCCGGCACCTTTGGAAAAGGCCAAGCTTGGGCGCAGCGTCGCCATCTCGGGCTCGACCGCTGTCTTGGGTGCCCCCGACTTTGGCAATCATGGCGCTATCCTGATCTTCAACAACACGGGCTCCAGTCGCGAACCACGTTGGGAATTACAAACTCAGATCGATGCGCCCGGGTTCCAAACCGGCGACGAATTCGGCGCGAGCCTTGCGATCGAGGGGGACAACCTAATTGTCGGAGCGCCCGGACGCGATGGAGGGCGCGGCGGCGCCTACTTCTTTGAGCAACTCAATGGGCAATGGTCGCTGCAGAATCAGTTGACAGGTACGAGCGTCGGCGAACGGCTAGGTTCCTCCGTGGCGATCGCGGGAGATTTTGCGGCTGCCGGTGCACCTGGCGTGAGCTCATCCGCTACGTATGTCTACGAGCGATTGAGCGGAGAATGGACGCTCGATACAAAAATCACCACCGGGCAACCAGGCAACAAATTCGGTACTTCGATGCACATGGATGCATCGACGTTGTTCATCGGTGCCCCCGAACACAACTCCGGGCAAGGGGCCGTGTACATCTACACCTTGTCACCGACTCCACGATCAGGGGTTCGCGACGTTTCGACGACGACTTCTCTGATCCCAGCCACTGGCATTGCTGCCGGGGATCGCTTCGGAGCTTCGATCGATGGCAGCGGCAACTTTGTTGTGGTGGGTGCTCCAGGCACGGCCAACAATACCGGGGCTGCCTATGTCTTTGATCGCCCCACCTCCAGCACTCCATGGAAACAGACGAAACTCGATTATTCGGCTGGTGCAGTCGTAGGGGATGCCTTCGGTACGTCCGTAGCGATCGATGGGGTTCAAATCGTGGTCGGTGCGCCTGGCAGGACCGTTGTCGGCAGTGCGAACCAAGGCGAAGCATTCAGCTATGGACTCAAGAATAACGGCGTATGGACGCTTGAGACCCCGGCAGACCTCCAAGATCACGTGTTGACGGGTGCTGGAGCCGCAGCGGGAGATCAAGTTGGCTACTCGGTGGCCATCAGTGGTGATTTCGCATTGCTCGGTGCCCCCCAGATCAATGGACGGCCAGGAGTGAATGATACCGACGGCAGTGGCTATGCGTTTGTCCGTCAAGTCAATCCACCGTCGACCAAGACCCTGCCCGAGACGCAATCGGTTCTGGTAGCCGGAGCCAGCACCAATACCATCGCTGGTTCCATCGCAAACAATCGGATCCCAACGCTGCAATTCTTTGACATCCAAGATGTTCGACTGAAGACCAGTTCTGCCAGCAACGGTTCTGGTCAACCGATCATCAGCACTCTGACGATCCAGCCTGAGGGCTTTACGGCGTATGGACTGCAAAAATTCTCAGCCGAAGGCAATATCACCTTCACCAACCTCGCTCCGAACCTGACGATCCCAACCGACGGTTTGTTCGAATTCATCCCCAATGTGGACTTGAGCGGAACCGCACCGATCGCCATCGATCTGGATGGCAATGGGCTGGAATTTGTCAGCCGATCGCAGATCGGGCCCAAGTTCGACTGGAACGGAACTGGAACACGTGAAGCGACGGCCTGGTTGGGCGGAAACGATGGATGGCTGTTTGTCGATCAATCCGCCGACGTTCAAGTCACGCGGCAAGAACTGAGCTTTGTGTCCACCGTTCCCACGGCCAAATCCGACTTGGACGCATTGCGTATCGCCTACGACAGCAACAAGGATAATGTGCTCGATTCCAAGGATGCCGATTGGTCTAAATTCAAGATCTGGCGAGACATCAATCTTGACGGCATCACGACAGCCAACGAGATTTTGGGACTCGATGGGTTGGGGATCGTTTCGATCGGATTGATCGGCGACAGTCAAAGTTATCTGGCTGCGGCTGGCGGTGTAAAAGTTCTTGGCCAAGCCACTTTCACACGCACCGATGGCAGTTTAGGCATCGTCGGTGATGTAGTCCTCAATCCAGACATTGGCACTGTCGCTCCGGGGTCCGATCGCGTGGTGGCCAGCTACGATTTCATCGGTGGGCCAGCCGCGACGTACGTTGCCGATGCCGACACAAACTGGACGCTCTATGACGGGTTCTTGACCGCTAGCGATGGTCGCCAACGCATCAACCTCGACGGATTCAACAACGTTGTCCTTCGCGGTGGCAGCGGAAACAATCGCATCGAGGTTGTTTCGTGGAGCGGTAATGTCACTATCGATGGCGGTAGCGGGAAAGACACGATCGTTATTCATTCTGGCTTTGGTGCCAATGTCACGATTCTCGATACGGGTTCCGACGATCAAATCGACATTCGAGGAACCGCCGGGGCGGATCAAATCTTGGTCACCTCGAACAACATTGATGTCTTCCCGAACGCTTCGGCCGTATCGTTGTTGCACGTGAATTACAGTTCTGCGATGACTGGCAATCTACGCGTCTCGGGTGGCGCCTCCAATGATGAGATTACTCTCTCAGGAATGAGTTTCTCGGTCGTTGAGCTTGATGGTGGTGAAGGATTCGACTTGTACAACTTGTTCAAGTCTGGTGCGGCATCTCATACCTTTATCTCCGACTCGGGACCCGCCGATGGTACCAGGGACAAGATTCAAGTCTTGGTCAACGGACCGACCGTGGTCAATGGGTTCATGAACCCAAGCGATGTTCGGTACAACAATCCGAAAGCGCCCCTAACCTACGACAGCAGCATCGAAGAGATCGAAGTCAAGACCGTCGATCCGAAGCTGTTCCTGACGGGTAATGGCTTCTTCCGCATCGGATTGGATTTGGTCCTGTTCAACGGGGTCAGCTATCCACTGGCGGGCGTTACGGATCTAACCATCACCAGCATTGGCGATGGCAGCACCATTCAAGTCGATCGCATTCCGCTCACGTTAACCACGTTGACGATCAACGCCAGTGCTGGTATTGGTGATACGCTCATTGGCACAGAACAGAACAATCAATGGGTCATCACTGGCGCGGATAGTGGGTATTTGACCGGTTCCCCTAACTTCAACTTCACCGGTGTTGAGAATCTTCGAGGACGCTCCGGAACTGACCGCTTTACGTTCAACACGCTTGGCTCCATCAGTGGTTCTTTGGATGGTGGAGATGGTTCCGACACGGTGGATTACTCCAACCGCACGGCGAGTCAGATCATTGATTTGAGCAATGGCAGTTTCAGCAACATCGAAACACTCATCGGTGGACAAGGGATCGATACGTTGATCGGGCAAGATGCTGACACCGATTGGACAGTGCTAGGGGCCGGTGCTGGATCGATTGATGGGCTGAGCTTTACATCGATCGAAAATCTCACGGGAGGCGATGGCGACGATACGTTCCGATTGGGTTCGACCTCGCGGGTGACTGGAGCCATCAACGGTGGCCTCGGAGCGAACCGAATGGTGTACCGATTGTCGGATGTGGCCGACGTGGTAACGATCGGCGCACCATCGGTGACAATCAATGGTGTTGGAACAACGTACTCGAGCATTCAACAGATTGATCTGTTCACGCTCGGTGGCGAAGACCGCATTGATGTACGCCCTGCCGCAACTGGATTCCCGGAAGCGATCAACATTGAGAGCGGGGATGCGGATGACCGCATGTCGGTGCAATTGTTTGATTCCTTGGTCACATCCATCCAAATCGATGGTGGCGCACCCTCCGCCAGCGACCGGGTAACGGTCACTGGTACCGGTGGGACGGACGCTATCGACGTGGATGGGTTGCAAGTCGCTTATGGCTTGATGCAAATCGGCTTGTCGGCGGTGGAGAATCTCATCGTCGATGGTTCGGGAGGGGACGATACGATCTCGCTCACCGGAACCAGTGTCACGGGCAGTGTTCAGCTTCTTGGCAATACCGGGAACGACCAGTTCCTTGTCGATTTCCCGTTCTCTGCCGGTTCATTGGAATTCGACGGCGGCGGAGACACGGCCGATGCCCTTCAAGTGACCTGGACGAACGTAGACGACAATATCACGGTGCGTTCGAACACCATCGAAACCAATGGAGCGACAACGGTCCAGTACACTGGTCTGGCAAGCTTGGTGCTTAACACGCTGCAAGGTGACGATACGGTCGTGGTGGCTCAGACACACGCCGGATCGACCGAACTGAACACGGGCGAGAACAGCGACACGGTGACGGTCGAAAACACGTCCGGAGCCTTGGTCGTGAATGCGGGTAGTGGCGATGACGATATTCGCATTCATTCGATCGCTGCGACTGCGAACATCAACGGAGGAGACGGAGCCGACACCATTTCCGTCGGCAGCACGGCACCTGGAACCGTTGGAGTGCTGACGGGTATTCAAGCTCTGCTGACAATCGCCGGAGATGCCGAACTGGATACCCTGAACATCGATGCCACCGGGGATTCCGCCTCGAATTCTGCGAGGCTGACCAGCACGCAATTGACGGGTTTGGGCATGTCCGTTGGAATCGATTACCTCGATATAGACGCCATGAACATCGCATTGGGTGCCTTCGATGATGCCTTTGATATCGTTAGCACGTTCGACTCTTTGGTCTTGGATTTGAAGACGGGATCAGGCGTTGACGTAGTTCATGTACGATCCATCAATGGCCCGACGACGATCGACACTGGCTTGGATGCGGACACGGTGGATATCGTCCCCTCGTCGGACAGCCCAGTCGATAGTCTGTTCGGAACGTCCACACAGAGCTCTGCGATCAATGGATTGCTCACTGTCATCGGCGGAGATGGAAATGCCGATTCGGACACGTTGAACTTCACGTCCCCGTTTTCATCCCTCGAAGCAGGTCGACTGACACAAAACCGACTCACGGGATTGCAGATGCCCGAGGGGGTGAATTACTCCGGATGGGAGTCTTTTAATATCGCATTGCCGATCGATGCTGGAATCGTGTTCACGATCGAGAGCACACATGCTGGAACCTCTAAACTGACAACCGGTATTGGAGTCGACACCGTTCATGTTCAATCGATCGCTGCAGCCACAACCGTCAACACGGGGTCCAATGCAGATACCGTGAACGTTGGCAGCACAGCCCCGGCCGCTGGTGGCAACGTCAACGCGATCGCCGCGTTGCTGACTCTTCAAGGCGATGGGGACAGCGATACGCTGAATGTGGATGATAGTGTTGATTCGCTGGCGAACGTCGGCGCACTCACGAACTCGTCCCTACGTGGACTTGGAATGGCGAGCGGTATCGACTATTTCGGCTTCGAGACCTTGCGAGTCGATCTCGGCCTTGGCGATGACACGCTGACGGTATCTGACACGCATGCCGGCGGGACCACCCTCAATACCAACGCTGGCAAAGATACCGTGAATTTGCTGACGGTTTCCGGACCGACGTTCGTCAACACGCAGCAAGGCAACGACACCGTCAACGTGCAATCAATCTCTGCTCCGACCACCATTCATTCCGGTGATGGGGATGATACGGTGAATGTTGGCAGCAAAGCTCCGGCAACAAGCGGAACGGTGAATTTCATCGGTGCGCTCCTGACCGTCAACGGAGACGCCAATAGCGATACCCTCAATATCGATGCTGGCGGCGATACGATCAGCAATGCGGGAGTCCTGACTTCAACCGCGTTGACCGGCCTCGGTATGGGGGGAAGCATTACCTACGGCGGCCAAGAGCGATTGGTCATCGACCTGGGTAGCGCCACCGACACGATGTTGGTCAATGGAACACATGTAGGTTCCACCGTGCTACGCAACCGAGATGGCAAAGACACGGTTCGCATGGTGAGCAATGCCGGTGAGGTATTGTTCCAAGGTGGCCCGGACGATGACAAACTCCTGCTCGATCCAAACTACATCCACGCCGTTGGCAACGATCCATTGATCACGTTCACAACGATCGAAGACGGTCGGCAACGGGCTGGTTTCTGGAGTTTCTTTCCAACGCAAGGAAAGATCTATTTCGAATCGGTAGAACGTTTCAATTACCTAGCGAAGTTGGTCACACCGGTTGGCAAGATCAGGACCAATCAACAGGGGATCGAAGTTACCGCACCTGCGGTCGATGAAGATTATTCGGGACTGGTGGCGAACTTCACCGTGGGGCCCATCCAGCCTCTTATCGTGGACTCCCGCGCTTTCGGAAATCCGGATTTCGTGAGGATCAATGCAGACGCCAATGGCGATGGAAATGTCTCTCCGCTAGACGTTTTGGTGGTCATCAACCAGCTGAATTCGTCGAATCGCACGATGTACCGAGCCAGCTACGACGTTGATAAGGATGGGATTGTGACGCCGCTGGACGTGTTGCTTGTGATCAACCGCCTCAATCAATCCACTAGCTTTGTGACGGTTGGAGGGGACTACCAGATCACGACACAGGATCTTAACAACGACGGGCTCGCCGAAATCCTTGTGGTTGGCTCCGTCAGCGACCGTCCCGTGTTGTTGACGCTCAACGGCGTCACCGGCGGCCTGTTCGACGCACCGATCTATTTGTCGGATACCCCGAGTCCGTTCACGCGTTATGTGACCGCTGCCGATATCGATGGTGACGGAGTCCTGGAGATCATCGTTTCGTCGGAACGAGGGCCGGGCATGTATTCGATTTACCGCCGCATGAATGGACAGCTCATCCTTTCCGCCGAACGAACCGTGCCGTTCCAAGATGGTTATATCGGTGGCGTGCGGGTAGCGGCTGGAGATTTGAATGGCGACGGAATCGACGAGATTCTCATCGGTTCTGGCGTGGGTGCGGACCCCTCGGTTCGAGCGTACGACCAGTTCGGAAGCCTAGTTTCCGCGTTTGTCCTGCCGAGTAGTTTTGGAAGGGCTGGATTTCTGCTCAAGACCGGAGACTACAACGGTGACGGACTGCAGGATCTGTTCGTGGCAACCGGACGGCGTGGCGATTCCCAAGTCGCGGTCTTCAATGGCCGCACCAACCTCACTTCTCTAACCAACCCCGATCACTTGATCGACAAGATCTTTACCGACCCGAGCTTGATCGCGCCGATCGATATCGCACTCGCAGATAGCGATGGGGACGAACGGGATGAACTGTTCACTTGGCAACTGTCGGATGGCCGCAACCAAGGAGTCAAGGAGTTCAAATACAACGAGAGTGTCGACAAGTTCTTTGAAGAGTTGTAGGCCTGCCCGGTTCTCGATTCCCAGCGGCTGTATCGGGGCGACGACCCCATACACCGACAAGGCGCTGGGCACAGCCCTGCCAATGAAGTGAGCAAACGATGGCTAGTCAATGCTAGCCATCGTTCTTGACGACTGTGAGGCTCGTGGCGTCAGGTCGATTACAAGGAGGCTGAGAAATAGATTGAACCCACTAGATCGCCTATACAATCTGCCGATAGACCTCGGTATGGATTCAACGCTATTTCCTTTCCGTCAGCTATCGGTAGCCTCATAATGAAGATGACATTGGGTTTGGTTGCGTTAGCGTTTTCGCTGATGTTGGAACATTCGGCTACTGGCCAAGGAATCGCTACCGACGCGTGCGACAACTCTACCTGCGATAGCTTGCCTGTGGCAAAGACGACCTTACCGACGTGGTGGATGTCGGCCGATGTCCTTTTCTTATACCGCACCCAGAACAATCGCACCACGATGGTGGTCGACGAAAACAACGCATTAGCTCCGGTGCTGACAGGTAGCGAATTGTCCTTTGGAATGGCAGCAGGACCGCGATTGGCCACCGGTTGGACGTGGAAGTCGGGATACACGGCGGAACTGGTTTACTTCGGGATGAACAACTGGGCCAGTCAAGCGACCGCAACCGGCAACAACAACCTGAGTATTCCAGGCGATCTCGGGTTGGCGACCTTTGACTTCTTCGCTGCCGACCGCATGGAAGTTACGTATGACTCGAGCATTCAAAACGTGGAGGCAAACCTTTGGTCGCCCAGGGCTGGGATGGAGTGGCTAACTGGATTGCGTCACTTTAGCGTAATCGAGAACTTTAAGATCGCTTCGTTCGATGTGGACACTTACAAGAGCGATTATCAGATCCAAACCAACAACCAATTCTACGGTAGCCAGATTGGAGTCCGCAAGCGTTGGACGAGGAAGGGGTTGAGCTTTGCACCCGAAGCCAAATTCGGGCTCTTCGGCAACGCGAACAATCAGCATTCGCTGGTGCGCGATGTGGACAACAGCAAAGTTCTTCGCGATGTGACGGCATCATCATCGATCGTATCGAGCCTTTCGGAACTGCGATTGGTGGGTGATGCAGCCATTACCAACAACTTCAAGCTGACCTTTGGCTACAATCTGATTTGGCTCACGGGTGTTGCACAAGCCCCCTACCAGCTGGACTTCACCTACAATGACAGCAGCAGCGACTTTGTCGATGACAACCACAGCATCTTCTATCATGGTGCCAATGCCGGTCTAAATTGGAGTTGGTAAGGTACCATTTCACTTTTCTCTTCGATGATAACTGGCTCGTCTCTCGGCAAGCAACGTCAGGAGAAGCGAGCTTCGGCAAAACAAGTTGTGTAGCTTGAGCGCAGCAGCTACAACGAAGAGAGCGACGGGAAGGATAGGGCTCTGCAGAGGTGCAACCCGAGCGACGTGGATCCTAAGCTCGGATTGAGCTGTGGTCCTTTTCGAAGAACCGCTCCCCTCCATTCCGATTTTTGCTTATGCGATAAACCTTCGCCGCACGATGCGGCGAAATCCCTAAGCAGGATGTGTTTGCACTGCGTTAGCCAAGCGAGGGACGTCCCATTTGCCGGTGAACCAAGACGGTCAAAGCCTCGCTTGCCGCTTTCTCTAGATCTTTTTCGCTGCCGATATGCAAACGTTCGATCATGGGCATGGATCGAAACCAGATTTCTTGGCGTCGCACGAATTGTCTTGTGTGCGCCTTGACTTTTTCGATCATGGATGGCCGGTCAACCAATCCGCTCAAGAACTCGATCGGTTCTTTGTAACCCACTGCTTGCGATGCCGTCCTGCCGAGTTGTCCATGCTTGCTCATTAGCGTCTCAACCTCATTTAAGAGGCCACGCTCAAACATCTCATCGACGCGTCGGTTTACCCGCTGATGCAATGCAGAGCGATCCCAAGCCAACACGAAACTCTTGCAGCCTCGGGGTTGAGCCATTCGCTCGAACTGATTTTGCCAGTGACTCAAAGGGCGACCGGTAATTTTGGCCACTTCCAATGCCCGAGTCATGCGGCGAACATCTCCAGCAAGTATCTTAAACGCCGAGAGTGGATCGACTTGTTCAAGTCGGCGTGCCAACGGTTCGATGCCAAACTCTGCGACGTCTGCTTCCACCGCAGCGCGAAACTCCCAGTCGGCGGGTGGGCCGAGAAACATGCCGCACATCAGGGTCTTAAGATAAAGTGGCGTGCCGCCTACCAAAAGGACTTTCTTGCCTCGGGATCGGATTTCATCCGCTTTCGCGTGTGCATCCATCACAAATTGGGAGACGCTGTAATCGCATGTCGGCTCGACCACATCAATGAGGTGGTGCGGCACCCGTTCGCGTTGATCGCTCGTGGGCTTGGCCGTCCCTATATCCATTCCCCGATAGACCGCCATCGAATCCACCGAGATAATTTCAGCATCGATTGCCGATGCCAAGTGCATTGCAACGCTGCTCTTGCCAGACGCGGTGGGGCCGGTCAAAAACCAAACATCTTCTATTGGAGGTTTGATCCAATCCGCGAAGGATGTTGTTGAAGTAGGCATGGTTTGTCAGCAAGTTGAGGCGGTTGCGGGTTGGAAGCACCACTTCATCTTACCCGATCGATTGCGATTTCATTCACCATGTTTGCCTAAGGATTGGTCATTTCATTCGCCAAAAAAGGCGTTTGGCGTTTTCGGTTGTGATTTTGGCTAGATCTTTAGCCCC
Organism: Pirellula staleyi DSM 6068; assembly: GCA_945875845.1. Lineage (GTDB taxonomy): Bacteria > Planctomycetota > Planctomycetia > Pirellulales > Pirellulaceae > JBKCUI01. The sequence goes on from CAMCMB010000043.1 coordinate 56,126, forward strand.
GATACCCAATGTTTCCGCCAGGCATTTCGCGGTGTAGACGACTTGCGATGGTTCATTCGGCCGCTTGGAGCGATGGGGTTCCGGGCTCAGATAGGGACTATCGGTTTCGACCAAAATGCGCTCCAGTGGAACCGTCTTCGCTGTCTCTCTCAACGCTTGGGACTTTTTGTAGGTCAACATTCCCGCAAAACTGATGTACAACCCGTGTTTCAGGCACGTTTGGGCCGTCTCGGTGCTACCCGAAAACGAGTGCATCACACCGCGAAGAGGGCCCAAGGTCGACTGTCGTTCAATCGCCGCACGCATTTCCGATTCGCAATTTCGCATATGAATGATCAATGGGAGTTGGCATTCGCGACTCAATTCCCAATGTTGATCAAAATTGGCCTGTTGAATGGGAAACGGGCAATCGTCCCAGTGCAAATCCAAACCCGTTTCACCCAACGCACAAACACGCGGGTGACTGGTCCATTCGCGTATTTTGTCCCAATGCCCGTCCTCCGCCAAATGTGCATAGTTTGGATGAATACCCACCGATGCCCAAACGTTTTCTTGGGCTTCTGCAATTTTAATCGCGGAGTCGGAGGTGGCCGCATCTACGGCGGCGCAGATCATGTTCGACACTCCAGCTTGGTGGGCTCGCTGCAATACCTCGTCGAGTTGCGTCGAGAGCGATTGGTCCACCAGATGGACATGTGTGTCGGTCCAGCCCATCGATACTGCCTTGTCTAGCTGAAAAAGAATCGCGTTAAGTGATAAAAGATCGGGGCTGAAAAACACAGGGTGTCGATTCGATCCAGAACGCCCGCATGCCCCATCACCAACGTACCATAATCATGAACGCCACGATCTCGCTTGATCGCGCTCATCGTCATGCCCCCCGCGAAACCAAGCGAGGCAACCACGATGCTCATGAACGCCGCTTCCCATGGCGTAAAAGGAGTAACCCAATAGAGCATGGCTCCGACAATTCCGGTGGTTAGAGCTCCCCCCAAAAAACCGTCCCAAGTACGTGAGCTGCTGACATCCTTGGCGATCTCATTCCGCCGGCCAATTCTGCTCCAGATCCACTGGAACACATCCGAAACCTGGGAGATTAAGACAAAGAAAAAAAGCAGACCTGCGTTGCTGCCGCCCCATTTTTTGCCGTTGGATTCGAACAAATGCAAATCGAGCAACGCGGGCGCAAACGACAGGCAGTAAACGCAGATCAATAGCCCAGCTTGGATCTGTGCTGAGCGTTCGAGAAATCGCTTATGATCGCCCGCGATAGCGATGCGAGCGGGTATGAACAGCGACGCATAGACAGGAATCATAATGCTGTAGATCTCGTAGAAATCAATTGTCTTGCCGTTCCGGTATTGAAGTCCAAAGTCGGAAAGGCCGATCAACACGTATTGCAGTGGTGTGAAAACGACCAAGCTCCAAAAGAGAGCTCGATGGTCACCTCGTCGCGTAGGAGTCATCGTGATGAATTCGCGAAACGCCCAGAAAGAGACCAGGCCAAACAAGACGATCGTTCCCACGCGATTCAGGAACAAGCCTGCGATCAAGATGGCAAACATGATCCACCAAGCCCATAATCGTAAAACAAACCGCTGCACCAGTGCTGGGTTGAGCGAGTGACTCGCTTTATGGGTTAAATAGTGGGCGATGGACGACGCGATTGCTAGAATGATCAAGACGACGCTAGCCAAGATCAGCGTCGGCATGTTTAGCCAGGCACGTTGAGCGACTGTCTGCCCTATTTGGACTGCCGTCTGGGCTGGTTCGGAAAGGAGCGGCACATCGGCCTGGGCAAAAATAGAATTGAGGAATAGCATCTGACCAATTGGGACTGTGGTTCGAACTTCGTTGCTATATTATCAAGATTTTGCGACTTGCCGAGACGAATGTCCTTTGTTTTTGCCAGACGCGACGCTCTCCCACGGTTTTTTCGATCGGATTCCATATGTTGATTCGGCTTGGTACACGCCAAAGTGCACTTGCGCTGTGGCAAGCAGAGTACATTTCCAGCGCATTGCGTTCCCTGGGACATCAAGTGGAGTTGGTGAAAATCACAACTTCCGGTGATGTTTCGACGACTCCGCTTGGGCAATCGGGCGGGCAAGGAGTCTTTACCAAGGAAATTCAACGAGCCTTGCTTGACAACCGCTGTGATTTAGCAGTTCACAGCCTAAAAGACCTACCGACCGAAATCATTCCTGCGCTTGCTCTGGCGGCTGTGCCCGAGCGCGAGGACGTTGCCGATTGTTTGATTTCCGGCGGATTGACTCTAAGTGAATTGCCCAGTGGAGCAAGGATTGGGACCGGTTCCCCGCGTCGAAAAGCGCAGATGTTGCACTTAAGGCCCGATCTCGCGGTGATCGATATTCGCGGAAATGTAGACACTCGGATTCGAAAACTCGACGAAGGCCAATTCGAAGGGATCCTGCTGGCATATGCGGGTCTACATCGACTTGGGCTTACATCCCGGATCACGCAAAAACTGACAAACGAACTTATGTTGCCCGCCGTGGGTCAAGCTGCCTTGGGGCTTGAAACGCGTTCGGACGATTCGGAAACCATCCAAGCGGTACAGCAACTCGACCATCCGGCGACGCATGCCGCGGTATTGGCCGAACGCACATTGCTTCGGTCGATGCGAGCCGGTTGCTTGGCACCGTTAGCAGCCAACGCCATCGTGCATGCTGAATCGATGCAAATGGAGGCTCGCGTTTTTTCGGCGGACGGCCAGAAAGTGATAGAAGCCAAGCAACGCATGGAATTCCCGAGTGAGTTGGGCCGATTGGAGCTCTTTGCAATCGCGGAACAACTTGGCATCAAGGCGGCCGAACAGCTAACAACCCTGGGTGCATCCGTGTTGATCGAGGAGGCTCGAATTCAATGATGTTGGGGTCAGAACCATCCGCCCGCTGACTAGCTTCCCAGCGGAATGCCTGTGTAACGGATGACATGAATTGCAATTGAATCCGCTATTCAGCGTTATGTAATTCCGCTCGCATTTCAACTCGCTCATCCGTATTGAAGTTTAAGAGCTTCTCTGTTGCGATACCAACTGGCGTAACGCCACGAATGAAGTACCCTTCGAATTCAAAATGATCGTTCCATTCGTCCTTCCTTGGGTGGAATAACAGAACGATTTCTCGCGTTGCGGGATCGAGGGTCGCGAGATTCGGCCCCTTGTGTCGATTGCAGTCAGGACACGCCAGAGCCAGGTTGTCTATACTCACAGCGATTCTCTGCACGGCTTCGTACAAGCCTTTGAGTAGCAACTTCCATGGAGCATCTAAGACAGGATGAATCGACGAGCTCGGGCTTGAAGGATTGTTACGAAATGAAACGCAGCCAAGTATCGATCGTATTCGGACTGCTCAATCTCCATGAGCGTACCGGCGTTAGCCTTGTCGGCCAACGCATCTACACGCCCTTGGAGCTCTTCGTCCGCACGAATAGCGACAATTTTTCGCGCAGCTTCCGGCGTCAAGCATTCGGCAAATGGTTCAATGATTTGGTCGAGAATTGTCGTGTTCATTTCCTCATTATATCACATGGTGCTCTCTTTGCGCTTCTTCCCAATCCGGTTATCCCGGCGTTTTCCGCGTCCAATTGCGTTCACATCCCTTTGCTTTCACAGCTAATCCCTGTTTTCGAGCAAGTCGCGTGTCCAAAGTGGATCACGTCGGAGATCGAGAATAGCAACCACGGTCACGAATTCTCCCTCAACCGTGTAGTAAATGCCGAATGGAAAACGCTTCGACAACGATCGATGGAAACCATCAACGATCTAGTGAATTCCACCAAAGTAGACCAGAGATTCGATGTCCGCAAAAATGCACGATCGAAAGTAGTCACCCAGACCGAGACTTTGACGCTCATAAAACCAATAGCCGTCTGCAACATCGGCTTCAGCACCCGAAGAGATTCCAACTTTCATTTTCCAAGTTTCTGCAATCGCTCTTTGGCCTCGGAC
>CAMCMB010000044.1 GCA_945875845.1 Pirellula staleyi DSM 6068
CAGGTCTCGGCGACGTCGGGTCGATTGCGCAAAACAACGTGCAGGTGATTTGAGAGAATCGCGTAAGACAAAACATCAACGGCGAAGACGGATGCAAGTTTTTCGATTCGTTGTCGAATCCACTCTTTGCGGTAAGAGTAGTCTTTTCCCGAGAAGTCGTCGACGCCGCTCAAGTATGCCCTGCGAACACACCGCTGACATACGTGCAGAATCGAAACCTCGGAAGGGCTATAAATTTCAGAACGTAGCGGTCTAGGCATTTTCGCTCTCCTACTCGTTGCAACAGTTCTATCGACCTTGTGCCATCGTAAGTTTACCGACCCGCCATCTATCAGGCAAGCTAAAAATTGCGAAACGTGGGTGGCACCATGAGTAATGAGTAGTTAGTACCGTTAGTACCGTTAGTATTGATTCTGACATTCTACCGGTGGACCTTCATGCCACTTGTGCCGGTTTATGACGCCTGCCAGCCGCTGCCGAACATCGAGACGTTGAGCCCCATTTCGAAAATGTCCAACGACAATGCAACGCCACAAATCGAATCTAGAAATTTAACAAAAACAAAATTGGTCGACAAATATAGATGAACGTCCCTATGAGCCAGCCCCAGCCCCATGAGCCACGCCAATAAGTCGTTCCCGCGCAGGCGGGAATCCAGTGGAGTGCGCGTGATGACTGGGTTCCCGCTTGCGCGGGAATGACCCGGAGCTGGGTTCCCGCCTGCGCGCGAATGACTTACGTTTCATTGGGCGATATCCCAAAGTGTTCACGATCTCTCTTCAAAATGGCTCACTCTTCAAAATGGATTCATGTGCCCAGCGTCGGATTTCGGTTTGTGCTATTCTGTACTGATGGCCCGACGTTTCGCTCTATCACTCTCCCAACCCTATTGCCATGACCATTTTCCGATCCTTGTTGGCGTTTGTCCCTGTTGCGATTGGCATCGCGCTCAATTGCAATCACCCGTTGTTTTCACAAGATACGCCCATTGTGCGGTCTGAGTTCATTTACGAGGAAGCTCCCTTCCCAAGCTGCCATGCTTCCACGATGGAAGAAGCGTCAGATGGAACATTGGTTGCAGCTTGGTTTGGTGGCACTCACGAAAAAAACCCAGATGTCGGTATCTGGGTTTCCCGCAAGAAGGGCGAACGTTGGACTCCGCCCGTCGAAGTTGCAAACGGCATTCAATACACAAAGACGGACGGCACTATTGTCCGCCACCCCACCTGGAATCCTGTCTTGTTTCAACCAAAACAGGGACCGTTGTTGCTGTTCTTCAAGGCGGGGCCCACGCCACAAACTTGGTGGGGCTTGATGACAACCTCGAACGACAATGGCCTGTCGTGGACTGCACCGCGCCGACTGCCTGAGGGAATCCTAGGACCGATCAAAAACAAACCTATCCAGCTCGAAAATGGAGTGATTCTATGCCCAACCAGCACCGAGGACCCCATCACGGACGCTTGGAAAGTTCACATGGAGAGCACCGAGGATTTGGGGCTGTCGTGGAGTCGAACGGCGGCCTTGAACGACGGCAAGACCTTTGCTGCCATTCAACCGAGTCTATTGCGGACGGGTAGCAACGGTCTGCTGGCAGTCGGTCGCTCGCGTCAAAATCGCCTCTTCGAGATGCGATCGAGCGATGGTGGCTTGAACTGGACCGAGATGAAAGCAAGTATGCTTCCCAATCCAAATTCGGGCACCGATGCAGTTACATTGAAGGATGGTCGACACCTCTTGGTCTACAACCATGTCCCCGGAACTTCTGGAAAATGGGGCGGAGCCCGATCGCCACTCAATCTCGCAATTTCCAGCGACGGAGAGAATTGGCAAGCAGCCTTCATCCTAGAATCGACACCCAAAGAAGAGTTTAGCTACCCAGCAATCATCCAAACCAAGGACGGGATGGTCCACATCACCTACACTTGGCATCGCAAGAAAATTAAACATATCGTTGTCGACCCGAAACGTATCAAATCCCGAGATTATGTGAATGGCGACTGGCCAACGCCTTAGGCCAACACATTAGGATTGGTCCGCCAATGCATGTCCCAGTTTTTAACTTTTGCTCCGCAAGTTCGGCGATCTCCCGGCAACTTTCGTGGATGGGCTATGAATTTGTCGTAGCAGGCACATTCCATGTGCCGTCCGCAATTCAAAAACCTTTGGTTTTTGAGGCTACGGCTCACGGAGTGTGCCTGCTACTTTCCCGGCGATTCAATAAATTCACAACCTGGGAGCGAAAGGCGACGAAAGGATCGGTTGAGCTGGAATGGGCGTGGACGGAAAGTAAGTGTTATTAAACGCAAGCTGGAAGCTTACGCCACCTTTGGGTGACGGCTACTTCATGCCGAACAAATAGCCGATGATTGCACCGAGCAACAAGGCTGGTGGCAACATGATCGCAACGGTCAACGCGATGATCATCGCTTGGCTCGGCTGGGCGGTAACTTGAGCACCTGATGTTTTCTTGCTCGCATCGAAGTTGAAGGAATCGAGCATGACATCTTGGGATTCCACCATGGCTAGACTTTCTGGCAATGCGCTCCGCCCTTGCTGGGATTCATTCGAATGAATGGATGTCTCTTGAGCTACTTCGTCCATTAGGGCTTGAGATTCCAGTTCAATTGCCGGCGGGGGGGGAGCTGACCAAGGTCCACGCGACATCTTGGGCTGCTGCAATTCGGCCGACTGCATCGCCCAAGGCTCAAGCCGAGCAGCGACTTCGGCGCAGGACTGGATTCGATTGTTTGGGTTCTTGTCCATCATTTCGGCGATGATTTCGACAAACTCTTCGGTGATGTTGGCTGCGAAGCGGCGGGGGTGAAACGGGGTTTCCTCGAGATGCCGACGAACTTTTTGCGATGTGTCGCCGCCCGGGAATGGAACTTTGCCGCAGACCGCGTAGTAGAGCGTGCAGCCCAAGGAGTAAACATCGCTAACCGGCCCTACTTTCAGTGGAGTTCGAATGTGCTCGGGGGATAAATAGTCCGCGGTTCCGACGATCTTTCCGGCCCTCGGATCATCCATCAGATTGGCCGTAAAGCCGGCAAGACCGACATCGGATACTTTCGCAAGCCCCTCCGGTGTGACCAAGATGTTGCCAGGTTTCACATCGCGGTGCACCATTCCTTGTTGATGGGCATATTCAAGCCCCAGGGCAGCTTGCATGATGATTCGAGCGGCTTGCTCTTGTGGCAACGGCCCTTGTGCTTTGATCAGGCGTCGCAAATCCATGCCGGGTACGTACTCGGTTACCAAGTAATAAACCTTGTCGTAGCCGGCGTCATACGCGCGAACCAAATAGGGGCAGTCGAGTTTCGCTTGTAGTCGAATCTCCCGATTGAAGCCAGCGATCGCGTCCGGAGTTGCCTTGTTCGTAGGAACGACCTTGATCGCGCATTCGCGTCCCATCACCCCATGCACTGCTTTGAAGACCTGCCCCATGCCACCTTGCGCGATGAAATCGGTGATGATGTATGGCCCGAGTTTGAATGTCGCACGGCCATTGCTCATTTGAGCCGCTTGGTATTCGGTCACAGCCCCTTGTTCGATGAGAATGCCGTGCAGCAATTCGTCTTGGCGTTGAATCGATACGGGTTGTGGCTCGGTCGAGCAACGGAATCGCAGCAGACGCATGCAATATTCCCATTGCGGCGGCTCAATCAGGCCGCTTGCCATCGCAGCTTTTTGAAAAATCGATTCCAACGCAATCCCCTTAGAAAAATTCCGCCCCTATTGGGAGCGGAACATGGAAATCTTACCAGCCCACAGTTCCAACGGGGGAGGGCAAGGACACACCCGTGAACATCTTTGCAATGCCTAAATCGATTGAAAATGAATAGGAGAGCGAGGTTCCTGCCGAGCAAGAGACACCATGGTTCGGCAGGAGCCTCACCCTCCCGGTAATGTCATGGTTCGGCAGGAGCCTCACCCTCCCGGTAATGTCATGGTTCGGCAGGAGCCTCACCCTACGCGAGAGTATAGCACGCGACTAGGAGCCCAGAATTGCAATTGCAACAATGGCAAGGATGCCGCCGAAGAGGACAACCAAGTTAATGATTCCAAGCCACAAACCAAATAGTGCAGGTATTCTATCCGCATCGGGACTTATGCCTTGTCGCACGCGTTTCAATTCGTTTTGTCCTAAAACAATCGCAAAGCTGGCGCAGATTAAGGATCCGAGAACTGTGGGACATAAAATCCAACTTACGATACCCAGAATGAGAACTGCGATTCCATTGCCGGAACGAGCATAGCCCGCAGATTGATTCTCCGAATTAGGGGCTGAATGGAAAGGCAGCGAACCCTTTTGTGTAGGCCCCTCGGCTCGGATTGAATAGGGGTTTGCAAACGGATCTTGCTGTTTGGATTGAAAACGCCACGCAGGCAAACCGATCCATTGCTCGGAATTGGATTGTCGAATGTGGCAAGAATCATCCAGTCTACCTTGAGCGATCCAATCGAGAACGGTCTGGCGATCGGTTGGTCCATACACGGATTGGTTTGGCGTCCGAACGAAGAACTCATCGTTGATTCGAGACGGTGCTGGAGCGACTGGACTTGACCATGATTCCGAACGAGCCAGAGGTTCAAGCGTTGGCAGCGAAATCGGTTCGCTTGGCTGTGCGTAGGTTGTTTCAGTGTTCCCGGCATCGACTGCCACCGGTAGCGTACTTGAATCGCCGACGACGTAAATAAATCCGCAAATCGGACAACGGGCTTTACGACCGGCGAAATCGCCAACGACCCGCAACATCTTGCCACAGCCAGAGCATATCGAGTCGATGGGCATATGAGGCCAACTTGTTATTGTTATTCTTGAGGATGTTTGTCTGGATGAAGAAAGACGAACGATTTCCCGAGACGTCCACCGTAGTTGCCAGCCCTAATTTTGTGGAGTCCTTGGACTGGCAAAGCGGAGTTTATCGCCGCATAGGTTGCTTCTGCGACTTTCTCTAGGCTGGCACCATTGATGATAATCTCCATGATGGAGGTGACGCCATCCGGTACAAGCGACTGCGCTCCCAGCTTCGCTTTAAGAGTTGGGCAGTATTCTGCGTAGGTGCTTGCGATCAAGAATTTGTAGCTGCTCCCCGCTTTGCTCGCGCTGGCTGCAACTCCACCTGGAAAAGTGGTTATGACGCCTGGCGAAAGATCGGCTGCCTCTGCGGCTCGCTCAGCGGCCTCGATGGCAGATTCTTCGGTCGAAGCCAAAAACCAAAGATTGCCGCCCATGATTCCGTCCGCATAGCCGAATCGCCGTGTTAAGAAGAATTCTCCCCCGAGGGTCGGTATGGTCCAGCCTTTATGTCCGAATTTCTCGGTCCTGGTTTGGTGCCCATCGCCAAAGAAGGCGATTTTGCGGCCAAGCTTGAAATAGGGATCGGTGTCCAGCATATTGAAGCAGCGAGTGGTAGGACACGTCAAAACATTTTGACTCAGTCTCGCCAAAAGGACGCGCTCTAAATGCTCCACTCGATCCTTGCGAAAGCGAGGAACATGGAATTGCAGGATTGCACCCACGCGTCCGTCGGGCGTTTCCTGGCCTGGTGATTTCCCGTCGAGAACTTGTTCAATTCCAGCTTCACAATCGCAGAGAATAGTGCTGCTGGCGTGTCCGGTTGCAGCTTGGCAGGCGGCCATAAGCCACTTTGGGTCGCGAGCTGTCACTAATACCGACGCGTAAATACTTCGAAAAGCTTCGGCGTACGTATCTTCCACCAATGGTTGCCAAAGCGGGTTGTCTTTCCACGGAGTCATGAACTATGGCCTATTGGATGGTCCTGTGAAATGGCAAAAGCGCCGTGCAACTTCGTTTGATTGTATCGATTAATGCGGAATAGGAAACTCAAGCCGTGAGCGCGGCGAAGTTGGAATGGTCCTTGACAGAACGCCAGAATCACCAATCATTTCGGCTACCCGTTTTTAACGGCAGAGCTCTTCACGCCCGGTTGGATCACTCACGAGAAGTCACTGATGAAAATTCACGAATATCAAGCAAAAGAACTCTTCCGCAAAGCTCAGGTACCGGTACTGGCCGGATTTGTTGCTAAAACGCCAGAAGAAGCCCGTGCTGCTTTTGAAAAGCTCGGGGGTAGCATTGCAGTAGTAAAGGCTCAAGTGCATGCGGGCGGGCGAGGAAAAGGGACCGTTACGGAAGTCCCCTCGCAGCGCGGAGTCCAACTGGTTAAAAGCGCCGAGGAAGCCGCGACGGTCGCTCGGAATCTGCTGGGCAATCATTTGGTGACCATCCAAACAGCCGCATCCGGTGCCAAAGTGAATCAAGTCTTTGTCGAGCAAGGTTGCAAAATCGCGAGGGAGTTGTATTTGGCAGTTGTGGTGGATCGAGCCGCCCAAATGCCGCTTTTGATGGTCAGCAGCGAAGGCGGCGTTGAAATTGAGAAAGTTGCACACGAAACACCTGAAAAAATTCTTCGAGAGCATTTCGATCCTGCCAATGGTCTCCAAGCCTTTCAGGTTCGCAAGCTTTGCAAAAAGCTCGGGATTTCGGGCGAAGCAGCCAAGAGCGCTGAGTTTTTCATGAAGAAATTGTGCGCATTGTTTGTCGAACTCGATTGCGCAATGGCAGAGATTAATCCGCTGGTCATCACGGAAGACAACAAGATGATCGCTTTGGATGCCAAAATCACCTTTGATGACAATGCCATGTTTCGGCATTCGGACCTCAAAGAACTGCGAGACTTGAACGAAGAAGAACCTGCTGAAATTCGTGCCGCCAATACGGGCTTAAGCTATGTGAAATTGGATGGAAATATCGGCTGCTTGGTCAACGGCGCCGGGCTTGCAATGGCGACCATGGATATCATCAAGCATCACGGAGGAGCCCCAGCAAACTTCCTCGACGTGGGGGGCGGTGCCAACACTCAACAAGTGACCGAAGCCTTCCGAATCATTCTCTCGGACCCTAACGTAAAGGCCATCCTTGTCAATATCTTCGGTGGAATCGCCCGCTGCACAACGATTGCTCAAGCCATCATCGAAGCCTCCAAAGAAGTTGGATTCACGGTTCCGCTTGTTGTTCGATTGGAAGGGACGGAAGTGAATGAAGGCAAGAAAATGCTCCGCGAAAGTGGCTTGGCCATCATTTCGGCAGAAGACCTCACCGATGCCGCTAAAAAAGTAGTCGCTTCGATCGCTTAGTTGGCGGCCGACAATCTGAAATTACCCACGTCCACTAGACATTAGAACCAATTCAAAAATGAGTATTCTTGTAAATCGCGATACGCGAGTCATTTGTCAAGGCATCACGGGAAAAGCAGGTGCGTTCCATACCAAAGGTTGCAAGGAATACGGCACCAAAATGGTCGGTGGCGTTACGCCAGGCAAGTCCGGAGAACTGGTCGAAGGTCTGCCTGTTTTCGACACCGTTGAGGAAGCCGTTATGCAAACCGGTGCCAACGCAACGATGATCTTTGTTCCGCCAGCCTTTACAGCAGATGCGATCCTGGAAGCGATCGATGCTGGCATCGAAGTCATTTGCGCGATCACCGAGGGTGTTCCCGTCCTGGATATGGTACACGTTTATGATCGTGTCAAACGAAGCAAGTCCATCTTAATCGGCCCGAACTGCCCAGGTGTTATCACGCCCGGCGAATGCAAGATCGGAATCATGCCAGGCTATATCCACAACCCTGGCAAAGTTGGCATCATGTCGCGCAGTGGTACGCTTACTTACGAAGCCGTTTGGCAAACCAGCAGCCTCAACCTTGGACAGTCAAGCTGCATCGGCCTGGGTGGCGACCCGATCGTTGGGACATCGTACATCGATATCTTTGAACGCTTTCAAAACGATGATCAAACCGAAGTTATCTTGATGATCGGTGAGATCGGCGGGGATGCGGAAGAGATGGCCGCCGAATATGTCAAAAATCACGTAACCAAGCCCGTCGCGGCTTTTATCGCGGGACGAACAGCACCTCCCGGCAAGCGAATGGGCCATGCAGGCGCCATTATCACCGGTGGCAAAGGAACTGCGGCAGAAAAAGTCAAAGCTCTCGAAGCGGCTGGTATCGTCGTGGCTCAATCGCCAGCCGATATGGGTGTCGCGGTCGTTGAAGCGTTGAAGCGAAGATAGGTTGCCATGTCAGGGCTACCAATTTGCACCGAAACACCGAAAGCTGCCCGGTGAGGAGTCGCCAACTATTAGCGGCCTGTTGACTTAATGGTACCACGGACTTCCTAGTCCGTCGTATGTCCCAATCCGTCGAATGTCCTATCGACGGACTTGGAAGTCCGTCGTACCCCCTCCTTACCACTATCAACTTGACTAAATCAGCAGCCTGCTAGTACAAAAGTAACGAAGCCCCTGGGATTAACCCAGGGGCATTCGATTCGTGCAGTCTACCGGTTCAAATCTACGTTCGGTGCTGCATTCCTTTTGACTAGTATCGAAGATTGGTCGCCTGTCAAGTTCGAGGCGACCCATTGAACGTAGCCAAAATCGGCCTCGCTCAATCGTGACAGTGCCACCGTAGTCGACTTACCGTTCTCCTTCGTCAGCTTTATCTTGTCCGAGTAAATGACTGTCAGCCGAGCGTTGACCGCGTAGGTACCCGTGTTATCAACCCACTGACGATATTCCGCACCGTCGAATTGAGTTGGCGCATTGAAGGCACCAACGCCGAATAGCTTGTCGAGCTCAAGATCTGGATCGGATTCTGCCGCCGTCTCGATTGGGCCTGTCGCCGACTCAAGGGGTGGCGTTACCGTGTCTGCTGGAGCGGGACTGTCCTGTTTCGGTTGCTCCTTTGCAACGCCCGACTGTGAGAACACCTTATCAAACAACTGAGGGTCATCGGTGTTGAGTTCGGATTGAATTGGCTCATCCGTCGTCGCGCGGATTGGCTTTCCAAACAACTCGTCCAAATTTGGTTCCTTTTCGGGAACCGGAGCGGGTTTTGCAGGCGGTTCCGCCTTAAACAAATCACCTATATCTGTTTCAGCGGGATCGGTTTTTGTGGCTTTGCCTGCGGCAGGCTCCGTTCCAAACAAATCCTCGATCGCAGGAGCCGGCTTGGCAGGAGCCGGCTTGGCTGGAGCTGGCTTAGCTGGCTCGGTTCCAAACAGGTCATTGGTAGCTGGAGCTGGCTTGGCTGGAGCTGGCTCGACTGGAGCTGGCTTGGCTGGCTCGGTTCCAAACAGGTCATCGGTAGCAGGAGCTGGCTTGGCAGGAGCTGGCTCGGCTGGAGCTGGCTTAGCTGGCTCGGTACCAAACAGGTCGTCGGTAGCTGGAGCTGGCTTTGCTGGAGCTGGCTTTGCTGGAGCTGGCTCAGCTGGCTCAGTTCCAAACAGGTCGTCGGTAGTTGGAGCTGGCTTGACTGGAGCTGGCTGGGCTGGAGCTGGCTCAACAACCGGTTCTAGTGTTTTCGGAGCGGGCTCGACGACCGGAGTGGGGGGGGCTACCTTCGGCGGATCGGGAGTCGTAACGGGAGCAACTTCATTGACGGGTGGCTTAACGGGAGTATCGATTGCAGGAGTCGTTTCCGCAGGCACCACAATGGCAGGCGATGTTACAGCAGGCGACTGTATGTCCGGCGTAGTTACCTTCGGCAAAGTGATTTCCGGCGTCGCAATTGCGGGTTCCATGTCCAAGTTAGGAACACTCATTTCCATAGGCGTCAGATCGCACGCGTTTGGCACGGGAGTGCAGGGCGACATTGGCAGTACGGAACAAGGAGCGGCGGGAACGATGCTGCAATTCGCATCACCTTGGCTAACGACTTCGCAGCAATCCGCAGGAGCTTTGCAAGCGTCCCGAAGGAGCAGTCGGTCCATCCATCGTCCGGCATAAACTGGATTGAATGTGGTAAGCGTACACAGAGTTACGACCAATGCCAGGTGAACCCAATACGTGAATGGCTTGGACATGAACCAAACTCCTCTTTGAAATCGTAGATGTTAAGTTTAAAGGTACTACACCGGGCCAATCCGGAGAAAGGGTTTAATCGTAATTCAATCGCTCAATAGCCGCAAGGAATTTGTGCCGGATAGGCAAAACGACCTAGTTACGCAAAATGTCAGTTCGGAAGTTCGCGGGATCAAACCTGTCCTTGTATGTGGAAATGCTCTAAATTCAGGGAAATCGACTACTGAAAATCCTAAGATTCCGAAGATTCCGACGATTCGTTTCGAATCGCAACACCATCTTTAAGCATTCCATGTCCAATCGTTTCCTAAAATCGCTGGTCGGCAATTGGTCACTGGAGCGGAAATGTCTCCTGTTTTTGGGGCTTGCCCTTTTAGCATCGTTGCTTTTAGCGTTTTATGCCGTCCAGCTCGTCGCCTCTCAGCTGGTCAAGGAGACGACCCGACAGTCGGCCCGTGATTATGCAAATTCCGTGGTTGGCTGGAAACACATCTTTTATTACACGAGCGACCAGCCTGGCGAGAGTTCCCCGTCGGGTTCCGAACCAATCCAATCCGAAATCAACGAAAGGGTACTTGGTTTGTTGCGAGACCTCATGCTCCAACAACGCTTCAATAACAAGATCCTTCGTGTCGAGGATGGTCTTGAACATGACTTGATTAAGGCAGAGGTCGCCCAAGGAGTTGATCTTATCCATATCAATCTTCTTTTAGCCAAGCTCGCGGAACAGGACAGTATTGACGCTTTGACCAAGCTCGAATCTGAGAAATCGAATTCAACGAAACCAACGACTTCCGAGACCTCCAAGAATACCGCTGTAACTCAGGTGACAGGTACGAATCCCAAAACGTACATTTTCGAGGAGGCAGGCCCGACGGACGGTTTTTACTATTATTATCATCCCATCGCGTTTACTGCCAAGTGTTTCAAATGTCATGCCAAACTTCCCACCAGTACCGGCCCTCCCGCATCCCCTTCGTTGGACCCTTTCCGAGTCCTCCGAGTGCAGATGCCCTACAACGACGCGCGCGTCGCGAGCATGTGGAGTTATTCCGTACTGACATCCATTGCAATTTGTACGCTTGCGATGTCCCTTTTCTTTATTCATTGGGTGCTGAAAAGGCTTGTGATTATGCCCTTGAGCGAATTGAAGCATGTCAGCGATGAAATTTCGCGAGGAGATACCAAGATCCGATTTGCGGTCGACACCAACGATGAATTTTACGAGCTATCGGAATCTTTCAATCGCATGCTTCGGCACCTCACAGAAACACAGGAACAGCTTCAGTCTGTCAACAAAGAGCTTGATCAACGGGTCGACGAATTGGCACGGGTCAATTTGCACCTTTTCGAGGGGAATCGTCTCAAGGGAGAATTCATGGCCAACATGAGCCACGAGCTTCGAACGCCACTCAACAGCATCTTAGGGTTTAGCGAAGTTCTACAAGGGTTCGAGTCGCTTACCGATAAGCAACGCCGCTATGCTTCCAACATCCAAAGCAGCGGTCGGCTATTACTGGATATGATCAATGATATCTTGGATCTTGCCAAAGTCGAAGCAGGGAAAATGGAGGTCCGCCCGACCGAATTTTGTATTCTCTCCGTAATTCACGTACAGTGCGAAATCCTACGAAAGATGGCCGAGGACAAAAATATCGATTTGCGAATCGATTCCAGTCAAATCGAAATGCGAATCGAACAGGACCAAGGAAAAGTACAACAAATCCTTACGAACCTGCTCTCGAATGCCATCAAGTTTACACCGGAGGGTGGTTTGGTCACGGTCACGTGCGATTGGCTCAACGACCACGAGTTTCTTTTGTCGGTGGCCGACACTGGAGTGGGAGTCGCTCCTAGCGACCTCGAAATCATTTTCGAGAAATTTCGGCAGGCCAAAGGAGTCTCCGGCGCCGACGGGCTGACGCGAGAATACTCTGGTACAGGCCTGGGACTCTCCATCGTTCGAGAACTCTGTCGATTGCTGGGTGGCGATATATCCTTGACAAGTCAGCTTGGTTGTGGCAGCACCTTTCGAGTCATTCTACCACGCGCGTATTCGGTCACACAGATGACCTAGGATGTGCATCCCGACGGAACAGGCATTCGGTACTTTTTAATTCTGCGAAATCATGGACAATACGGATCCAATACTCTTTTCGCATCCCCCAACCGAAGTTTCTGCCGAGCCGATGGCAATCACCTACAAAGACAGTGGTGTCGATCTCGAATTGTACGAAAACGCAATGCAGCGACTTCCCAAGTTGATGCACCGAACGTTCACGCCGCGGGTCGTACGAAACGATGGCGGCTTTGCAGGACTTTATGCACTCGATTTCGCGAAATCGATTTTCTCCCGAAATTACCAGGAACCCATTCTCGTGTCCGGCACCGACGGTGTCGGAACGAAACTCAAAGTCGCCATCAAAGCCGGAAACCACGCAACTGTCGGCATTGATTTGGTAGCAATGTGTGTTAACGATATCCTTTGCACCGGTGCGGAACCCCTTTTTTTCCTGGATTATGTGGCAATGTCGAGAGACAATCCACCTTTGCTCGAAGAAATCGTTCGAGGTATTTCCGACGGATGCATCGATGCCGAATGCAGCCTGTTAGGGGGAGAAACGGCAATCATGCCCGACCTTTACCAAGGAGACGATTATGACTTGGCGGGATTCTGTGTCGGAGTCGTCGAAAAAAAGAACCTGATCTCCGGGCGGGATATCGCACCTGGCGACGTCATCTTGGGGGTCAACTCATCCGGCGTTCATAGCAACGGTTTCAGTCTCGTTCGTAAAGTGGTATTTGAAAGTGCCGGTCTTACCATCGATAGCCATGTCCCCGAACTGGGATCGACGGTCGGCCAAGCTCTCATGACTCCAACACTCATCTACAGCCGCCTCACCCGGTCCGTCCTTTCGCACTACAAAGTGAAAAATGTCGTGCATGGGATTGGACACATTACCGGTGGCGGATTGCTCGAAAACACCGAACGCATCTTGCCCAACAACGTCGATCTCGTTTTCCAACGCGGAACTTGGGAGGTTCCTGCGGTTTTCCATTGGATCGCCAAGCTTGGGCAGATCGAGCCGAACGAAATGGACCACGTCTTCAATATGGGAATAGGGTTGGCCCTGATTGTCAGTCCCTACTACGCAGCCAACATCAAAGCCATCGTGGAATCTCAAGGCTACAAGTGCTGGAATATCGGAACGGCCGTCTCCGGGACCGGCAAAAGCCGATTTGCATCCTAATGTTCGGCGATTTTTCGATGCAACATGGAGCGCGTAGCGATGGATAGAATCAGAGTGGAATTGTTTGCAGGCGCACGCGAAAGCATGAAATTGGAATCCATTGATATTGAACTGCAACTCCCCGCAACCGTCCATCAGCTCAAAGAAGCGATTGCAATCCAATTTGAAACGCTTCGCCCTTTCGTTGAATTTGGACGAATCGCTATCCACCATGAGTTCGTTGAGGACAGTAACGTGATCGATTCCATACTCGCTCAAACCGTTATCGCGTTGATTCCACCCGTAAGTGGTGGTTAACTTTTCCTACTTAAAATAATTCAACTCCCATCCCATCATGTCCGACTCGCTTCCACTTCGATTGTATAACGAACTCGATTCGATTGTTTTGATCGATTCGCATTCGCACATCAACCCCCATTCTCCAACGTCCAACTCGTTGGCCGATTTGCTGGGCTATCACTACTACACTGAGCTGGCTCATTCCTCCGGGATGGACAAGCAATTGATTGAAGAGTCGAACATTTCTCCTCGCGAAAAAGTGAAACGCCTGTTTGAACATCTGGGCAACATAGATAACACCGTTCAATGGTCTTGGTTCGTTGAGCTGTCTCGCGAGCTCTTCGGTTTTGAAGGGGACCAGATCGACAAAACCAATTGGGAGTCGGTATACGACTTAGCGGAATCAAAAATGTCGAGCAAGCATTGGGAAGACCAAGTTCTCGAGGCAAGCAATGTTGAGATGGTTTTCCTGACCAATGACTTCGACGATCCGCTCGAGGGCTTTGATTCGAAACGTTATGTGCCATGTTTGCGGACAGACGATCTCGTTTTCCACTTGGCACAACCAAAAGTACGCGAACGTCTCGAAAAATCATCCGGGTGCAACTTGGGGAAACTATCCGACCTCAAGCAATCGCTGGAAGTGCTGTTTCTAAGATTTAAGCAACGCGGGGCAAAGGCCTGTGCCATTTCGTTGCCTCCATGGTTTAGCCCGAAATCCAATGTGAGTGACAGTCACTCCGCTCAAATTGCGCTCGATGACATTCTCAAACAGGGACAGGACGCCTCGGAACCCAACAAAAAACGCATCGCGGAATGGATGTTTTGGAGTATCGCAGAATTCGCGGATGCATTCAAAATGCCCTTTGACTTGATGATTGGCGTGAACCGACGCGTCTATCCGACCGGTGTCTTTCAAGGACAAGATTTGTATGATTCGCGTTTATCCTTGATTCAATACGCAGACTTGTTCAATGCATTCCCGAACCTTTTATTCCCGATCTCGGTCCTAGCTTCGGTGACCAATCAAGAACTTGTGGACTACGCGTGGATCTTTCCCAATGTTTTGACCCATGGACACTGGTGGTATAGCAACACACCTAACTACATACGCCACGACTTGCGAGGCCGCATGGAAGCCATACCGAGAAACAAACAGCTCGGTTACTATAGCGACGCGTACAAATTGGAATTCATCCTTCCAAAATTCCGCATGTACAAACGCATTTTGGCAGATACCTTGGCTTCGGATTTCTGCCAAGGCAGGGGCTGGACCGAAGAACGTGCGTTCGACCTCGGCAAGCAAATTCTACGAGGCAACGTCGAGCAAATCTTCGGCATATAATGCTCTGGATAGTTATACCGGGAGGGAGAGGCTCCTGCCGAACCAATGCCAAGCTCGGCAGGAGCCTCGCACTCCCAAATACAAGATAACAAAAACCTACGTAAAACAAAAAGCAAGTATCGTGAAGAAGGTTGGATTGGTCGGTTGGCGAGGAATGGTCGGATCGGTTCTCTTACAAAGGATGATCGAAGAAGGCGATTTCACATTTTGCGAACCTGTTTTTTTCTCGACATCCAATCCCGGTGGCGCTGGCCCCCGGGTCGCAAACCGCGAAACCGGCCCCCTAGGCTCTGCGTCCGATTTGAACGCTCTTGCCAAAATGGACATCATCCTCACTTGTCAAGGTGGCGATTACACGAGCGACATCTTTCCCAAGCTTCAAGCCAGGGGCTGGAATGGCTATTGGATCGATGCCGCCTCGACCCTGCGAATGAAAGACGATGCGATCATTGTTCTCGATCCCGTCAATGACCGCGTCATTCGAGATGGAATAGCCAGCGGCATCAAAACGTTTGTGGGTGGCAACTGCACCGTTTCGCTGATGCTGATGGCGTTGCACGGTTTGTTTCAACAGGATTTGGTGCAGTGGATGACCTCCATGACGTACCAGGCAGCCTCCGGAGCCGGCGCACAAAACATGCGAGAGCTGATATCTCAAATGGGGACAGCTCACTCGAGCGTGGCGCAACTACTATCCGATCCAGCATCCGCCATCCTGGAAATCGACCGACAAGTTGCATCGACTATTCGATCTGAGGCCTACCCTGTCGAACAATTCGGTGCTCCGTTGGCTGGCAGTTTGATTCCCTGGATCGACAAAGACTTGGGCGATGGCCAAAGTCGCGAAGAATGGAAAGGACGCGTAGAGACGAACAAAATCTTGGGTCTAGCCCCCAACACGATTCCAGTAGACGGTATCTGCGTTCGCATCGGGGCCATGCGCTGCCATAGCCAAGCGTTAACGATCAAGCTGAAACAAGACGTTCCGTTAAGTGAGATTTCGGACATGCTTGCCGGTGCAAACCAATGGGCAAAGGTGATCCCAAACGACAAGTCCCTTTCAATGCAATCGTTGACACCCGCCGCCGTAACAGGCTCCTTATTTTGTTGCGTTGGCAGGCTTCGCAAACTCGATCTTGATCCTTCCCAGCCCGGCCATTACTTGTCGGCCTTCACCGTCGGCGACCAGTTGCTATGGGGGGCCGCAGAACCCCTCCGCCGCATGATGCGGATCCTGGTAAGCTAGGGTGCGCCTATCCCGTGGCTTTCTAGCCATTGAACGACTTGTGCTGCGACCTCTGCTAAGCACATCGGTATGAGTCTTCGAGTGAAACAAACTGATAGCCGAAGGGCGATAGCCCCGGTTCTCGACGAATGTCGAGCAATTGGAAAACCGGGGCTATCGCCCAACGGCTAATTGGGTTGAAAAACAGTTTCGGATGTGCTTACCTCTGTCATAGTCCAAATCGCTTTGGGTCACCAGTTTTTTCCATAGTCCACAAATACGAATCAATCGCTCATCATTTTGCAGGACACATCATAGCTTCAACTATAGGTCGTATCCATCTCGAAGTGGACCGCCTTGTGCCCGCCGATCTTGGATCCAAGCACCATCACGCTCGGGCCCTCACTTCAGAAAATGCCGCATGCGAATCGCATCGCTGCTGGAGGGATCGGATTGCAAAAATACCACTTCGTTCAATGGAAGTGTCTCGAATAGGGCCGATGCTCGTTCGATGCCTAAAATCGCTAGTGCCGTTGCTCCGGCATCGGCATCCAACGTTGTTTCCGCGAATACGGTGACGCTCTGACGGCGTTCGATCGGTGAACCGGTATGAGGGTCAATGAAATGGCTATAACGATGTCCATCGATCTCGACGAATTGGTATAGATCGCCCGACGTTGTGACGGCGCAATTGCGAATGAGTCTCGAAGAAAGCGGCGGCGATTCTTTCCCAAGTCCAGCTACCACGACTCGCCATCCCTCCCGATCCGGTGGAGGATCGCCGACGCGAATATCGCCTCCCGCATTGATCAAAATGGAGTCACAACCGGTCGCAATCATTTTTTCAAACGCCCGGTCGAGGATGTATCCGGTTGCCAATCCAGACAAGTCTAATTGCATTCCCGGAACAAGCATTTGCACCGTTGCTAATGCAGTAATCTCAGCCTCGCTTGCAAACTCGGGATTGAATCGCAACATCCCCCAGCCGCACCGCAATCTGGCTTCCTCGATCTCCGATGGGAGGGGCAATTGCTTCTGCTTGCGGCTCGCTCGCCAGATTTGACTCAAAGGGCCAACTGTAATGTCGAATTTACCATCGCTTAGACGATTCCATCGCTGGCTGTGCTTAAAAACACTCGCAAGATCCTCGCTTACGACCATCGGATCATGGCCGGAACGATTGCACAGTTTCGATATCTCGCTTTCTGGATCGTAATTACTAAGAATCAACGAGAGTCGATCTATTTCCTTCAAACCAGCGTCCATGGTCGATTTGGCTTGCTGGCCTGTCTGAGCGTAGACGACCATGTCGAGATTCGAACCCATCGAGGGAATAGACAATTCGAACCGCAGCAAGGGTTCCTGAGCGATTGAGATTCCCGATAGGAACAAACCGACAAGCACGCTCCGTAGGCTATTCCAACCATTCATGCCAATCGCCCTCAATGCCATTGTGTTGCTCGTTCCTCGATTGTCCTACTCCAGCAACAAGAGGGTGGCTTGTTCTAGTGGGTCTAAACCCAAAGCGGCTTGCATTGCCGCTAATGCTGTGAAGAAAGCGCGTTCCGCTTCCAGCAACTTCACTTCGCTGTCATTGACCTTAATCTCTTGATTCAACAGAAAAAACAGATCGACTTCCCCTGCTTCGTTCGCCTTTTTGAAGATCGCAAGTGTGATGTTGGCTTGTTTCAGCAACTCGCGCGAAGTCGCTACGTTTTGTTGAGCGATATCCAGCGCGTTGCGAAATGTTCGCAACTCCATTTCGATCTTATTGCGTTGGAATTCGAACTTTTGCGACAATTGATTGAGTTTAGCTTCCGCGCTTTGGATCTTGCCAATAGCCTTTCGACGTTGAATGGGAACGCCTCCCATCACGCCAGCTTCGAGTTGGAATTCACCTTTCACGTCAGGGGTTAACGTTGCTCGCCCCATATTTTGAGTCGTTTGCAGCGTCATATCAACGTTGGGCAGCATCTGATTGCGAGCCAAAGTCAGGTCCCAACGCAGCGACTGGACGTCTAGGTTGATGAGGGTAAGCTCTGGGCGGCTAGCCAGGGCGTTTTGAAAGTCCCTGTCGAAATCACCAGGGGGGATCGAAGTGATTTCGGGGAAATCCTCCGGCAGCCATTCCGGGGGAACCAAAAGAGGTGAGCCAGCCTCATCCCTTAAAAACATCGCTAGTTTGAACGCAGCGTCTCGGAATTTCTGGCGTGTATCGTTGACTTTGAATTGTCGGTCGTAGATCTGTTGGGCGTTTTGCGATACATCGAGATTGGATGCTGCGCCGGCGGCCAGCGACCGATCGAGTTGCTCGCCGCGTTTGACAGCAATCTCAAGAAGCCTATCTTGCGCTTTGAGGACGTTACCTGCTTCCACCCACTGCCAGAAGGATCTTGCCGCATCTTGGCTGGCAGTCAACACTTGATATTGTATTTCCGGACCGACAGCTTGCCTGCGAAGATTGGCTTGAAACAACTCAACACGTTGTGGATCGATTGCTCGACCTTGTAAAAGGGGCTGCACAAGTGCCAGTGTAAACTCGCCGCCGGAATTGGTTAGCCGTTCTTTGTACCATGGTTGAAAGTCACCTCTCCCCATTTTATAACCGGCACTGGCATAGCCGCCCCACCACAATTGCCTCGCAACTCCAATTCCGTTGCGATAGGTTTCGTAAAATCCAACCGGCTGGTTTAGTGAGTAATATTCGAGTTTGGTATCGTATGCCCCTAGTGCAGTCACCTGTTGGCCAGCTGCAATTCCAGATTCGAGCCGTGCGATTTCGAGCAGCGGAAACGCCCTGTAGGTTGAAGCGATCACATCGGACAGTTGCAGTTTCTGGCCAAGCAATGCCGAATCGGACTCGAGCGTCGGAGCCGCCTCGCGAACCGTTGCTGCGTCTGCCTTCTCTGGATTGCCATCAGTCTTGGGTCGCTCTCGACTAGTCCCATCCAATCGCAATCCGCTTCTTGGTGGAGCGGGGTTCGGCAATTCTGAGGCCTGGCGATCCTTCTCTTCCTTTTGACGTTTCCGCAACCGAGCCTCAAGGTCTTCCAGAGAAAGCTGTTTTGCGGGTGGTTCATCCTGTTGGGAAAAGGCCAATGGCCCCCAAGCAGGATTCCCAACAAAACAGACGAAAACCATTTGCCTCAACTGTCTTAGGAATTGCCCAGAAATCATTTCCGTAATTCGCTGTAGGATGGACTTCCAGTCCGTACGAAAAAAGATGGACAGGACGTCCATCCTACGTTTTACAAAACCGCATATCGTCTCGGGACAGTTACTTATTTGAACTTGGGCAACTTTGGATCTTTGACTTTTTGGTCTCCAACCTCGGACTTGCTGGCTGGGAATCCGTTTAATTGACGCCATATTTCAAAGCCCAAAGGTACCGTTCGCAAAATGACCCATGCATTGGCTTTCACGCCTTGTCTAAGGTATCGACTGTCCGGCCACTTTTCTTGCTTAGGATCATCCGGATCTGGGCCAACAATGATTTTAAAAAGCCCTTTGCTATCATCAGCGGGATTGATGGCAATCACTTTGCCACCGAACGTTCCGACGGCCACACTCGGCCAGCCCACAAACTGAATGGCGGGCCACCCATCGAATTGCAATCGAACTTGGTCCCCCACACTAATCAAAGGTAGATCGAGACCTCTTACATTGAGTTCAACGGCAAGGTCGGAGGTATCTGGAATGACTTCAAAAAGTTTGTCCCCTTCTTTGACTGCATTGGTCCCAACTTGGCCAAGAATCGCTTGGATGCGACCACGGCTTGGACTGACAATCTCCAGTCGCGCTAGTTCGCCCAGCTTGACACGTAATTCGCTTAAATCTTTCTCGTTTTTGGCGACATCGCCTTCGGCTTTGGCAACTTTTTGATCGAGTTCGATAATCTTCGTTTCGACTTCCTTGCGTTTGCTGTCCCGATTGCGTTCTTCGCTCAATTTGTCCTGAAAGGCTTCTTCCTCGGCTCCATGTGCCTTGATCAGCTTTTGCTCTTCGGTACCTTCTTTGTTCACCGCTCTTTGATAGTCGATCATGGCGATCGCGTCCCCCTTGAGCTTTTCTGCAACGACCAGTTCTCGCATGGCTTGATCGTGGTTTAGCCGCTGACCTTCGACGTCGGATACGGCTTGCTTCCACTTCGCATCTAAGGACTTAATTTTTGCATCGACGGATTCGAGCATCTGTCTCAACTGGTCCTTTTCGGTGACGACTTGCTCGCGACTGTTTTTCAGCATTCGTTTCGAGAACTCCAGACCCGCCTCCATCGCTTGTTCTTGGAATCGCGTTTGATTGAGTTGGTCTTTCGAGAGTGCGTCAAGCTTCATAATGACTTCGCCCTCTTGGACGAGCGAGCCCTCGCGAATATCGGGCTTGATGTAGCTGATGATCCCTTTTGCACCGCTTTGCACGACTTGGCGTCTGAGCTGCGGTAAACGGGCAACCACTTCACCATCGCATCTCGATGTCTGTTGCCAAGGAAGAAAAATAGTCGCGAAAATGAAGCCGATTAAGCAAACGAAAATCACGCGAGACAACAACCTGGCGAACCAACTCGAACGCACCAAGTGCATGGCAGGGAATCGCTCGCCAAGGCTTTCCGTGGGACGCAAGCGAATCATGCGGCGTGGGACGGTGGCTAAATCGAGCGCTTCGGGTTTGGATAGTTCCGAGGAAGTCTGTATTTGAGGTTGCATAGTATTGTTTGGTGAGGTCGTTCGGGAAACCTATCCGGGCTGGTTCAACAAGTCCTTTTGACCATCGCATCGCCGAATGATTTCCGGGTCATGCGAGGACAAAAGGATGGTCCATGGCTGCGTGCGGTCGCTGAGACTTTCCCAAATTCGCATTCGCATTTTTGGAGGCAATCGATCGAGGATACCATCGATTAACAAGAGTCGCGGGCGGGTCGCAATCGAACGCGCAATCATGAGCCTTAAGGCCTGACTGCCGCTCAGAGGATACCCCCCGCTCTGCAACATGGTCTCAAGCCCATTCGGTAGCGCCAACGATTCGTCCCACATATCGACAATTTTCAAAGCGTCGCGAACCTCAGAGGCAGATATGGAGACACGATTGAGTGAAATATTCTCCAGAAAAGTTCCGTGAAAGATCTCGACATCCGAAGCAAACGAAACCATGGAACCGTCCGCAAAGCGATTCACGTCTCGCGAGTCGATGCCGCCAATTTCGATCGAACCACTCGCGGGCGGTCGAAGTCCGCATAGAGTTTGCAGCAACACGGACTTGCCACACTCGCCTTCGCCTGCAAAGGCAAAGCGTTGTCCTGCTTCGATGGTGAGGTCACCTATTTCGATTTCGTGAGACTCTCTGCCTACGATGCGGAGTGATTTGAAGTGGACTTCGACCGGCCCAATTCCCGCATCGAAGGAACGGGAGGGAGGTAGCGTTGGCAAATCGATCAGACGCCCTACCTTGTCGGCTGCAGACATCAAGTCATAGAACGATTCGAGCGACTTACCGATTTTTGAAAACGCACCTACGACCACGACCACGACGGACACGCTCGCCACCAATTGCCCCATCGTCAAACTACCGGAGAGGATGAGCCACACACCTAGCGACAACAACGACGAAATCGATATTGCGTAAAGCATGAGCGCAAAGAGTGTCTGTCGCATCAACACGACAAAATGACTTCGACGGGCCGTCAAGTACTCGACCGTGAGGCGATTGGCTCGATCGATGACCAGTTCGCCCCCTCCATGCACTTGGAATGCGATTGGATTGCCGATGACATCTTGGAGCCAATGAGCCAATCGATACTTCACCAGCGACTCTTCGATTGCCGTTCGAACGGCATTTCGACCAAGCAGATAGAGCATGATGGTCATGGCCATGACGAGCACGATATCGAACGCCAACAAATAAGGGCTGTACAACGCAAGCAATAGTAAGCCAGTCAAGGTCTGAATAACGAGCGAAAGACCATCGACGAGCAGCGAAGCGGTCGCTTTTTGCAACGTCATCACATCGAAAAAACGGTTTGCCATTTCAGGACCGTGAATTCCGTCCATGGCAGTGCGTTCCAGACGAGGTAATCGCTCGGCGAGATCCCCGACGACACGCACGAAAATACGCCGCTGAAGAATTTCGACAATAAAAAACTGCAACCCTTTGATCGCGGCCGACAAAGTCAAGATCCCAAACAGCAGAACGGCCAGCCATACGAGCGGCTGAGTTAAACTTGCAAAACCGATCGTCGTCACCATCTGCTCGACCGCTAAAGGCGTGGCAAGATCAAGGACAGCGACAACAAACCCAAAGATGACGAGTGACCAAATGTCGCGAGCGTCCAGTTTCAGAAACCGAAGCATGCGTCGTTGAGGCGAGATACTCGAATGGGGATGGTGTTCCTCATGGTGCCCGGAATGGTGCCCCGCATGGCCATGGGAACGGCCAACGCGAGGGATTCGCACTTGGTCGGGTTGATGATGCGATGAAATTTTTTGGCAAACCAACGTGGGTTCCGCTACGAAAAAAATGGGAACTTCAGCCGCATTTACGATTTCAGCCAACCCATATTTCGAAATCGATTCCGTGGCCTTCCCCTTAACATCGATCTTGGCGGATTCCGTGTGGCGAGCAACCACGTGCGAGAATACCCAAGCAGTCGGATTGGCTGGCGATCGAACGATCACTGCAACGGAAAAATCATCGAGAAGCAATTCCCAAACGTCTTTCGCGCTGAGCTCAATGGGTGCCAGCCGAATACCCACGCTCTGGGCCGCACGCATGACGGCAACCGTCAGTCGGTCGTGCGATTCGGAACCGACGTCGACCAAGGAGTCATTGAGAGCTTGCTGAATCCTGGAGCTTTCGACCGGAACATCCAATCGGACAGACAATTCCTCAAGAGTCCCTCGTAGGGCAGCCCTGAGCAAGTCGTCTGTTCGCGAATCTGGCATCGTTCGTAGCATTTTTATCGGGAATTCTTGTGGTGTTTGGAGCTTGACGCTTCTGTGGGCCGTGTCCCCTCTGGCATTTTGCAACGGATTATTGGGCGCAAAATCGGGTCCGGTCGCTTTTTTCCAGTCAAGTATTGCGGAATTTTCCCGAAACGGAGTTGGGTGACGATTGGACGGAATGCCGTACCATGACTCCCAATTTCGGAGAAAATCCAGCTTTGTGTCGGGTATTGTAGGCGTGCGTTCATGATAACGCTTACGCCTTTTCACGCCCAGCGCTATCGCTCTGGGGAATACTACCCCTGCGAGTGGTCATTAAACCACCCGCGCAGGCGTGCCGCAGGGCGTGCCAACCATGCTCAGCTCTTGGTGTCGCGTTTTCTCTGCCTTTCGGCTTCAAATACCAGCAACGCACCCGCGACGGTTACGTTAAGTGATTCTACGCCCTTAGCCATCGGGATCGCGATAATGCCAGTGGCTTCGGCCTTGAGGTCGGAACTGAGCCCTGCTCCTTCGTTTCCCAACAAAAAAATGGTCGGGACAGTCAAGTCGTACTCCCAGAACGACTTTCCGTCTGCCGAAGCTGCGAGGATTTGGACGTTTTTTTGTCGTTGCGAACGGAGGAGTGAAAACAAATCGACTACCCTCGGAGGAGCACGAAACCACTGTCCAGCCGTCGATCGAAGCACTTTGGGGTTAAAGGGATCTACGCTGTCGGGACTCAAAAGGATCGGCCCAATTCCCGCAGCCACAGCAATTCGGATCAAACCGCCTAAGTTACCCGGGTCTTGGACCTTTTCAACCGCGATGGCTAGCGAGAGTTCACTGGGGGGCAATGCAAGCGTTTCGACTTGATTCGCGACAGCAATCACCGAACACGACGAATCGGTAGTGGAGAGTCGCCGTAGAACTGCGTCGGATACAGGTTGCAAAAGAACCTGTTTTCGAGATGCATCCTCGGCAAGCGCCGCCAACAAACCTTGATTGTTCCGAGCCCAGTTTGCATCAAAACATATCGCATCGAGAGGCCAGCCGGTGGCTATCGCTTCCTCGACCAAATGCGATCCTTCAATCAGGAATTTTTGTTGCTCACGGCGATCGGAAGAGTGATGTAATCGCTTGAGAGACTTGACCCACTCATTTTGAACGCTCGTGATTGTGGTTTCCAGACGCATTATTCTTTGTCGCGACCTGTGTCGCGTAGCCCCTGGTACTTTTCATCGATCTCTTTCAGTTTCGACTCGATCGATTGCAGGTCGGATTGGTACTTTGCGCGACGCGCCTCGTTTTCTTCTTGCATCTTAACCAGCTTGAGCTTGAGCTCATCCAGATCATCGGTGCCCCAAGTTGCCAACGCTTGGCTGCGAAGCTTTTGCAATTGATCGGAAGCATCGCGGTGACGCGTTTCCGCTTGAATTTTGCGACGATTCAACTCGTCGTACTTGGTCTGCAACTGCTCGATCGAAAGCGGCTTGGTTGGGTCGGTTTTTTGTGTTGCCATACTCGCGGATTGTACCAAAGTTCAGGAAAAGGTCATTCCGTAAGCCATTCGGATGTGCTAGCCAACGGTTTGGGCAGTCGGGAAATACTAAGAAACCGTTTATCTTGCTATATTATCATTCTCACAATCCCCTTCCAACGACCACGAACTGGAATTCATGAAACGCACTTCTTTGCCTAGCTGCCGATCCTTCCCAGCCTTTTTTGGGATGCTTGTTTTCCTCATGATGGGAACGATCGCGCCGACGCTTGTGGGTCAAGAACCTGTCAGCAAAAACTCGCAGGCAGCCCTGGCTGATAAATTCTTCGAAGACTACTACCAACAGTATTTGATCTTGTTTCCGCTCGAAGCGACAGCGATCGGTGACAATCGATACAACAACTTGATGCCGCCTCGCATTTCACCAGACTTCCTCGCTCGAGAAAAGGCACTTTACCAAAGCACGCTCAAGAACATTGCGCTCGTCGACGCGACGCAACTCGATGCGTCCGATCAGTTGTCGATCGAGATTCTCACGTACGAACTGCAAATGCGGCTGGACGGCCTAAAGCTAAAAGCCGAGCGCATCCCTGCGAGCCAGTTTGATGGGCTGCATTTGAGTTTCGCGCAAATGGGTAGCGGGACCGGGAGCCACCCATTTAAGAGCGTGAAAGATTACGACGATTGGCTGCAACGCATGGAAGCCTTTGCACTTTGGTCGCGTGTCGCTCAAGAGCAATACAAGCGAGGTGCAGCCGATGGATACGTGTTACCGAAGTTGTTGGTGCAAAAAATGATCCCACAACTGTCGGATGAAAGCATTGTTGGTAGCAACTTGGACAAATCAATTTTCTATCAGCCAATCATCAATATGCCCAAATCGTTTTCGGATGCCGATCGACTTCGATTGACCGATGCATTCCGTTCCGCCATCAACCAAAGCGTGATACCCGCCTATCGCTCTCTCGGGACTTTTCTGCGCGATGAGTACTTGCCGAAATGTCGCGATACGACTGGTATCTCTGAGCTACCCGATGGACGCCAGGAATACCTGTACTGGACTCGCTATTGGACGACTACGTCGTTGCAGCCGGACGAAATTTTCGAAATGGGGGAAAAAGAGGTTGCAAGAATTCGGACCGAAATGGAACGCGTTAAACAACAGATGGGTTTTCAAGGGGACTTGGCAAGCTACTTTGCCTTTCTTCGAGACGACCCTCAATTCCTAATTTTTAAAACGCCCAACGAGGTTATCGACGTGTTTGCATCGATACGCGGCAAGATCGAGCCCAAGCTCGGATCGATGTTCAAGAATCGTCCGAAAACGGCCTTTGAAATACGGCGAACGGAATCGTTTCGGGAGAACACCGCAAGCGCAGAGTATATGCCGGGTACGGCCGACGGTTCGAGAGCAGGAATCTTCTATACGCCCATCCCGGATGCGACCAAGTTCAACGTAACCAGTGGGATGGAATCGTTGTTCCTGCATGAGGCAATTCCAGGACATCACTACCAAATCTCATTGCAGCAAGAAAATGAAAAGCTGCCCAAGTTTGCAAGAATTCTGTGGTACGGTGCCTACGGCGAAGGCTGGGCTCTCTACTGCGAATCGCTGGGAAAGGAACTTGGTCTGTACACCGACCCACGGCAGTACATTGGTGCTCTCAACGACGAAATGCACCGCGCGATTCGATTGGTCGTCGATCCAGGAATGCATTGGCGCGGTTGGACTCGCGAACGAGCGATCAAGTACATGATGGATAATGAGTCGATGACCGAAGGTGCCGCCACTGCCGAGATCGAACGCTATATGGCGGTCCCCGCACAGGCGCTGAGCTACAAGATTGGCGCGCTCAAAATCCGCGAACTGAGAACGCGTTATGAAAAACAGCTTGGCGAGCGTTTTTCTTTAGCCGAATTCCATGACGAGATACTCAGGCAAGGTGGAATGCCTCTCAGTATTCTCGAGCGACGCCTCAACGCATGGGCAGCGAGTGTGCGCTGATGATTCACGGCCTGCCATGTGACACAAGATGCGTCGCCTTTTGCTCCTAGGGCGTGGAAAAAGGCTTGGGGCGATCACCGGAGGGCTCGCGCCCTGCCGCTAACATTTGTTAGCGGAACGGCGCAAGACGTCCGGTGACCCATTACCTCAACGGGCCGGTAAGCGAGGGGCAGACGTTCCACAAAAATGCTGGAAATCGCACCTTTTGCTCCGCAAAAGATGACTCTATTTTCACACCGAGGTGGACATGAGTTCGTGCAAATGAAAGTGGTGCTTTCCAAGTTTGCCGCCATAGTTTCCTCCCGTAATCTTTTTGACACCGCAGGCTGGACCGACTTCGCAAGCCGCTTGAATGCCAACTCGCATGGCATGACCGACGATTTCAGGATTAAGTCCATCGATAACCAGCTCTAGCGCCGCGCTCGTTTGGTCGAGCACATAGGATTTGGTTTGCTCTCGCAAGGTTGGACAAAAAGCATCGTTGGTGGACGCGCCAAGCATTTTGTATTTCGAGCCAACCTTGGAACCGCTGCGTGCCACGCCGCCCGGAAACGGCGTAATGCAATCCCTCAGTCGCTTGATGGCTCGAACTGCCGAATCGCATGCATGCAAGGCACCGTGAATGGTTTCGGCCAAAACCAAGAAGTTGCCACCACCCACCGCGGCCTGACGGCCAACCGTATCTTGGCAAACAAACTCGCCGTCCATCACGGGTATCCGCCAATAGCGTTCCCTGCCAATTTTTTTGGAGATTTGATGGCCATCGCCAAAATAACGAAGTCGCGAGCCCATCGCAATTCGCTTTTCGCTATCCAGACCCGCAAACACCGATGTACTTGGGCAAGTCAACACGCATTGTCCGACGCGACGTACGAGTTGTTTCTCCAGCTCACTGCCTGACATGCTGAATAGCAGGATTGCAACACCAGGCCGACCGTCCGGCGTCTGATCCGAATCAAGAAAACGTTCGATGCCAGCCTCAACTCCACAGCCAATCACACTGGTTGCGAAACCGGTCATGGCTTCCGCCGCGCGTTGTGCCCAGTCGGGTTCGGATGCGGTAATGATGATGCGAGTGCCCGTCATGTCAAACGCTTCCGCAAATGTATCTTCGATCTCGATCCCGTTGATTTGCATCGCGATTCCATGTTTTCCATGTCGGTCGTATTGGTTTCCCACATTGTAACGCAAAAAGGGTGATTTGCATTTACATATCAGCCGCAGGGCGCTAGCGGGCTGTTGATTTAATGGTATGACGGACTTCCTAGTCCGTCGAATTCTCCATCGACGGACTAGGAAGTCCGTCGTACCGCCCTTACCCAATAACGACTTCACTAAATCAACAGCCCGCGCGCGTCCCGGCTGATTAGGACAGCAATCGATGCTATCGCGAAGTTTCGAGCACGAGCACAAGATTACCGGCCGCTGAGACCGCGGGCTTTACGCATCATCTGAACGCATTCCAATCGATAGGCATCTCCCTGCGTTGCCATCTCGGCTCGCTCAAGCATACGCGACCAGTCCGCGTTCGGTGCCATGCTGCTCCGTCTGAGCAGTAATCCAAACTCAGCTACTGCGGTAGCCCATTGCATGTCCCGATCGATTTGCGGTTGCTCTTCCCGATCCGATTCTTTCAGCACAAATTCCTGCTTGCTACTAACGCTCCCTTCGGGCTGCTTGTACCTCACCTTGAGCGTCAGCAGTTCGGATGCGAACTCGCCAGCCGCAATTGGCTCGGCAGGCTTCGGGTCTGCCTTTGGCTTCTGCTGATATTTCGAAGCTTCTCCGTCACTGTTTTGCGTCGCATCGACGGACTTGCCTGCCGGAATGACTTCGTAAAGGGCTGTGACTCGATGCCCGGCACCGATTTCGCCTGCGTCCTTTTGATCGTTGTCAAAATCCTTGTTGGCCAGTCGCCGATCTTCGTAACCAATCAGTCGATAGCCTGCGACCTTGTTAGGGTTGAAGTCGACTTGGATCTTGACATCCTTGGCGACCGTAACGAGCGCGCCCGCCAACTGCTCGACCATGACGCGTCGAGCTTCGATCTCATTGTCGATCATGCCGTAGATTCCGTTCCCTTGATTGGAGATCTTCTCCATCATGGTGTCGTTGTAGTTCCCCATTCCAAAACCCAAGCAAGTCAGAAAGATGTTGCTTTTGGCATTGGCTTGCATCATTTCGACAAGTGCACTGTCGCCGGTGACTCCAACGTTGAAGTCGCCGTCGGTGCAAAGGATCACGCGGTTCACGCCCCCCTCGATAAAATGCTCTTTGGCGATCGAGTAAGCCAACTGGATGCCTTGTCCGCCATTGGTGGAACCGCCAGCATTGAGGTGCTCCAGCGAGGATAAGATGGCTTGCTTGTTGGCCCCGTTGGTGCTGGGTAGCACGCAGCCAGCCGCACCTGCGTAAACGACGATGGCAACTTTGTCGTTCTCGTTCAGTTGCGCAGCTAGCAGCGACAGGGATTTCTTCACGAGCGGGAGTTTGTTGGGTTCGTTCATCGAACCGGAGACGTCGAGCAAGAACACAATGTTGGCCTTGGCCCGATCTTTCATGTCGATTTTGCGAGCTTGCAAACCTATGCGAACGAGTTGGTGCTCCAGATTCCAAGGGCATGGAGCGACGGCCATATGGGCTGCAAAGGGCGTGTCCTCTTTGGGGCCGGCATACTCATATTCGAAGTAGTTGATCATCTCTTCGATGCGCACCATGTTTGGGTTGGGCATCGAATTTGCTTGATTCAAGTATTGGCGGATCTTTGAATACGAAGCGGTATCCACATCGATGGAGAAGGTGGACAAGGGAGCTTGTTCGGTGGCCACAAAGGGCGTTTCGATGATCTTCTCGAATCGATCGCCTGTTAGCTTTTCGATGGCTTGTCGTCGAAATGCATCCGGCGCGTTTTGTCTGAGTTCATCGGGAAGTTTTGAGTCGTCGCTCGATTTCCCTTCTGCAAGCTTCGCGACGTCATCAATGGCAATGTGTTCTGGCGGTGTACCTCCAGGTGCGGCGGCGCCGCTCGCAAGGCCCACCCCCCCTCCACTAACATATCCGCCATAACCGGCATATCCGCCAAAACCGGACCCACTACCGGCGTTTGCCTGTGAAAAACCCTCCGTTCCCACAGCGTTCGATGTCTTACCTAGACTCGATGGGCGATCATAGGACTTTGTTTGAAGGACTGCCTGCAGTTTATCCTGTTCGGCCGTTAACCTGTTTCGTTTGGAAGCGAGCTCTTTTGTTTGCGACTCAAGCATCTCGTCTATCGACTGCGACGATACTCTATTGCTTCCGGCCAAACCGTGGGTGAATGGCCTGTCATCGGCCGACATAAAGATTAGTTCTCTATCATCGGCCGACTTAAAGCGCACCCCAGCAATTTCGGATTGCTTCGTGAATAGGCTTGACCAATAAGTGACTGTCAAAGGGATTAACGCCGCGGTGGCAAGCAGTGCGGCAAATCGCTTGCGTCGATAGAAAGGGCGATTGGCAAGACTAACTTTTGCGTTTGAGCTTAACGTTGCGTTTGCAACGGGTGCGATCGTTGGGTTCGTGGATGCCGAACTCGCGATGCTCTGGGCGACCATGTCGGATTGTTTCTTGTCGAGCGCAATAACAGAGTTCGTTGGCGACAAAACGGATCGAACGGCTCCCAGCGTTTGTTGGATTTGTTCGTATTCGCTACGAAGATTGGAGTCCGTCTCAAGAGCTCTTTCGACACGGTTCGCGTCAGCCGCATCGAGTTCGCTGAGCGCATACGCGGTTAATTGCCAAGCTTCGATGGGTTCGTTGGATGGATGAATTGAATTATGGTTCATGATTGATTCTTTGATTTGAAATTGTTGTGGGTCGAGACCGAGATTAGGTGGCGGCGTTCATGGCTGACCGCAACCGCGTTACCGCTTGATGGATCAAGACTCCGACGTTGGAAACGCTGAGATCCGTGATGTCGGCGATTTGTTTGTACGAGAGACCTTGACCAAGTCTCAGCGCCAGGACCTCTTGCTCCCGTTTGGGCAAGCGGTCGATTTGAAGTTGCAGTTGTTGCTTTTCGTCCATCTGCATCATCCGAGTCACTGGGTCGGTGGCGGGTGCAGACGCCGTTGCCAACGCCGAAGAATCCGTATCGATCGTCATTCGAGCCTCCCGGCGATGGTGGTCCATCGCGCGATTGCGACAAGTTTTAAAGAGCCAAGCGTCGATATGCCCCTCGACATGCGACTGACTCTCACGGCACAAGCTCAAAAAGGTATCCTGCACACAATCTCTCGCAGACTCGATGTTTCCGTCCAACAAACGCATGGCATAAGCAATCAACGGACGTTCGAATCGCTCGAACGCAGCTTGAAGCCAGGCGAGATGCGATTGGGGCGGCTGTTGAAAATCCCTTGCAATTTGCTCAGGCTGTGCTTTTTCCAGCGTCATGTGGGAGGGTTCTGAAGGCGATCGTGGCATGATCAATGGGTCGTGCTATCAAGGTAGACGATTGACAACGAACTTTCTTAGGCCGAAAAGAAAATAAAAAGGAGGATATTCTCTCTCAACGCGTTCATCGCCAACCTCCCATGGAAAAACATCGGGAGAGCGAGGCCACCGCTCTAAACATCTTTGCAATGTCGAATGCATTGGAAACCAATGGGAGGGCG
This sequence comes from Pirellula staleyi DSM 6068, assembly GCA_945875845.1. Taxonomy (GTDB): domain Bacteria; phylum Planctomycetota; class Planctomycetia; order Pirellulales; family Pirellulaceae; genus JBKCUI01. The sequence continues at coordinate 31,062 of CAMCMB010000044.1, forward strand.
AGGCTCCTGCCGAGCATACGATGCAATGGTTCGGCAGGAGCCTCACCCTCCCAAGCAAGGAATGGGTTGGGCAAGGCCCAACAAAACATGTTTACTGGGTTGGCTCGCGATTCCGAATTGTTTTTAGGCTAAACTAGTAAACGCTTCAAGGAACCTTCGGGCCGTGGCTCGCCAGAAATGCTTTCCCGCGCCTTTCGTATTCGCTCTGAGCGAAGTAACCAAACATAACCAACCCTTTCATACCATGGCTCTTATCCATTCGCCAAAACGGAAACCCTTTCCCCTTGCTCGACTCGTTCAACTATTCACAGTCATCATAGCCTTATACTCCAGCGAACTCCGAGCGCAGCAGCCGGACGGCGATACGAACGACACCCAGAAACAGGCCTCAAGCTCGCAACGAAAAGCCAAATCACAGGTCGACACAAACGATTTGCCAGCACTCGTTATCAAGCTTTCGAAGGATTTAGATGACGTCAAGAAATCGGTACGCGATGCAGCCGAAGCGAAACTCCTGGAAATGGGCCCGGCGGTGGTCGAGTTTCTGCCCGCAGTCAGTTCCGACGCGTCCGATGAATGGAAAATGCGGACCGATCGATTGAGATTGGCCTTACAGGAAATGGAAACCGAGGAATACACGCTTCCATCCCTAGTGACTCTCAACGGTGCAATGTCGGGACGTGAGGCCCTAACCAAGATTACCGAATGGACCGGCAATAAAATCGAATTGGCGGACGTGGTCAACTTGGACCGCGAAGTCATCACCGATTTTGATGCGACTCCGTTTTGGCAAGCGTTCGACGAAGTGCTCGATCAACTCGAACTGACCGTTGCCGCAGGGGACGGCGGAACGTTGCGATTGGTGCCACGAGCTCTCACCGCGCCTCTCCGGGTCGCGGCCGGTGGATATTCGGGCGTATTTCGGCTCGAACCCATGGTGGTGCAAAAGATCAATTCGTTGCAAGATCCGGCACAAAGTTCCGTTCAGATCCAAGTGCTGATGTCCTGGGAGCCACGCCTTGCCCCGGTCTTTGTCAAGTTTCCGATGGAGTCGATGGTGTTGGTCTGCGACGATGGCCAAATTTTACAAGCGAAACTCAACGAGCAAGAAACCGAGTTCGTCCCAACGGGGGGCTCTCAACTGCAAGTCAGTTTGTCGTTCAGTCTGCCGACTCGCGAAGCGAAAAGCATTCTGCGTTGGAATGGAAAAGTCTTCGTATCCATCCCAGGGAAACTTGCATCCTTGGAGTTTGCAGATCCCATGAAAGCCAATAAAAAATCAGCCGCCGTCGGCAATCTGCAGGTCGTTCTTGAGAAAGCTCGCAAGAACCGCGATATCTATGAAGTCCTAGTAGGGGTTAGTCTCAAGAGCGATGGCAAGTCGACCGATTCGTTTCGCGGTTGGTCCAATATCAACGAGGCCTTCATCATCAACCAGGAAAACGAACGCGTCGACCATGTGGGTTGGTCGACCACGAGGATGACCGAGAGCGAGATCGGCCTCTCCTATTTGTTCGACATTGAGAAGGGCCTCGAAGGATGCAAGTTCCTCTTTCGTGCACCGGCAACCTTGGTCGAACAAACCATTGAATTCACGTTGGAAGATGTACCGTTGCCATGATGGAATTAGATTGGGATCCTGAAGTCGAATCGCCTGCAACCCTAGCCGTTATCGGTGGTGGACCGACTGGAATCGAAGCGGCCATCTACGGGCGGTTTCTTGGCTATTACGTTTCGATATTCGAAGAGCGACGTGTGGCCCATCGCATGTTGGATTGGCACGACCGACCACTGGCCGTACCGGTTGCGCAATGCACAACTTCGTTGGGGCACGCAACCATCACAGCTCAGAACCCTGAGTACAAGCGTCGTTCCCCAGATGACTTCTACACCGGCCGATCGTATGCCGAAGAGTATTTGTTGCCGCTTGCCAAGTGCGATTTGTTGTTCGACGATATTCACTTTTTGAGCCCTGTATCCGATGTCTCGAGACTGCAGACATGGATGGACGACGATGTCGAAATGCAGGAGCGTTGCAACGACGAGTTTCGGATCGTGGTGGAGGGGAGACATCGGGGCACTTGGATTTCTCGAGCGGATGTCGTGCTGGATTGTCGAGGCATGTCCCAACAGTCGTCCGGCATGGGCCCCGGTGGAGGAAAAGCCATCGGCGAAACGGGACTTCGAGACAAATTTCTGAAACACACACCCTTGGATCGTAAATTCGAAGCCAAGTCGATCGTTGGAAAAAAAACGTGCCTAGTTGGCCAATCGATGCGTGCGGTCCAGTTCGCCATCGAGTTTATGAACCAGTTCGCAGATCAACCCGACACGCAACTTATCTGGATTATCCGACCGACACGCAAACACGACACACTTGAGTTCACACGTGCTTTGAAAGAGATCACCGAACGACAAAGTCATAACGTGGTCATCTTGGAGACGCTGGGTGTGGATTCCATTTCACAACAAGCGGACGGCTCATATGTTTTGCGATTGTTGCGAGAGGATGACTCGACAATGGAGATAACCGCGGATGGTGTTGCGGCGTTGACGGAAGGTCGAGCGACTAAATTGACCACCGAACTGAACGAAGATCGTCTTACGGAAGTCGAAACGCCATCCTTTTTTACCCAGGAACCCGGCTTTTACGTCTTGCGCGGCGGCGGAATCGAGGCGGGTGCCGGCGTCGGACTTGCCGATGCATTCAAGAATATTCGTCAGTTGTTTGCCATCATCGCAGGTCGAGAAGACCTCGACCTTTACAAAATCATGGAACCAAAACCGGCAAACTAACGGATCGATCGATCCGTCCACGCCATAGGTTTCCAGTCTAACAAGCTGAGAACGACACCCTAGAAGCCTATCCTTCTACGAGCCATTTGCAAAACCACTTGGCTTCCGATTAGACTGTTGACATACATTCTCTCCGTAATTCCCAAACTTTCTTACTTGCGAATGAGTTGTTACATGATATGCAATTGCTTGCGATTGTCCGCAGCGTCCACGCCTTGGCTTGCTGGTTTTTTGGTTGTTTTGTTTTCATGCGGAAACGCTTTGGCTCAAGACGTCGCGACGGATCCCAAGCCCGAAACGCAAAGGCCCAAGCCCGAGAAGCAAAAGTCTGCCAAGAAGTCCGATCGGCTCGATGTCATTGAAAGCCAACTCGAAAAGATCATTGAAAAGTTGAAGTCGATCGACCAACCCAAGGCCAGCAAGCCCAAGGCCAGCGAGCCAAAAGCTGTTGAGTCAAAAGCTGCCGAGCCAAAAGCTGCCGAGTCGGTACCATCCGCATCGGCTCCCAACCCGGCACCGAAATCGGACCCTAAGCCGACCGCCGTATTGCCGCCAGCATTCAAGATCGAGTCCGATTGGATCAAGAGTGTCCAATGGCGATCGATTGGACCAGCCAACATGGCGGGTCGAATCACCGACATCGCTGTTCATGACAAAGACTCATCGCTCTGGTACATCGCCACGGCTTCCGGCGGAATCCTGAAGACCACCAACCATGGGACGACCGTTTCACATCAATTTGATAAACAAGAAACGATTTCGATCGGTGCGATTGCCGTCGACCCGAACGATACCCAGGTTGTTTGGGTCGGAACAGGTGAAGCAAATCCTCGCAACTCGGTCTCCTATGGCGATGGGGTCTACAAATCGACAGATGGCGGCGTCACTTGGAAAAACATGGGACTCAAGGAGACTTACCAGATCGGTCGAGTCCTGGTGCATCCGAAAGACTCCAACATCGTTTACGTAGGAGCGCTCGGTCGCCTTTACGGAACGAACGACGAACGGGGCGTCTATAAAACGATCAATGGCGGAGAAACATGGGAGAAAGTCCTGTTTGTGGACAACAAGACGGGCGTCATTGACATGATCATGGATCCTACCAACCCGGACACCATTATCGCTGCCATGTGGGATCGCCAACGGGATGGTTTTGATAGTTGGCCTGGAACGGTTCCAAAGCCTGATGGGGTCGATGGCTACGACCCAATTCGCAAGTGGGGGCCAGGCGCCGGTCTCTACAAAACAACCGATGGCGGAAAGGCCTGGCGCAAGCTAACCAGTGGTCTTCCTACAAGCAATATGGGACGGATCGGTCTCGATTGGCAAACCAAATCACCGCACGCAATCTATGCGATCATCGATTGTGAAGAGATCGGCAAAGGACCCGCTCCGTTCGCTGCCTACCTAGGACTCGTCGGCGCGAATCGAGAGGAAAAAGCCTTCGTCACCCAAGTTCTGCCCAAAAGCCCAGCGGAAAAATCCGGCTTCAAGACGGGAGACCAGTTGCTCTCGATCGGCGATGTTGCCATCAGCGATTTCGACCAAACGCTAGAAGTTCTCCGTAAGAAAAAAGTTGGCGAGAAGGTCTCGATTCAAATTCGACGCGGCGAGGAAACGCTAACCATCGAATCGGAACTGTCCGGTCGTCCTGGCGCTGCCCAAACCCAAGCCCCTCAACAACAAGGCGTTTGGATGGGCGTAACCGGCGAAGATCGCGAAGGAAGAATTGCAATTACCCGCGTTACTGCCGACGGACCCGCAGAGAAAGCCGGACTCAAGGAAGGGGACTTCATCACGCAATTCGACGATAAGCCAATTGGTAACTACCAAAGTTTGATTTCACAAATCCGAACGCGTCCGGCAGGCGATAAAATCAAGCTCCAATTGACGCGTGGCACCGAGACCATCGACGCCACGATTGCATTGGAAAATCGCCCAGGCGGCTCGCCTCAATCGGCCAGTACGCCACCGCAAAGCAATGTATTCCTCGGGATTCAGGGGGAGAACGCAGACAAGGGGGGCGCGTCGCTGACCGAGATCACTCAAGATAGTCCGGCTCAAAAAGTCGGGCTTGAAGTAGGCGATATTGTCAAAACGTTGGGCGGAAAGCCCATCGCCGACTACGATGCCTTGGTCGCAGCCATTCGCCAGTACAAAGTGGGCGAAAAGACGAAAATCACCGTACAACGCGCCGACGTAACAAAAGAGTTCGAAATCACTTGGGAGGAACGCGTCAGCGGCCTCTCAAGTCGGCCCAATACGTACTCGTACTTTGGCCAAACGCCCAATGTGCAGGACATGCAAGGTGCAAAGGGCCACCTCTATGGCGGAGTCTACCGTTCCGACGATGGTGGCGAAACCTGGGTCCGTGTGAACTCACTAAACACCCGTCCCATGTACTTCAGTGTCGTCAAAGTCGACCCAAGCGATGCGAATCGTGTCTACGTCCTGGGTGTCAATCAATTCCGCTCCAGCAACGGCGGAATCACGTTCGAAGGGGACTTTGGCCGAAATGTACACGCAGACGGTCACGATCTTTGGATCGATCCAAACGATGGTCGACACATGATTATTGGTGGCGATGGCGGATTCTACGTCTCCCATGATCGCGGTAACAACTGGGATCACATCAACACTGCGGCGGTCGGCCAATTTTATCACGTCGCTATCAGTCCAAAATATCCGTATTGGGTAGTCGGAGGGTTGCAAGACAACGGTTCTTGGGGCGGTCCAGCCATCAGCAAAAACGGCGGAACCCTCAATGAGGATTGGCTTTCGATCGGCAGCGGGGATGGATTCGTTTGCCGAGTGGATCAGCAAGATCCCGATCTGGTCTACTCGGAAAGCCAAAACGGAACGATCAGTCGTCGGCATCTGAAAACAGGTGAGCGGGCTTCGATCCAACCGCAACGGACGACCGGCGGGCCATCGTACCGCTTCAATTGGAATACGCCTTTCCTCTTGTCCAATCACAACTCCAAGATTTTTTATAGTGCAGGCAACTATGTTTTTCGCTCGTTGGATCGAGGAAACAAACTGGTTGCCATCTCGCCGGAAATAACGTTGACACCGCGAGGTTCGGCCACCGCCCTTTGCGAATCGCCAAGAGTTCCCAACGTTCTCTACGTTGGTACCGATGACGGTGGACTTTGGGTGACTCGCAACGGCGGAACCGAATGGAAAAACATCACTGCCAACCTGGGTCTGCCATCTCCGCGATGGGTAGCCACGATCGAAGCCTCTCGCTTTGAAGAAGGTCGTGTCTTCGTGGCTCTCGATGGACACCGTTCTAATGATGACGAACCTTATTTGTTCGAATCAAACGACTTCGGTGACACATGGCGGTCCATTCGATCGAACATCCCTTGGGGATCGACCCGTTGCCTCCGAGAGGACATCGCGAATCCCAACATGCTCTATGCCGGGACAGAATTCGCGTTTTGGGTTTCCATGGACCGGGGTGCCAACTGGACCAAGCTGAATACGAATCTACCGACGGTCGCGATCCATGAAGTAGCGCAGCATCCTACGAATGGAGAAATCGTGGTTGCGACGCATGGACGCAGTTTATGGGCATGCGACGTGTCTGGTTTGCGTCAACTGAAACCAGAGAACGTCAAAGATCAGATCGCATTCTTTAAACCGGAAGAAGTGGTTCGTTGGCGTAGCGAGCCAAGCCGTGGCAAAACCAATCGCCGATTCGCGTCGGAGAATCCGGCGTCCGGTGCCCAGTTGTGGTACGCATTGCCTGCCAAGGCGGAAAGCGTCGCTATTCGCATCGCTGACATTGAGGGGCAAGTCGTTCGTGAGTTGAAAGGTGGGACTGGGGCGGGACTGCAACGCGTTAATTGGGATCTAAGCCAACAAACCACGGGATCCCGCACCGGCGGCACCGGTGGGCGAGGCGGATCGGGTGGGCGAACGGGTCCGCGAATTGCTCCCAACGGCTTGTATCGAGTGATACTTGTGGTGGATGGAAAGGAAATGCCTTCTCAAACCGTTCAGCTCCTGCGAGATCCGATGACCCCTGAGGACGCGATCAGCGAAGAAGTCGCCGAACAAATGATCCTCGACGAACGGCGGGCGGCAGAGGCAAAAATGACGGCCAAGGGGCTTGGCTTAAGTCTCTACAAGGACAATTGACTGGGGGCGAAAGGCCTCTGAGTTGCACGACGCTCCGCATCGTGATTCCTGTCTCTGAGTTGCACGACGCTCCGCGTCGTGATTCCTGCGACTGAGTTGCACGACGCTCCGCGTCGTGATTCCTGCGACGCGGAGCGTCGCACAACTAAATTTTGGCTCCCGCCCCTTTCGTAAATGCCATGAAGGCAGATTCAAGATTGATTTCTTCCTCGGAAAATCTGCGAATGGCAATTCCGTTGTTCACAAGCAAAGTCGCAAGGAACGAATAGTCTGCATCGTATTCTTTGAGCATGATTCGCAACGTCCCAGAAGTTACATCAACCGACTGAACCATCGCGTCATTACTCAACAATCTTGCCGCTTCGTCGATGCGGCTCGGATTCGCGAGTTCGACGAGGATCACCATGTTCGGACGCACTTGGCGTATAATGGATGTCACATCATCGTTCGCAATCAAGACACCCGAATCGATGATACCAACTTTGTTGCAAACGTCCGCTAGTTCTGGCAAAATGTGACTGCTTACGATGATGGTCTTGCCCATGGCACCCAAACGTCGCATCAAGGCTCGCATCTCGATTCTGGCTCGCGGGTCCAAGCCGCTAAGCGGTTCGTCGAGCAAAAGGACGGCGGGATCATGAAGCAACACCCGGGCGAGTCCTAGCCGCTGGGTTTGGCCTCGTGAGAGGGTGTTCGCGTAAGCATCCCGCTTGAACTCCAAATCCACTACCTCCAACATTTCATCGCATCGTTTGCGTCTCGCTTGAGGCATAATGCGATACGCGGCTGCAAAGAACTCGAGGTACTCGATTACCGTCATGTCATCGTATACCCCAAAAAAGTCGGGCATATAGCCCACTAAGCGCCGGATCTCTTTCGGATGCGTGTAGATCGAATGACCGCACACGTATGCTTCGCCGTAGGTCGGCGTTAAAAGCGTCGCGATAATTCGCATGGTCGTGGTCTTACCCGCACCATTGGGTCCGATGAAGCCGAAAAGATCTCCCTTTCCAAGATCCAAATCGATGTCATGAATCGCATACATGTCATCGTACTTTTTGGTTAGCTGCGACGTTTTGATCATGGCGAAGAGCGGTTCATTTGAAAGTTGGCGAAATGGGATTAGAAGGAGCGTTGGTGGACCGGGCTACTGGAATGATCAGACGCACGAACGTCTTGCGTTGTCCTTCGATGGACTGAACAGGAATCGAATCACGCCGAATCGACCAAGTGAGCGAAGAGTCTTTGACCTCCGCCAGAAGTATCGCACGATCCAGCCGGATCACGTCCGAGCAATCCAAACTGCCAAGGTATCGGTTGTAGAGGCTTGTGTAACTGCTCCCGCCGGCTGCCTGATGGAAAGTAATCATTTCCAGCAAGCGATCTAGGTTGTCGGTATCCGCAGGCTTCCACGGCGAGCTGCGTTCTTCGCCACCGATATTTTGCCGGCGTTGCAGACGACGCACTACATCCTTGGGCAATGTCATCGAAGAAAAGGGGACTCGATCCCCCTTTCGCAACCTTGTTGGCAACGAATAAGCTCGACCGCGATAGATGAGAATGCCATCCAGCAAGTCGAAATCAAGTGGATTGGCCAAGCTCCCTTCCAACAAATCGATCGAGCCCGCAACCATGGAAAGTGAGTGACTCTCCTTCTTTATCGGAATCGCCTCGTTCCATTGAGCGAAGAGTGCTTTTGTGCCGGCAGCCGGAATCCCTGCGCCGTAAATGCCGGTAGATTTCGTGTTTGCATCCGCCGATGGTGCGGGCTGCGCTTTGGGACTGTCGGATTGCATCATTACAATTGTGTAGGTAGGCATTCCCCGATCTGTGGCAACCGTCGAGTCAAAGCCACCGAGCCCTTTCCCAGGCTGCCCGAACCAATCCAACGGAACGGAAACGCTCGCTTCCGAATCGTTTGCCTTGGTCCGTCGATATGCTGAAAAATCGAAGGCCCCACGTTCTCCACCATAGAAGTGCGCAAATCCGCGTCCTGTCAGCGACTGAGATTGGTAGTCAATGTCGACAAGCTCCAATGTGTTGATGCATGGCGTCGCCGGCTTCCAAGATTTAGCAAGGCCGACGACGATCAAACAACTCCCTATCGAACAGGCGATGAGTGTTATCCAAGTTCCTCGCGGACGCTTCCAAGCTTTGGAAATGACAAAGTAATCGAAAGGCCCAATGATCAAGCAAAGCAAGCCGGCAATGATGGAAACGGATGTTAAGTTCCCCAAAGTTAACTGCGGAAAATCATCCAGGGTTGCATTGAGCTGACCGGCCAGATCGTCATAGCCCTGATAGGCAAGATTGTCAGTCCGCTGGTCCTTTTTTTCCCACTGATCCTCCAAAAGCATTTTGAGCACCTCGGGGCGACTTTTCCATGCTTGAAGTTCTGGAGAATCGATTTCCGTCGCGAGAAAACTCACTTTGCCACTGCCGATGGCCCACTTTCCCATCAATGGAAAATCCATTCGGTTCGGCGTTTTAGACACCAATGCGATCGTTCCTGAGTTCAGCAGGAAGGTCGCGCAACTCAACTTGGATAACGGATTTTGCGATCCAATGAAAGATTCCAGCCGACCTGGATCGCAGTCTTTTTCGACACCTTGAAATACACCTGGCATCAGAGTCGCAAAGTCGGCATGCTCCATCCAGGAGTCCGCATTGCCACCTAACGTCAAGGCACACCGCCCACCTCGGACGATCCATAATCGTATCGCGCCGGTATTGGCGTTACTCATGGAACGATTGAGCGTGTTATTTCTGGACGACAGCATGAGTAAGTCCACCCCCTCGTAGCTCATAGACGAGGAGGGCAGTTGTTGAGGTTGTGTCAGCGAAGTCGTTGTGTATTCCGAGAGTGTACCTTTTGCCGACTTCATCGCCGCTTGGTCCAGTTGCAATTGGTCGCTTCCGATTCCAACGATCCAAGGCTGGGTGGCTGGGATTGGCGTCCCTCGTTCCTTGGCGTCCAGTGATCGTTCGAAAAGGACTTGCTGGTTGCTATCGACGATTCGGATCACAATTGGGCGATTGCTTCGACCGTGCTTGACGACTGCTTCCAATTGCATCGTTTCATTTTTCGCTAAGCGAACCTTCCATTCCGGGTTCTGAACGACCACAGAAACGCCATCCCCATCGACCGTTTGCACTTCGATATGGCCATCCACTGGGGTCAGACCGGACGTGATCGAGAGCAGTGTCCTGGCGGGATAGCCTACCTTCCATGTCCCAGCCAAACCCATTTCCGCTTTCAGCTCAATGCCAGTGGAGCGAATCGCCGTATCTTGAGAAATAGCCGTATCTTGAGAAATAGCAGGGCCGCAACTCACTAACAACCCAATGGCAAGCGACTTGGCAATCCAAACATGCACACCGTAGGACGACATCGGCCAACAAAAAAAAGGAGCTCTCGATCGCGGAGTTGGGTTAGGCAAATTACTCGTGAATCCTAATCGAGACGAAGGACAACTCGGAACAAGTGGTCTAATTACCGGCTTTTCGCCCACTTGGTTCATTCCAGATGACAAGAACAGTGCGGACTCTCGCAAGGAATCTGAATCTAGCCATGCTCGGTCCGAGCGTGGTCGAGCAGCGAAAACCAAACAAGTGGGATAGGCTTCTAGCCTGTCAACCTGAAAATGACAGGCTGGAAGCCTATCCCACTCGTTCAAAATGACAGGCTGGAAGCCTATCCCACTGCATTTTTATGACAGGCTGGAAGCCTATCCCACTACCTACTTACCCTTGACGTCACCACCTGGCAATTCGCCTGCCTTGATCTTTTCGCCAAACGTCTTGCCTTTGCCCTCGATCTTTTTCTCTTCAGCTTTTTTAAGGATCTCTTCGATTTCCTTTTTGGCTTGATCTGGATTGCTCTTGAGCATGGGTTGGTACTTCTTCTTTTCCAATCCCATTTCCTTCAACGCATCGCCGTACGGATTGTGCTTTTTCTTGTTTTCCATATCGATGTGGCAAACATTGCACTTGGCTTCCGAAACGAGTTTCTTGAATTCTTCGCTTTTGTTCCCTTCGAAGTAGACACGAGCGAACTGTTCGCCGAACTCCTTGATCGCATGGGCGGGTTTGACCGAGACGGTTGCAGTCAAAACGACAACGCAGAAACAGAATACAATTCTCATACGAAACAACTCTCCAAAGGTGGGGAAAAAAGGAAAACAATGTGGTTTGGCATGCCGGCAGGAAGCCTAGCAAGAAATTTCATTCGAAACTCCCTGCTAAGATCTACTGATTAAAATGCCCGGATAGGCCATTGTCAAACCATGCTACGGTTCATCGGCCATTTACGGCAAATTAGATGCCAGAAAAACCGAATTGGTCACTGTGGAAAAACTCCACTGCCTCAACCAAGTAAAAGAGCGGAAATGATTAAAAAACGAAATTTTGTCAATGGTTACGACTTTTTAAGTACCAAGACTGGCCCTAATGGCTTGAAATTTGCGCACCGGACGCGACGCAGAGCACCATCGGCCCGTGTTCCCCCTGCCAGTTTGAGCGTTTTGTTTGTCCTGTTGGCGAACCCATTTTGGTACTTTGGAGTTCTCGATGCGGCTGAACTGCGAGTCCCGGCTTTTACCGCGTACATTTCCCCGAATGCGGACGCGGCCCGAATCTCGGAGAAAAATGGCGTAACGCGTTGGGACGATCCCAACCAATCCATTCAATGGTTCGGAAAATTCGCAAATACCGGCGACTTGACCATCCAGGTTGAGTTGAGTCTGCGACAAGAGGCGAAATCTAAGCTTCGACTCACTCTGGATGAGCAATCAAGAGAATTGACCGTGGCAGGCAACGGCTCCAACGCCCTGGTGACGGCCGATTTTGGGGCCTTTCCAGTGGGCCAAGTCGGCTACAAACGAATTCGACTGGAATCCCTCAATGAGGCAGGCGTCCCCTCGGGCGATATCAAAACACTTGTGCTCAATGGAGAGGCGGTTGTGGATGCGCATTTCAATCTCAAGGAACGCAGGAATGCCGCGTCCGTTCACCTGATGTACCCGACTCCGGAAGGTGCAAAAGTGCAAGCGTTTTATAGCGAAGTGACCGCCATCGAAGATCCTACGACCACTTTTTACATGGCCTGCGGTTGGCATCGAGGCTACTTCGGTATGCAAGTCAACAGCCCGACCGAACGCCGCATCATCTTTAGCGTCTGGGATAGCGGCGACGAAGCGGTCGATCGAAAAAAGGTGGATGACGTCAATCGCGTGAAATTGATGGGTAAAGGAGAAGGCGTTTTCTCCGGCGATTTCGGCAACGAAGGGACAGGTGGGCACAGCCATCTCAAAGTCCTCTGGAAAACCGGCGAAAAACAGCGTTTCGTTGTTACCGCTGAGCCTGTTGATACAACCTTCACGATCTATTCGGGTTATTGGTTTCACCCGGAACAGCAAAAGTGGATGCTGATATCCTCGTGGAAAGCACCAAAAGAAGGTGGCTGGATCAAGCGACCGCATGGGTTTAGCGAGAACTTTGGTGGCAGCAACGGCCATCTACGTCGCAAGGCATTGTATGGCAATCAGTGGATTCGAACCTCCGATGGCAATTGGGCGGAACTGACGAAGGCAACATTTTCTCATGACCCAACCGGGAAATCCGATCGGTTCGATCGATTCATGGGGGTGGAAAATGGCGAGTTCTTCTTAAGTCATGGCGGTTTCGTGGACGGTTTTTCCAAATATGGCGAAGTGTTTACGCGGGCTGCGCTGGGGGTTCCACCCAGAGTGCCCGAAAAGTAGCCAAGTCAATCGAAAAAGGTACAATGAACTTTACTAACCCGATACATAACGGCTTGTTGCTTTCATGGTAACCCGAAGCGTTAGGGCTTGTTGATTTAATCACAACCCGAAGTGTAAACGAGGGACTCTTTGCCCCTCACTCACCGGCTTGTTGATTTAATGAAGTCGTTATTGGTTAAGGGAGGTAAAACGGACTTCCAAGTCCGTCAATGGGGAATTCGACGGACTAGGAAGTCCGTCGTACCATTAAAGCAACGAGCCGGTTAGCGAGGAATTGCAGTCGGCTCCTCGCTTACGCGTCGGGTTACCATCGCGTAGCACGAGCTCGCTCGTGAATCCATGGGCGAGACGCCCATGCCACTTTCGAATACCCCGTCTCACAATCCATTAAAGCAACGAGACGTTACACTTCGGGTTGGGATAATGCAATCTGCCGCTCGCCTATTTTTAAGTACAAACATGTCCAGCGTCCTAAAATACCAGCCTCATTACACCGTTTCAGACTACCAGCATTGGGAGGGTGATTGGGAGCTATGGTATGGAACTGCCGTGGCAATGAGTCCCTCACCATTCGGTCCCCACGAGCGAGCGGTAAGTTCGTTTGCGTACATGATTCAGTCCTCCATCCAATTGAATCACTGTCCTTGTAAAGTCTACACCGGCCTCGACTGGATCGTTCAGCAAGACACCGTCGTTCGTCCCGATGTTATGTTGGTTTGCGGATGTCAGCCGGAACGCCATCTTGAAACGCCGCCCATTCTCGTCGTGGAAGTGCTGAGCGAGTCAACTGCAACCAAAGATCTACTTGCAAAGCGGGAGCTCTACGAACGCCAGGGGGTTGAAAATTACCTTATTGTCGATACCGCAGCACGTACCATCTGCTGGCTGGAATTGCAGATAAATGGTACTTACCAAGATGTGACGAATAAAATTGCAGATAACGGATTATTTTCGATTTCGTTGAGCAATGGATGTATTGTCAACTTCGATCGCAATGCAGGTTTCTCCTAGCCTGAATCAAATGGGCCGCAGCACGGATTTCACGACTGCCCCAGTATGCATCTTTTCAAATGCTTCGTGCCACTGCTCGATCGGCCAGACTCCGCCAATGATAGGTCGCACGTCCAATTGCCCGCTCGCGAGCATCGCGATGACGCGTTCCCAAATTGGCCAGTAGTGGCTAAAGCTCCCTTGTAAGCGGACGTTCTTTTGTACTAGTTGATCCAAATTAAAGCCTAAGGGTTGAGGGCCCCAACCGACTTTGCTAATCCAACCGGCTGGCCGAACCAAGTTAAGAGCAATTTTAAGTGTGATGCTTGCGCCTGCCGCATCGATGACTCCATCGGCTCCCAATCCATCTCGTTCCATGGCCCAATCTTTCGCGTCGCCAATGATGGCCTCGCATCCATACTGTTTGGCAATTTCTAAACGATGACGGTCCGCTTCAAGTCCCACCAAGGCAACTTCAGCTCCACACAGTCGAGCCATTGCAGCGCATAAGATTCCGATCGTCCCTGGACCCAATACAATGATTCTGTCACCAGGCTCGATGTGCGCATTCTTGACGACAGCGTTATAAGCAACACAACACGGTTCGGTCAGGCACGCATATTCGAAGGGGAGCCGGTCGGGGACATGATGCAAGATGCGGGAGGGGACTCGAACAAATCGAGTCATCGCCCCGTTGACCCCGTATCCAAAACCTTTGCGAGTTGGGTCCAGGTTATACATTCCGCGACGGGACATCGGGTTGTTGGAATCGATGATCGCCGCAGTTTCGCTAACCACTCGGTCTCCTTCTCGCCAGCCTTCGACCCTCGGTCCAACTTGGGCAATTGTGCCGCCGAACTCATGGCCTAGGACGACTGGATAATTCACGGGCCAGGAATGATCTGCGGTCCATTGATGCAGATCGCTGCCACAAACGCCGACGTTGGCGACTTCGAGCAAAACATCCTCATCACCGATCGTCGGGCATTCGATTTCACGGATCTCGACGGAACCTTTTTCAGGCGAGTAGTTGACAACGGCGGCAGATTTCATTTTAGATTAAGTTTGAGATGGTTAGGTTTCGAATACTTGGCAAACGCTCACGACGGTGAGGCAACAGTCGATGCGTGGATCTTATCACAAATCATTCGAAGCGAGCTTTCGAGGTCTCCCGACGCCGTTTTGAATGCGTCTGCATCGATGGTTAGCGGTGCACCTAGGACGACCAAAGGGGCGCCATAGGCTGGGCACTCGATGGCCTGTTCCAACGAGAGTCCGCCCACCGCTTGGACAGGGATCCGAACCGCATTGACAACCTCCCGCAGTCGATCGAGCGGACTTGGCATCCTCAGCCCGCGAGCCGCAATACCGCGTCGCTCGTCGTATCCGATGTGATGAATGACAAAATCGCAGCCGAGATCCTCTAGCCACTTGGCCCCTTCGACCATGTCCGGGCACACCATATTATCCCCCATGACTTGTACGCCAAAGTCCTTTCCTGCCTTCACCACACAACGAATGGTCTCTTCGTGAGCTCGCGCCATCACGACGACATGGGTTGCGCCAGCCTGGGCCATCATTTGGGCTTCGAGATATCCACCATCCATAGTTTTGAGATCGGCCACAAGCGGCGTCGTCGGGAACGCCGCCCGCAAGGCGCGAATGCCATGGAGCCCCTCCGCCAGAATGAGCGGCGTGCCTGCCTCGAGCCAGTCCACTCCAGCCCGCATCGCCATAGCTGCCGTTTCAAGGGCTTCGTCGATATTCGTCAAGTCAAGGGAGATTTGTACTATGGGTTTCATAATCGTTGTAAATTCGAGAGGATGGTGCAATACGACCATTGGGCTACACGCCAGCGGTGACGAAGCTTCGTTGTAACGTGAGGGTAACGATGCCATTGGGATAAATCCAGAGGCCTTTCACGACTACGTTTTGCCCTTCGCGAATAAATTTGCAGCCTAGACGAAAAAATGCTTGGGTCATCACCGGAGGGCTCGCGCCCTGCCGCTACCATTTGGTGGCGTAACGGCGCAAGCCAATACCTGGGTCACCTCGCGAAAGATGGTCACATCCTCCTGCGAGGCGATTACGAAAATTCGACCTAGGGAGCTGGTTGCGGCGATATCCGAATCCGGTTTACATTCGGCGTTCGCGTCACCATTGAGTTTGAGCCCCAAGCAATCCAAGCCCTCACAGATGGTCGCGCGAATTTCTGCCGAATGCTCGCCTACGCCAGCCGTGAACACCAATGCGTCGATGCCCCCCATGGTTACTGCGAAAGAGCCGATCGCCTGTCGAACGCGGTGCGTATAAATACCGACGGCCAGTCGTGCAGCCTCATTCCCCGCTTTCACTGCAGTCAACACCTGCCGCATATCGCCCGAGATGCCGGATACTCCCAGGAGCCCCGATTCTCGATTGAGCGATGTTTCCACTTGTTGGACCGTCAAGCCATAGTGGTGCTGCACGTACAATACGATGCTCGGATCGATCGAGCCACAGCGTGTGCCCATCATTAATCCATCGAGAGGTGTGAAGCCCATCGTCGTATCAACGCACTTGCCGTCTTTTACCGCCGCCACGGAGCAACCATGGCCAAGGTGGCAAATCACGATGCGACGCGGCAGATCCGAAGGGTGAGTAGCGAGCATTTCTGTGGCTCGTTGGGCACAGTAGGAATGGCTGAGCCCATGGAAACCATAGCGACGGATGCCCCATTCCTGCGTCCATTTTTGCGGCAACGGGTAGGTATAAGCTTCCGAAGAAAGCGTGGCGTGAAATGCGGTGTCAAACACCGCCACATGATTCATTCCTGGTAAGGCAGCCTCGGCAGCGGCCAGCGTTGCCATGGCCGGCGGGTTGTGCAAGGGAGCTAAGTCGGTCAGGGCCATTATGCGCTCACGAACTTGTGGAGTAATGCGCACGGAGGTTGTGAATGGTCCACCATGAACGACGCGATGCCCGACCGCCATCAACTCCGAACACAGCGTGGTTGGCAGGTCGTCGATGAATCGCTCTACCGCTTTGGCATGCCCACGCCACGAAACATCTTCCGTCCGACTACCTCCGTCCGAACTCAAATACTGATAGCGTGTTACCTGGCCTGCCCAATCGGCGGAACCTCGTGCAATCACTTTGCCATCCGCCACATCCATCACGGTGACTTTCAAGCTACTGGACCCCGCGTTGAGCAAAAGAATTTTCCTCGTCACGCAATCACCGTTTTGCCACTTGCAAACAAAATGATGACAGATCGGGCCTCGGCGCGATATGCATTTTCTGAAACCTCTGTCGCTGTTTGCCACGGAACAATGTCGTACGGTGAATCGAGAGCCGTGTCGATCCAGCGTCTCCAAGTATCGCCTGCCTCTAATTTCGGCAATTCAAAGTTGAGCGGCTCCGAATAGGCGTTCAGAATCCAATAAATCCTCAATTTTTCTAAGCTGACATCCGCCTCCAGGGCAACGCTATGCGAAGTATCGCTCCAGTCTGGCTGGCCAAGTTTTGTACCGTGCCAAGCCTTGTTCGCGTTCCGGATCAATTCGGATAAGCATACTCGATTTCGCTCATGTTCGACGCCGCGAAGCAAACGCCTAGCGTTAAGCAGTCTTACAAATCGATGTATCTCGGCATGCTTCTCGATCTGTGTCCAATCGAACCAGCTAATCTCGTTGTCCTGGCAATAGGCATTGTTGTTACCGCCTTGCGTGCGGCGAACTTCGTCTCCCATTAGAATCATCGGCATACCAAGCGACATCATCGTGACGGTCAAATAGTTCTTGACTAGCCGATTGCGGAGTTTCTCGATCAACGGATCGTCCGTTGGGCCTTCGACACCGCAATTCCAACTTGCATTGTCATTCGCACCATCCCGATTGCCTTCTCCGTTGGCTTCGTTATGTTTTTCGTTATAGGAGACAAGATCATTGAGTGTGAAACCATCGTGACAAGTCACAAAGTTGACGCTCTGTTCGACCTCGCGTTCCTCATGGCCGTACAATTCGGGACTGCCAACGATCCGATCGGCCACCCGTCGTAGCGCACCCGGCTCGCCTCGAAAAAAATTCCGGACGTCGTCGCGAAAGCGACCGTTCCACTCTTTCCATGCGTCCCCCACAAAGCTCCCGACCTGGTACAATCCAACCGCATCCCAGGCTTCGGCCAACAGTTTTGTCCCTGCGAGTGCTGGGTCGGACTCGATGTCCCAGAGCACCGGCGGATTCGGCAATAGGTGACCCAATGCATCTCGGGAAAGAACCGATGCCAAGTCGAAACGAAAGCCATCCACGTGCATCTCTTTCACCCAATGGCGGAGGCTGTCGATGATCATCCTGCGAACAACCGAATGATTGGCATTGAGTGTATTCCCGCAACCCGTGTAGTTCGCATAGCGTGCCCCCCCATCTTCGAGAATGTAGTAAGACGGGTTGTCAATTCCCCGAAAACTAAGCATGGGACCGGTGTGATCACCCTCGGCTGTGTGATTGAACACAACGTCCAAGATGACTTCAATGCCAGCCCGATGTAGCGCTTTGACCATATCCCGAAACTCATCGAGTGGACCCAATGGATCTTGACGCGAGGAGTATGCCTGGTGTGGCGCAAAATACGAAATCGGCGAGTACCCCCAATAGTTGGTCTTGCCCAACGGACAATCGTGCGGGTCGAATTGAAACACGGGGAGCAGTTCTACGGCTGTGATGCCAAGTTCCTGAAGATAGGGTATCTTCTCGATCAGGCCAGCATAGGTTCCTCGCTTTTCCTCGCATACGTTGGAACTCGGATGGCGAGTGAAGCCGCGGACGTGCATTTCATAGATAATGGTTCGAGCCGAAGGGAGACGCAATGGCAGATCCCCTTCCCAGTCGTATGTGCTGGGATCCACGACAACACTCTTCATCGATGTCGCAGCGTTATCACCGGGTTGGCAGGCAGCCCAACGATCGTAATGATTCGGAACGACAACGCCCCTGCCATACGGGTCAAGAAGAATTTTGCTAGAGTCGAATCGCAACCCTCTTTCTGGTTCATGGGGCCCTTGTACCCGATACCCATAAATCTGCCCAGGCTTGACCCCTGGCACGGCAGTGTGCCAGTAGTGGTACGAACGATCGGTGGCCTGGATGGAAATGACACGGGCCGCAACGGCATCGTCGACGCGATCAAATAGCAGCAACTCCACTCCCGTTGCGAATCGGGAAAAAAGACTGAAGTTCACGCCGCCATCCACAATCGTAGCGCCAAGCGGATCGCTGTTACTAGGTTTCATCAAGGGCAAAGTAGGGAGTAGGGAGTAGGAATTTCAGATTTCAGATTTGAGAGCTAAAAGCTAAAAGGGGTCACCCCGGCTTGATCCTTTGGGACCGGGTGGAAGGTGTTCGAGAAGGTACCTTGTCATGAGCATTCGCATGTGGACTTCCGTCCCTTTTCCTTCCCGCAGCCCGTGGTCGCGGTTGGGGTAGGCCATGTAATCGAAGGGTTTGCCGAGTTCAATGAGACGGTCCACTAACCCCTCGATGATCGGTAAGTGCGTGTTGGTCTCACCGGTTCCGTGAATGATCAACAAATCGCCTCGCAGCCCTTCCGCAAAGTTGATGGCCGCAGCTTGCTGATAACCGTCTGGGTTCTCCGCTCGCGTACGCATGTAGATTTCCTGAAACCACGCGTTGTAAAGATGCGGCTGCGGCTTGGCAGCAACGGCGATTCCGACATGGTAGAGATCGGGTCGGCGAAACATCGCGTTGAGTGTGTTCGAGCCGCCACCGCTCCAGCCCCATATTCCCACTCGGGACAGGTCCACACAAGGACAAGTGCGGGCGAGTTCGATTAAGCCCTTGGCTTGCTCTTCGGTGGATAACGGGCCGAGGCTTCCAAAGACGGCACGGCGCCAAGCAGCACCCTTGGGCGCCGGTGTCCCTCGATTGTCTATCGAAACAACAAGATAGCCAAGGTCGGCTAGCATGCGATGAAACATAGAGTGATTCTGCCCGCCGCGCCAGTCATCCAGGACCGTTTGCCCATGTGGCTCACCATACACAAACACGAACACCGGATATTTCTGCGACGCGTCAAAATCGCGTGGCTTGATCATCCAGGCGTCCATCACTACCCCGCCACCAATATCCACTTGAATAAACTCCGTCGGGCGAACAATCAATGGCTTCACTCGCTCTCGGACCTTTGCATTATCTTCCAAAACACGCATGACGCGGTGCGCTGGCAACTGTACCAAATCGATGACCGGCGGCGAGTCGAACGTGGAGTAGGTGTGAAACGCCCACTGACCACTGGGTGAGAATTGATAGCTATGCGTGCCCGGCTGGTTTTCCGGAGTCAGTCGCTGAGTTGCTGCGGATCCGTCTAATGGAACGCGATAGAGGTATCTTTGCGTGGCGTTATCGGGCGATGCCAAAAACGTGAACCACCCGTTCTTCTTATCTGACTCATCGACTGGACCACGATCCGTAATATCGTATTCGCCTACGGTAATCTGTTTCTTCGTCATGCCATCTCGCGAAAGTTGAAACGCATGACGCCAGCCGTCTTGTTCGCTCAACAGAACGAACGCTTCTCCACCCTGAATCCAGTCCACTCCAGCATTCGTACCAAAGCTGGAATCGACCCACGCGCGGTCCGACTCCTGATAGGCCGTCACCGTTTTGCCTGTCCGTACATTGGCGATCAGAAACGAGCGCGCATCGCGGCCCCGACTGAGCAACTCGATCAGCAATTCGTCCGAATGGCTCGCCCATTGGACGGTTTGAAGATAGAAATCACCCGGTCTAGCGGGTAGATCGATCCACTGAGTTTCACCCCCTGCGGCTTCGACAACACCCACTCGAAGTGAGGCGATCGTTTCGCCGACTCGCGCAAAGCCATCCTGGCGGACAGACGGGTAACTCGGATCGGTAGGCAGAATGACCGAGCGCCGAGGAACTTTGGACTCATCCGTCTGAATGTATGCGATTTTTGTAGAATCCGGACTCCAAACTTCGCGTCCGTTGTGAATGGTTTGGACGTTTTCGCTGGCCGTCAGCCGCGTAGACGTCCCCTTCTCGATGTCGACCACATGGATATTGGATTCGCGATGAAACAGAATCTTGCTTCCATCGGGTGAGAATGGCTGCGCCCAGGAAAGGCCGCCCAGCTCAGCCTTGACCCGCTGCAGCTCGGCTGACTGCGAATCGAATAGATAGTGGCCTTCTGAACCGCGCTGGTCTGAGTCCACTCGCAAAAGAAATTTTGCACCGTTGGGCGATTCCGAAAACTGACGAATCCGCAGTCGATCTTTGGACTCAGGCGCAACCATTTGTTCTGAAGCAATCAATACGGAACGCTTGCCGGTGGCGCAATCGTATTTCACCAACTCCGGCGAATCCGACCGCGGGTTCTCCAAGCGTAAGTAGCCCGTACTATCGCGCGACCATGTTGCTTCGAAAGGTGCTGCAGCAAACTCTCGGCGCTCGTAAATCGCTTTGAGACGTGATTCCGCTTCCATGAGTTGCTTCGCCTTATCAAGCGGCTTTGTGACTTGCGCCGTTTCATCGGGTGTTCCCACTACCTGCCACAGCTTTGTTAACAAGGCGAACATTTCCGGATCATGCCGTTTTAGCTCTGCACGCGTGTACGGATAGAAGTCATTGACGCTGAAAAATGCCTCCGATGTCTCGGAAAAATACTCCATCGCCGTTGTCATCGCGTAGGCACGGTCCAACCGTGTGCGGCCCTCGGAGTCTCGGCGTTCAACCGAATCGTATTTGCCGCTTGATTTGGCCTTGTCGTAGGCCGCCTTGATTTCCGGATTCGAAAACCCGCGAGGCAGAACGCGATTGTGATAGGCGTGGGCCAGCTCGTGCAGGACAAAATTCGGCATGCGTCGCGTCTCGGCTTCGAAAACGCGGATGTTCGTGAACTCCACTCCCTTGGCCATGCCAGGATCGCGGCCGTTGTTTCGTAGCCAGCCCGCATCGGGATGAAACTCTGCCGAAGGCCCAATGCCGGGATACTGAACGGAGAAATACAACGGAACTTTCTTGAGTTCCACCACGACTGGCTGTGGCACAACGCGGATAATCTCCTCCAGTTGTGCTCGAAGCAGTTCGAGAGCTCGCTTTGTGTCCTCGGCTTGGTCGGTCAGCAGTTCGGGAGCAATATGCACCGTCCAACCCAAGACATTGCGGGTCTGAGGATTGTCCACCGCATCCTGGCTGTACGCGAAAGCGCACGCTAGCAGGAGTGGTGAAATGAGAAGTGCAATCGAGCTATTCATGTGGCAATGTTTATTAGAATACGGGTTTTCGAGAAATGGATCTTGCGATGCAACTTCGTGAGTGGGCCATGCATTTTCACAATTCGCAACCGAGGAAGGCCTCGCTGGCCTTCGGATCCATTGAATCATAGTGGTTTTCCGTGTTGCTTTGACGCACCGGTTACGAAAAAAAATGTAGATTCCCTACACGTGCACAATGGGTGCGGCAATCATGAAAAGTTATGGCTTCAGCCAACGAAAAACAATCGGTAAAAAAGGTCGAATATTTCGAGGTAGGCATTTCCCCATGCTTCCTCTCGAAAGTAGGCGGTTCCAAGATTCGGCGAGCCAATGAATGGTCGCAGTACCCAGCGAAGGGCACGGCCAAAATCCGCATGCAATCCCAACATCGTATTTGCTACATAAAAGCTTGGTAAACTCAGCGCGAAGGTTGCCAGTAGCAAGAAAGGGACCTTGGTTGCCGAATAGAGTGCTTGCCTTGGCCGAATCGCAGAAATCGATTCGGCATAGCTTCCCATGACCGCACCATAACCAAGTCCGCAGACTACCATCAAGCAAAGGATTGCAATGTTGAGAAGGACCGCACGTTTCGCGGCCAGAAACCAGGAAAATTCTAAGTCAGGAGAACCAATAAAGGGTCTCAGCACCCAACTCATTTGCGCGCCGACGACGGCAAACACGAAGACCCAAACTCGAAAGATGGTGTAGGAGGTCGATTGGGCTGGTCGACCAAGGCCTGTGGGAGGAACCATTTCCGGCGCAATTTTTTCTTGGCTGTTGTCATCTCGGTTCGGAGGTGCATCGATTGCGGTTGCGTGATCGCCAAGTGAGCATTGAAATCGATTTCTATTAAGTTTTGGATTCGAAATAGCACGAATATGCAGAGTATTCGTGGTGGTTCTCGATTCTAACTTGGAGCCGATCGAAAACCATATCCAGACTCAGAAGAATCTCAGAGTCACAAGTCGCTAAGGCCATGCCAATCGTCAATCCACTTTCGATTCTGTCAGCAACGGACGATAGGCAGTCCGAGCATGATCCTAGGCGGCACGCGCATCCTCGCTGGTCACGGTTTTCGACGAATGTCGAGCAATTGGAAAACCGGGGCTCGCGGCTTGTTGCTTTAGTGAAGTCGTTATTGGGTAAGGGCGGTATGACGGAATTCCAAGTCCGTCAATGGGGAATTCGACGGACTCGGAAGTCCGTCGTACCAATAAATCAACAAGCCGCTAGCGCCCTACGGCTAATTGGGTTGAAAAACATTTGCGGATGTGCTTAATACATCGATTTCATGGTAAGATATTGGATCTTTCTAAACGGGTTTCAACTGGGAGTAAGAGATTCCTGCCGAACCGAAATCAAGACGGCCAGGAGCAGTCGCTCTGCCAATTGGAACAGTGGGTGGTAGATCACAGTCTGCCGCTCGCCCTTATTTTCGACCTCCCACTTCGTTCGCGAAGCCCCCCCTGCCCAGACCTGCCTAACACCCTATGAAAACAGTTGCTTGCCTCGCGGCAATGGTGATGCTCTCAGCGACAATACCTCCCGCAATCGCTTTTGCTGCGGATAGCTCGGAGTTTGAGTTCTTTGAGCAAAAAATTCGGCCGGTTCTGGTTGAGCATTGCTATAGCTGCCACTCGGTTGGAGCCCGTGATTCCAAAAAGCTACAAGGAGCGTTGCTGTTGGACTCGGCCAACGCAATCGCCAGCGGCGGTGAATCGGGCGCAGTTTTAGTCAAAGGCAAGTCGGCCGACAGTCTGCTTATGAAGGCACTGAAGTACGACGGTATCGAGATGCCACCCGCTGGCAAACTGCCCGATGATGTCATCGCGAACTTTGCGACGTGGATTGAAATGGGGGCCCCCGATCCGCGTTTGGGCGACGCGAATTTGGCGCAAAAACGACAGATTAATATCGAAGAAGGGAAGAAGTGGTGGGCCTTTCAGCCTTTGCAAGCTGTCGCGTCGCCCAATGCAGAAAAACCAATCGATGGTTTCATATGGCAAGCTCAACACGCTCATGGACTGAAAACCAATCATGCAACCAGCAAAGAGAAACTGATTCGTCGCGCCTATTTTGATTTGATCGGATTGCCGCCAACGCCCGAACAAGTTGCCGCGTTTGTCGGTGATGCGTCGCCACAAGCGTACGAGAAAGTGATCGACACCTTGTTGGCTAGTTCTGCCTACGGTGAGCGTTGGGCCCGACATTGGCTCGACGCGGCACGCTTTGCTGAGAGCGGTGGTTATGAGTTCGACGGCTTTCGTCCCGGTGCCTATCATTATCGCGACTGGGTGATTCGAGCCCTCAATCAAGATATGCCTTACGACGAATTCGTGCGGTTGCAATTAGCGGGCGATCTGCTCGCACCCGATGACATCCAGGCAGCGTCAGCCACCGGTTTTCTCGTCGCTGGCCCATATCCTGGACAAATCACCGCGAAGACCGTCGAAGGAATTCGCTACGATCAATTGGATGACATGATGATGACGATCGGTGGCTCCATGATGGGTCTGACGCTTGGTTGCGTGCGATGTCACTCGCACAAGTATGATCCAATTCCGCACGAGGATTATTACGCGTTGGCCGCATCGTTAGCTCGCACGGTTCATGGCGCTAGAAATCTGGATATCGATCCAGCCGCAACGGAACGGGCGATCGAGCAACATCGCCTTGAACTCGAACCGCTTGTCGCTGCCCTTCACACGTTTGTGACCAACGAACTCCCTTCGCGCTTTAACGCTTGGCAAAAACAAGAGCTTAGCAAACAACCTGAACCCGCGCGTTGGCAATCGCTTGAACCGGTCGCGATGGAGGCTGAACGGTCCTACTTGAAACAATTACCAAACGGCATCATTGCTCACGATGGCATGATGAACCCAGGAACCGTGATTCGGCAGCGAGGCAAGAAACGCAAGGTTGCAGGACAAGAGAAATATCGATTGACATTTCAGACTCACCAGAAAAACCTGAACGCAATTCGATTGGATGCTTTCACGGACAAGTCGTTACCACAGAAAGGTCCAGGCTTGGAGGGAGATGGCGGTTTTCAATTGATGGAAATCAGTCTCACTGCCAATCCCGTCGACAAGCAGTCGAAAGAAGCTCCTCAAGTCGTCAAACTAAAACCGGTCTTTGCGGCCAGTGAAGACAAAGATCAACCGCTTGCTCACGCGGTCGACGATAAACCCGCGACAGCCTGGGTGGTTAAGGCGACGGCGAAGAAGGATAACGCTGCAATCTTGGAATTCGAATCACCGATCGCGGGATTTCCAAGCGGAACCGAGTTGGTGATCGAGTTGAAATTTCGCGACGTTGGCATCGGGCGTTTGCGAATGGCGATCAGCGTCGAAGCCAATCCGGCGACTTGGGCCGGTGATGTGTCGATGCAGCATGCCGCTGAGCTCCGCGCAATTGTCGCGGCCAATGGCCAAAAACTCCCAGAGCCGATACCTGATTCGTTGCGAGAACCGCTCGCTCGCTGGTTTGCTCCTTTCGATTCCGAAAATGCTCGCTACTTCCACGCCGTTCGCGATCATTCCGCGAATACCCCTCGCCCCAAGGTGTCCGAAGTTTACACGACCATTGCAGGTGGGGAGGATGTCTATTTTTTGCGACGAGGCGAAGTCAACAACAAACAAGGAAAGGCAGAACCGGGCTTTTTGCAAGTGCTTTCTCGAAGCAATGAGCCTTCAACACCAACCGACCCACGAACCGCACTCGCGAACTGGATGACCAGTGTCGAGCGTGGCGCAGGGTCGCTGGTCGCTCGAGTTATTGTCAATCGTCTTTGGCAACATCATTTTGGCAAAGGGATCGTCGGTACGCCCAACGACTTCGGCGCACAAGGCGACCCACCAACGCATCCCGATCTGCTTGAGTATCTGGCCAACGCATTGGTGCAAGGAGAATGGAGGCTCAAGCCGCTTCACCGCATGATCATGCTGAGTGATACCTACCAACAGTCGCATGAAATAACCCAGGAGAATTTAGCGATCGACCCAACCAACCAATACCTTTGGCACTACCAGCCTCAACGACTCGAAAGCGAATCGATTCGGGACGCAATGCTTGCCGCCGGTGGCAATCTAGACACAACCATGTTTGGGCCGAGTGTTTTAGAAAATAGCGTCCGTCGCAGTGTGTACCTCCGAGTCAAGCGAAGTGAACTGCTGCCGATGATGACCATGTTCGATGCGCCAGAACCCACGCAAAGCATCGGCGCGAGAAGTGTCACCACTGTCCCGACGCAATCGCTGGCCATGATGAATTCGCCGTTCGTACGGCAGCAAGCGAACAAGATGTTTGCTCGTATCAGGCCAACTCCCGATACACCGCTAGAAGTTTCCATTGATAAGGGCTACGAAATCGCTTTGGGCCGAACGCCCACTCCTACGGAGCGGAGCCAAATGCTGGCGTTCCTTCAACAACAGCGGGCGGCGGATGGCTCTGAGGTTTCGAACTCGACCGAGGATAGGTTGGCCGAATTTTGTCACGTTCTACTTTGTTTGAACGAATTTGTGTACATCGATTAACTGAGGGAAGAATGGGGCATTTAAGAAGAAAATGGGAGGGCGAGGCTCCTGCCGAGCTTGCGACGCAATGGTTCGGCAGGAGCCTCACCCTCCCCATGAAATGGCAAGCAATTCTAAGCGGAGCGCCAGACAGGCTCCTTACTAACACGATAAAGAAATAACCATGTTTAACTATTACTCTCCCGCCGAAGTCACCTTGCCCGCTCGACGACGCTTCTTTCAAGAAGCTGGACTTGGCTTTGGATCACTTGCTCTTGCCAGCATGCTGAATTCCGAATCCGTTGCAAATACACCGTCTGACCCGCTGGCACTCAAAGAACCGCATTTTCCAGGCAAAGTGAAATCGATCATCTGGTTGTTCATGACGGGTGGTCCATCGCAAGTGGATACGTGGGACTATAAACCCGAGTTGCAAAAGCGCGATGGCCAAGAACTCTCGGGTGCCGATCCGAAAACCGGCTTCTTCACCACGAGTGGCAAATGCCTCAAGTCGCCATTCCAGTGGGCTCAGCATGGCGAGTCAGGCTCGTGGGCCTCGGATCTGTTTCCCCATCTCTCTGAGCACGTCGATCGGATGTGCTTCCTGCACTCGATGTACCTAAAGCAGAACAATCATGCTCCTGCGTCCATCGAATTAATGTGTGGTACCAATCGTCCTGGACTGCCAGCCCTAGGTGCATGGATGACGTACGGCCTCGGATCACAAAATCAAAATCTCCCGTCCTATGTGGTTCTGCACGATACTCGGCCACGAGGCGACGACCAAATCTGGTCAGCCGGTTTTTTGCCCAAAACGTATCAGGCCATGGCACTCGACGCGCGTCGCAAAGAAACAATCGACAATCTAGTACGGGACACCAAACGCAGTGATGGACAACAACGATCGCAGTTGGATTTGATTCGCCAGCTCAACCAGGAGCATGCCGTCGCTCGGCCAACACAGGCCGACCTAGCGGCGCGAATCAACTCGTATGAACTCGCATACCGAATGCAGATGGCGGCACCTGAAGCACTGGATCTTTCGCTAGAAACCGCAGCCACTCATCAACTCTATGGCATGGATAAACCCGAATGCGAGACGTTCGCTCGGCAGTGTCTTTTGTCGCGACGATTAGTCGAACGCGGTGTTCGCTTCGTTCAGGTCTTTGCTGGCAAAGGCGTAGGCGGCGATGGTAGCGTGAACGACGTACCTTGGGACTGCCACACGGATCTCCAGACCAACCACCGATCTTGTGCAATGCATACCGACCAACCGGCCGCAGCCTTGCTCACCGATCTCCAATCACGCGGGTTGCTCGATACGACGCTGGTCATATGGGGCGGCGAGTTTGGACGAACCTCCGATTCGCAAGGGGCAAAGGGGCGCGATCACAACCCGAACGGCTTTACGATCTGGATGGCAGGTGCAGGCGTTAAGGGTGGATTCCATTACGGGGCGACCGATCCATTTGGATATAAGGCGGTCGAAAACAAAGTCCACGTCAACGATTTGCATGCCACGCTACTGCACATGCTCGGTCTGGATCATACGAAACTCACGCATCGGTTCAACGGTCGCGACTTTCGTCTGACCGATGTAGGCGGCGAGGTTATCAAGGACATCCTGGCGTAGCGTGAAGGGAACGATCCCCCTGGATAAACCCTGTGGCATTCGGTTTCATGCCATCTGGCTTTACGCCAGTGGTAATTGACCTTCACCCTAGAACGATCGGAAAGTCAATTTGCCCCTCTGAACCTTGAACATCCTTCCTCAAATTGCCTCGAAGTAGCGCATCAATGTTGCTGAACCAAGAGAGCATGGAATTCGATTTCTATAAAATATTGAATGCGGACTAACACGCAAACGCAGAGTGATCGTGGACACTGTCGACAATAACTTGGATCCAGTCTAAAACCATATCCGGATTCAGAAAAATCTCAGAGTCCTACATTCGACACGAGCTCGATGGCAAGCACCTCCGCAGATAGGCTGTGAATTTTTGGATGGTGCGTTTTTTGGCGTCAGTTTCACAACTCGACGCGTAATGGCTCGTTGATTTAATGAGTCTTTACCTAAGCTATGGTTTTATCATAACCCGAAACGTGAGTGAGGGGCAAAGAGTCCCTCGTTTACACTTCGGGTTGTGATTAAATCAACAAGCCCGTAAACGAGGGATCGCGGTTGGCCCCTCTCTCACGGGCACGGTTTACCATATCCCTACCCGAGTGCGAACGCGTACTTTCGCGGAGAAACTATGTAGGGTTGCATCAAGAAAAAAATCCGGCACACTCGTTGGGAATACCAAATTACTTCATTCTCCAACGAGGGCCGAATTATGTCTAAGGTTATCATGGTTGGTTGCGATTTGCACGACCGTT
>CAMCMB010000045.1 GCA_945875845.1 Pirellula staleyi DSM 6068
TTGCCCCTCATGACCTTGTGTCATGAGAAGCCAAGTTTGGTCGGTTAACCGTGAATGGTACGACGGACTTCCTAGTCCGTCGAATTCCCCATCGACGGACTTGGAAGTCCGTCGTACCGCCCTTACCCAATAAGCACTTTAGGTTTAGCTGGCCAAACTTGCTGACCAACGACTCAAGGTCGTGGGGGCAGCAACGCTCGCTGCGCTTGCGTTGAATGCAAACAGCATCACTGAGCAGCTGGCTCGCGGATCACTGAGCCAGCCGCGCAGCAGGCTGGTTTTGACCCTCATGACCTTGTGTCATGAGAAGCCAAGTTTGGTCGGCTAACCGTGAACGGTACGACGGACTTCCTAGTCCGTCGAATTCCACATCGACGGACTTGGAAGTCCGTCGTACCGCCCTTACCCAATAAGCACTTTAGGTTTAGCTGGCCAAACTTGCTAACCAACGACTCAAGGTCGTAGGGGCAGCAACGCTCGCTGCGCTTGCGTTGAATGCAAACAGCATCACTGTGCAGCTGGCTCGCGGATCACTGAACCAGCCGCGCAGCAGGCTGGTGTTGCCCCTCATGACCTTGTGTCATGAGAAGCAATGTACTGCGGAACCGCACAGAACGGGAGAGAATAGCGGAACGGGGAAACGAAAAAACCCTGGAAAATCAACGATTCCCAGGGTTACTGAAACGGCAGAATGCCCCCGCAAGGGGACGAACAAAATCAAAAACCACTGGAAAAACAAGGCAGTTCGTCCGGCCGTGGTTCCACCGGTGGTTCCATCATCAACAATCAAGAGATAACGGAACTACTATTTGTGTGGGCCAAGTTGGATGAAACAGCCCGGCGTGATCTGCTTGCGGTTGCCCGTGGCTGGGTGGGCAATTTGTCTAAACCACAAGTTTCTCAGACGATGCCTGAGGATTGAGCGCGTATTATTTCCTTCTCAGCCTGGGTTATTGGCTCCCCGTCATCGTCAAATCGCATAGCGTGAAGAAACCTGGCTAGATCTCTTCCCAAATTGCTTTCCTCTGTCCATTCGTCTGGTTTAGTTTTGTCTGCCCATTCTCGCTTTTCCATGCATTGAAAGTCGTTCTGATAGTGTTTCCACTTCACTCTATAATCTTTTTGGCCAACGCGAAACTCTATAGTTACGTCAAATGGGTCCTTCTTGTCGACTCTCCGATCGCTGGCTCTAAGGTAAAAAATCCCGTTAACGCCGATGCCGTACTTTTCATTGAGTATATTTATCATTGATGATAAGTTCACGATACCGCCCCTTTCCTAGTTGGTGCTGGCGGATGAAGGGCTTCCCATGACATGCGAGACCCTATCTCGTTGACCAAATTGACGACGTCTTGAACCCTGTCATCGCTGCAATCCAGAACGAGCGATTGCGTATACCGTTCCTCTCCGTTCTCTAGCGCGTCGCCGTACTGTGATCGAGCAACGGTTTTAATGCCAAGTTTCTTCAACTCACTTATAAGGGACTTAAGCTCTTTGGGGCGAATCATTGCATCGTTGAAAGGATTGTTGTTGAACACCACAACAACATCCCAATCCTCGTAATACCAAACTCCCCTTCGAGTTGAGAATTCATCTTCGAAGGCCTGTTTTGCTGCACGGTAGGCCAAGCCTTCGAATTCTCGTTTAGTGAATTTTACTGTTGTTTGCATTTCATCAACCTTTCGTTTTGGTGGCCTACCTTTAGTAGAAGGCCGTTTAACCTGCGAAACTTCGCGGATGACCGTCACCCCAAGTACGTATGCCAACTGATCGAGCTTGTCCATCGTCAATCGCCCTCCATTCATGAATCGCGACATCGTAGATTTGTCAATGCCAGCTTGTTGCGCAATCGCATACGCTGAAGTTGATGACTGTGCGACAAGTATCCGAATTTGTTGGCTAAGTAATTCCATGATGGAAAAAATTCTAGCAAATGCTCCACCTGCGTCAATCTAATGATTCCCTAATTTAGCAACTATTTAAAAAATAGTGTCAGATTGGCAACTACTTATTTATCGCTCTAGATTTACGTGCGCTAATAGATATTGCTCGTAGGCGAGAATTGCTGGAAACCGTCCGCAGAATACACACAATTGGCGTTTAACTTGCTTGAACCATCAGTTG
Source organism: Pirellula staleyi DSM 6068 (assembly GCA_945875845.1). GTDB lineage: Bacteria > Planctomycetota > Planctomycetia > Pirellulales > Pirellulaceae > JBKCUI01. The sequence continues at coordinate 2,125 of CAMCMB010000045.1, forward strand.
CGATTAAACAAACTGTCTTGAATGCGCTACGGGTTGGACCCCCAAAACCATCGAAACTTCACCCAGAACGAGCCACTACTAGGCGGGTTGTTTCGCCAAGGACATGTTCGATGTGGCTAGCGGTGGTTCGTTTTAACCAGTGCCGCAACGTTTACGTCTACTCGGATTGGCAAGGCTAGGCGGCGGACCGTGGCTAGCGATTTGACAGCAGCGAGGAAACGGCGGTTTGCTCGGTCTTGCCTCCGCTGATGATAGTCTCCGGTTGCGTGGGAAGCATTCTTCAATTGGGCTACCACCAAATCGGCGTGCTGGACTTGCAGCCAGCAGGGTACGACACGTTCAATAATTAGCCGTTCTAACGGTGTTGGGTTCTCTCCAGCGAGTTCGGCTCGCTTCTTCTCCAGTTCACGCTGCAGCGCTTCCTTTGCGGCAGTCTGATCTCCGAACATGGCTTTGATTAACGAAGTTTCGGCTTGGTAGGCAAGGTTGCCGCCCATTACCGAACTCATCCACGGGTGTTTGTCCAGGGCAGCGCGAAGTTTCTGCAATGCGGGGCGATCACCGGAATTTACGCGGTCCGATAATTCTCTCAACTGTTTCGTCGCCCAGCAACGCCCGGTTCGGAATGACGCTCCAATGAGCCGGAACTCGTGAAGCCCACGGCAGTCCCGACTCTTTGTATTCCGCATACGGCTTGAGTCCCTCGATCATCGCGTGGCTCCCTTCGCTTTGCGTTTGGCCTTGGTGGCCCGCTTGGCGGGAACATCGTTGCGGGTGGCCAGGGCTTGGCTGGCGATGTGTTCTTGCTCTCGCAGGAGTTCGGCCCGGAGTTCCTCCTCACTGGGTAGAACCAGTTTGTATTTGGTGGCGAAGAGCTGCTCGTTGCCGTGCAGGACGGAGTAGCGGACGACGGTGTGGTCTTTTTGGGCGCAGAGAATGATACCCACGGTCGGGCCATCGTCAGGACTGCGGCGCTGGTCGTCATAAAGACGCACATACATGTCCATTTGGCCAATGTCCTCATGCGTCAGTTCGCGAGTCTTGAGATCAAAGAGAACAAAGCACTTGAGCAGGTAATTGTAAAAGACGAGGTCGATATAAAAGTCCTTGGTCTCCGTGCTGATGCGCTGCTGGCGGGCAACGAATGCAAAGCCTTTGCCCAGCTCTAGTAGGAAGGACTGGAGATTATCAATCAGGGCATGCTCCAGGTTGGATTCTAAAAGCTTTCCAGTGCCGGGCAGTCCCAGGAATTCCAGCATGACAGGATCGCGGATGAACTCGCGCGGCGTTGATTGCATCTCGGCGAGTTTTTCAGTTGCCTCATCGCGAACACTCTGGCGGTCCTTGCTGGCGAGGAGGCGTTCGTAATATAGGGTTCCGATTTGGCGGTCGAGGGCGCGGGTGTTCCAATTCTGACTGGAGGCCTCGTCCATATACCAGAGGCGGGCTTCAAGAGAATCTACCCGCAGGAGGAGTCGGTAATGTGTCCAGCTCAAATTTAGACGCAGTGCGTCTAAATTCGGGAACGCTCGGTAAAACTGACTCATCTTGTAAAGATTGGATGCATCAAACCCCTTTCCAAACTCGGCGGTGAGTTGGGCGGAAACTTGGGCCAGCACCGACTTGCCATACGCGGCGCGGGATTGGCCGCCTTGCTCGAACTCAACGATGTGCCGACCAACGATCCAGCAGGTGCGGACCTGCACCACATCCACAGCCTGGATCACCTGCTGGCGAGCTTCTAGGATGACGGCCCGCAGATTCGACAAAAGACCGGTGAGTCTGCCAGAGCTACCCATCGAAGGGACGAGGGCACCTGCCGCTTGGGGGCTCTTGTTTGGAGTCTTCTTGGCGCTCTTCTTCATTCCGTGTTTCCTTTCGCTGCTTGAAGTGTGTCCGTTGGAGTCAACCGGTGACGGCATCGCGTTCAGCCCATCTTAAAGGCTGCCTACAGTATGGACCGCTCTTTCGTCCATATTTAAGGCAACCTGCAGTATGGATAGCGAGTTCTGCCCGAAAAGCCTAGGTTGGCCTTGGTTCGGCAGGAGCCTCACCCTCCCACAACATATCGCCGCTTGCCTTAATCATACCTTGACTCCCTTCGTGATTTCACTCAGTACGCCATCGGTTTCCTGCTCCAGCGCCAAGATGTCAGCGCTGATCTGCGCGAGGGTGCGGAGCTGAGGCGGCGGGTAAAAATGGCGGGTAAAGCTAACTTCGTAGCCAATCTTGGTCGCCGATGCATCGATCCAAGCATCCGGCGTATAGGGCAACACTTCCCTCGCCAAAAACGTTTCGACTTCTTCCTCAAGCGGTACTTGCTCCGTGTCTCGCAATTCTGGGTCGTACTCGTATTCAATGACCAGCTTCTTGTCACCGACCAAATTTGCGTAAAGGCCGTGCAACGGGTCAGCCTTTGCCTTGCCTGCTTTATGAACTTTGGCGATCACCGGTGGAGCGGTCTCAACGCGATAGCTCACGGTCCGCAATAGGAACTTTAACTCCGGCCCAGTCAGTTTGATATTCAGCTTCTTGATTGCGTCGTCGACCATGCCTACGAAGAGACTGTAATCTTCGAACACACCATTGCCGAGTTCCTTACCCAACGCAGTCGCAGCCTCGACGAGACGGCCGTCGCGCTCCCAAGTCTTGCCGTCAAGCAACTTCTTTTTCTTCTTCTCAGGCAATCCCTTTTTTGCGGGAGCATCATCTCCTTCATCCTCGATCTCTGTTTCGTCGCTCTCGCCCCATTCGTTAAGAACCTTTTCCAGTTCGTCACGGATCTTGGCAAAGCCGGTGAATAGCTCCTCGCCGAAACGATCATGGAGTTCGGCTCGAATGTCTTCATCGCCGGACGCGAATCGCAACGATTCAATCGTCTTGGTTGTGATTTGGCTATGAAGTCGCAGTGGGCGTTCGACAGTGACCTTGCGGTAGCCAAACGCTTCGTTGGCAAAAATTTTCGATTGCTCGGTTTCCTCAAAGGCCATGAAGGTATCGCAAATTCGCTGGATATCTTCAGGCGCGAGCTCGCAGTTCTTCTTGCCCAAGTTCTTTCGGAGCGGCTTGAACCACTGTGTAGCATCGATCAGTTGGACTTTGCCCCGACGCGGTTTGGTTTTCTTGTTGGACAGGACCCAAATATAGGTAGCGATGCCCGTGTTATAAAACATGTTGAGAGGTAACGCGATGATGGCTTCGAGCCAGTCGTTTTCAATGATCCAGCGGCGAATGTTGCTTTCGCCTTGGCCAGCGTCACCGGTAAATAGAGAGGAACCATTGTGGACCTCGGCGATACGGCTACCAAGCTTGGTTTTACTGTTCATCTTGCTGACCATATTCGCCAGGAAGAGAAGTTGTCCGTCGCTGGAGCGAGTAACGAGATTCAGCTCTTCGCCTTGGTGCGTGACTTTGAAGCGAGGATCGCGCATGCCATCTTTGCCACCCATTGCTTCGAGGTCCTTTTTCCAGCTCTTACCATAAGGTGGATTGGACAGTTCAAAGTCAAATACCATCGCCGGAAATGCATCGTGTGATAACGTCGACCATTCAGCACCTCCCACGACATGCTCGGCGTTTTCACCTTCGCCTTTGAGTAGCATGTCAGCCTTACAGATGGCGAACGTTTCCGGATTGATCTCTTGGCCGTAGAGGTGCGTTACTACTTTCTTACCCCTTGTCGCTGCAAGTTCCTTGAAGGTTTCTTCGGCCACTGTCAACATGCCGCCGGTGCCTGCTGCGCCGTCGTAGAGCAAGTAGGAACCGGACTCGATAGAATTGGCAATTGGCAGGAATAGTAGGTTTGCCATCAGTTTGACGGCGTCGCGAGGGGTCCAGTGTTCGCCCGCCTCTTAGTTGTTCTCTTCGTTGAACTTGCGAACGAGCTCTTCGAACACGGTGCCCATGGAATGGTTGTCCATCGGCGGGTGTTTTACGGTGCCGTCGCCATTGAGCACTGGGTTTGGACTGAGGTTGATCTCTGGGTCCAGGAATTTGGCGATCATCGTGCCGAGAGCATCGGCTTTTGAGAGTCGCGGGATGATATTGCGAAACTCGAAATTGGTCAGGATGTCTTGTACGTTCGATGAGAAGCCATCGAGATAGTCTTCGAAGTCGGCACGCAATTGCTGCTGATTAGCGCGAGCCTTGAGGTCGCGAAGCGTAAACTTCGAGGTGTTGTAGAATGCTTGTCCAGACGCTCCACAGAGGGCAGCCCTTAGCTCGGTAATGCCGGCCTTATCAAGCATCTCTTTCGTTTCGAGGACTAGTTTTTGGGTGGGTTCCAAAACGGCGTCGAGTCGGCGTAGTACGAACATGGGCAAGATCACATCGCGATATTTTCCCCGAACGAAAAGGTCGCGGAGGACGTCGTCGGCGATACCCCAAATGAACGAAACGATTTTGCTGTGTACTGCGTGATCCATAAAACCATTCGGGTTGTGACTCTTATGTTTATCTGGGCTTACTTATCGATTTGACGTTGTGCTTTTGGCACCGATTGTAGCAATTACTGGCATTTGCTGGGTCGATGGCGCAAAATCCATTGGACCTTGGTGCGACCGATGAATTGAACTCACTTGGCCGCATATCAATGTTGCACGAATGCCGGTTAACTTGAATAGAATTTCGAGAATGCCGCGATAGAATTCTTGCACCGCGATTGTCGACGGACGACTGCATCATCGGTAAGCGGTTAGCTCCCGATGCGCATCCAAGCCGGTAGAACGTGTCCTAGCGCTCGCTGGCAAGGATGGCCCAGTCTTTCGAACTAGGAATCTGGAAATGAGCATCGCGAACAATTCGGTTCGTATTCAGGCGGAGCGATTCGCAGACAATATCATTGGCGAAACCGACAGTTCTTTTCCCGGCCTCTCTGGCATCAAAGAGCGTCTCGTCGCTAACGCAACCAAAAGTCTCGAAGAGATGGCGATGGAGCTTGTAAAAAAGGGATTTCCAGACATACGAGTTGATGAAACCAACTGCGCTGTAATAGCAGCGAAAGTGAATGCCGAACCAAGTGCAACCGTAGGAGAGATATTCCAAGCAGCTCTCAATCATCACAGAAAAGAAAGCGCTGCAAAAACAAAAAGGATTGTTGAAGAACACGTCGAACGACTATCCAAACAGATAAACGTTGTCGAAGCGTTTCTCGAGCGAGGTGATTGGTATATCGAGCTTGCAAAGCGGAATATTGGTGATTCACGTATCTATTGGCGATTCTTGAATAAGATGTGCGAAAAAGTTACCCAAGTCGTTGCCGACACCGTAGCGGTCGCTGTTTTCCAAGACGTTTGTTAACCTGCGTGGCTCGTGCCGAACGGACTTGCAGGAACACTTTCCGGACCATGTGATCCACACGTTGCTCGGCCATTCGAGTCGAATTGCGGACCGCCACTACCTTCAAACGACGGAAGGACACTGGGAAAAGGCTACTCAACTGACCACTGCGCCTATATCAAACGGTGGTAACGCCGGTGGTAACATCCGTGCCAATCCGGGCGAACGCAGCAAAACCGGAAATGCAAAAATCCCTGCGATTATGGCACCTGATGGTGCGGCAATCTCAGGGATTTCAATACCAATGCCCCCGCAAGGACTCGAACCTTGGACCCGCTGATTAAGAGTCAGCTGCTCTACCGACTGAGCTACAAGGGCAGGACAAATTGAGCTCGAAATGGAATGATCAAGCCCTGTGGTGGTATCGTAGCTAGGTTGGCCCACCTTGCAAGGCCAAGTGACAAGCCATCAAGTAACAGCCCAAACTCGCAGCTTTCTTGGCTTCGAATTCTCAATCCGGGCCCATTCTTGACGAAACATCCAAAAATCCGTTGCCGCCCGGTGAAATTTGCAAAACATCTGTTGACCGAGTCCCATAAAATTGTCGATACTTTACTTTAGGCAATCTAGCCGCAACATGAGCGGCTGGGTAATTCGTTCCACATACGATCTTGAAAGTCGATTAAAGGAGTTTTTTATTCAAAACGATAGGGTTTCTGCGGCAGAACGCAATCAGACAAGGATTAATAGCCAAATACGGATTTCACCGATTCGAGTGATCGGTTCCGATGGCACTCAATATGGTGTCATTTCCACAGACGAGGCTCTCAGTCGAGCCCGGGATGCCGGTCTTGATTTGGTGGAAGTAGCACCGAATGAAAAACCGCCGGTTTGTCGCATTATGGACTTCGGCAAATACAAATACGAGAAGAGCAAAAAGTCCGGCCAGCGCACGCATCAGACAAAGACAAAAGAGATACGGCTGCGGCCTAAGACAGGTGAGCACGACGTTGAGACAAAAGTCCGTCAAGCAATCGGCTTCCTGCAACACAAGGATAAAGTGCAGGTGTCCGTAATTTTCCGTGGTCGTGAAATGGCTCACGTCGATGAAGGTCGACGCGTAATGGAGAACGTTTTGCAAGAGCTGGCTGAATATTCCAAGCTTGAGCAACCTCCGTTGCAACAAGGCAAGCGGATGATCGCGACGGTCGCGCCCAAGTAGGAATGATGGTATGAGACTCGTCCGTTTTTCCCGCCCCGACATGACTGTTGGATGGGGGCTTTCGCTAGAATTCGGTATTCAGGACTTGTCTCTGGCCGATCCCTCCCTCCCACAATCCACTACCGAACTAATAGGTAAGTGGGAGAGCTTGGTCGCTCGCATTCAAGGCCTTTCCAAGAAGCTCGGAACCAGCGAGCAAGAACTCAAGGTTCTTTGCCCGATTGATCTGCCAAAAAAGATTCTGTGCATCGGGCTGAACTATCGCGACCATGCGATTGAGACGGGCGCCGCGATCCCCTCGGAACCCATTGTTTTTTGCAAGATGCCGACCGCCATGATCGGCCCAAATGAGCCCATTCTTTTGCCCAAAGTCAGCCTTCAGGTTGACTACGAAGCAGAAATGGTGATCGTGATTGGCAAGACCCTCAAGGATGCTTCCATGGTTGAAGCGACCGATGGGATCTTTGGTTATTGTGTTGGCAACGATGTGTCCGCTCGCGATTGGCAGAAGGACAAACCTGGCAAGCAATGGTTTTTGGGAAAATCCTTTGATACGTTTGCACCCGTAGGTCCAACGATCGCAACCGCGGACGCGGTACAAGAACCTGGAAATCTGAGAATCACTTGCAAGGTGAACGGAGAGATTCTGCAGGATTCGAATACGCGGGAGCTTATTTTTCAGCCGAGCAAACTCGTTTCGTATATTTCGCAAGTCATGACGTTGCACCCTGGCGACGTTATTTACACGGGAACTCCTCCAGGAGTTGGCATAGCACGCGTGCCCAATCGGTTCCTTCGCAATGGGGACATTGTGGAAATCGAGGTGGAAAAGCTGGGCGTCTTGCGAAATACTTGCGTCCAACAAGTTTAACCCTGATTTGGCCAAGGAAGCTTCAATACCAGTCGGCTAAACAGTTTTGATGCGTTATTATGAACGACTCAACGCAAACTCTCTCGCAAACCCCAAGGATTCACGTGGACACTTCTCGACTAGAGTCCAATTTTGACAAAACCTCCAAAACCCCCCTCGTGGACGCAATTGCGTTACTAGCTCTGCGTGTTCTGTTCATTACGGTGGCTGCTGGCGTTGGCGCGATATGGGCTAGGTCGGACTCCTTTAGTTCCCCCATGATGCCTTATTTGGTGTTTTTCGGAGCGCTATTGGCCGCGTTTGCAGTCGTTGCGGCGGACATGATGATTCGAAAGAAGCGAATCGAGGTGATTTCTGCCGTCTATTTCGGATTGCTGGTTGGGGTCTTGCTGTCGTATTTGTTAACGATTGCGATGGACCCACTGTTGGACAACAACAAGGCCCTTAAAACGTACGTATCCTTAGGTTCGGTCACTGTTTTTTGCTACACATGCATTAGCCTTTTGCTTCAGACCAAGGACGATTTCAGGTTCGTCATCCCGTATGTCGAGTTCTCGCGCGATCTCAAAGGGATGAAGCCCATGATTTTGGATACGAGCAGCATTATTGACGGCAGGTTGGCTGAACTCGCTGACACTAGCATTTTAGACAGCCAATTGGTCATGCCGCGATTTGTATTGCTAGAACTCCAGTCCATTGCAGACAGCTCCGACAAATTGCGACGCGTTCGAGGTCGGCGGGGTCTCGATATCCTGAATCGATTGCGAACGAGCGACAAACTGGATTTTGTGCTTTATGATCGGGAGTTGCCTGAGTTTGCAGGCCAACCCGTTGACATGAAACTCGTTTTGTTGGCCAAGCACCTCGATGGAAAACTCGTGACAGGTGACTTTAACCTCAACAAAGTTGCGAAATTGCACAACGTCGATGTCATCGACCTCAATCAAGTGGCGGCTGCGTTACGACCCCAGTTTTTGCCTGGTGAGGGTTTTCAAGTGAGAGTGGTCAAGCCAGGCGAAGGGCACGATCAAGGCATAGGCTACCTGGATGACGGTACGATGGTCGTGGTTGAGGGTGGTCGCGAGCGGCTAAATCAAACCGTGGGCGTCATTGTTACCAGTACACTTCAAACGCAAGCGGGAAGAATGATTTTTGCCAAATTTGATGGCCCGGAAATGCGTAACTAACGAGCAGAAAGTTGAACATGAGCGAATGGCTTGAGGTAGGTAGCAAAGCGCCGGCATTCACCCTGATGTCGGATGCCGGGAAAAAGGTGATGTTGAGCGACTACATAGGCAAGCCAGTGGTGCTCTACTTTTACCCCAAGGACGACACGCCAGGCTGTACAAAACAGGCCTGCGCGTTTCGGGATGCTAGCCAGCAACTGAGGGATTTGGGGGCTGTGGTTCTGGGGGTCAGTCCGGACAGTCCGGATTCGCACGCAAAATTCCGAGACAAATTCTCATTGAACTTTCCCTTGTTGGCAGACGTCGACCACAAGCTTGCAGAGACGTTTGGAGCTTGGCGAGAGAAAAACATGTACGGCAAAAAAAGCATGGGGATTCAGCGTTGCACCTATTTGATCGCTGCAGACGGAACCATCGCAAAGGTTTGGAAAAAGGTCAGCGTCGACGGGCACGATAGTCAGGTCATCGACGCACTGCGGCAGTTGGGAAACGACGCTTAAATTTTATGATGACTCCCTCACTCAAACTTGTTATTCATGGTGCTTCCGGTCGAAATGGTCGCCGCCTCATCGCACTCGGTCATGAAGATCCAAGCGTAACGATCCAGGGAGCCATTGTTCGACCTACCTCCAAGGTTTTAGGGTACGATGCAGGTACACTTGCTGGCATTGAGCCCATTGGAATTGCGATTGCAAGTCAACTGCCGGATCATGCCGATGCCGTCATCGATTTTTCATCGCCCGAAGGGAGTCAACAAGCGATCGCTCATTGCGTCATGCATGGCATTCCATTGGTGATTGCATCGACTGGCTTGAACCCTCAGCAAATTGAGAACATTGCAAAAGGTTCTGAGAGCATTCCCATTTGTTATGCACCCAATATGAGTGTCGCAGTCAACTTGACCATGAAGCTGGTCCAGCAGGCAGCTCGCGCATTGCGAGACACCCCCGGAGGAGCGGATGTTGAGATTGTCGAACGTCACCACCGGTTCAAGGAAGATAGCCCCAGCGGAACAGCTCTTAAGTTTGGGCAGATCGTCGCGGAAGAAATGGGTTTCATGGAGCATGTGCATGGAAGGCATGGGCAAGTTGGTAAGCGACCTCACAAGGAAATTGGCTACCATGCGGTTCGTGTCGGTGACGATGCAGGACAACACACGATTATTTTTGGAATGATGGGTGAGACGATAGAGTTGCGGGTAGCGGCATCGAATCGCGACTGCTATGCGAGCGGAGCAATTGCTGCAGCAAAATACTTGATAGGCAAGCCCGCCAAGCAGTACTCCATGTTTGATGTTTTGGGTTTGTAATTGTGGCTCGTTGCGATCAAGGCTACTTGTGCCGAGTCTGCGGTGACGAGGTCGAGCACATTACGGACAGCGAATTGTACTTGAGGTATGTGATCGGAGAAATCGATCCCGAAACACTCCATTTGACGAGCGAATGCCATTTGCGTTGCGCGCCAGCCTTGTCTCAATTTATTTCGGACAACCGATTTGATCCACCTGTTGAAATCCAAGGCCCATTTTCGCTAGCCGAGCTCGATTCGGAATTCGTTCAGTCTCGTGCTTCGCTCATCAATCGAGGATACGGCCGCCTATGGGATATCCAACTGGAACGAAGAAAACCCCTGACGGTACTAGAGTATCCCCTGATGGAATTTGTCCAGAAATGGCGGTGAGGCGAGCGGCAGACTGAATTCCAATTGGAAAAAGCCCATGAAAATACGTTCTCATACGCGATGTGAGCTCCTGCCGACACACTGCCTACTTATCCCGATTGTGTCGAAATTGCATCGAATTCAATTGTGAAATACCCGAAAGGTGTCTTCTTTTTTTATTGTTTTCGCTCCACGAACGAGTAAAATTAGGAATAGTCTTTATCAAGCAATCCCTGGGAGCCCGAACCATGACGCGTACAACTCGATCATTTTTACTTCTCTCAGGATGTTTTTCATTTGCATGCGTTGCCAGCAATGCCTTCGCACAACAAGATACAATTCCAAGTCCAAATAACTTGAAGAGCCCTGTTCCAGCGGTCTCTTCGCTTCCATCTACGCCCGCCAACCCCTCGAGCCAACAAGGCGATTTGTTTCTCAATCAGTGGCTGCAAGTCGACAACGACCGCAATATTCGCGGGAAAGTTGTCGCATTATTGGGAAGCGACACGCAGTCATTGAAAAAAGTCAGGGTATCACTCTATCAGCAGGGAATGGCGGTCGCCTTTGACGACACGGATGTAGAAGGAGAATTTGTCATTGAGGGGGTTTCGCCAGGCATTTATACATTGCTGGCGGAGACGGGCGACTCGTTAGCCGTGTTTTCATTGACGATTTTGGATTCTGTCGCGGGCTCGCATTTACCGAACTCGGTCGAAGTGAGAATGATGTCCACGACAGGTGGTCGTACATCCGAAATCATCCGAGGACAGCCAACTTTTGCTCGAGTGTCGCAACAGGTTCCTGAGCAAGATCCACTCGTTGCGAAGCGGAAAAATTCTAGCACGCATGAAGTGACGATCGACGCCAATGGAACATTAATGGGTCAATTATCCAAGCCCTTAACGCGCGTCGATATGAGCGGCATGAAGGTCTATATCATGCAGGATGGATTCGAAGTTGGCAAAACAAACGTAGCGAGCGATGGCAAGTTCAGCGTGAGCGGACTGGAACCCGGTTGTTATGGCTTGGTGGCAGCAGGGGATCAAGGAGTCGCCGCAACTGCCTTCTGTGCAACGAATCGAACGCTTGGGATGATCAACACTGACAGGTCCAGATTTGTCGGGCTACCCGTCCTTGCATCTGTCCTGAACGTCGAGATTGGAGAACCAATTGGAGGCGGTACTGTTCCTCCAACAGAAAACGTGGTTGCCGAGAACGTCTACCCAGCCCCTGCAATGCAATGCTGTGGTAACGCGTCGATGGCCGGTGGGGGAGGTGGTGGCGGAACGGGCGCCGGTGGCGGAATGGGTGCTGGTGGCGGATTCGCAGGAATCGCAGGTATCGGCGGACTGATTGCGGTAGCCGCGATTCTCGCGACAGAAGACGACAATAACAACGCTCCTGTCGCTAGCAGCATCGTACCATAGTTGAAGCGCTTGTCTCACTCGCGAAGAAGTACTAGGGCTGACCCGATATATTCCTATCGAGTCCGCCTTTTTTTGTGGTCCAAGGAAACCGGGAATCAGGGTGGTCGGTCACCGGTCAACTGGAAGGCAAAAAAACAAAGAAATGTTTCGTCTTTTTGCATCCGTTCCCAAGTGGAGAGCGTAACGATTATCGTGGCGAAGTCATAAACAACCGTCAATGACACGCCAATATTGGTAGTGTTCGTGGTTGGGGAGAATTACGGGGCAGCGATGCTGAACATTGAAGAAATAACTCGAATGCCCTCGCAATCTTTGCTCGGACGAGTAGCTGCTCGTGAATCGGATTCTTTGACCATTTGTATACAACAATACGGCAACTTAATTTGGTCCTTGGCGAGGCGATATTCTCCCAGTCAAGCGGACGCAGAAGACGCCGTCCAGGAGATTTTTCTTGAGATCTGGCAAAAGGCGGATCGCTTCAATCCAGTCGTGGCCGCCGAATCGACGTTTGTCACCATGATCGCTAGAAGGCGACTAATCGATCGCTATCGCAAACAAACTCGCTCCATTCAAGCGATCGGTTTTGGTAGCGAATTGGATGAGCAACTCGTTGCGACAAGTCCTTCGACGGTCGAAACATTTGACGAAGCTGCGAAAGCGACACGTTGCCTCGAAGGATTGCAACCCAACCAACGGGACATTCTTCGTCGATCGATCCACGAGGGACAATCTCACTCCCAAATCTCGAATGACTTAGCAATGCCATTGGGATCTGTGAAGTCATTTGCAAGACGCGGTTTGATCCAATTGAGGCAGTGCATGGAGAAATTTTCTTTGACGACTCCGACTGGAGTTGCATCGTGAACTTGATTGCAAACTCAAACAGTCGGATGCAGGAACTCGCAGCCGGGTACTCCCTAGGAGACCTTTCAGAAGCGGAAACACAAGAGATCAAGTCGTACGATCAGAAGATTTTTGTTGCAATGGTTGAGCGATCGGATGAAGCCGCAGCGCGAGCGTTCCTAACTTTTCAAGGCTCGCCCTCAAGCGATGCAATGCCTGAGGAGTTATCGCAGCGACTGAAACACATGGCCGAAGGATTTTTAGACAAGTCGTCTGAAGTTGTTCCAGCCAAAGTTGAGTTGCCCACTTTTGATGTCGCACCTTCCACGGTAGGGTTTCGCGAAATAGTAGCTTGGCTTTGCATGGCGGCTTCCGTTGCGATCGCACTTTGCGTTTGGATTCCCGGTCGGCGAGATGTTCAAACGTCCATGTTGGTTCTGCGAGACAATCTCATTGCAAAGAGCGGCGATTTGATCAGGAGCAAGTGGGAGTCGCCTACGCCACAAATACCTACGCAGGAGCTTGGCGAAGTCGTCTGGAGCTCGGCGTCTCAACAGGGATTCATGACCCTTCGTGGATTGCCTGTCAACGACAGTTCAAAAGAACAGTATCAACTTTGGATCATCGATCCGAGTCGAGACGAAAAGCCGGTCGATGGTGGAGTTTTTGACATCACCAATGCAACAGAGTCTATCGTTCCAATACGTGCCAAATTGCGAGTCGGTAAGCCAACGCTATTCGCAATCACCGTCGAGAAACCGGGTGGGGTAGTCGTGTCCGACCAGAAACGATTACCCCTGTTGGCAAAAGTGATTCCTTGATTCGACCAATCACCAACTCAACCCTTCTGGACTGCCGTAGAGCATTTCGCCGTCCGCTCGGTTTCCAAGCTTGCTAAAGATACCTTTGTCGATCGACGAAGACAGGAAATGCACAGACCCGTCTGCAAACACGAATTGTGCCCCACCGGTGTGATAACTTCCATAGCCCCCAACGACCAAAGTACCAGATGGCTCGTCGGCCTTGACCATAATGGAATTTTGTTTTGGAGGAAGTTCGAAGGTCCCCGTATTTCGCAAGGACGCGGATGTACCGGACGCCCAACCCAAATTCTCTCGTTCAGAAATAAACTCGCCAAGTAGGATCGTTTGCGATGATCCATCAAGTATCTGGCTGAATCTCAAGCGGCTATTGAGAAACATGACCCCGTTGTTGTCTGCATCGATTGGGGCTTCCGCATCATGATGGCAACCTGCGTAATTGGTTAAAGCAATTTCTTCCTTTTGGTAATTATTGGGACTAGATGGGCACAAGAAGGTCGGTATTCTCTGGCGTCGAGCAGCCGCATTGACCGGCGCATAAGTTCCCGCCGCTAGATCGAAATTGGAATAGATCGAGGCCTGTTCCATCTGCGGCAATATCTGCACACACCAGCTTACATGCTGACCTATTGACTCATTGCGAATTGGCCCAGTTGGATTGAGTACGCCCGACGGTAAGCGCTCCGCATTGAACTCATGGTTATGAATTGCCAGGCCAAGTTGAGCGATGTTGTTCATGCATGCACATCGTCGAGCCGCCTCTCGCGCCGCTTGCACAGCCGGCAAAAGGAGACCCACCAAAATTCCGATAATAGCAATCACCACCAATAACTCGACGAGCGTGAACGCATATCTAGCCGCATGGCCGCGATGAGGGAATGAAAGCGAGTAAGACATTATTTGTTCTCCTTAGGAATGGAATCGACGACTGTCATTTTGGATTGATGTGATTGTTGAATGAACCTAACACTCGATTCATTTTCGGCTAGTTTTGCTACCACTTTGACCATGCGAGTCGAGTCGAGGTCGCTTGGCTCTACCTGAATGGTGATGAACACTTTTTCGAACGAGGTTGGAGAAAGATTAGGACTCCATTCTTCTCCAGAATACGAGGGGACTGCTTGCAGTTGTTGTTTCGCACGGAGCATTCCCGCTTCGCACAGAAACTGAGTCTGAAGCAATTGACGTTGCGTTCGTGCTTCGTTTCGAATGCGTAGTGCCGACTGAGCTGTCATCGCGATCGTGGCCGTTACAATCGCGAGGCAAGCCAATACACAGACCAGAACAGTCCCATGGTGTTTTACTGGGCGAACGCTACCGTAGTTCGGCCTTTTTCGCTGGCGATGCCAGATGTCGTTGAGCGAGTAGATTTTTTCTTTCATGGTTGCTTAGTCGCTCTCTTTTTAATCTCGTTTTTCTCATCCCAACGACCCGCGACGGCTGAAACGTTGAGATTGAGCCGAGCCACCGAGTTGGCAAAACCTGACTGGTTTTCGACCCGCAAGAGGCCACGTTCCGGATTGGATTGCTTCGAAAATCGAACCTTGGTATCCGCGATGAGTGGGTACTGTTCATGGCCAACCACGTTGTCGTTGTCCGTTTGCTCGCGTTCAACTCGCCCATCGGCGAATCGATAAATCGTACGAGTACCGTTGGAACTTTCGGCGCTCATCGCAACGTCGGATACGACTTGAATGCTCGAGGCGTGGTGAATGTCATTTCGAAACTGTCTAGCCAGTCGATTCAACGAATGGCTATGGTTGGTGCGAGCCGTTGTTTGACTCGACAGTTGAAAGGATTGATGCACAAGCTTGATCGCCAATACCATAATGAGGCTGCCAGCCATCGTACTTAACATTACTTCGATGAGCGTAGTGCCGTTGCGCTTAATCATGTTTTCGCTCTTTCGTGTCGACCCAAGCGACCATGCTGACTGGAGTTCCGTTCGGACCACGATCCCACTCGAGAGACAGCACCAATCGAGTGCCGTCACTGTCCTCAACGACCTCTCCAGAAATCTTGGCTTCGGGCAGTGCGTCCATAAGCGAGTCCGTGGGTTTCAAATTCTCGAGCATCGCCTTGCGTTCGACTTCATCCAGGCTCGTGAGCAACTCGAGTTGGTTGGCCAGTTCATGGATAGCCACTTGGTAGTGACGCACACTTTTAACAACATTTCCAGTTTGAAAAGTCAAAGAGGTCATGAACCCCATCACGCTCACAAGTAAGCCCGCAGCAACCAGCACTTCTGCAGCCGAAACTCCGAGGTGACGCTTTCGTTTTCGTAGTTCCATTCCGATATTTCTCCTATCAGTCGAGACTGTAAATGAGTACTAAGTTCACGCTAAAAAACGCGATGAAAATAAACAGAACAATGCACCCGAAAAGGAGAATCGCCACCGGATGCGCAAACGCCAGCATGGTAGAGGACGATTGACAGGCACGTTCCGTCTTCGCAATCGCCAGGCGTTCCAATAGCCAAGCTCTTGATTGATTGTCGGGCGATGCAACCAGTGCCCTTGCTTCGGCGGTTGTAATGAGTTCTGCATCCGAAAGACTTTGCCACTCATCGACGCCCTGTTCGATCTCATTTCTAGCAAGCAGTAATCTTTGACGGATATTTTTGTCATAGTGGTACTTGGCAATCGTCGATAGCGTCCCAGACATCGGTCTACCCGCAGCGGACGAGATCGAAAGCAAGTGGAGTAGGAAACTTGAGCGACGCGTCTTCGGAACAATCGTCAAATTCGGCGCAACGACTCGCCTAAAAAACCGCCGTGAAGTCGACGAGAAGAAAAGCATGGCAATAAAAAAAACAACAGCCAGAGCGACTGGGATATTGTCACATAGAAGATCAAAGCTTGACTTCAAAAACAAAAATGGCATTGACCTCTGTATTCCAAACTCCGTCAGAATTTGCGAATGCATGGGTGCAATTCGCATCATCAAGTAAAGTGTAATGCTCGCAAGCACTAAAAGCGTAACCGCCCAATACGTGAACAAATTGCGCCAGGCGGCCTTGGTTTCATCCAGTTGGGAGTCCTGAGTACGGACGAGTTGGTGAAATGTCTGCGACAGCGAACCGGACTGACTTGCAAACCGCAGTGCAAGCACTTGATCATCACTTAAGACATCGGGCGTTTGCTCAATCGCGACGATCACGGGACAACCAGAACCTAACCGCTTGGCAAGTTGTTTTAAACGGCGC
Organism: Pirellula staleyi DSM 6068; assembly: GCA_945875845.1. GTDB lineage: Bacteria > Planctomycetota > Planctomycetia > Pirellulales > Pirellulaceae > JBKCUI01. The sequence goes on from CAMCMB010000045.1 coordinate 18,637, forward strand.
CGATACCATCCTCGATGCTCTCTTGCAAAGGAATCGATGAGTGATACGTGATCGATACGTTCGGAGTGGGCAATGGACAATAACTGAAGCAACGAATTTTGTTTCGCCCTGGTCGAATCGCTTCGCCACCATGGCGAAAGATACCAAGCTGGCCCGATTCGTTCTAGCTGTGCTCTCAAGTACGAGAACGTGGGAAAGGAAGTATTTAGGTTGAAAAGACCACTCATGGAATTTGTGCGTTTCCTTAGGACAGGGAGGTTATGAGTGAAAAGAGCGGCCTAAAAAGCGCGATGATTACAAAGCCTACCAAGGCTCCAATAACCGCGACCATGATAGAGCTATTGAAACCAGAACCCAGTTGCGTACGATTTCGAGACCGATCGCTATAGATTGCCGCCAACTGGCGAAGCAACGGGATGGACGGACCGCCATCCGTCCCTGCACTCAGCGCGTGTAATAAGGTGCTCGGAAAGTTATGAGCCACTGCCGATCGGATGGTTGAGTTGTTCGATGATTTGAACTCCTGCGCTAACTGCTCAGACCGAACTCGAAAATGGACTCGCTGGCTTGCGATCCCTGCGGCTTTGAGAGCGTCCGGGATCGGTGCGCCAATGCTTAACAACTCAGAGAGTGTCGCCGCAAAACGCGACATTGCTGCGACGTTAGATGTGCTTCCAGCAAAGAGACTTCCACAAACGCCACTCAGTTGAACATATTGAATACTCCGGCGAAACAGGCTAGCTAACAACCATGTGGCCCCCAACGCAAGACACACGGCTCCCGCGAGAAAGGCGGGATATTCGTTGATAAAACCCGAAATCGCGAATACGATTTGGGTGGCTACCGGTAACTTTAGCTCGAACTCTTTGAACATTTTGCTGAACGTGGGAACAATCCAAATGGACATCATCACCAAGATTGCAACGACGATGAAGAATAGAATGAAGGGATAGACGAGCGACTGCCAATGCGAGCGACGCCGAACGGATTCCTGAGACATCATTTTCAGCAACTGCTCATATTGACTCGCACATCCGATCGCATTGCTATCGGCCATCAGCACCGGAAGCCAAGCCGCAAGAACTCCATCGTTCAGAATTTCTTCGGCAGTCACATCGCGTTTCAAAGCTGCGGTCACATGGCGAAAGCTCGGCGATGAACCGATCCAAGCGAATTCTTGTCCCGCTGCTTCTAGCAGAGAACTCAATCCGTGACGTCGATCTAACGCCTCGTCGATCAATTGCAAATGGTTCGGACGAACAGTCGTTGACATGGTTGAAAATCCTATGGACGGGCCAATGTGCATAGCAGTTCGATCATCGGTACAAAAAGGCTTAATGAGTACCCCAGCACCAACAGACCACCGAGGATCGCGGCAAGTGCACTCAGCAGAACAGAGCTCCACCGCACCACTCTCCATTTGGCTGAATCGCGAAAAGTCTGTCCCACAAATCGGAACGCTGCAGCTTTAGCATGATGTTCGTCACTACATGAGCTTGCCCACTTCAGTAAAGGGGATGGATTTTTTGCCGTAAATTCTTCGCCAAGTCCACTCGCGAAGTTGGTCTCGGATAATGGTTTCGCAATCGCAAGATTCTCTTCCAGTCGGGCCAGATTATCGGCGTGATTCGCTTTTTCCACCCACCCTAAATCCTTGAATTCAATGGGCAGCCAACGCAAATTGGAACTTGGTAGACGACTCCTCCAAGACACGACAGCCGCGATGACAAGGAGGGGCAAACCGGGACCCCAGTAGGGCAGCCAATCCCGCACCCGCATCAACATCTTCAAACTCCCTCCCGGTGTCGTTCGTATCTGAGAATAGATCTCCTCTAAATGAGGGACGAGCGTGAGGACCAAGTAAAGGAAACCGCAGTAGACCAAAACCAACAGAATCAAAGGTTCGAGCAAGCTTCGATTCAATGTTGCAACAACATCGCGTCGCCGCTGACCAATGGCATTCAACGGGGAAATCGCATCTGTTCCCGTTTTACCCTGGCTCCAAGCGATCAGCGAAACGTGATACTGGGTTGGAATCGACAGGTCTTCGACGACAGCTTGTTCGATCGTCTTTCCACGCGCATTCTGCAAAGCAATTTGAGAACTGATTTGGCTTAGCTTTTGCGAGAGCGTTTGTTTGCTAACGCGGAAGCCGAGGTCAATAGGAACATTGGCTTCGGAAAGAGATTGTAGTTGCGCATTGAAGGCGAGCACATCATCAATGTTCAGCTCGCGATCCGAAGCGTCATTCATGGGTCGGTTCTCTTGGATTGGTAGTCACGCATTTTTCTCCAAGTCCATGGAGAGTTCGCTTCACAAGAGATACGATGCGCGGTCGGAGCAAATTTATTCGAACAGCACGATTAAAATTAGCCGCGAGCCAAACCATCGGCAAAGTAATGGACACATTCCATGTGCCGTCCACCTAGAATCCTGGTACAAGCTTGACTGCGAACGGCACGGCGGAGCGTGCCTGCTACTTTTGAGCGATCGGCACGGCGGAGCGTGCCTGCTACTTTTGAGCGAACGGCACGGCGGAGCGTGCCTGCTACTTTTGTCGGCTGTGCCTATTGAGAAAGATCCTGTTGGATCGCTTGACCGAGCCGAATGGCTTGATCCTGTCGCATTTGCACAAACGCTTCCTGAAGCCCCCAGCCGATTCCGACATTGCGTTCGTGTGCAATCTTGATCGCCCTCTCCTCCAATTCGTACGCTGAGGGAGAGGCGAGTGAGTCGCCGAACCAACTAGCCTTGTCCAGCATTGGCAAAATCAATAAGCAGCATAATGCGGCCCCCCATATCATTCGGAAGAGCATTCTGTTGCTTCGTTTGTCAGAACAGTAATCGCGAGCCGCCTGAAGCGTCAGCGGCCGCAAGTTGTCCGATGGGATGACGTAACGCGACGCGGACCGAATCGTTGCTTCAATCGATTTCTGAAGATCGCTCGAAATCTCCCTGTCGCCGGAATCGTCGTGGAGCATTGGGTCGTTATTCATGGACCACCTCCACGTCGAACGACTGAAGCTGTGCCGATAGTTTTTGCAAGCCATATCGGTAGCGACTCGCCGCCGTAGCGGCAGGTACCCCAAGCACGTCGCTTATTTGAGCGAAGGTGAGATCCTCCCAAATCTTGAGGACGATAACCTCGCGTTGTTCCACCGGCAGCAAACGCATGGCGAGCCAGACCGCGCGAAAGGTGTCCTCTTGTTCGAGTTCGTCCACCGAACGACGCGTGAGCAAATCGGTCAAGCTTTGAACAGCAGCCCACCTGCGTTTCTTGCGGAGAATGACTAGGGATTCGTTGCGAACGATTCTCAGCAAATACGGCCAAGGAGAATCCGCTCGCGTCAAGATTTGCGGAGACGCCACCACACGAACCAAAGACGCTTGAACCGCGTCCTCTGCATCATGTTGATTGCGAGTTATGGTCACAGCAAAACGGACTAGGCGTTGTGCGGTCAAGTCGTATAAACCCGCCAGCCCCGCAGCACCGCTTTCGACGATGCATTGGGCACTTGTTCGCACCTGGTTGGAAAAGGAGTCGCAATTTGTCATAGCAATGTTTTAGGATGCGCGAAACAGACCTATTTGTTTAAAGATAGTCCTTTTTTATGGGAAAAATGAGAGAGCGAGGCTCCTGCCGAGCTATTTACGTACCAAGCGGGCTGTTGATTTAATGGTACGACGGACTTCCTAGTCCGTCGAATTCACCATTGACGGACTTGGAAGTCCGTCGTACCGCCCTTACCCAATAACGACTTCACTAAATCGACAGCCCGCAAGCTCGGCAGGAGCCTCGCTCTCCCGATGAAATTGCAAGCAATTCCACAAGTACCAAGCGGGCTGTTGATTTAATGGTACGACGGACTTCCTAGTCCGTCGAATTCCCTATTGACGGACTTGGAAGTCCGTCGTACCGCCCTTACCCAATAACGACTTCACTAAATCAACAGCCCGCAAGCTCGGCAGGAGCCTCGCTCTCCCGATGAAATTGCGAGCAATTCCACAAGCAAAGAGAGACTCCCTCCTTTGGCAACACTGTTTAGGTGAGCGTTGCAGCAACTGGATTTACCAATGGAGAGTCGCTGGAAAATATTCGTCAATCAATTGCTGATAAAAGGGTCGCAGCCCGGCGACGTCCATTCTCTCATCTCGTTTTGTGTAGAGATCGTATTGGTTAAATGCGTTGACCCACTTCATCATCTCGTGATCGTTGTCGTTCATGAGAAATCGGTACGCACCTTCGCGATGAACGGGGTAACACGAATGATACCGAATCATCTTCAACGCGGGTTCCGGCAAGTAGTTCTTGACGACATGATAGAGATACTCGTCATGCCCCCAGGAAAGATTGACTTGGTCCAACCCGCAATGAGCCGAATAGATTCCCAATTCAGATTGATAACACACATTGGCACTATCCGGATTGTCTAAAAACGCTTCGTAAAAAACGATTCGATCCGAAAACTGGCAGCCCACGGGGAACGTGTCTCCGACGACCGCCCATTGCGGTTCGCCCCACAAGCACAAAATTTTCCCTAGGTCGTGAATCAGTCCCGTCAGAATGAACCATCGAGGTTGATTATCCTTACGAATGGCTTCGGCGGTTTGCAACAGATGCTCAATTTGGGGCAGGTCAATGTCCGGGTCGCTGTCATCCACAAGCGTATTGAGGTACTCCATCGCCTGCCAAATTCCCATTTGAGTTTTGGCGAGCGGCAAGTATTGTTTTCGCTTTTGCTGGCCAAATTCGAACGTCTGATACTTATGATTTAAATGGTAGAACTCACGAACGCCTGGCCGTGCCTCCGCCGCATAATCTCGAAAGGTGTCGCGTGCAGGATAACGCCGTAGCAAGTCATCTTCCCAATCGTCCAAACTCGAAAGAGGCTCTGAACTGTCCGGCATTTTCAAATCCAATCAGGTAAAAAAAGGATATCTCACGCGGGACGCATCCACGTGAGTTGCGTGGCGCAGCGTTCGCTATGCAGCTTCCCGCCGGCGGCGTCGATATTGGTCCAGCGTGACGGCAGCAATGATAATCGCACCGATCATAATGTCTTGGGTCGAATTCTGAATCCCAAGTTGATCGCAACCGCTTGCAATCACGCCCATGATGGTCGCTCCTGCCAATGTGCCAAGTACGGACCCATGACCTCCGCTTAAGCTGCCGCCACCGATTACGACGGCCGCAATGAACTTCAGCTCGCGTCCGATTCCTTCGACGGGATTCGCCATTTTCACCAGCGAAAAAGTATAGATGCCCGCAACTCCAACCAACACACCTGCGATGGAATAAACCAACACTTTCGTTGCCAAGATATTCACGCCGCATAGCCTTGCCGTGGATTCGCTCGAACCGATTGCAAAGAGCTGACGCCCCACAACCGATTGATTCAAAAGGATCGCGACCAAACCGGCGACTAGGATCGCAAGCCAAACCCCGTTTGCAATATTCGGATAGAATCCGATCCAATCTGGCGGCATCGTTGAGCTCAGTTTGGATAGCCAATCGGGAATGCGGTCGCGTTCCACGAAGACCGTTGACCCTTGAGCAAGTCGCTTGGCAATTCCCAGAAAAATCGTCATCGTCCCGAGCGTGACGATGAATGGTGGTATGCGTAGCAAGCCGATTAAGAGGCCATTGGTCAGCCCGCATGTTGCGCCGACTCCCAGCGTGAGGAGGACGGCGAAGCTCACGGAATGCCCTTGATTCAACGAACACGCTAATACGGTCGTACACAGCATGGCAGCCGTTCCAGCCGAAAGATCGATCCCACCGGCGATAATGACTAAAGTCATACCGAGCGCCGCAACGGCCACGGGAGCGGTCAGTACGAGCACTACTCGCAGGTTGCGCATCTCGCTGAATCGCCCTTGCCCAACCATTTTGTCAGCGATCGCAAAGCCGAGCACCACAATGGCTAACGCCAAGAGCGGCCCCAACGACCGCAGCAGTCGCACGAAGCGGCTAACATTGACCGGTGTTGACGAAGTCGAATTGGGATCGGTTGTGTTCGTCATTTGGACTGCGATTCCTCCTCCGTCGAGACGGCAACGGAGAGCAACTCGGCCTGAGTCCAATCCTGTGTTCGCCTAACTTCTCGCAATCGACCACGGGCCATAACGCCGATCGTATCGCAGACGGCCATCAATTCTGGAAGATACGAACTCACAAAAAGGATAGATTTTCCTTTTGCCGCAAGTTCACCCACCCATTGGTAAATCTCCGCCTTGGTACCCACATCAATTCCTCGTGTTGGCTCATCGAGAAGCAGTATCGACGCATCTTGGTGCAGCACTCGCGCGATGGCAACTTTTTGTTGATTGCCACCCGAAAGCTGGTTGACGGATTGCTGCGGACTCCGCGCTTTGATGGAGAGATTTTTCAACCATCGATCGGCTTCCTTGCGTCGCTTTGCGAGGTTTAACAGCCCCAATTTCGAATAAGGCTTCAAATCGCTTAGAGTGAGATTGTCCACAATTGACATCGACTGAGACAGTCCTTCCCCTTTGCGATCTTCTGAAACGAGGCCCATCCCATCGCGAATTCGGGCTTGCGGAGTCGATCCCCCTAGTCGTCCACGAATGAGGACGCTACCGGAAGTTGGTCGATCGAGCCCCATGAGATGCCGAAGCGTTTCTGTTCGACCCGCGCCGATCAGGCCGAAGAGTCCCATAACCTCGCCCGAGCGTAGCTGAAGGCTTACGGAACGAGGAATGCGAACACCCGATAGTCCCCTTACATCGAGCACCGTTTCTCCGATCGAATGCGGAACTTTCGGAAAAAGTTCGTCGACATTGCGTCCCACCATCAACGACACAATTTGCCTATTCGAGATATCTGGTAACAGCCCGTCTCCGGCCGACTTGCCATCGCGAAGCACAACGTAGCGATGAGCGATCTCGCGAATCTCCTCGAGGAAATGGCTGATGTAGACAATCGCTAGCCCTTGTGTCTGGAGCCTTCGGATCAACCGAAAGAGCTCCTGTACATCGCGTGCGGCAAGCGAACTCGTTGGCTCGTCGAACACCATCACCTTGGCCTCGGAGGCTAAACCTCGTGCGATCTCAACGATCTGCTGAGTTCCGATCGAAAGGCTGCCGACCTTTCTCTCAGGATTCAGGTCCGCGTGGCCAAGGAGACTAAGGACGTGTCGAACGCGGAGTCGATGCTGCGACTTTCGAATAAAACCGAAATAACTGCGCTCTTGGCCGAGCATAATGTTTTCTTCGACGGAAAGATCGGGAGCCAAACTGAGCTCCTGATAGATCATGGCAATCCCCAGCTTCCGGGCGTCGTGCGGACCACGCGGCCGAAAGACTTGCCCATCGAGCATCATCGTGCCCGCATCGGGCGAATGAGCTCCGCTCAAAATCTTCATCAACGTGCTCTTGCCAGCACCGTTTTCACCGATCAATGCCAATGTCTCACCCACCTGTGCGGTGAGCGAGATACCCTTCAACGCTTGTGTTGCACCGAATCGCTTCTCGATTTTGTGCATGGATAAGATTGGCTGCGCCGTCGGTTTGATCATGGACTGCGTTACTGTTTGAACAAGACAGGACGCAGCAATCGATCGAACGGTTCGATCTTCTGGTTCTCTGCGGTTGCGACGTATTCTCCGGTCTTAATCATGGTTTCCACTTTTTCGCCTCGCAAGTGTTTGACCAACGTTAAAACGGAGGAGCGTCCCATTTCGAAGGGATCTTGAAGCAAGATGCCGGCCACTTTATCTTCCTCCATGCCTCGGATGAGACTGTCGCTTGGATCAAAGGCAACGAATTTAACTTTGCCAGCCATTCCCGTTTGCAAAAGAGCTTCGAGCGTCCCATTGGCATTTGGCTCGCAAACTGAGAAAATCCCGGTGACTTCATCACGATACTTGTTAAGAAGTTGGGTGGCTTTCGCGAGCGCCTCCTGGGTGGTTGTGCCTGCATATTGATCCGACGACAAGACCTTGATCTTCGGTTCAGCCGCGATCGCATCCAAGAAACCCTTTTCTCGTTGCTCTGTGCTCTCGCTGCCTTCTTTGTACCGCAATAAGATTGCGCCGCCTTGATTTCCCATCGCTTCGGCAAGCCGCTTGCCAGCAAGCATCCCGCCCCGATAATTATCGGTGGCAACATAACTCAGGATTGGGGCACCGGCGGCCAAACCACTGTCGTAGATGACGACTGGGATTTTTTCTGCGGCGGCCTCAGCGACGACGTCGACAAGTGCTTGCGAGTGATTTGGTGCCAAACAAATTCCGTTGACACCATTCGTGATAAAGTTCTTAACGACCGAGATCTGGCCAGCGGTATCCGCTTCGGTTTCAGGGCCCTTCCAAAGGATCTCTACATTGCCAAGCTCTTTTGCGGCAGCTTCGGCACCTGCATGTACCGTTTGCCAAAATTGGTGGCTCGTGCCTTTGGGAATAACGGCGATTCGCAGATTGCCAACCTTGCTTTGAGGTGATGTGGAAACGCCCGGCACGCTTGGTGCACTGTCGCAGCCGCTAAATGACATTAGGCTAAATGACGTTAGAAGACACAGGCTTCCCAATGACAGGATGCCATGTTGCATGAAAGATCGCCGCTTCATCCGATCCAATCTCCGCTTTAACGAGGTGAACTGAGTTAAACAAAGCAGGTTCGTTCAAGATCTGCCTAGAGGAACGTACCGAGTCTAACGCATATTTAGTTCTAACGCATAGTTGGCCCATTTTATGGGATCGGCAGGTCGAAATCTACCTCTTGAGGCGAACAGTCGCATGAAACTACCAATCATAACCCGATACGTAACGGCTTGTTGCTTTAATGGTACGACGGACTTCCAAGTCCGTCGAATTCCTCATTGACGGACTTGGAAGTCCGTCATACCGCCCTTACCCAATAACGACTTCACTAAAACAACAACCCGCTTACGCTTCGGATGGGGATACTGCAATCTGCCGGTCGCCTAATTGCCCACAACCAACGCGGAACACAGTTTGTGTCTGCTTTCGGTTATAATCGTGACTTCTTCGCTGATCCTTGAACTTCATCGGTTAACCACATGTTCAGACAATATTCTCGAATCGCTTTTGCATTCGTTGCAGTGGTAATATACGCAACGGCCAAGAATGCGTTTTCCGGGGACACAGATCTCGAAAAATGGTTGCCTCAATCTACCGTCGTGTATTTGCACGTCGAATCGCTTGAGACCATTCTCGACCACCCTTTTTCGAAGACTTTGCGGTCTAGCATCGCGTTCAAAACACTGATGCGTTCTCCTGAGGCCATCAAAGCCCGTGCAGGACTCGCACTTTTCGAGTTCGCTATCGGTGACAAACTCGAATCCATCGTCAAAAAACTGACGACCCACGGGGCTTGCATGGCTATCGATAAAGAGACACAAGGTGTCGTGTTACTTGCCCATTCCGAAAGCGCCGAATGGCTTGATGACTACATGCAACGACTCGTCAAGATGGCACGCACCGACGCAAAAAGCAAAGAGCAACCCGATCCGATTCGCGAAGCCGATTACCGGGGGCTTCGCGGCTACGAATTTCAAAAAACAATTGTCACCAACATTGGCGCCGTACTTCTCGTAACGAATAAACCGCTATTCGCGAAAGATATCATCGATCGCTCACTGGATGCGACCAATGATCGTCTTGATGCGAACCCGCTCTTTCAGCAAGCTACCCAATCTCTTAGCGCTGAGTCTGCGCAGGATACCCTTCGTATCGCCAACGGCTTTGTCGACCTGGATACGCTCCGAGAGGCTGGAGTTGCGAAGGAACTCCTTGGTTCCAATCGCAAAGACTTCGCCGGAGAATTGTTGCTCGGCGGAGTGCTGGCGGTTTTGCAAAAAACGAGTTTCACAAGCGGCGCAATAGCAATCTCCCCGAATAACATAAGTATCCAATTGCAGGTTCCATACGATCAAGAATGGACACAAGAGTCGCGTACGTTTTTTGTTGGCCCAAATAGTAAGGGCTTTGCACCGGCATCTCCCAATATCCCAAGTTCACTTGCGATGATGGCGAGCGTCCGCGCCTACCGTGACCTGTCCGAAATGTGGCAGCGAGCAGGAGACCTGTTCGACGAAAAAGTAAACGACCAGTTGGCCCAAGCCGATAACACCTTGACGACTCTGTTTTCAGGAAAGGACTTTGGTACGGATATTCTCGGCGCAATCGAGCCGCAAGTTCAGTTGATGGCTTCGGAACAAACGTATGCACCTGGGTCGACTCCCGCGATAAAGCTACCCAGCTTTGGACTTGTTGCGAAACTTCGTGATGCGGATATGAAGAAAGAGCTGAAGCGCACGTTTCAGAGCTTCATCGGTTTCCTCAATGTGGTCGGAGCTATGGAAGGGAATCCGCAGTTGGACCTAGATGCCGAGTCCATCGAAGGGGTTCAGTATTACTCCGCGACTTACCTTCGCGATCGAGATAAAAAATACGACGCTGGTTTGCCGATCCAGTTCAATTTCAGTCCGACACTGGCCTTCAAAGACGATTTCGCCTTTGTCTCCAGCACATTGGCTTTTGCAAAAGAGATGGCCAGCCTCCCATTGGTCAACACGAACGCCGCTCCTGAGTTAGACAATACGGTTGCCTCCGTCGACGTGGATTCGTTGCGACAAGTACTTGAATCCAACCGCCAGCAATTGATCTCTTCTAACATGCTTGAGAAAGGGCACAGCAAAACGGAGGCCGAGAATGAAATCGACGTGTTGATGAAGTTCTTGTCGCTTTTGCGATCGGGAAAGTTGGCGTTGCGTTTCGACGATGCTGTGCGATTGCAACTGGACATCACAACACAGTTTGAACGGTAGATCTCCAGGGCTATCCATGAAACAACATGCTTAGTCGCCTGCCCTACGACGAATGGGAGCGTGTGGCTCGGGTTAGCTGATCAAACTTGCTGTCCAACGAGACAAGGTCGTTGGGGCAGTGGGCTGCGTGCAATAGCAACAACATGTTGCACAGTTTAGGCGGTAGCGAGTTCAACGGCGGGCTCGGGCACGCGTGGCTCGGAAACGGCTGGGCTCTTTTTCAAACTCTTTTGCATTTCCCCCCAACGCGATGGAATTTCGGTAATCACGCTTGTTTGAATGAGTTCGTCCCGATTCTTTTGGAACCAGTTGGTCACAAGTCCAATGCTTTCTTCATGCCGCAGGTAACCTGAGCCTACCGAGTTGGTGCTTTGGCTCCATCGGGCAAGTTCGGGGCGAATGGAACGCCATTGGGCAGCGTTCTTGGGTATCGGAATCGCTGTCTCAACGCCACCCTTTCGAATCAGATACCAAATATCTCGCCCGTCGCATCCCCGCACCTCATATGCGAACGAGTAGTTCTCTCGGGCACGCTTCCAATGCGCGAGTCGATTGCAAAGCCACATTAGGATTCGCAAGTCTTCTTGCATTCTCGCGGCATGTTCGTAGTGTCGGCCAGCCGCAGCCCGAACCATCAACCCCTCGACTTGAAGCAGCACCTCCGTGGACATCGCGTTGAGAAACTGAAGTCCTTTTTCGACCTGTGCTGCATACTGCTGACGACTGCACGTCCGAAGGCAAGGTGCGATGCAAGTGCCGATTTCTTGACGCATACAGCCAGCTCGCATTTCCACATCGAACAATTGCAGCTGATCAGTGAAAAGCATGGGGGTCTTCTGGCTGCAATCTCGCAACAGATACAAACGATTTAAGACCTCGACCGCGCGATGGAGATTGCCCATTCCGTAAAACGGCCCCTGACAGCCTTTGGCATTGGGCTCAAACTCTCGGCTTAGATAAAAGTGCTCGGCGGGCGAGTTGCCCATGCACAGATACGCTTGCTGCTGACGCTTGGGCATACCAACCACGTTTAAGCGAGGTTGAAAGCGGCGGATCAACGCTTGTTCGCGCAACAGCGCTGCGAAGTCGCTGGGTTGTTTTTCCCAAACGATGGTTTCGGCCGACTGGACAATTCGGCCAGCCTTTTCGTCGGCGTTGTTCGGCATGAAGTAGCTGAGCAATCGATTTCGAAGCAGCTTGGATTTTCCGACGTAGATCAATCGTCCAGTCGCATCCAACATGCCGTACACGCCGGGCATTTTAGGTGCATGACGAGATACGAGCGACTTTAGTTCGTCCGTCCGCGTTGACTCGATCCGAGCCAATGTAGCCATCGGATGGGGCATCAACGCGTCGTGGCCAAAGTCGACAAAGGGTTCGTGCCATTTCGCGTCCATGCTCGTTCACCTCCTCAAAGCGATCCATACTCAAGATCCAAGCATTATGCCCGTTTTGGTGGTACAATCCAAGAGCACCCCCCCCCGAGTTCTATCAATCGCCTTCCTTCACAAATCATTAGCGGAATCGAACCACAGTCGAAATGCGAGCAATTCAAATTTCCGAACCGAAAACACTTCGTCGCATCGAGATCAGCAGTCCCGATCTGCCGGGCGAAGGCTTTGCGCTCGTCAAAACGCACCGTATGGGCGTTTGCGGAACGGACATTAGTTGCTACTTAGGGAAATTCCCTTTTTTCGATTTTCCGAGAATCCCAGGGCATGAGCTGGGCGTTGAAGTACTCGCAGTCGGCCTAGGGGTGACCAATGTTGCGGTCGGAGATCGATGCAGTGTTGAGCCTTACATCAATTGTGGACATTGCTACGCTTGCCGGCGCGGTTCGGGTAACTGCTGCTCGAACCTCAAAGTCATCGGCGTGATGATGGATGGCGGACTGTGCGATCAGTTCTTGATCCAAGCAAACAAACTTCATCCGTCGTCGGTTTTGACCATGGATCAGTTAGCGCTGGTCGAGACGCTTGCCATAGGATGTCACGCTAACGACCGAGGTGGTGCCGGGCCGAATGACCATGCACTGATTATCGGCGCCGGTCCCATCGGACTCGCGACGTTGGAGTTCACCCGCTTGTCGGGCGCACAAGTAAGTGTGATGGATATGAACCCAACGCGACTGGAATTTGTTGCTTCCAATTATGGGATCAAGAATGCCGTTCTGAACAAAGGGGACGCGACGGAATTTGAAAGGATGCACCGAATCACAGGGGGGGACATGTTCTCAGTGATCATTGACGCGACAGGGAATAGACACTCGATGTCGGGCGCATTCCAGTATCTTGCGCCGACCGGAACGTTGGTCTATGTCGGTATCACCACGGAGGAGATCTCGTTCAAGCATCCTCAAATGCATCGCCCCGAAGCAAACTTGTTGGCGTCTCGCAATGCATTACCCAACGACTTCACACGTATTATCGGCCTGATCGAGGCAGGCGTGATCAAGACCGAGCCATGGATAACGCATCGCACGACCTTTGAGGGCGTCCTGAATGACTTCGAGTCGTTTACCAAACCAGAAACTGGGGTACTCAAGGCGCTCATCGAGTTCTGATACTCGCACCAACAAAGTTCGGTTAATACCACCCCTCGGCGGTGCGGTGCACAGCCCTGTGAAGCATTCCCGTCAACGACCCGCTTCGTTGCATTTCCAATGTGGCCAATTGCACTCGGAAAAGCCCTTCACTACCATATTGTTTTGAGAATAAGTTTTGACACTACACTGTTTTTCGGAGTACGTCATGCGAAATCAAAAAAGGCGAGTTATTGCGCTACATGTCGGGGCATCGAGCGACCCAAATGCTATGGCGGGTTCGGAAAGTACGGCAGTTGGAACGCTCAGCGTATCGACCTTCGACGCGGCATCACACAAACTGGAGGCTCTGCGGAACAGTGCCGGCATTACAATTGAAGCGCCAAGTTTCGATATCAAGTTGATCGCGCCCATGGATGTTCCGACGGCAACCGCAGCAGCAGCGCCAGCGGTTAGTTGGGGCGTGGAAGCTGTTGGTGCACTAAGTTCCGCATTTGATGGTTCGGGGGTCACTGTAGCTATCCTCGACACTGGCATCGATCGCGATCATCCTGCATTCGCGGGAGTTGAGATCATCGAAAAAGACTTCACCGGCGAGGGAAACGGCGACCAAAATGGCCACGGAACTCATTGCGCTGGAACAATTTGTGGTCGCGATGTCTCTGGAACACGAATGGGCGTTGCCCGCGGCGTCAAGCGACTACTTATTGGCAAAGTGCTTGGCCAAGACGGAGGGGGCTCATCCGATGCCATTGCTGACGCTATGGTCTGGGCGATTCAGAACGGCGCCCATATTATTTCCATGTCTCTCGGGATGGACTTCCCGGGTTACCAGAAGGCGCTTGTAAGCGAGGGCAGACCCGCCGAAGTAGCAACCTCAATGGCGCTGGAGGGTTATCGCGAGAACACTCGATTATTCGACAAAATGGCCGCTCTAATAGAAGCTGGCCAATTTCTGGGACGCCGCGCTTTGGTGGTGGCCGCAACCGGAAATGAAAGCCGCAGGGATGTTAGTTCGGGGTTTACGATTGCGAAAGCACCGCCCGCAGCGGCGGACGGTTTTCTTTCCGTGGCCGCAGTACAGCAATCGAACAACATTGCAAAACCATTTAAAGTAGCCTCTTTCTCCAACACCAAGGCAGATGTCGCTGCTCCGGGTGTGGATATCTGGTCCGCTGCGCCCGGCGGGGGGTTGCGCCCTTTGTCGGGCACAAGCATGGCCACGCCGCACGCAGCGGGGGTGGCTGCCATGTGGACTCACAAATCGATGAGCGAAAACGACGGAGATGCAGTAATCGGTGACGTAATCGATAACCTGCGCTTTCATGCGAAGCTAACCACCGGCTTATTAAGAGACGACGTGGGAAAGGGCGTCGTGCAATGCCCATGACGTCCCTGTGGCTTGGTCCCTTTGCGGTTCTCAGTATTGCCAACCGAATCCTACGTTGATGAAGGAATTGGGGGACTGGTCATTCAGGCCCCAACCGACCCGCGAGCCGATCTCAAAGTTTTTGCTAATCAGATAGTGTGCCCCTGGGCTAAAAAAGTGTTGCGTTGTTTCTATCGCTCGCCCATCGGTGAATACGCCGAAGTATTCAACATGGACCTTCCAGCGCTCTCCAACGGGAACTTTGATCACAGTCGATGGAGACCACGTATTGAAATGGTCTTCCTCGAGACTCCCAGTCCCATATTTCGTTGCAAAGTCCAATACCCAACTATTGCGAAGCGTCCAACCGAAAACATAGGTCGCCGACATTTGTGTTGCATTCACTTCGCCATAAGTCGGCGTTAGGCCTTGGAGGATGAACGAACTTTGAGGAAGCATGCCGCGCTGGTCACTTACGAGTATTTTCGTTCCGTAAAGCATTCGAGACTCTCGTTCAAGTTTCGACTCCTCAGGCTGTGCGCTGGGAAGATTACCCGAAATAGGACTACCAGCACCTCCAACTTCATAGTTCCAACCAAGTCGCAATTCCATGATCTCGTTGATGCCATGCCGAAGCACGATCTCTGGAAAGCTGTGCGTTTCGTAGACTCTCCGGTTGTCAACGAAGGAATAAGCGGACTCAAGGATCCACCGGCCTCGCTCGACCGTCGAGGTCGATGGAGTGAATGAATCCCGATCGGTCTCGATTTCTTTTGACTCCCCAGCCTCCCCTTCGATCTCTTGACCGAGGCTGACGGTCGGGAGTAGCACCAATGCAAATAGGCATGCAACAAAACGATAAAAAATAAATTGTCTTGACATAGTTAGACCTCGTACATCGAATCGTAGGACACCTAAATTTCGACCTCCAAAATGAACTTACTTCATTCGTTTAGCGAAGTTTGAATTGCTAGCAAATTGTATTTTTCGAAATGCTGTGTCATTCAACGGTCGGGAAAATTTGTCGGGATGGGCAAATTGATCCGTTAGTCCGAGTCCTTGAATTGGATTTCCCATTCAATTATTCCTAACGACTCAACTGACCGTTGCGACTCACGTAGGCAAGGGCGAGAATGCTCCAAAAACACTGCGTTTTAAAAAGGGAAACCCGCATCGGGAGCGATGCTTGTCGTGCGATGAGCCAAACGATCGAAAACCTTGGCCCACTCACCAAAAAACGTAGGGAGACGATCGATGATGAATCGATGGCTGCAGCCAAAGAATTCATCACAGGATGAATACGGCGACGGCATGGTGTAGCACGACATGCATGTTGGCCAACTGCTCAAACTAATCGGCGGGGGACGCGACCTTTCGCGGGAGCGAAAGGCGACGATCGTCCATTCACAGTCTCGTCGCGTTTGCTATTCGCGTTTGAGTCGAATCGCTTGGATACGAACCTGCGAGGCTGGGTCGGCTGCTGCGGCCCCGGTTGTTGATTCCGTTTGCGCAGCACCCATTTCATTCATGATCAGCTCCGGGAACATGGCTGGGAGTGTCGTTTCGCTCCAGGGATTCGCAGATACCGCAGATACCGCAGAGAACTCATCGGTCGCTGACGAGGCAACGATTCTCGCTCGGATAACACGAGTGGAAGCATCGAAGGTCACGCTCACACGATACGCCTTTTCGGTCTGCAAGGGTTCTGCAATGCGAAGCGGAATCGTCACTCCCGAGCTGCCGCACACGATCGCAACGTGTGGATTCGCGGGATTGCTGAGTTTCAGGATCAGCGACTGCTCTTCGACGCTGGACAGACTGTTAAACAGTCCGATGGCGATCGGATTCGCCTCGCTCGCACCGAACTTGTCGACAACAAAATCGATGGACAATAGGAAGGAGTTCGACTCAGACAGATCTTCGATGGCTCGTACATAGCGGCGTCGTTGGCCGATTCCATTTTGCTGGGTACGATTGGCATCCTGGATTAATAGAGAATGGGTTGAGGCGTCCCAACGGTAGGGTAGCGTTAGGCTGCTCATCAATGCGACTTCATGTTTTGGATCCAGCTTTGCGCTGATTCGCAGCATATCGAAATCGAATGACCAGCCGCGCCGCAATGGGTCCGTCTCAAACTCTTCGTTTACGTCTCTAGCCGCTTCATTTCCGCTGTTGATTGTGCGATTGTTGATCGAAGCCAAGAAAGGGTTGAGGTCCTGTTTATCGGGTTGACCATACTTGGTGTGTTCGGACCAAACCCAAACGTATTGATCGCTGTAGGCGAGCGCCAGTGGCAGATTGGACCAAAGCGACGCTTTGCTGCCATCCGGCCAACCAGGGGGAGTATTCCATGGATGGTCCTCAACCCAGGCAGCCATCCCCACACGGACAAACGCATCGTACTTTTCCGGATTACTGCTCAGCGCACGCCAACTGCGGATTTCGTTTCGCGCCAATTCGTAACGCTGGCGATCGCCGGGGAATCCATTGGGATTTGCATAAGCGTGAGTCGTGCCGGGTGCTTGGCCAAAATAAAATGTGTTCTCGTGACCGTGAATGATCTCGCCTGGAGCGTTGATTCCTTCGAGCACCCCGTCAAGAAACGGGATAACGCCAGTCAGCGGACCATATGCGCCGCCATCGGGGGACCAGGCGAACGTCGTCATGATTTTCACTTCCGGAAATTCGGCTTGAACCGCCTTGATCCATTGCGTACCACGTCTTCGGAGCAATTCGGGCGTATCTTTTCCCAACGGGAAGTGGAGATTTTGCGGTTTGTTGGGATCGAACTCCGGCGAACCTGACTCCGTTCGCCAACGATAATGGCCGTACTGCTCAGTATCCAGCCACATACCTTTCAACTGACCCTTGCGACAAATGCGTGCGGCCAACTCGGCATTGCGTTGGAGGATGGCCCAATCCTCGTCGTTGGTGAGATCTGGTGTGTGCAAGCCTCGTGCGCCGTCGACCATCCCATAAATCATGAAGTTGTCCGACAAACTCCCTCGCTGCATCGAATTCAAGTCCGCAATTGTTTGTGCTACGGCCGCGTCGGGAATTGCTATTTTCGTCCAGATGAGTTCATGCAGCCATGTTGGACGCAGTGGTTTCCCAAGTTTGGTCAATCCCAGACTCGCAACCCACTCGGGCGCAAGCAGTGCCGGCAACACGATGCCATCGAAAGGATAGTTTTCACAAAATTCCGGATGTTGAGCCAAATATCGCGGTGTGATCGCGGTCTCTTCGCCATAAACCGTATAGAGCCCTCCGCCGATAGCCCGTTTGCCCTGGAGTTCATCCGGGCGCGCCCATGGTTCACTTGGCAAATCGCTGATGGATTCCACTCGCATCCAATCAATCGCAATGGTTCCATCGCTCATGCTCGGGTCTAGTCGCAGCCGCGCAGCCTTGCCCAGAGCTGGCAGGATGACTCGATAGTCATGCCATTTCCCATCGTTCTTGATCGCGAAACTGCGACTATCGTTCTCCGTGAATCGCTTGCCGAAATACAACTGAGCGTTCGCTCCACCCGATGATCGCATGCGCAAAGTGACTTGCAGGTAGCCGTCCGTCGGCGAATCAATCCTGGGGCTGGTTAGGAATGGATCGGGCGACACGACTTTCATCGCCCAGCCGTTGTCGCCATATTGCGATTCCGTCACCATCGCATTGCCGATCCAGCCCTGAGAGCCTTCTCGAAAGTTCCAACTTGTGATTTGCTCTGCCGCCCAACTGTTCGTCAGCACCAGCATCGCGAAAGCTGCATGCGTAAAAACAAAAACTGGTAAAACTTTGATCACTTCATAACCCCACGATTATCCTTCGTATGCACAGCCGTTGATTCCTTTTTTAAATCACATCAAATCATATCAACTATTGCTAGACTGGGGAGCAAATAATCGTTACTGGGTAAGGGCAGGACGACGGACTTCCAAGTCCGTCAATGGAGAATTCGACGGACTCGGAAGTCCGTCGTACCATGAAATCAACAAGCCGGTGAGCGAGGGATTGCTGTCGGCACCTCGCTTAGTAGGATTTCAATTCCCCCAATTGCTTGGCGGTCGTAAAGACTTGAATGGGTACGGTCATTCCATAGCGTCGATAGATCTCGTTCAAGCGTGCGGTATCGAGCGGGTTTGCATCGATTTGGCGTATGCATATGCGAACGACTTGTGACGGATACTTCGATGCGAGCTTGGCGTAAATTTCTGGATCTCTTTCGCCGCTGTCACCAACCAACACGAACGACCGCTCGGGTAGCCTGCGAATCAGACTGCGGATGACGCCTCCCTTGCTTTTGCGTCGAAGGATTTGCCATCGTTTGAAGATCTCGTCTCGCAATCGAAACCATTTCAGATGCATACTGCCCAACGGGAAGCGTTCGTCGATCAGGAATTGATTGACTGCGTCGTAAATCTGCCATGGGCTGCTGCTCACATAGTGAAACAAGGCGCCTTGCTTGGCCCACATCTGGTAGGTATTTGCCATGCCGTCAATCGACGCAAAGGGTTCGGCAAAGGTTCGTTGCAGCATCCGACGTCGACTGTTGACTTCCGTGTGCTTGATGGTGTCGTCGATGTCGGTGATAACGCTGACTCCGGTCCGTTCGGCCAAAAAGACAGGACTGCTTGTTTGCCCTAGACCATCATCCCAGCGTTGCAAGAATTCGGACTCTTTCTCTTTGCTATCCTTGCTTGGTAGCAAGCCATAGGTTCGGAATCCTTGGAGTTGCTTTGCGGTAAGGTCAAGTTTGCAATTGAACAGACCACTATTTTTGGACTTGCGGCGCAAAACATAGTGCTGCCCCGCAAGTTCCACCTGCACGCGTGCACCGGCGATGGGGGCTGCTAAGAAACCTCGGATGCGTTCTTGAAACAATTCCCCGTTGGCCACTTCATTTGGAAGATGCAGGGCGCGAATTAAGCCACGCAACATCAGGCGTTTTCCAAAACTAGCCGGAGCGGACTGTGAGATCCGGCCTTGGATTTGAATGCGCCAAACCGCATCGTTGGCAATCGGATAGCCGAAGGTAGGAAATAGTTGAACTTCCGTATCCGAGTCATTGCGGATGGCCTGATCAGGACTCATCCGCAATATTTCGGTCTCTTTTGGTTCCATCGGTCCATCGACGGCAGCAATGGGCTTGCGTCTAGTCATTGAGTATGGAAATGGTTTCAAGTGGAACGGATTACTAAGTTTGGACAGTCACTGTGGTGCGTGTTTCGATGGACTTGTAGATGGCTTCTATGGCCAATAAATCTTTGAGCCCTTCTTCGCCGGCAACCTTCGACGGCTTGTTCTCTAAAATGCACTTCGCAAACTCATCCATTTCGGTTGCGAATTGATCTTGTTGCGGTAGTTCGACTTTGCCCTTGGAGGTTTCCATCCGGTTGCCTGTATAGCTGTAGGCAGGGTCCATACGGATGAAACCGTTTTCCGAGAACGCGTTGAATCGATTGAGTCCGTTGAAGTTGTAGCTGGTGCTGCAATAGGCCAGCGCACCCGATGGAAACTTCATAAGCCATGTGATGGATTCGTCAACCTCGGCAAACTTAGCAGCATCGGTTTTGGTTTCCTGTGCCGTAATCATGGTGGGTTCTTCGCGGAGCAAGCAACGACACGCTTGCAGTGCATAGATACCCACATCCATCATTGCACCACCACCGGCGAGTTTCTTTTTCAATCGCCATTGCGTTGGATCACCGATCTTAAAGGCAAAACCAGCCTCGATCATCTTGATAGCACCAAGTTCCTTTTTGTGCGCTAATTCCATGCTTTTCAGATGATGGGGTTCATATTGGCAGCGATATCCGACAGCGAGTTTTCGATCGGCGGCCTTGCAGGCTGCGATCATGTCGCGGCAATCGGCGGCGGTGTTGGCCATGGGTTTTTCGCACAGGACGTGCTTACCGGCTTTGGCCGCTCGGATCGTGTATTCGGCGTGCATGCTATTGGGCAGGACAATGTAGATTACATCGACCGAATCGTCCGATGCGATCTTATCAAAACTCTCGTAATTGTAGATGTGATCGCGACCGATCCCGTACTTATCAGCCCACTTCTTTTCTTTTTCGGGGGTGCCTGTCACGATCGCGGTTAGCTTGCAGTGGGATGAAGCCAACAGTCCTGGAGCGATCTGATTGGTCGCAAGTCCTCCCAATCCGACCAAAGCAAATCCCAGTTTCTTGTTTTCGTTGGCGTAGGTTGGAGCTGAAAAGAAACCGCCTTGAGCGAGTCCGGCCGCGACGCCAGCCGAAACGCCAGCCGAAACGGTAGTGCTGATAAAGTCACGTCGATTGGTGGGGAGTTGTTTCATTTTTGGTGGATTCTTTAAAGGAGGAAAGGGTAGGGGGGGCATGCGGAGCATTCTTTGCGCCCTGCGGTGCGATTGTTGGTGACAGGAGGGAGTGGCGTTTGCCGAACGAAAGCCAGGTTCGGAATGAGCCAATCTCTCCCCATCAAAGCCGAGAGCGGATGGATTTTAAACTAACGCTCCGCGCCAAAGTGCACTTGTTTGTACCGAAAGTGCTTGCGATTGGGTGAACGTTAGCCGCTACAGCCCACCAGATTCTAGTCGAAATCAGTCCGAGCTTCTACCGTCAAAGAAATCCCTGGCGTGTTCGAACGCTCCTGCAATTGGCAAAATAAGCAAAGGTTTAACTGCAATCTTGCCCACAACTGGTCGAAGGGAGCATGCGGGGATTTGTGGGCTTTCCAGGAAAGAGTTACAATTCCCCGAGGCATGACGACTCCTCTACCGCAAAACCGAGAGAGTTTTTTATGTCGTAGGCAGCTTCTTTTTTAACATTCCCCTCCGAATGGAGACAATCCGTGCAAACCAACGTATCCGCCCGTCATGGCCACCTCAAACAGGAAGACCAGGCAATTATCGTCGAAAAGGTTGAAAAGGTGCGGCGGTTGTTCGATCGAATTAACGCGATTGAAGTCACGGTGGATCTTGAGCACCTCGATAAACCCACGGTTGAAATCAACGTTTCTGCGGAACACGTGCACGATTTTGTGGCGACCGCCCAGTCGAGTTCCATCCTCGCTTCGCTCGACTTGTGCATCGGCAAAGTGGAGCAACAGATTCGCAAGCACAAAGAAAAGGTCACCGAACACAAGGCCATCGGCATCAAACATGCCGGGGGCGATGAAGTTTAGGCCTTAAATATCCCTGTTTCCAAGTCTCATTCATTTCATCATTCGATCTCCGCTGTTCGGTTCAACCATGAACCGGACAGGAATCGCTGGTTCGTTGCAAGGGTCCTTAAGTAATGAAGTTTTCTGTTTTTATATCCCCGAAAGCCATTCGAGCGGAACTCTCTGCGACGACCAAAGAGGGCGTGATCGCGGAATTGGTTCACGCGTTGGTGGAAGCTGGCGAAATCAACGCTGCAGACCAAGAAGACATCATCAAAGCGATCATGAAGCGTGAAGAATTGGGAAGTACCGGCATCGGGCGTGGTGTCGCTGTTCCTCATACCAAGCACGCAAGCGTCGGAAAGCTGATTGGAACCGTTGGCGTTAGCCAAACCGGCTTGGATTTCGAATCGCTCGATGGGCAGGTTGCATCCTTATTCTTTTTGTTGGTGTCTCCGCCCGATCGTCCTGGCGATCACTTGCGAGCGCTCGAAAACATTTCGCGGCAACTGCGAGACGACACTTTTTGCAGGTTCTTGCGTCAATCGACAACGCCCGACGATATTGTGCAGTTGTTGGAAGAAGCTGACGGAAACCAATTTGGCGCATAGAGAACCCTATGACAGCGGCAATCCAACACTGCAATGTGATCGTTCGAAATCCAGAAGGTTTGCACATGAGGCCTGCTCACAGGCTTGTGCAAGTAGCGACTGGTTTTCAATGTCAAATTGAACTTGAACGCGCCGGCCAAATTGCCGACTGCCGAAGCATATTGAGTCTACTCACGCTAGGCGCTCCTCAGGATTGCGAGTTGATTTTGAGAGCTCAGGGTCCCGATGCAGATGAAGCGATTCGTGTAATTAGCTTGATGTTCAGCCAGCAGTTCGACGAAGAAAATGGCGAACCAGCAACATAGCAATGGGTTCGAGAGTCTCGGAGATTTTCGAACTAGGTATTTATCGAACCAAACGATTTTGACACGGACGCGGCGACGCGTTTACCAAACCAGATAGATCATTTCAGCATGCTGGAATTGCAAGGCATCGCGGTATCGCCGGGTGTCGCGATTGGACGAGCACTCGTGTTTGATCGCGAGGGCTACCGCATAACTCGTTGCTTGGTCGCCGTCGGTGAAGACGAACGCGAGTGGCAGCGGTTTGTAGATGCAGTAAGGCAGGCGAGTCTCAAACTCGAAGCCAATCGCCAGTCCACCGCAGATAAACTCGGCGAACGAATCGGCGATATCTTTTCTGCCCAACTGCAAGTCCTCAGCGATCCACAATTGCAATCGGAACTGGAAAGCCTCATTCGAAAGAGGGCCTATTCCGCGGAATACGCGGTCAGCGAAGTCTTTACGAAATACGCGGCAGCTTTTCGCAAGGCGAGCAGCTCCTTTCTCTCCGAACGAGCCGCCGACATACGCGATGTAGAACGATCTCTGCTCGAGGTTTTGACTGGCCAACCGATGGAGACGCTCAAAACAATACCTCATGAAGCGATCATTGTCAGCCATGAGTTGACTCCTGGTGAAACCGCCGGTTTTGACCCGGAGAAAGTCCTCGGAATATGTACCGAGGCAGGTGGCTCCGGCGGTCACACCGCCATCGTAGCCCGAGGGATGGAAATTCCGGCCGTGGTCGGTGTTGGGAATTTCTTACATCAAATCCGCAGTGGCGACGAAGTGATTATCGATGGCCACTTGGGTCGAATTATTGTTTCACCCGACGACGCGACTCGCGATCGTTACAGAGAGCGACGTTTATTTCGTCAGTCGATCGCAACCCAGTTGCAAGAGATTCGAGACTTACCAGCGTGCACTAGCGACGGTGTTCGCATCGAGTTGATGGCCAATCTCGAGTTCCCACACGAAGCCGCTTCGTGCGTGGCTCGCGGAGCCGACGGGGTTGGTCTCTATCGAACAGAGTTTCTCTATTTGGGGCGCGATCAAGAGCCCACAGAAGAGGAACACTATCAAGCATATGCGCAAGTTGTGCGCGATATGCAGAATCGCCCAGTTGTCATTCGCACACTCGACTTAGGTGCGGACAAAATGGGTATGACAATGTTGGCAGAGCCGGAAAATAATCCATTTCTCGGTCTGCGCAGCATTCGTTTGAGTCTTCGTAACCCACCGCTTTTCCGCATTCAAGTCCGCGCCATTCTGCGCGCGGCTTGCCTGGGGGATGTGCGTGTGATGTTTCCTATGATCACGACGCTCGATGAACTGAGAAGCGCCCGCTTCCTGCTCCGCTCGGTGTCGGAAGATCTTGCAGCCGAAGGCAAGCACATTCAATGCGCCGTTCAAGTCGGGATGATGGTCGAGGTTCCTGCGGTGGTTCTGATGCTGGATCGTTTCATTGATGAAATCGATTTTGTTAGTATTGGCACAAATGACTTGACTCAATATACGCTTGCCGTAGATCGCAGCAACGAATCCGTGGCTGATCTCTACCAAGCGTGCGATCCGGCAGTTCTTCGGTTGATCCAAAGAACTCATCTGATCGCCGCGGAGAAAAAGAAATCGACCAGCGTCTGCGGCGAGATGAGCAATAATCCCGCTTACGCGCTGCTGCTGGTCGGAATGGGAATTCGAACGCTGAGCTTAGCCCCAGCCGCAATTCCAATCCTCAAGAAAGCGATTCGCTCGGTCACCATCGGCCAATGCGAAGCAATGGCATGGCGAGCGCTACGTCTTTCGACGGCTCGCGAAGTCGACGCATTCTTGATGAATCAATTAGCAGGGCTCGTGCCCGAAATCGTATTGCAAGCATAAACACAAAAACATATTCACCATCCACAAAATTTTGCCCGCTAGCACAGTTCGTTCAAACTGTTCGACCGAGGCCAAAACAAGATGATGACAACCGAAAGGAACCAACAGTACCGATGAAGAAGGAAATGCTCATCAATGTCTCCCAAACCGAAGAATGCCGAATCGCCTTATTGGAAGACGGAGTTTTGGAAGAACTGTACACCGAACGCACAAGCCAAAACAATTGGGTTGGCAATATTTATAAAGGCAAGATCGTTAACATCGAGCCAAGCATCCAAGCTGCGTTCGTCGACTTTGGCGTCGGTAGAAACGGCTTCCTCCACATAAGTGACATCGAAGCTCAGTACTTTCGCCAAGCAGGCTACGATCCAGACGAAATCATGGATGGATCGTACCCCGGCGTTGACGACGACAGTGGCGACGAGGAACCAGACGAGATTTCTGACGACGAAGACGGGGATGACGACGGCGAAAAATCTCCGCGCGGAAATGGGCGAAATGGCCCACGCCGTCGCAATAACAAACTGAGAAGCGGTCGACCGCGTTTCAAGCCGCCCATTCAAGAGATCTTCCGTCGTGGCGATGAAGTCCTGGTGCAGGTTATCAAAGAAGGAATCGGCACCAAGGGGCCAACGCTTTCTACCTACATCAGCATTCCAGGTCGCTACTTGGTCTTGATGCCCGCCTTGGGTCGCGTCGGTGTCAGTCGTAAAATCGAAGACGAAGACTTGCGTCGGAAGCTGCGATCGATGATGCTCGACCTACGCTTGCCAAAAGGTGTCGGGTTCATCGTGCGAACGGCTGGCTCCGAGCGAACCCGCAATGAGCTGTCTCGCGACGTGGCCTACTTGCTTCGATTGTGGAAGGTAATTGTCAAACGCATCAAGACGGCACCTGCTCCTTGCGACGTTTACGAAGAAAGCGATATCCTGATTCGAACGATTCGCGATACGTTCACCGAAGATATTGATTCGGTCGTCATCGATCATCCCGAAGCCTACCAACGAGCAAAAGAGTTTGTTGAACTCGTGATGCCGCGAGTCGCGGACCGACTTGAAATGTACGATGGACGCGAGCCACTGTTCTACCGGTATAAATTAGAACAAGAGATCAATCGCATTCACCAACGCATTGTACCGCTCAAAGGTGGCGGCTCGATCGTTATCGATCAAACGGAAGCGTTGGTCGCGATCGACGTCAACAGCGGTAATTTCCGAGGCGGCGACGAGAATGCAGAAGAGAATGCATTCCACCTCAATATGTCGGCAGCAAAAGAAATTGCTCGGCAGCTTCGGTTGCGGGATCTCGGTGGAGTCATCGTGAACGATTTTATCGATATGCGAAAAGAATCGCACCGACGCAAAGTGGAAAAGACCTTGCGCGATGCTATGCTTCGCGATAAAGCCCGCACCAAGATCCTTCGCACAAGCCCCTTCGGTCTCATCGAAATGACGCGTCAAAGGATTCGACCGAGCTTCAAACGAAGTGTGTACGAAGATTGCCCGTGCTGCCGAGGTCGAAGTTTAGTTAAGACCGCGGAGAGTATGTCCATCGAAGTGACGCGATTGCTGATGATGGCATGCCAAATGCCGAACGCCGCCAAAGTTATCGTCAAGGTGAACGAAAACGTTGCGTCGTATCTCAATAACCGCAAACGTCGTGAAATTATCGAGTTGGAGGAATCTTCCAAGGTGAGCATTCAGATCCTTGGAAGCGATACGCCGTTCCCCGAGTTCTTGGAAATGGATTGCCGCGACAAGGACAGTTCGATCATCCCCCTTTCGTTCTTAAGCGAACGAAACTGACGAAGTCATCCTCTTGGTTTGAGTCCGTCCCCTCGCCCCGTTTCGGGGAGGGGGGCGGGGTGACGGGGTAGCCGTGCAAAACCCCTCAACTACAGGCCCTCTCCTGCAACTTTGAGACCCGTGTTTGGACCGCTTGATATAGCAGTGCAAAACCCCTAAACTACAGACCCTCTCCCCTTAAAAAAGATTGCTGACTTAGTGGATTTGCTGCAGGCAAAAGTCCGTCAATGGGGAATTCGACGGACTAGGAAGTCCGTCGTACCATTCAATCAACAGCCCGGTCAGCGAGGGGCAGACCATCCTCCGCTCGCGCATCGGGTTGGGATGAGTGCGGATTAAATCAGCAGCCTCTTAAAAAGGGGCGAAGGGAGCAATATCAAAAAGGTTTTCGCCCGAGGTAAGCAGGCTGAAATCTACCGAAATTCACATCCTCTCAAACCAAATCGGATCCCCAACCAGAACAACGTCGCAATGAACACCGCTCTCCTGATCCTCGTCATTCTATATTTGCTAGGCACCTTGGCGATTGGCGCATGGGCCGGATCTAAGATAAAGAACACTTCTGATTTTGCGGTTGCCGGCCATCGACTTCCCTTGATCATGGTGGTTACCACCAGTTTCGCAACGTGGTTCGGCGCCGAGACGGTTTTGGGAATCCCCGCCAAATTTGTCAACGGGAGTATGCGGGAAATCATCGAAGACCCTTTCGGTGCATCGATGTGCTTGGTTTTTGTAGGGCTCTTTTTTGCACAGAAGCTCTACAAGATGAATTTGCTTACGATCGGCGATTACTTTCGCAACCGCTATGGCATCGTGGTGGAAATTCTGTGTTCTACCCTTATTATCTTGAGCTACCTCGGCTGGGTCGCTGCACAAATCACGGCCCTCGGTCTTGTCTTTACGATCCTCTCTGGGGGGGAGATCAGCTCAGAGGTCGGAATGGTGATCGGAACGGTCTTGGTGTTGATCTACGTGATCATGGGCGGAATGCTTGCCGTCGTTTACACCGACTTCGTCCAAATGATCGTTTTGGTCATCGGTTTGTCTTACATTGCATGGATCTCATCGAGCC
The DNA here is from genome assembly GCA_945875845.1 of Pirellula staleyi DSM 6068. Classification (GTDB taxonomy): domain Bacteria; phylum Planctomycetota; class Planctomycetia; order Pirellulales; family Pirellulaceae; genus JBKCUI01. The sequence goes on from CAMCMB010000045.1 coordinate 46,151, forward strand.
TCGCGGGCGGCGCTGATAAAGTGCTGGCCCTGGCAAGCGAAAAAGAGTTGTTTAAAGTACTGCCTGAACTATCCGTCAAGGAGTGGTTATTCTTTGTGGGGGCAGCCATCACAATGATGCTTGGCTCGATTCCTCAACAGGATGTATTCCAACGGGTCATGTCGGCAAAAGATGCCAAAACGGCGAGGAACGGAGCCGTGATCGGAGGTTTGTCGTATTTGGCCTTCGCCTTTGTTCCAATGTTTGTCGTTGTCGCCTCATTGATCATTATGCCGGCGGAGTCGAAGGAACTATTAAAAGACGATCCGCAACGCGTGTTGCCAACCTTGATCTTAAACCACATGCCGTTTTTCGCCCAAGTGCTGTTCTTTGGAGCTTTGGTGTCCGCCATCAAGTCGACGTCGTCTGCGACATTACTGGCACCGTCGACAAGCTTTGTGGAGAACATTTTACGACACTTGTGGCCGACTCTCGACGATCGGCATTTATTGAAAGCCATGCGCATCTCCATCTTTGTCTTTGCATTTGCCGTCCTGACGTATTCCATCCTGTCGAATGGAACGCCCATTTATGACATGGTTTCGGCCGCCTACCAAATTACGCTGGTGGGTGCCTTTGTTCCCTTGGCTTTTGGTGTGTATTGGCGGGCTTCAACCACCCAAGGGGCGATTGCAAGTATCGCGTTGGGAGTTGGCGTATGGCTTTTGGTGACGATGATTCCATCATGGGCGAGCGAGTTTCCTAGCCAGCTCGCAGGCTTGATCGCCAGCATGATCGGGATGATCGCTGGCTCAAGGCTTCCACAGTGGATTGCGCACTCCCCAGCCACCGAAGAAGCGACCTACAAGGTTCACCCCGCCGGCCATTAGTCCTGACTACTCAAGCTCAGGAAACGAATTGCGATTTGCCAAGCGGTTTATCAGCGTCTTGGTTCGCAACACAAAATCCGATTTGTAATTTGCGACCTGCTGCTCGGTAATTCCAAGTCGTTCCGCCGTCTCCTTATTGCTACAACCAGAAACGAATAGCAGCTCAATGCACTTGAGCTTTTGCCAGTCTGACTTGGATTGCCATTTTTCGATTTGCTCTTTCATCGCGTTCACCAACGCGATCTCCTCGGTGTCGCGACGTTCGACGGAACACGCCATACTGCTGACGGCGCGAAAGAGAGCTGGAACCTGTTGGGCTCCGTCACTAGAGTCTTCGCCTGTGTGGAAGGCAAGAGTGTGTCGGCGCCCTTCGCGACGCAAATGGTCTGTCAGTTTGTAGGCCGCAATCGAGAACAGATAACTCTCTAATGGGCGTTGGCTGTCGAAATTGGGTAAACTGTTCAAGAATCCGATAAAAGTATCCTGAACGATATCCTCTGCATGCGAACGATCCACTAATCGAGAACCGACGAAAGCCAACAATCGGCCTTCATACCGATCTATAAGCTGCTGCCATGCATTCGTGTCGCCACCACGGATACTGTCCACCAATAATTTTTCCGTATGATTTAGCTTCAACGGGACTTCTTCGCTCATCCTTTGAGTTTAGCCTTTTCACGGCGGGCCAAAACCCCAACCAAGCCAGAAAGTAGGGTTATTACGGCAACGCCTGCACCACCTAGAACCCCCACTTGCTTGGTCCTGCTAGCGCGAACGCTTTGCCGTTCCCACTCCCGGACTTTCTTCAACTGGTCGGCGGAGATGTGAAGTCCAACCCACAATTGATGATAGGTGCCTGATGGACGATCTTGAACGTTGTCGAAGGTCTGAGACGGTTTGACCCAGTATTTTTCAACATACTCTTGAGTCAATTGAGGCAACACCGAGGCCGAAACATTTTCGAGCACATGCTTATTCAAGTAGGCGTGCACATCGCGCATCATGCTGGCTTTGAGATCTTCTTGGCATTGCTCAAGATCAGGCAGCAGGGAGCTGCTTATGGCCAAGCTATGATCCTCTCCGAGTACAATACCCTTCTTGATCCATTCCGGCGTCTCGTCGTTGAGGACTTTCTTGGATTTTAGTTCTGGAAAATTCGGACTCTCGCCCAAGTCCGCAGCTCCCGCTACGGACTCAAGCGCGTCGCTCGAAAGTATCTCGGCTTGCGTCGAATCAGCGGGTTGTTGAAAGCAAATCGCGAGAACGTAGCCACAAAAGTAGATTGAGATGGAGAGCATGATTTTAGGTTTAAGGTTTTAGGTTTAAGCTTTTAGTTCTCTAGGGAGGGTGAGGCTCCTGCCGAACCATTGCGTCTCTGGCTCGGCAGGAGCCTCGCCCTCCCATGGATTTCCGATGGTTCGACATGGGAAAGATGTTTAGAGGGCTGACCTCGCTCTCCCCTTTGTTTTTCCATTCATTCGCCAGTAAGAGGATCGATCCATGGTGACGCCATTTGCAGGGTAATGGAAGTCAAGCCAGCCAACACAAAGCACCAAGGCCCTGGGAAGAAAAACAACCCTTGGACAAGCCCCGCCATGGCGACGCTCCAAACGATTGCCCAGGCGCTAAACCGACTTTTGCGAAGAATGTCGGATTGCCGCCACCAGCGAACAATCCACATCAGTGCACCGAAGTACGCCATGTGACCGGCCAACAATGGCATTGAGTTTTCGTCGTAAAATCCTTGCCAGCTTACGCTCAAGACCGTTCCGTCATTCACGATTCCGACAAATGGCTGCGAAGCGATCTCGGCCCACGGAACCATCAAGAATTCGCTGATTGAAAAACTCGCGACGCCAAGGGCCAAGCCTGCTGAGAGTTGGATAAATCGTTGGACAACGGAGTCCTCGGAACGCGATTCCCATTTTCTTGTGAGATATAGGATGGTCCAGGTCATTAAAAGCGACATGATACCAGTCCAAGCGATTCCGCTTAGAATCGCATTGATGTCCCCTACATTGCGAGCCACTGTCAGTAAGCCCGCACCTATCGCGATCACGCTCGTTACGATACCGGAGAATGCCCAACTCCTTGTGGTCTCATGACTGCGGGTCCAGAAGCCACGTTGATTCAATTTGTTTCGCTGCTCTGCTTGCCAATTTCTTAGAGCGACTTTGTAAGGAACCGGCGCTGGTTTCAGAGCCGGCTTCGCAGCCACAGGCCGTTCGTTTTGAAAGTGAACGGTGGCAGGCTGGATTTGCGGGGACCCCATCGGTTGCGGTCGTACGTTCCTTGGAGAATTCGGCTGCGACGAGGGAGTGTAGGGCACGTTCGCTCCGCCCATCGCGTACCAGACGAAATAATAACAGGCGTAGCAGCCGAAAAGCGCAAACAGCAAAGGTGCAATGACACCCGCACTTGATAAGAGCACGAGGACCATGATCACGATCGCAATCGCACGCGCACCTGGAGGTAGTTCTCGATAAAAGGTTTGCGCTTCAACGATGGCCTTCTGAACCGCACGCGCGACCGGTTCGCGATAAAGGTTTTCCATTTGTGCATCACCGGCGTAGCCAACTCGGTATCGCCAAGGTTTTGCATTGAGTAGCTTCTTGACCCCCGCAATCGTGGCGTCGAATCTAACGGCCTGCTTCGCGATGGGAATCTCCTTTTTGTTGACCCCTGGCTCCGCTGGGAAACGTTGAAGAACGGGTGGCAAATCGAAGCTGGCAGCTTCCGGACGCTTGACGGCCAAACCGCTTGCATCGAGTTCCCAACCGAGCGCACGAAGCATGTCTCGGCAATCCCGAAATCGCGACGCAGGGTTTTTTGCAAGCGCCTTTTGAATCACATAGGCAAACGGTTGTGGCACTTGAGAAAGATCTGGATCGGCGGTCAAATGCTTGAGAATGATCTCTTGGCTGCTCTCGCCGTCAAACGGCACGTTGCCGGTCAGGAGTTCATACAAGATGATCCCGAGCGAATAGATATCGATTTCCTTGCCGTACTCCCCCTTTCCGATTTCCGGGGCCATGTAGTGGAAAGTACCAACGCTTTCGGTTTGGCCACCGCGCCGCGATGCGCTAATGTACTTCGACAATCCGTAATCGCCGATCTTGATCAATCCGCCGTCGATGAAGACGTTGGCGGGCTTGAGATCTCGGTGCACAATTCCTTGATCGTGTAGATATGCGACACCTGCTGATAACTGAGCGAACCATTGCATGGTTTCCGTGGAAGTCATCCCTTGCGGAAATCGATTCATGCGGTCTCGCAAGGAATCGCCATCAATGAACTCCATCACGATCCATCCCTGTTCGAGCTTATCGAACTTGATATCGTAAATGGAGACCAAGTTTGGGTGGCGGAGATTTAAGCAATGCCGAACCCCCCGGACTTCGACGTCGAGATTCTTTTGAATGCGTTTCAGGGCAACTTCTTTGCCTGAATCGCTTTCGGCGAAATAGACTTCGCCAAATCCGCCGGAACCAACGCCTCGCTTGATTTGGTAGCCTTCGAGAGGAGTATCACCGCTGCCGTATTGGAATTTCATCGAAACACCGATGGGTACTGACGATTTAATTGCCGTTGAATGATTGCGGTGCTGTAAAGCATCAACAAATTCATTGGCGGGTGGTTTCAAGGTTGGGCGTCGAAGCATTGCAAACATTTTTTATTCTCCGTTGCCATTTTCGCCTCGTGCGTGTTACTGCCGACGGCGAACTGGAATTGGACTTTTATTGTACTGTGGAATAGATTCGCAACTGACCGAAAAATCTTGGTAGCATTATTCGAGGGTCATGGAAATTTCGTCGCCCGTGATTCTTTGGCCACGTAACAAGGGAAACGGGGCGCGCACTGGTCGGCTATCGATCTGAATATTGGCTTGGTCGCTGACTCGGCACATCCATTGCGTTCCCTTTCGAAACAGCACTACCTTGGAAGTCCAGTCGGGACAAACGACATGGCAGTTGGATTCCGGTCCTAATACACATGATTCTCCCATTAACAATGCCGCCGAGAGGAGAGGCTGCCACCGAGAGTTGCCCGTCAATTCTAATCGAGCTGTTCCGCTCAACTGGGTTGGTCGGACATAACGCAGTTCGACTCGTGCTCCGAGCGAGATCAAATCGCCGTCGTGTATGACAACGGCGCGATCGATTTCAGAACCATTGATACGAACGGTTTGTAACGGTTGAATCAGATGATCCTCGCCATGTCGCCGAACGACTGCGGCTCGACGGCTGATGTCGCCGCGAATGGCCAGGTCGACTTGATTCCCAGGAAAAGCTTGGCCGATAGCGACTTCGATCTGATCGCAAATAGCATAGCTTCCGACTCCATCGATCCACAGGATTTTCGGTTGTACCATAGGGATTGGAGGTGTAAGAATTGGAACAGGGCTGGCGAGATGGCTCATCATACTATCATCCTCTCGTTGCGACGCTGTTGTTTGTAATTCTTGGACAAATGAGCCGTATCGACAGTGCAAAGTCACACTGGGCAAGAGTGACCTACAGCAGGTCGCACCCTGCCGGGTGCGACCTGTAGAGTCCACACGCGTAAAACGGAGCCGACAAACAATGGAAAACTATCGGTTATCCACCAACGATTCCACTTCGGCCTTGCTGCTATCGAAATAGCCTGTGATTTGTTCGATCAAATCCGTTGGTGAGTCTTCACTGGAGACAGGAATACCAACGTAGGTTTCGAACGTGTCCGCCATTCGCTCTTCGACATCGATTCGCGTACCGATATCGGATACCACCTGCCGAACCGCGCTAACACGGCTATCGTTGACCGAGAATTGGTTGCTGGTCTTGGCGACTTCGACCATGGTGAGTCGCGCTTGCAAATTCTCAACTTCCACTTCCAGTTGTCGCTTGGCAGCCAGCATTTCGTCTAACTTGCGACGAGCGCCTTCCAGATTCTTCTCGCGAGCCGTCAGGATTTTTTCTAGTTTGTCGGTGGTGGCTTCCTGTGTTTGATAGCTCTTGAATCGATCGTTCAAGTCCTTTTTAACTTGTGCCATATCGAAATCCTTGCCACCATAGGTGACGAACCGCACTCCGCTCTGAGCATCGTCCTTGAGCTTCAGGATGGCTTGCTTGGACTTGCCCAGGGTAGCCTTCTTGGCGAGGACTTCGTGTTGCAATCGAGCGACTTCGACTTCTTCCCGTGCGATCACTTTTAGATTGCCAGCGATTTCTGGCTTGAGATCCGAAATCAAATCGCGCGCACGCTTGATTTCCACATCGAGTGGTATCTGCTCTTTGATCGTGTCTCGAAGGGAGTGATATCCTGTTCGGACATAACTGACGGCAGAGGTGCCCAGCATCAATCCACCTGCACCACAAACAATTGCCGATCCTAACAAAACTTTCTTTAGCATGGTATTTCCCCCAAAAGGCTGATGTTGATGTAACAGATGCGAGTGAAAACCCGATCTGCCGCTCCCATTCATCGCGCCGTTTTTCAGCCTGATTGCCCTCTGCAATCAGCGAAGCTGAGAAAACCGACCGGATATGAGGGGCACGGACAAAGAGTGATTCGAGACGCATGCGGAATTCTTGGAAGTTTTTCGCTATTTTGTGTAACGTTTATCGCAAGCTGGAAGCTTACGCCACTTTGGCGATCCAAAAACTGTCTGCGAGTCCCGCTCAACCAATCTTGACTCCAAGTTGGAATTTTCTTAATTCCCAACGGTTCGGATTTGCCAACCTCACTCGTTTTCAACATGATTATTCGCCAAACCAACGAAAAACCAACAAAAAAGCCGATCCGAGCCTCTCGGGTGCTCGCATGCGCGCTGGTTGGATTCATGGCGAGCGGTTGCCGGCAACGTGCCTTTACGGAACTTTATATCGAGAAAATGGCGAGCGAGATCCGGATGCTCGAGGATCGAATTTATGAGTTCGACGCCTCCGATCAATCCAATATCCAAGAAATCGAGCAACTTGAGCGAGAAATCGAAAGTCTCCGAAGAGCCAACCAGGATCTTCAACGCAAGGTTGGAGACACAAAGTTTTTGCCAAATCGCTCCAGTGGCGAGTCTTTGCGAAAGTCGGAACCGTATGAGATGCCGTCTGTGTTGATCCCGGATTCTTCTTCATCGATCGAAATCATTGAGAAACCTCCCGCCGTCATGCGAACTCCGGTCGCCCCTCCTGCGGTTAAAGAAAACCAAATTCCGGACACGCCCAAGGGACCGGGACTGCCTACGATCGACTCGGAGCCCTTATTACCTCCTGCGGGGGGGGCGAAGCTACGTGAACCTCAAGCCATGCACAACCTTCGTTCCCGACAGAACAGCTCTGCTCTCGCATTGCCGGAAAATCTAACGGAAGAGGTTAGCATGCCATCCACGCTCGTCCGATCGGCTCAACAGTCCAAACCAATGGTGTCCCCGGTGCAACCGCCCAACCTTGCACCCGTCGATGTTCCGAGTCCCAACACCACTCCTTCGACCAATGCGCCGATGCTGCTGCCGAAAGCACTTCGCAACCTGCAAGAAGCCAATCCCCAGAGTTTGCTCAACCGCAACAAGATAAAAATGCCAGAGGGAAGCAAGGTTCAAAGGGCTTCTGCAACCGAAACGATCCAGAGTGACTCCGAAGAACCAAATCGAACAGACATCGTAGATAACAAAGTTGCTGAGATCGGATTCCATCCCACGATTTGCCGTGGCAATAATTTCGACGAAACTCCAGGCGACGATGGTCTCTATTTGGTTGTGACTCCCTTGAATGCAGCCGGCCAAGTGGTCAATGTTTTGGGTACCTTGACCGTCGTTGTTGAGGATTCTGCGATTCTTGACAACAACGGCCGCATTGCTCGATGGGAATTTAAACCGCACGAGTTAGAAGAGATGCTGACACCCATAGGGGCTTCACAGGGCTTCCATTTGAGCTTGCCATGGCAGGACGCGAAACCCAACAGTCAAAGCTTGAAGGTTTACTTGCTGTATGAGCTTAACGACGGCCGCAGCATGGTCAACAACCGGGTCATCCAACTTCGCAAACCGAGCAAAGGCCAAACCGTTTGGACCCCGCGAAAATAGCCCCGCTTTGGGTTTCCATGGAATAAGAACATACGAATCCATGGGAGGGCGAGGCCACCCCTCTAAACATCTTTGCAATTTAGAATCCATCGGAAATCAATGGGAGGGCGAGGCTCCTGCCGAGTTTACGACGCAATGGTTCGGCAGGAGCCTCACCCTCCCTTGCACTGAAAACGCCATGGTTCGGCAGGAGCCTCACCCTCCCTTGCAAGGAATGGATTGTGCAAAGCCGCGCAGTTCCTGGATATAAAGAAATGCCCATTCTCTTCAATGAAGATGACCATGAGGATTTCGACAAACCAACGAACAACTTCGTATCGGCGATTTCGGAACACGTCTCTTGGGGTTGGTTTGACTGTCGACGAAAAGGCGAGACCATGCTCGATGGCTATCAATCTCCACCCGTGAATTGGGGCATCGATTCCGAGCGAAAAAAGGCCTTCTTTCAGTTCTTATCGGAAGTCACTGGTATCGAGGCACGCTAAGCACATCGGTATGAGTCTTCGAGCGAAACAAACTGATAGCCGAAGGGCGATAGCCCCGGTTCTCGACGAATGTCGAGCAATTGGAAAACCGGGGCTATCGCCCAACGGCTAATTGGTATGAAAAACATGTGCGGATGCGCATAGCGGAATAGCGCAAGCTATCCGGTGAAGATCGGAATACCATTTGGAATTCACCCGGCGACTCGGTCGATCAACCAACATTATCTAGAAACTTCGGAAATTTTGATCTCTCTAGGTCGTTTCTCTTCAACGCCTTACGGCTGTCAAGTAGGCACCCCCCCGAACCTTTTGCGGGTTGACAGTTCTTGGCGATGCGGGGACGGTGTTAGGCGTAATTGGATCACGGACGATCGCAAGTTTTGAAAGCACGAAGCTGGTGCCGATTGTTCTTTCCAAGGGAGTATCATGATGCAACGGTTTGCATTCTGGATGGTTTGTTTTGGTGTGTCCGTTCTCGCGACACAAACACGCGTCGCGGACGCCTGTGATCATTGCATTGCGCAGCAAAAAGCAGCTCAGCAAGCTTCGCAATCACACATGAGACATGTCGGAGGTTCGATGGGAAGTGGGCGCTACGAAGGCGTCGGGTTCTCAACGGTTTCCTCGGACGATGCGATTCGCAAGTGCTGCTATTGGGGTCAGCGAACTCCAACCGGCATTGGTGTTGCAAGAGGTAACAACGGTTGGTACGCAACGGTCCTCTACCGATAATCGGTTCGCTGAACGGTTCGGTAGGCTGTTCCGTGGGCTCTCCATCGAGTTCGTCTCAATGGAGAACCCTCTGTCCCGATCAGCCGGCACGCGTTAGCGGCTTGTTGCTTTAGTGACGTCGTTATTGGGTAAGGGCGGTAAGACGGACCTCCAGGTCCGTCCATTTGGAACTCGACGGACTAGGAAGTCCGTCGTACCATAAAATCACCAAGCGGCTAGCGGGTTTCGGCTGATTGCACCCGACTAGATCTTCGTGACCGGACGCTTGGGCGGAGGCGGTTTCAGCATCCTCGCTTTTTCGTCCGCTGCAGGGGTGGGCACATTCGGCCTCGGGGGCGTATTGGGTCCCTTTTTGGGCGGGTCCAAATCGGTGAACGACTCGCTCCATTCCCAACCCATCTTGTTATCTAACTCGCGCTGTGCGAGCAACGCCCAAGGGGTACCTGCGTGTTTCTCTGAGACACTGCGCAACAACTCGGTAGCGAGCTTCGCTTCTTTTTCCAGCTTGCTGTCGACGCTGATTTCGTCTGTCGCTTTGAGATTCCATGTGTTGCTTTCGGGCTTCGTAAAGCTCATGCCGCGCTTTGCCTTTGCCAGCATGGCGTTATACGACTCTGCTCGAACCTTGGCAGCCAACGATGTGCCGTAAGACAGGTCGAAACTGGCTAGCCAACGAGGGGACGCTTCTTTGCCTCGAAACTTTTCGCCCTCGGCTAGCACGGCGCACAAGTTGACTAACTCGGGCGATAGCCTCGCAGACTCTTGTTGTGCAATCGTGAGCTCGCCGGTAAATCGTGCTTCGTCTCGTTTAATAAAGACTTGTTGAGGTTTGTCGAGCGTCCCGACCCTGGCTATTTGCGCAGCTTGAACAAGCGATTCACGCAACGGACTCTTCTTGATTCGTGACAAGTACTCGGCAGATGGCAGGTAGTCAGGCCGATAGCGATCCATGATGTCTGGCGAAAAGAAGTAACTCATGCGAGATGCAAACGCTTCAATCTGGCTCGCATCAATACGCTTGCCAACTTGTCGATTCGGATGGATCGAAAAATAGATCCCGCCGGTTTCATAACACATGCGAGAAAGCGCATAGGGTCCAAATCCAGAATCGATGACGGGCTCTTCGAAATAGTTGTCTTGATAACCCAGATGAACGCGTTCGGGCAATAGCGTTTCAGGCCCCTGATCGACTTGCCGCCAATCGGGAGTTTGGTCGTATTTGGGATCGGGATCGACAAACTTGATGTAGGTAAACTCGCGACCGAAAGGTGCGGGTACCCCAAGAACATGGGATTGAATGCCAAATTTTTTGCAAACCGCAATGGCTTCTTCGGCCATCTGAATATCGTCACCTCGTTCGTCCGTGATGGTGATCAAGATGACGTTGCGTTCGGGATCGCTCGCCCCCCTGGACGTTCGCATGGTCTTGTATTTATCCGCAACTGTCTTGACGGCATGAAAAACCATTTCGACCCCTGACTCATCGATTTCAATGTTATCGATGGCGGACTGAATCTCGCTCAAGTTCGAGGTTGGTTTTTTCGTCATGAATTGGACATCGTTTCCGAATGAGACGATGGACGTGATTAAGGAATCATCGCCAAATCCAGGTCCGTTTCTCTTTCGCTTTTCCTCTTGCACGATCCCGAGTTGTTCGTAGATTCGATCAAATCGATCTCGAATCTCCTTTCGTCGTGTCACCATCGAGACGGAACTGTCGAAAATCCATACAACCAGTGTCGGACGTTGTTCGATCGCTTGCAGTAGTTCGTAAGTGATGCGATCGACGGCACCTTCGGTTCCCGTTACGCCGACTCCCGTCATTCCTCGAACCGTATTTTTCGCTTCGGTCAATCCGACCGCTTCTTTGATGTCTATCGATACATGAACGTTGCCATCGGGGACAACAAGTGCAACATCTACCGTTGGAATCTCTGAAATATCGGACAAAACCGGGGCTGCTGAAAGGGCCATCTCGGTCAATCCAATCGAGTTTGCACCGATTTCTTCCGAGGGTGTTTCCGCGTAAGCGATGTCGTTGATGATGTCGAGAGGCTGGATCTCTTCGACGATCGGCTGCGAATCAATGAACAGTGCAAGGATCTCTGGCTGCGAAACGACCGTATAGGATGCCAAGCCAACGACCAACAAAACGTGCACCAACATGCTCACCAAGAACGATTTGGTATCTGGGTCAAACCATACCGACTCGACGTCATTCTCTTCGTCGTCTTCCTCGTCCTCCTCCTCTTCGTCGTTGTTGGAGTTGTCGTCCTGTGCAACGGTTGCTTCCTCGGACGAACCCGATGGTTCGCTGCCAATTTGCAGAGGCATATTCAGACCGATTTCGGACTCATCCAAAGAGCCTGCATCGTTTTCAGTTGTATCGCGGGGACGCTTAAGCATGGACCGACTCAAAGGAAAGGCGAGATCGAAACCAAGAGAAGACACCATTGTATTGTCTTACTTTGGCGTTGGCTATTCAACAGCAGCAGCATTCCATCCGCGCCACAAATACTCATTTTTCGACGACTTTCCTAGAAAAGTCAAAAAGGCAGGCCCAAAAGGGTGGTTTTGCGACAACCGTTCTCGTTCGCACCCGCGCTCCCGCGTTCCGCGATGCGAAAATGCGCCTCAATCGCTCAAGCAAGTTTCGTGTCCAAGGCTTTGGTACGTTTCGTGTCCTAGGCTGTGGTAACCCGACGCCTGACGGCTCGTTGAAGTAGTGGGTTTTCCGTAAACTCAATCAGCCGCAGGGCGTTAGCTCCCGGTTTTTGGGCACTCGCGTGCGAGCACGGGTTACTTCACGTGGCACGAGCGTCTCGCTCGTGAATCCTGCACGTGGCACGAGCGTCTCGCTCGTGAATCCATGGGCGAGACGCCCATGCCACATCACAGCCTATAAGGGTCCCGGGTTTTCAGACTTGCGGATCCACTAGCCACTTTCCGGTCGAATGGGTATTTTGAAGAACTTTAGGAGACCATCTTGATCGGCTTGAATCGGCGTACTTTTCTGGGGTTTGCACTTAGCAGCATCATGGCAGAACGACTTACTGCGGTAGACCACACGTTGAAATTCGATGAAGCAGCTCGGGTTCTAGAGCAAGCCAGCGCAAACGGTCTCGTTCGCGCATCGGTACTCCATGCCCGAATCGGAAACGAGTCCATCACGCGGGCGTTCGGACAAGTTCCGTCGGTAGACTCCGCATTTCTTCTTGGCTCAATTTCCAAGCCGATCGCAATCACCGCGTTGATGGCGCTCTATGACAAAGGCAAATTCGACCTGAACGATCCCGTCTCGAAATACATTCCCGAATTTCGAGGCGACGCACGCGAACGAGTAATCATTCGTCATCTCTTAACGCATGTATCCGGACTACCGGATCAGTTACCTGAGAATTCGACACTTCGAGCCAATCATGCACCACTGTCGGAATTCGTCCAGGCTGCGACCCGCGTACCTATCAAGTTTGAACCAGGAACAAGGTACGAATACTCCAGTATGGCGATCTTGCTCGCGTCCGAAATCGCGCAACGAGTCTCCGGTATCGAATTCAAGGAATGGGTGGATAGGTCGGTACTTCAACCACTCGGCATGACTCACTCGGCGATGGGAATGGGGCGATTGAAAGTCGAGGACACCATACCCTGCCAAGTTGAGTTCGGAGCAGTGGAAGCGGGCGGAGGATCGCCGGATTCCAAAAACTGGAACTGGAATAGTTCGTACTGGCGAGAACTGGGCGCACCTTGGGGAGGAGCCCATGCATCGGCCAAAGACGTGGGGCTATTACTGGAAGAGTTGATGCATCCCACCGGGAAATTATTTCGCTCCGATGTAGCGCGATTAATGCTGCTCAATCACAACCGTCAAGGCCTTCCGGCACGTGGACTTGGGTTCGATGTTGGGATCGATGCGACTTGCCCTGGCTGCTCAAAGCACGCGTTTGGTCACACCGGTTCCACGGGGACGATAGCGTGGGCCGATCCGGAACGCGATTCGTTATGCGTGGTGCTGACATCCCTACCTTCCCAAGCGGTAGCCGTTCATCCGCGACAGCTCGCTTCGAATTGCATCTCGGCAACGACTTCGTAGCGGAACAGCTAGTAGCGGAACAGCTAGTAGCGGAACAGCTAGTAGCGGAACAGCTAGTAGCGGAACAGCTAGTAGCGGAACAGCTAGTAGCGGAACAGCTAGTAGCGGAACAGCTAGTAGCGGAAC
>CAMCMB010000046.1 GCA_945875845.1 Pirellula staleyi DSM 6068
TCATCGCATCCGAGCATGTTATTGGAAGCAATGGCGCAAGGCAGGGGCGCGAGCCCGAAACCTAATGAAACTCGGCTTATCGCGAGAGGATGCGGTGCCATTAGCATCTAGCTCCCGTGGTCCTTGGTTTATGTCGAAGTGTCGGGGCGTAGAACGCGCACTGACAAAAGACTATCTAGCCAAGAGTGGTTTGGTGAGTCTCTATGAGATCTGGGAAAAGACTCGCTCCTAGAAATTGAACCGCCTGGTGCGGACCCGCATGCCAGGTGGTGTGGGAGGGGCCCCAGAGCAATCCGGGCCTCTATCCCGATCTTTGTTCGTGGCTCTTTTTGCCAGTCTTGGCCAGGGCATTCAGTTCAGCCGAACGCAGGTATTCAGCCCGGAGGGCGGCATTTCTTTGCCGGTGGCGTGAGCCACCGGAACCTGCCATGCGCATTGCAAAGCCCGGAGGGCGACACAGGGAAGCTATCCATGCCGAGCAATGTGTCGCCCTCTGGGCTCAGGTCCCTGCAGCCATGGCTCCCGGTGGTTTACACCACCGGCAAGGAAATGTCGCCCGCTGGGCTGAAGACAACCATGCTGGGAGTGTAGCCGATTCCTGCATGCCCCTACAATCTATTTGTCAGCCCTGCACGAGCCGTGGGAATTCATGCTGGTTGTTCTCGCTGCGAGCGGTCGAGTGAAGCTCGCAGCGCGCTTAGCTTTTGTCAGTTGAATTGCATTCCATCGCCGCCGCTCACGCCTAGCTCGAAACAATTCAGATTCTGGCATTCCTCATGCGTCGACCAGCGACCATCCCCGAACGTTGCCTTGTTCGTGGCTCTTTTTGCCAGTCTTGGCCAGGGCATTCAGTTCAGCCGAACGCAGGTATTCAGCCCGGAGGGCGGCATTTCTTTGCCGGTGGCGTGAGCCACCGGAACCTGCCCATGCGCATTGCAAAGCCCGGAGGGCGACACAGGGAAGCTATCCATGCCGAGCAATGTGTCGCCCTCTGGGCTCAGGTCCCTGCAGCCATGGCTCCCGGTGGTTTACACCACCGGCAAGGAAATGCCGCCCGCTGGGCTGAAGACGACCGTGCTGGGAGTATAGCCGATTCCTGCATGCCCCTACAATCTATTTGTCAGCCCTGCACGAGCCGTGGGAATTCATGCTGGTTGTTCTCGCTGCGAGTGGTCGAGTGAAGCTCGCAGCGCGCTTAGCTTTTGTCAGTTGAATTGCATTCCATCGCCGCCGCTAACGCCTAGCTCGAAACAATTCAGATTCTGGCATTCCTCATGCGTCGACCAGCGACCATCCCCGAACGTTGCCTATGTTCTTGCAGCCATGAACTTGTTTTTATCCCTGTTTGGGGCTGATATCCCTGAAGTTTGGGGAATTATCCCTGATTTGTCAGTTTGATTATTCCTGATTCCATCCCATTATCCCGGTTTCATGGTGGAGCCCAAAACCTGCGGTCCATCAGAGATAATTAATAATTCCTGATTCCAAGACGATGCCTTTACGGGCGCACAAGTACGCATGTGCTCTGTCCTTTTTTGAAAATCATGCGCGTTGTTGTTGACGGTCGCGTTCTGTCGGGACCCAAGGCCCTAGTTCGCGAAGACAAAGCCGTCGTTCCTTATGACTTCGGGCCATCGCCGATGAACTTGATGCCCAGTTCACGCAACTGCTTTGGCGACACTTCCGATGGCGCGCCCATCATGAGGTCCTCCGCTTTTTGATTCATTGGGAACAAAATGACTTCGCGAATGTTCGGCTCGTCCGCAAGCAACATCACGATGCGATCCACGCCCGGTGCGGAGCCTCCGTGAGGCGGAGCACCATACTTAAAGGCATTGATCATGCCGCGGAACTTTTCGTCCACCAAACTCCGGTCGTAGCCCGCGATCTCAAACGCTTTGTACATGATCTCAGGCTTGTGATTTCGGATGGCTCCCGAGGACAATTCGATGCCATTGCAAACAATATCATATTGGTATGCCAAAATATCGAGCGGATCTTTGTTGACCAACGCCTCCATCTCCCCTTGCGGCATCGAGAATGGGTTGTGACTGAAAGCCACCTTTTGTTCGATGTCGTCCCATTCGTACATCGGGAAGTCCACGATCCAACAGAACTTGAAGGTATCCTTTTCTATCAAGTCGAGTTCTTGACCAATACGCGTTCGAGCTAAGCCCGATAGCTTGGCCGCGTTGCTCGCTTTGTCGCATGAAAAGAATACGCCGTCGTCCGGCCCAAGTTTCATTTGTTGGACAAGCTGTGCAACACGCTCGGGCCCAAGGTTCTTGGCAACGCCGCCGCCACCTTCTCCCCCTTTGAAATTGATATAGCCGAGTCCTCCAAAGCCCTCGTCTTTCGCCCATTGATTGGTGCCGTCGAAAAAGCTTCGAGCCCGAATGCCTGCTCCCGGTGCAGGAATCGCCCGCACAACGGCCCCATCCTCAATCATCTTTGCGAAAACGCCGAATCCACCCCCTCGGAATACTTCGGTGACGTCCGAAATCTCGATAGGATTGCGCAGGTCAGGTTTGTCGCTGCCGTACTTGAGCATCGATTCCTTGTAGGCAATGCGAGGAAAAGGGGGTGGCGTGACCGCCTTGCCTTGTGAAAATTCTTCAAAAACGCCATGCAACACAGGTTCGATGGCTTCGAAGACGTCCTCTTGCGTCACGAAACTCATTTCGAAGTCAAGCTGGTAGAACTCGCCCGGCGATCGGTCTGCTCTGGCATCTTCGTCGCGAAAGCACGGGGCAATTTGGAAATAGCGATCAAATCCGGCCACCATAAGCAGTTGTTTGAACATTTGAGGTGCTTGTGGCAACGCATAGAACTTGCCTGGGTGGATGCGCGACGGGACTAAAAAGTCTCGGGCGCCTTCAGGACTGGATGCCGTCAGGATGGGCGTTTGGAATTCCGTGAAGCCTTGATCGATCATACGTCTGCGCAGACTCGCGATCACATTGCTGCGCAAAACAATGTTCGCGTGCAGCTTTTCGCGCCGAAGATCCAGGAATCGGTTGCGAAGGCGAATTTCCTCTGGGTATTCCGCATTTCCGAATACCGGCAGCGGTAGATCGGCGGCCTCCGAAAGCAATTCAATCGAGATGGCTCGCACCTCGATTTCGCCCGTGGGAAGATTGGGATTGGTGGCGTCTTTCCCGCGCGACGTAACGCGGCCATCCACGCAAATCACCGACTCGCTTCGGAGCGATTCCGTCAATGCAAATGCAGTGCTTTCCCGCTCGACGACAATCTGCGTCACTCCGTAATGGTCTCGCAAATCGATGAAAAGTAAATTGCCGAAATCGCGTTTGCGATAGACCCAGCCGGAAAGACGAACGGTTTGTCCAACGTCCTCGGGGCGAAGTTGAGAGCAGTGGTGTGTGCGATATTCGTGCATTAAATTATCGAATACAAAGAGAGGTTTTAGGCTCGGCGTCGGTCCGATTCAAGGCCTAGCAACTTATCGACAAATACACGCTTTCTCAACCCCAACGGTACCTTGTTTCCTCGCATGAGCAATAGTTGGACAGGAATTCACGCAGCCCGTATGATCCTTGCCAGCGAGGAAGCCCCCTAAATCAACATCCCTCAATCATTTGCCAAAACTTGGCACTATGAAACCAAATGATACTCCTGATCGATAACTACGACTCGTTTACTTACAACTTGGTGCAGCGACTGGGTGAGATCGATTCGACGTTGGACGTTCAAACGTTTAGGAACGATGAAATAACGATTGATGAAATTAGGGCCCTGCGGCCCGAGCGAATCATATTGTCGCCGGGTCCCTGCACGCCGACGGAAGCTGGGATTTGCGTTCCGCTTCTGGAACAATTGCACCGGGAATTTCCTATCTTGGGTGTTTGTCTTGGTCATCAATCGATTGGGCAGGCTTTTGGCGGAAAAATCGTGCGGGCCCCTCAATTGATGCACGGGAAAACGGACAGAATTGAGCACGACAATCGAGGTATGTTTGCCGGCATCGAGAATCCATTCGTTGCAACCCGATACCACTCGCTGGTCATTTTGCCAGAAAGCTTGCCGAATTGCCTTGAGGTTTCTGCTTGGGTGCACGATCGAAACGGAAATCGGATTATTATGGGGGTCCGGCATCGTGATTATGCAGTCGAAGGTTGGCAGTTTCATCCTGAGAGTTTTTTAACCGAACCTGGTCCGGAATTGCTCCAACGCTTTTTGACATGGACTGGTACTCCGAAGACTTTGTTGGCATGATAATTGTTCCTCATTCGGAATCTATTCTGGCGGTGAATGGTTACTGCCCAAAATCTCCTCTTTCCTAGATCCTGTTGCCAGTATGCTTTGCGTTACGATTGCGAGAACCCGTCACAAACATGTGCTAACTGAGCATGTTCAGGTCGCAGAACTTGGTGCCAAGCTTGTAGAGCTACGATTGGACTATATTGGGCGAAGCATCGATCTCGCACGATTGCTAAAAGACCGTCCGACACCCGTGGTGGTTACCTGCCGACGCAAAGAAGATGGCGGCAGATGGGATCGTTCGGAAGAAGAGCGATTGATGCTCCTGCGATCCGCGATTGCAATGGGGATCGAATACGTCGATTTGGAAGAGGATACGGCGCTCAAAATCCCGCGTTACGGAAAAACCAAGCGAATCGTCAGTTTGCATAACTTCGAAGGCACTCCGCCCGATCTTGAGTCGTTGCACGCGGGATTATGCAAGATCGATGCCGACATTGTCAAAATCGCGGCGTACTCCAATTCGTTCCGTGACACGGCTCGCATGTTGCATTTGATGAAGACTGCAAAGGTCCCCACGGTTGGGATTAGCATGGGCGAATTCGGAACACCCACGCGAGTGTTGGCAATGCGATATGGGGCACCCTTTACCTTTTGTGTTTTCAACGCGGATAGGCGAGTGGCTCCTGGTCAACTGAGCTTTGATCAAATGCAAAACGTCTATCGCGCCAATTCGATCACTTCGAAAACAAAGCTATATGGCGTCGTTGCGGATCCAGTCGCGCATTCGTACAGTCCGCTCATTCATAACGCGTCCTTTTTAGCGAACGACTTGGACTATCGTTATGTGCCGTTTCAGGTAGCGCCGGCGGATCTAGAGATGTTTTTAGGCTGGTGCCAATCGGAAGGAATCGGAGGACTGAGCGTTACGATTCCGCACAAGCAAACGATTCTCCCAATGCTGAGTCAAGCGGAGTCCGCGGCACAAGGTATTGGCGCTTGCAATACGGTTGTGTTCTCGGATGGAGAGATGATTGGCTACAACACCGACTATCGAGCATCCATGGATTGCTTGACAGAAGCCATGTCCAAGCTCACTGGCCTACCCGATCCATTCGAGAGACAATCCGCTCTCATCTTAGGGAGTGGCGGTGTCGCGCGAGCCATTGCCTACGGACTAGCTCAACGAAGAGCCTGGATAACGATTGCCAGTCGAAACCGAGAGTCTGCTGAAAAATTGGCGAAGCACGTCAATGGCAAGTCGATTGCATGGGAAGAGCGACATATGATCGAGCCCAACATCATTGTCAACGGAACACCTGTTGGTATGTTTCCTGAAATGGATGAGTCTCCGTTTCCTGCCAAGAGCTTTAAAGGCGGAACGTTAGTATTTGATACGATCTACAATCCGGAACAAACGCTCTTTATCAAAGGGGCCCGAGCAGCGCAATGTCCAGTCATTACGGGTCTGCAGATGTTTGTTCGCCAAGCCGCATACCAATATCGACTCTTCACAGGACTCGAACCACCGATCGATGTCATGGTCAAAACGCTCAAAAAAGCCATCTCGCCGGTGAATTACAAGGATCTGGACGAGGAGGACGATGAAATCGATACGGATGTGGATTCCGACGGAGAGGATTGATCGCGAATGAATCTCGCCAAGCCTATCGTGGACTGGTCACGCGCCTTGGCGAACAGGTTACGAACCGAATGGATCACGTGGCGACTGGCCAAGCCTTATCCGTTACGAAAACAGAATGAGTCGATGGGGGCTTATGGCGAACGCATTGCCTCGATTTATCTGGAAAGGCAAGGGTACTTCATTCTCGAGCGATCGTTTAGGCTCAAGTCGGGAGAGATCGATCTAATTGCGGCTTGGCAGCGGCGGGTCGTGGTGTTTGTGGAAGTGAAGACCTGGGCTGTGCAATTCGAGAATTCGGGTGGCCCGAGCGATGCGGTAGATGACCGAAAACAAGAAAAAATTTCACGGACGGCAATGACTTACATGAAACGTCACAGGTTGCTTGATGCCGCCGGGAGAGCCGATGTCATCGAAGTGGTACTAGGTGGTTCACCGCAGCGACCCAAAATTAGGCACTTTGAAAATGCCTTCGAAGCGGTTGGTTCGTTTCAAATGTTCTCTTAAATTTTGCAATGGCATGGATTGAAATCGATTGGGAGAGCGAGGCTCCTGCCGAGCTTGCGACGCAATGGTTCGGCAGGAGCCTCACCCTCCCAAGCAATGGTTCGGCAGGAGCCTCACCCTCCCAAGCAATGGTTCGGCGGGAGCCTCACCCGAGCGATGAAATTGCAAGCATCGCTACCTGCGGATGCCCCGTTTTTTGGACTCGCGGCATTTCCCAGCCATGCTGAGTCGTTTTGGGCGTTACAATTCCAGGCGACTCTTCGAGTTTTATTTCGTGTCATCCCTTTACCACCTTTTGGACCAATCACCGTGTACCGATCAAGATCCATTTTGCTGTTTCTATCCATTTGCATCTGTAACGCTCACGTGCTCGCCGATGATTCGCTTCAGTTTCGCGGAACCAATGCCGATGGGTTCGTGTTAGAAAAGAATGTCCCTGAGGTGTGGGATACGAATTCGCAAATCAAGTGGCAAGTCGCCGTTCCGGGCGAAGGTTGGTCCGCCCCAATCGTCGTCGGTGATCGCGTGTTCCTAACCACTTCGGTTTCGGCAGAACGCAAGGATATGAACTCCGAGCATGATTGGCAGGTGCTCTGTTTTGACAAAACCACGGGCAAGTCACTTTGGTCCAAGAGTGTTATCAAGGGGAAGCCACGCTTAGGAACCCACCGAGACAATACCTATGCCTCCGAGACGCCAGTTTGTGATGGCAAGCACTTGGTGGTTTACTTTGGAATGATGGGGCTTGTTTGTTTTGACCTGGATGGAAACGAGCTTTGGAAAAAGGATCTTGGCAATTACCCAATGCAACTGAATTGGGGAACATCGAGCTCGCCAGTGATGCATGGCAACTTGGTTTATCTTCAAGTCGACAACGATCAGAAATCGTTTCTGGTTGCCCTAGACATCGCAACGGGTGTGGAAAAGTGGCGCAAAGACCGCGACGAGTCCTCGAACTGGGGATCACCCATCATTTGGCAAAATGCGAAACGAACCGAGTTGATTACCGCCGGAAGGACCATTCGATCTTATAAGCCCGAAGATGGTTCATTGCTTTGGCAATTGACATTGAATGCGGGTGGGGTTTGCTCGACTCCAACCGGTGACTCGGATGTGTTGATCGTTGGGAACCAGGGACGCCAGGGGGCAGGGATGATGGCGGTTCGAGCCGGCGCAGCGGGTGATGTTAGTCTCAAAGAGAACGAAGCATCGAACGCAAGCGTTTTATGGAGTACGAGAAAGTTGGGTCCACAACGTTCCTCGCCGTTGATGATCGCTGGTCAAGTCTACCTGTTCGGTCAGCGAGATGGGCAGCTAACATGCATGGATACAAAATCGGGTGATGTGCTCTATCAAGAGCGAATTCCGAGTGCGGGCGCGTTCTGGGCTTCGCCTTGGGCCAACAACGGACTTGTTTATTGCACGGATGAAAATGGGTCTACCTACGTACTCAAGCCTGGACCCAAATTGGAGGTTGTTCGAGTCAATAAACTGCCGCGAAAAGAGGAATCGCGATTCTGGGCAACGTCCGCCGCTTCCGATGGATTCCTGTTCATTCGATCCTCGAATACCCTGTTTGCCTTGTCGGCGAAGTGACTCAAGCTGGAGTTTAAAGTTGGGTAGGCTATGGTAACCCGTGCCCGTGAGCGTGGGATTGCAGTCGGCTCCTCGCTTACCGGCTCGTTGCTTTAATGGACTATGACACGCCGTATTCGAAAGTGGCATGGGCGTCTCGCCCATGGATTCACGAGCGCGCTCGTGCGACGCGATGGTAACCCGACGCGTAGCGGCTTGTCGATTTAATGAATCTTTACCTAAGCCGTGGTTTTATCATAACCCGAAACGTGAGTGAGGGGCAAATAGTCCCTCGTTTACACTTCGGGTTGTGATTAAATCAACAAGCCCGTAAGCGAGGAATGACACATCGCAAAGACTATGAGCCAAGAATTTCGCCAAGCAGCGATGACCAAGTTGACCGACAAAGAGAATGCGGCTTTGCTGGCTACCCTGTCAGACGAGCAAAAGAAGAAATTCGATGGGCTCAAAGGAGTTGAATTGAAGATGGATTTCACGTCGCTGCGTCCAGCCCGTCGAGCGCAGTAGTGGGTAGAGGGGGGCGAGGGGAGCAAGAACAAACGTACCTGGCTTACAATCACTCGCCATCGAATAGCTTGCGAACTTGCTCGCTGGTGAGCGCGTGTTTCCAAATGCAAACGTCGTCGATCACGCCGTCCATATACTCATCCGTCCCGGTATTGCCGATTTGAAGGGTTTGGTCCGACCGCATCAGTCGGGGTTCTCCGATGAACGGAATGGTTTTCTTGAGATCTGCATCGAGATAGAGACGGCACTCCTTGCGCTGGTTGTCGACGACGAACGTAACGAGATACCAACGCTGTAAATCGAGGTCGCCACCTTGTCCGTTGCTGCCCGTATCGTTCTTGTAAAAGTTTATCTTCGTATCGATCCAGCGAATGCCATCGCCGATGTCACCGTGAACCTTGTCCGCATTCACTTTCATATCGAAATTGAATTCACCGCCTGAGCGTGAGCCGAGGATTCCTGAGAAGGTTGGCTCCTTGGTGAGCCATACCCAAGCAGAAACGGTAAACGTTCCAATTTCGAAATCAGGGGAATAGGGGATGCTTATGTGGTCTCCCTTCGCGCGGTCAAAGAGGAGTCCCTTGCCGATTTTCCCTTCGTGTGATTTCGCATTGTGAATTACACCATGGTGTTCCCCTGCGCTATCGCGGGCTTCGCGGCCCTCGTCGTCGAGTTTCCATTGCGCGATCGGCGACGGAAAGCGGGGGTCTTCTCCAAAAGTAGTTTCGGCAAAAAAACTTGCCGTAAGCAAGATAAAGAAAATGTGTTTCATTGTGATTGTCGGGTAACGCTTGGAAGGATTTTGAAGCCGTATCGAAAGGGCAAAGTCACTCTCGGGAAGAGTTACCTAGTCACATCCGACAAAAGTCAAAGTAGTAGGCAAATTCCATGTGCCGTCCACCCGGAATCCTGGCAAAAGCTTGACTGCGAACGGCACGGCGGAGCGTGCCTGCTACTTTTGTCGGCTGTGTCAACCTATTATTACTTACGAGGCGAGTAATCGGTTGGAACAAGAAATCGAACATCGTTACCGCTGCCACGACCGGTTGGAAGATTTGGATGCGAGTCGCGATATTTTTTCATGAACTCAGGAAACTCGCTTCGGAATCCCTTCCAAGACGCGTCCGAAGATGCTTTATCTTTATGGGCTAACAGATAGATAAAGGCGCTGTTGTCTGTCGCGGTCCAGAATTTTACGGTTTGCATCCCATGTTTGGTGAAGATTTCTTTTTCGCCTGAATTAAACCGATCCACGGTATGCGGCACGCGTTCGGCCCCATCGTTGTATTGCCGTAGTTCCCAAAGTCGCGCGGGGGCATCCGAATTTTTGTTGACGGGCTCGTCGATGGCAGAGAAATCCGTCTCGCGCATGAAGATCGCGCTCGGAGCCTTGGCCAAAATCTTCCCCTTTTCCTCGGATTTGGCTGCCACCGCTTTCCACTCAGGGTCCGCGATGAAGGCTTTCCAAGAGGCGTCTTTGGCCGCTTCATCCTTGTGGGCGATAATGTAGAGGAGCATATTGTCTTTATCATCGTCGCTCTTAGCTGCTCCCTCTACCACGTTCCAGTAGATGATGTTCTCCATGCCATGCTTTTCAAACAGCTTCAACGTATGATCGCGAAACCTCGCATGCAGATCGGGCAGCTTACCCGGATTGGTCGTGTAGAATCGAAGCTCGTATAGCTTGCCATCTTTCTTTGTCGTCGGCTGTTGAGCTGTTGCATTCGAAAAAAGGGTTGCACATACTGCAACGACAAGACTGGCATTGAGCAGAGTCCGCATAGTAGGCTCCTGAACGGTGGGTCGGAAGGGCATGGGAAAGGGCATGTTTTGACATGGCTATCCAGTGTACTGCAAGACTCCACGAAAAGGAAACCGGCATGAACCACACAACCACGCATTACTTGAAGGCAATCCCGATGCGACCATCCAAACATCAATTATTCGTTTTTCTGGCTTCGATAGTGAGCCTAACTGCAAGCTCGCGTGCCCAGCCAGTTCTCGACGTGAAGGAGAGTTACTTCAACCAAAAAGTTGCGGACTCCAATCCTTTGCGCACCGAGCAAGCGCGCGAGTTGGATGCGTACATCAAAATCATGGCTGCAGATTCAACTCGCTTTGCAGACCTATTCCAACCGAACTTCGCCTCGTCTCAAGCCTTTGAGCAGTCTGCCGTGCCGCTTCGCAAAGCCTTTTGTGAATCGATCGGCTATCCCCCTCCAGGTCAGCGACCCAAAGAGTCGTCTACCTTCACGCAAATGGGTGAAGACCAGATTGGAATCTACTATCGAGCCATGATTCCGGTGTTGCCTGGCGTGCATTCCGAAGGGATTTACATTGTTCCAAAGTCGATTCGCGGCAAGGCGCCGTTGATGATATCGATGCATGGTGGGGGTGGATCTCCAGAAGTTGCGCTTTTCAACGGGGGAGCCAACTATCACGATATGATTCGGGGTGCGGTGAAGCGTGGATACGTCGTCTATGCACCTCAGCACTTGTTTCGTGCCGAGGAGTACCCACAAGATATTCGACGCCAGATCGATGATCGAATGCGGTTGATCGGTACCAGTGTTACCGCCGTCGAGATCGCCAAGATTACTTATGCGATCGATGAATTAGCGAATCGCCCGGAAGTGGACATGTCCCGCATCGGCATGGTGGGCCTCTCGTACGGAGGATACTATGCTCAGGTAACACCAGCCATCGATACCCGTATTAAAGTCTCGGTGTCAAGCTGCTATTTTGGAGTTCAAGAAGGGCGTTACGAGCAAGACGAACTATCGGTCCCTTCGGACTTCCGATTTATGAACCGGTTGACGCTGTTTAACGATGCGGATCTGGTTGCCTTGATTTGTCCACGAGCTCACCAAATCCAAGCTGGTAGCAAGGACAATGCTTCTCATCGCGAAAAAGGGATGAGTCTAGCTCCACGCGCCGCAGCGTATTTCGAGAAATTGCATCTAGGTGACCGTTTCCAACATGTCGTCTTTGAAGGAGGCCACGAATTCAATGACGCAGTCGCATGGGCTTTTGTTGAAAAGCACTTGTAACAACCTGGGAAAGCAAAGTTGCACGACGCTCCGCGTCGTGATTCCTGCGATGTGGAGAGGCCTTGAATGCTGCGACGCGGAGCGTCGCACAACGAAAGATTCACTACGCTGACTTTTTGTTGGCAAGGTCGCTTTGATTGAGTTTGTTGTAAAGCGTCTTGAGGCTGATTCCCAACTCCTCCGCTGCAGCGGGCTTGTTGCCTTGATGACGATGTATTGCTTCTTGCACAGCGACCAACTCCATCTCTTTCAGACTCAAGGGGCTGACAGCATTGGCCATCCCCTTGATTTCGCGTTTCACTCGCTTGTCTGAGAAATGACGAGGCAAGTGCTCAGGCAAAATCGGTGGGTGATCGCATAGGATTGTGGCGTGTTCGACGACGTTGGCCAATTCTCTCACATTGCCTGGCCAAGGGTGCTGTTTGAGTATTTGGATCGTTTCGTCTGCGAACAGGCTCTCGATCGACGCATGTTCGGGTCGATGTCTCAAATACAGATGTCGAGCGAGTTGCATGACATCTTCCATCCGTTCGCGAAGGGCCGGGACGTGTATTTCAAAGGTATTGATGCGAAACATCAAATCCTCGCGGAAAGTCCCCGATTCCACCATGCTATCCAGATCGCGATGCGTCGCGCAGATCACTCGCACGTCGACATGAAGTGTTTGGTTATCACCGACCCGTCGAATATCGCCACTCTCCAAGACTCGCAAAAGCTTTGCTTGCATGGACAAAGGCAATTCACCGATTTCGTCGAGGAAAATAGACCCGCCATTGGCCACTTCGAAAAGTCCTTCTCGCTGAGAGTCTGCACCGGTGAAGGAGCCCTTTTTATGACCGAAGAGTTCGCTTTCGATCAAATGCTCGGGCAACGCTCCACAATTGACCGCAACGAATGCTTTTTCTTTGCGCAAACTTTCATCGTGGACGCCGCGGGCCACAAGCTCTTTCCCGCAACCGGTTTCGCCTCGGATCAAAACGGTGCTTTGTGTCGGCGCTACCTTGCGGATGAGTTGCAGCACGTCGGACATCGCTTTTGAATCGCCAATTAAACGACGAGAAGCCGACGGCGAAGCGTTGTTGGAGCGATCGATGGCAGCCGATTGTCGTTTGAGCGCACGCCGGGCAGCGACGCGTTGCAGCAGGGCCTGCAGTTCCGAGAGCCGACATGGTTTGCTCAGATAATCGATAACGCCAAATCGCAACGCAGCCACAGCGGATTCCAGCGATTGCTTGCCCGTTAAGACGATGGATTCTGTAGCAGGTGACAGCGTGGCGGCTCGTTCGATGACTTGGATACCATTCATGCCCGGCATATCCAAATCTACGATCAAGCAATCGAACGACTCTCGTTCGAGCGCAGCGACAGCCGTGTAGCCATCGGGGCAAACAGTGACGCGGTGCCCGAGATGTGGCAACTCCATTCGCATCAATTCCTGCAACGAGGGTTCGTCGTCAGCAAATAAAATGGAGAGTTGGCTATGCTGTGCGTTTTTCATGGATGGTGTCATAAGATAAGTTGCTAGCGGGTTGACTGGGTAAGACCACTTCGATGCGAGAGCCTTGATTGGCACCGGGACTCTTGGGAGTGATTCGACCGCCGTGGTCGGCAATGATGCGGCTGGTGATAGGGAGTCCAAGTCCAGTTCCACGTCCATCACGTCGACGTGTAAAGAACGGCTCGAACAAATGCTGAAGGACTTCTTCGGACATGCCGCAACCGTTGTCCTCGATGACCAAACGAACGGAGTCGCTCAATGCCTCGACGGTGACTCGAACGAACCCATCGTTGCGGGCAGGATCCAAGGATTCGAGAGCATTGGTTAGTAGGTTGAGAATGACTTGTTTCATTTCTTGTGGACTTGCCCATGCGATCATGGGCATCGGTCGCGATTGAAACTCGATCTTCTGAGAACGGAATTGACCAAGGTGTCGTACCATATCGACGACGTCTTGCACAACTTCATTCAGGTCGATGGATTGCTTGCGTTGATCTGTCCCGAGCCTTGAAAAATCGAGTAACCGCTCGGTAATTCCTTTGCAGCGGAAAGCTTCATCTTGAATGCGCCTCAGGTAGGTTCGAAGCGTGTTCAAGTCGACTCCCTGAGCAGCTTCCACTGCGGATGGGTGTTCCGCCCCTGCGTCGGTCGATTCAATGGGGTGAAGAATCCGATGCAATCGCGATTCGAGAGCTTCGGCGCTCCAAGCAATAGAGGCTAATGGATTGTTGATCTCGTGGGCTACTCCAGCGGCAAGGAAGCCGACGCTCGCCAATTGTTCGTTGCGGATTACTTCCTGTGATCGCTCGCGCACTTGTTCATTGAGATCGCGTTGAATATTCAAAAAACTCGCTGCTCCCAAGTTGATTGCGTCGGCCAACTCGGCCAGTTCATCCTTGCTGTCCACATGAATGCGATACGAGAAATCACCTGAGGCAACGCGGCGTGACCCGGCTAGCAATTCCTTGAACGGGCGTATGACAGCGACTCGTGCATACGTAATGAGTCCCACCAAGAGGATCGCAGCCAACGAAGCACTGCTCCAAGCCATGATGATCCATGTCCGATATCGAGATCGAACTTCGTCCTTGAAGCTCGCCATTTTTTCGGTAAGCTTGGTTGGCAGTAAATGCGCTAAATTGGAAAGTTGTTCGATGTCCTGCATTTGATCGACCACAAATGCGTCGCTTCCCGACTCCAAGAGATCTCCGTGTCTGTGGGCAATAATATTAAGCAACTCAGATAACTCGGACGTCTTTCTGAATTCGTCGGTCCGATCGGACAAAAAGGGATCATCCATGCCCGAACGTTCCAAACACCACTTGTAACGGGCCAAAACGAGCCGCACGCGTTGGAGTTGTTCTTGAAAGCGAAGTTCGGAGCGGCGTGCTTCTAGCCCGAACTGCAGAGAGAATTGTTTGATCTCCATCGGTTGGTTGATGTCAAGGCGACGAAACCCAATCCGAAGCTCGTCGATAGCGCGCGTCAATTCGGTGGTAAGCGGCATCTCGGATGCGCGGCTGCTGAGCGTGTTCGCAAGATCTCGATAGGCGTACACGCCTCGAAAGCTGCTGTACCCGAGAACGGCAACAACGATTCCCAATACGACCACCGAGACGAGCAATTTCTTGCGTATCGTCCAGTTGAAGAGCTTGGGAATGGGTAGCTTGGCCATCGTCTTCTCACTTTTTTGCATTACGCAAATCGCGGTCATCGAGCCGTTCGTTCATCCCATGGGACCCCACGGTAGGAACTGCGAGGATAATTGGATTGAGGTGGCGCGACAGCCGGTGGCGTGCTCGCTTGAGGCTGAGCAAGATTATGGACACGAAAGGCATTCCTATTGGGCGATGCGAATTGAGAAATGTCATCGAGTGCCAGGCCGTTCACGAGATAAGCACCTATGGAAATATCTAATTCCAAAGTGGGATCGCCGGCGGGAATCAATTGCACTTTGATCTCATGGGGCAACGATGTGAGAATCGACGGATAGTATTGATGTTTGGATTGTTGAGCGTTTGCCACGAGTCGACCTGTCGGATCACGCAGAAAAACTTGTCGGCTGGTCCCGAATTTCGGATCGACAACGAGTGTTCGAGCATAGGCGCCAATCGGGCTCGGAACCGAGGACGTCAGTTCGACCAAACCATCGGCGCGGGTGATCGGATTTTGCACCAGTTGACTTGGATTAAGCTCACTGATCCCCATGGCCTCGATTAGCCAGACCGGAGAAACAGGCAGTATGCGACGTTCGACTTGCGATTCGAATTCGTCGTGTCTGGCATAAACCATTTCCGGCGTCGTCCCAAAATTTCGCATCGTCAACCAAAACACTTCCTCGTTGCTACCGATGTCGATTCCAGCTACTCCACCGGCAATACTCGCGGTCATGCGAAACTTCTTTTCGCGAACCCAAGTTACGTTGGTGTTGATGGATCGTTCGTTGTTGAGCGTAACGCTAACGGAGTTCGATTGCAGAGACTGAACGTTTCGCGTTCGATTGACAACCTCGACCAATTGATCGAGCGTCGGAGGTGCAGAGAACATGGGTTGAGGCTGAAATTCTGGAATCGGTCGTTTAGGAATGCAGGTGGCGCCGCAAGCGACAAAAGCTAACAGAATCATTGCCAAGCATTGCAATGCTGCACAAGCTTTGGGCTTATTCGTTTGGGCTGATATAGGCTGCGGGTTACGATTCACAATAAAGCAGTTCGATCAATTTTTGTTGAAGCTGTTCCGCACTTTCGGAATTGGGGTAACAGATCTGAACCGTGAATCTTCGCCCGTGTTGACCATGGCTGAGGTGGAGATGCGTATCCTCAACCGTTGGAGCGATATCCTCTTGTTCGGTCAGAATACGCCTGCGGACCAAGAGCAAGGAGAGCAAGTATGCGAGTTCGCATTCTTCGGGCTGTTCACACAATCGTTCCAGTGCGTCCAAGAGTACTTGGGTTGGTGCAGGGGTAAGTTTGCCAGTCGGTTTCGCTGGCATTTGGCTCGCCCACCATCCGACCGTACCCTCGGGTGGTCCGTTCCAATGCTGTTTACCAAGGTCCAGCCGGACCAATTCACTCCCCTTTTGAAGCACGACGGAGTAGTACCGCTCGTCCGGTTCAAACGGGCGATTTTCCTTTTGGCATCGTCGAGCGCTTCGTTGGATCGTGTATTCCTGCATGCATTGGCTTGTAGAAAAACTCGCCCAAAAAAGCAATACGAGTTGGGTGCAACGTTCGCCACGAATCGGCTGGAAAAATCGTGGCGAGGTGGGTAAGCTCCCCTCAGATAAAATCTTGCCAGTGTCGAACGGATTGAAAATCACTGGGAGGGCGAGGCTCCTGCCGAGCTTACGAAGCCATGATTCGGCAGGAGCCTCACCCTCCCAAGCAATGAAATGGGTCAGCAAAGCCTATGAAAACACGTCCACACGGGTGGCCTCCCGGACCGGTTGGAAGCGCCTATTCCACTCGTTGAGCCTCACTAGTTCTTGACTTCGAACTCGGCATCGATTGCGTCATCGTCCCCTTCGGCTTTGGCTGGTTTTTCAGCCGCCGGCGTCGGGCCAGCTTGCGGACCGAGGGTTGAACGAAACGCTTGTGCCGATTGCTCAAGTTCCATCGTGGCGGATTTGATTGCAGCCGCATCATTGGTCGCGATGGATTCGCGAGCTTTCTTGATAGCCATTTCAAGAGGCTCTCGGTCCGATGCGCTCAGTTTCTCGCCCTGATCCTTGATCGCTTTTTCAAGCCCATAAATCGTGTTCTCTGCTCGGTTCTTTGCTTCCGCCAGTTCGACGAATTTCTTGTCTTCGTCTGCATGCGACTCCGCTTCCCGACGCATTCGCTCGATCTCATCTTTGCTCAATCCGCTGGATTGTTCGATTTTCACGCTCGACTGCTTACCGGACTTGAGGTCCTTGGCCGAGACGTTCAAAATTCCGTTTTGATCGATGTCAAATTTCACTTCGATTTGAGGCACGCCGCGAGCCTGGGATTCGATTCCTTCAAGATTGAATTGATCGAGCAATCGGTTTTGCTGTGCCATCTTGCGTTCTCCTTGGAACACACTTACGGTCACTGCGGTTTGTCCGTCGGCGGCAGTTGAGAAAGTCTGCTTCTTTTCAACCGGAATCGTTGTATTGCGTTCAATCAAGGCGGTCAACACGCCACCCTCGGTTTCGATGCCGAGAGTCAACGGTGTCACGTCGAGCAGCAGCACATCGCGTCGATCTCCCGAAAGAACCGCACCTTGGATGGCGGCCCCAACAGCAACGACTTCGTCTGGGTTGACTCCTTGGTGTGGCTCTTTGCCGAAGATGTCCTTGACGATCTGACGCACTTTCGGAACACGCGTCGAACCTCCGACCAACACGACTTCGTCAATATCGGATGGCTTCATCTTGGCATCGGCAAGCGCCTGCAAGACTGGTTTGCGGCATCGTTCGATGAGTTCATCCACCAGACCCTCAAAAACACTGCGAGTGATCGACATTTGCAGGTGCTTCGGGCCAGAAGCGTCCGCCGTGATGAAAGGCAAGTTGATATCGGTCTGAGGCAAGCTACTCAGTTCCTTCTTTGCCTTTTCGCAAGCTTCTTGCAATCGCTGCAACGACATGGCATCTTTGCGCAAATCGATACCATTGTCTTTTTGGAATTGAGTCGCAACATAATTCACCAGTTGCTGGTCAAAATCGTCGCCCCCCAAGTGCGTATCGCCACTGGTGCTGATGACCTCGAAAACCTTGCTGTTGTTTTCTTCGTCCGTGCTCGTAGCAACTTCGAGCACAGAAACGTCAAACGTACCACCACCCAAGTCAAAGACGATAATCTTCTGATCTTTGGTCTTGTCTAAACCATAGGCGAGAGCAGCAGCGGTGGGCTCATTGATGATACGTGCAACTTCAAGGCCTGCGATCTGCCCCGCATCCTTGGTCGCTTGTCGTTGAGCATCGTTGAAGTATGCTGGAACCGTGATAACGGCTTTGCTAACACGGTGGCCAAGATAGGACTCGGCTGCTTCTTTGAGTTTGCGAAGAACCTTGGCGGAGATCTCCTGCGGTGTAAATTGCTGATCGCCGATTTGGACTTTAACATATTCGTTCGCTCCCCCCACGACTTGGTACGGAACGATTCTTTCTTCCGACTCGACTTCGGAATGACGGCGACCCATGAAACGTTTCACCGACGAGACGGTCCGACGGGGATTGGTCACTGCCTGACGGCGAGCTGGCTCGCCAACGATCGTCTCGCTTTTGTCGGTGAAAGCTACGACGCTAGGCGTTAGGCGGTTGCCTTCCGCATTCGGAATGACTTTGACCTCCGTTCCCTCCATCACAGCAACGACGGAGTTGGTTGTTCCCAAGTCGATCCCAATAATTTTTTCGCCTGATGCCATAATTGTTTCCTCTGCGTTACGATGTTGACGGGGTTAGGTGCGATTGCAATTTTAGTAGGAGAGGTAACCATCGGTGGTTACGCAGCCCAATCGAAGCAATCGTTGTGCCAATTGTGTGCCCGTCACGCACGAAAGGTACGCAAAGTCTTTTTCGCAATAGACTTAAGTCGCTAGTAAAAACTAAAATGCCTGATGTGTGTGGCGATTCCTAACCCCTTGAACGCCAAATTGACAGAAAAAAACTCGTTTTTCACTCGTTCGGCCGAGGAGATCGACTTGATCGAAAAGCTACGCGAAATCGACGCAAAGATACTTGAATTGGCCAAGCAGAGGTGTGCTTTGCTGTCTCAGTCCAGCCTGGAAGCACAAAAAGAGGGTCACGGTTTTGCGAGTTTGCGAGAAATGCAATCCTTGCAATCCGATAGGTCGGAAGGCGATTTCGGGAGCCGACTGCTGCGTTATGTATCTGGCCTGACCTACCAAACGGCGGTGATGCGTCAGTCGATTGCGTATCTTGGTCCCGAGTTCTCGTATTCCTATTCTGCCACCGCCAAGTACTTCGGCGCAATCGATGGCTTACAGGCTGTCAGCAGTATCGGAGCAGTGTTCGAAGAAATCGAACGCGGACACGCAAAATATGGAGTCGTCCCGATCGAGAACTCGACAGATGGTCGAATCGTTGACACCCTCAACATGTTCATCAAGACGCCGCTGAGGATTTGCGGCGAAGTCATGTTGCCCATTCATCACAATCTACTCGCGAGATGCAAGCGGGAGGAGATTCGGGAAATCTACAGCAAACCGCAAGCCCTTTCGCAATGTCGTGCGTGGCTCGGCAGCCATCTCCCCGAGGCTCGATGGGTTGAAGTCGCAAGCACGGCCACTGCAGCCAAAATAGCTGCGGAGGCTCCGAACGCAGCTGCAGTCGCATCGCGAGAGGCCGGCATTGCTCACGGGCTTGATCTCATCGCCGCCTCGATCGAAGACAATCCTAACAATGTCACTCGGTTCGTCATTATCGGGGGTGAGCGTGTTCCGCCAACGGGAGATGACAAAACCTCAATCATGTTTCAAGTGCCACACAAACCGGGCGCGCTGGCGGATGTTATGGTGTTGTTGAGAGACAACGGTCTTAATTTGACTTGGATCGAATCCTTTCCAGTTCCAGGTGTCACTAGCGAATACTATTTCTTTGTCGAACTCGAGGGGCACGAATCGCAACCCAACGTTCAAGTGGCATTGCAGTCCCTCCGTCGCACGGCATTGAGGTTGGATCTGTTGGGCTCGTATCCAAAAGCGAGAGAAGCCTGTCAAATGCCTATGGGTTAAACATTGCTAAGAACAACCGTATGAGTCTTCGAGTGAAACAAACTGATAGCCATTGGGCGATAGCCCCGGTTCTCGACGAATGTCGAGCAATTGGAAAACCGGGGCTATCGCCCAACGGCTAATTGGTATCAAAACATATTCGGATGTGCTTATTACGCGGCTAACTATTGCGCCTAGCCTGCTTGAGCTAGGTAGTGCCAGAGTCTCGTGCTTGCTCGGATTCCTCGATAGTAATCCTCTAGACAAAATTTTTCGTTTGGACTGTGCGCTCCGTCGTCGTCCAAACCCCAGCCCAACAGTAGCACGTCGGCCTTGGTCGCCTCGACCATTTGAGCAACGATGGGGATCGAGCCACCTTCGCGGATCAACACGGGCTTCACACCGAAACCTTCTTCGACGGCCCGCATGGCCCCCTGCATAAACGGAGAATTGGGGTCGGCCATGACGCCGCGACCGCCATGCAAATCGATCAGTTCAATGCGAACGCCTGGGGGTGTATTTTGCGCGAGAAAGGAACGAAGTTGTTGGCTAACAACCTTGGGGTCTTGATTGGGCACCAATCGAAAACTGATCTTGGCGCCGGTCCATGATGGAATGATCGTCTTACCCCCTTCCCCTTGATAGCCGCCGAGCAAACCGTGAACGTCCAACGTGGGACGCGCCCATCGTCGTTCGAGGGTGGTGTAGCCCGCTTCACCCGTCAACGCCTCCACACCCAATTGTTCCGCGAACGCTTGGTCTGAAAAGTTCATCTGTTGCCACATCTCGCGTTCGCTGGCTTCGAGGTCGACCACGGAATCATAAAAGCCGGGCAACTGAATTCTGCCGTCCGGAGTTTTCATTTCGGTGAGAATCCGTGCAAGCGCAAGCCCTGGATTCGTAACGGCTCCGCCAAAGGACCCGGAGTGCAAGTCCGCTTTGGGTCCATGAACGCGGATTTCGTAGTATGCGATCCCTCGTAAACCGTACGTGATTGCTGGTTGTCCTTTGGCATATTGCGACGAATCCGAAATGACAATGACATCGCACGCAATCTGGTCTGCAATTTCCGGGAGTTTGGCTTCGAGGACTTCGCTACCGCTTTCTTCTTGTCCCTCGATCAAAAATTTCACTTGAAGGGGGAGTTTTCGGTTGCACCGGTTCCAGGCAATCACACTTTGGATGTGCGTCATCATCTGCCCTTTGTCGTCCGTCGAACCACGGGCGTAGATGTTTCCGTCCTTAAGCACGGGCTCGAAAGGGGGAGAGTTCCACAAATTCAGTGGATCCGCGGGCTGAACATCATAGTGTCCATAGACAAGAACCACTGGTTTTCCTGGAACTGGTTCAGTTTCAGCGTATACCAGCGGCGGCCCGTCCCCCGCAATCAGCCGAGTCTTAAGTCCGCCCGAGGCCAATTTCGCTTGGACCCAGTTCGCCGCTGCGGTCATTTCGGGTTGCTTGGTACTGTCCGCGCTGATGCTAGCAATTCGGAGCAACTCAAAGAGTTCGTCCAATTGAATCTGACGATTATTCTGCAAATAGCGATCGATGGAAGTAAAATCAGTCATGTTCGGTTATAAGTTTTGTACGAATTGTGCTTGCCAAGACTACCTACGCTACATTTACAATATAGTGGAGCTTTAACTATTTTGCAGGTCGCGACGGCACTGCTCATTTTCGCCATTGTCGCATTCTTGTTTGTTCAACAACACATTTCCAACACCACATCATTTCAACACAAAGGGAACCAACATGTCGGATTCCGACACCGCCGTCGCCGAGCCGATCGTGCGTCCACAGAATCAAAAGCCAAAAGCCAAGCGACAACCCCGCTACCACGTGATCCTTTGGGACGATCCCAACCACACATTCGAGTATGTCATCGCAATGATGAAGGACTTGTTCCGGCTATCGCAAGCGGATGGAAAACGTATTGCAGAGGAAGTGGATCGAACGGGCCGTGCTATTTGCTTAACCACCACGCGCGAGCATGCCGAGCTTAAAAGAGACCAGATCCGTGGCTTTGGTCGCGATCCGTTTAGTACCAAGTCAACCGGCAGTATGGTTGCATCGATAGAACCTGAGTTGTAGCCAATGAGCAAACGTTATGAAAATACTTCCTCCCCAACAGAGTTACTGCCTGGTGATATCGAGTACGAAATGGGTACACCGATTCCAGGCAAGATTCTGGAAAAGGAACTATGGTTCCAAACTGCCATCAAAAAGCTTCCCGAGAACGAGCCGCTAGACATTGAGGCTATCTTTGGGCGGGTCGCACCTGTTGCAATCGATATTGGGTGTGGGAATGGTCGATTCGCGATTTCCTCGGCGGTTCGAAGACCGAATTGGGACCATTTAGCAATCGACATATTGCCGGCCGTGGTTCGCTATGGGACGCGACGCGGAAATCAGCGTGGACTTTCCAATTTGCGCTTTGCGGTTTGCGACGGTTGGCGATTCTTGGCGAACTACCTACAACCTAGTTCGGTTGACGAAATCCATATTTACCATCCGCAACCATTTGCTGATCCGAACCAATCGAGTCGTCGAATGATGACGCCGGATTTCTTGGTATGGATGCACAACCGTTTAACGACCACAGGGCAAGTGTTTCTGCAGTCCGATCGTCGAGAGTATTGGGATTACATATCGCTCATTATGAGTCGTATCTTTGAATGGCGAGAGATAGAAGGTCGCTGGCCTGACGATGAGTTTGGTCGTTCACGTCGCGAAGTATTGTCCATTGAGCAAGGCATGCCAATTTTTCGCGGTGTAGGAACGATGCGAACGGAACTGACGAACGACGAGATTCAATTGATCGCGTCCGAGTTGCCGCAACCCAAGTTTCAAGTCGATCGTGGCGATTCTAGAAACAAGCGGCCGCTTCGAAAGCGACCGCCTCGTCCTAGTCATCGGCGAGCCCACCCTCCAAAAACCACATAGGGGACCCTGCTGTCAGCCCGCTAGCGGCTTGTTGCTTTGGTGAAGTCGTTAGAGGGTAAGGGCGGTAAGATGGACTTCCAAGTCCGTCAATGGGGAATTCGACGGACTGGGAAGTCCGTGGTACCATTAAATCAACAAGCCCGCTAGCGCGTTCCGGCTGATGGATCGTTTGAGAAACAACGAACTTGGCTGGACTCGTGTGAGTTACGCAAATCGAACAGTGCCTACTATTAGGCGTGCTTGTTCAATAAATCAACGAAAACATCCTAATAGTTAAAACTTCTTCCATTAAAAGCATTTTTCAATTGAGGTATTCTATAGCAACATCCGGAACTTTCGGGTACTCCGAACACTCCGAACGAAGGTAACTAGGTACACAACTGACCGGTTTTTAGCCCTTATGAAATC
This sequence comes from Pirellula staleyi DSM 6068, assembly GCA_945875845.1. Taxonomy (GTDB): domain Bacteria; phylum Planctomycetota; class Planctomycetia; order Pirellulales; family Pirellulaceae; genus JBKCUI01. Next base: position 23,075 of record CAMCMB010000046.1, read on the forward strand.
CCCACACCCAACCGTTGACGAACTCTTAAGCGGTATGCTAGATGGCGTACTGTCCGATGACGAAGTGCGTCAATTGGAAGTCGCAATGTCGGCGGATCCCTCGGTTGGGAGGAAACTAGACGAGTTGTCGAGGTTGCGAACGGGATTGCTGAGTGGTCGAAATCGAAGCAGGCTCGGACCGGATTTCGCGAACAAGGTTTTGAAACTATCCCAAGCGCGGGCGATTGAGATGGGATCGGAATGTCCGGCATGGTTGAAAAGTGGTCAAGATAAGTCGGCTCGCTCGCATTTAAAAAACCCTAGGGTTGCGGGTCACACGTCGACACCGCGTTGGGTTTATGGTGTCGTCCTGACATCGGCTGCGGTTTTTTGCATTGTCTATGCTTCTTTGCCAGGCAGGGACGAGCAACGCAACTTCGCGGAATTCTCATGGCAGGAAGACGAAGCCGCAAAGGAAGCGATCGAGCACATTGATAACAGCCGTTCGCTTCTTTCGGAGACTCAACCCGATCGAGACTCGCACGAGACTGCGGTTCCAGAGGTTTCAGCAGCGAAGTCGTCCATTTTCGATTCAACAGCACAGAGCGAAGCATCGAATGCCACGGTACCAAGCATCAAACAGGCGACTTCCAACTTCGAAATCAATTCGCTTCCCGAAAACAGTTCGGTAGCTGAGAATTCAGGTTCTCAAGCCGATCCAGATCAAAACACAGCCAAGCTCGCGTTGGATTTCTCGACCCAAAAATGGTTCACCTTGGTGATTGATATTTCAATCGACAAGGTGGCGATTGAGAATCTAGCACTGGTGTCGATTTTGAAAGGGCACGGTGTGGTTTATGCTGAGGATTTGAACATCAATGCGGAGCAGTTGGCCGCGCTCGAAGACTCTCAATTTATTGGTCGAGCCAATGCAGCCAATGCAGTCGAGTCTGAGAAAATGGGAGTCATGTTTATTCGGGCACCACTCGACAAGCTTGGTTTGGCCATTGACGAGATAGGCGACAGATACAAAGATTTCCCGGAATTCGAGATGGATCTGGCTTATGACAGCTCGGTGGGATTGTTGATTAAGCAGTTGAGCGGAATCAAAGTTGCCGAAGGAAAAAATGGAGTCGTATTAAATCTTTCTCCGCCCCAGTCCTCAAAATCGTCATTACCCTTTACTGCTTCTGTTCGTAAACCGGGAATGTTTTCTCGTGAGACGCTGAAAAAGGGAACAAGCAAAATTTTCCCTGAATCCCAGGAAATGGGTTATGTGCTACTGCGGTTTCGGGCTGCCAGATAGAAGTTTACCGACGGGGTCACGCCCAGAGCGATCGCGCTGGGCGTGGATTCGCAGTCCAACGCAATGGACACACCACACGCCCTCGTTCCTCAGGACGTGCCACCTAATGATTACTGCGGACTACCTGGACCACCTGAGTTCACAGGACTAGGCAAAGGAATGCCAGGGCCTCCACTATTATTCCCTGGCCCTGGACCACCTCCGCTATTTCCTGGTCCCCCACTATTTCCAAAACCGCCCGGACCCGGACCGCCTGGCCCCGGTCCAAAACCGCCCGGACCAGCCGCTCGTGCCCTATTCATGCCTTGCGTCACGCCTTGCATGAACGCATCTCCTAAGCCCATGATTTGTTGCATTGCCTCGTCGAAGTCCTGTTGCGTTTCAGCGGCAATAAATGCACCCATCGAAAGATTCGCCGCGAACATCCCTTGAGACACCGCCTTGTGAATGGCTTTGGGATCGGCGGATTGAACTGCCTGTGTCGCTTGCCCCATCCCCTGATTCCACGATTTGAGCATTTCCTCCGGTAACCATCGGCCTTCGGACAAGACGAATTTTCCCATACCAACCGCCATCACTTGGCTTGCCGAAATGTTCTGGATCGCGACATCATCCGGAATGAGAGTGTTCACCGCCTTCAATGGGCTATCCGTTGGCATAAGTCGATCCAAAGCATCTGATTTCGCAGCGACATTAGCGACATAACCGCCAAGCAGGTCTCTCACATTGGTTTCCTGAAGGCTTTTGACTTCCAGAAAATCTGCCGGCACCATGGCCTCAACCAATTCAACTGCGGAGTCGTATGACTTTTCAAGGAGGGGTCGCTGATCCGGAGGTATAGGCAAAACCTTGCTATTCAGGAAAAACTGCTTCTTGGTCGTCAGCGCTTCGAGCAGGGTTTTGCGAAAGTTTTTGACCAAGTCAAGCGTTCGCTGTTCGATGCGTGTCGATGCAAGTTGCACTAGGTCTTCCACTTGCTTTTGTTTGGTTGCGGGGAGTGCATCCCACAAAACCATCGGGTTCTTATTTTTCAGCTCCCGTAGAATAATGTCCTTGAATTCGACCGCCGTCACGGTCGCAGGAAATTCGACAACTTTGGCAGTCTCCGAAGGAGTCGCCGGGGCCGAAAGCCCATATTTGGCAATCGATCGAGCTCGAAGCCGGCTCTTGTCGTCGAGCTTGTAGAGCGGGAGGGTTACTTCATTGCCATCGGTTTTTCGCAATAACAACTGTATCCCGTCTAGCTTTACGAACTCGGCTTCGACCGTTCTCTTGCCGGTACTATCCGTCCAACTTTGCGTGACGGCCGGTTTTTCTTGAGCCAGGGAATCCTGCGGACACATGGCAATAAAGGGCAACGACAGCGGAATTGCCAATGATAGCGCGATCGTATCGCGAATGACAACGCAACGACTTAGGCACCGATATTTAGAACGCATTGTGAATATCTCGGGGGGAAGTTGGGGAAAAGTTCGTTCTCGAATTCGTCGAAAGTAACACTATCCTATCCCCAGACCGCCAACCAATTCAATCGATTGGGGCTAAGTCGGGCGTGTTTTCACGGAATTGTCGGTTGAAAAGCTCTCGTTACCAAGCTATCGCATCTTCTACTGCTATTGTTTTAGGGTACGCACTTCGTTGCACGACGCTCCGCGTCGTAGGAATCACGACGGCGGAGCGTCGTGCAACTAAGTTTTTAGACTAGCCATATCTAGAGATCTTCGAACGGTAAATCTTGTGAGTTTCGTTCCGCGAGTCCATCCTTAAAATGCTTTCGACAGACCGAGACGTAGCGTTCGTTGCCACCGATTTGGATTTGTTCTCCTTCGCGAACCGGATTTCCGCTGCCGTCAATTCGCAGCACCATGGTTGCCTTGCGGCCGCAGTGGCAAATGGTTTTGATCTCGTGGAGCGTATCGGCCCATGCCATCAAATGTTGGCTCCCCTCAAACAGATTCCCTTGAAAATCGGTTCTGAGGCCATACGCCAAAACCGGGATGTCCAGGTCGTCGCAAACGTCGCTCAATTGACGCACTTGTTGGCGAGTCAAGAACTGCGATTCGTCGACGAGCACGCAATGGATGGTTTTCTTCTCGTGCTCTTTTTGAATGGAGCGAAACAAATTGACCGAGGGCGAGAATGCGATCGAGTCCGCTTGCAGTCCAATTCGCGAACTAATCTTTCCGACACCAAACCGATCATCGATTTCAGGCGAGAAGACGAGCGTGTTCATTCCGCGTTCACGATAGTTGTAGCTGGACTGGAGCAAGGTCGTCGACTTGCCAGCGTTCATGGTAGAGTAGTAAAAAAAGAGCTTCGCCACTATTCGGCCTCTATCGCGTCTTCGTTCGCGGTGGGTTTTGCAATTGCGACGAAGATATCGTGCAGCGATGGTTTTACCATCTCAAAATGCTCCACTTCTCCGGCCGCCATGAGCGATTGAAGGATCTCGCGACGGTTGGCTTCTCTCGACAAGACCAAGTCCGAAAAACGCCCGCGAACGATTTGCTCCTCCACTCCAGGAATCAAGGATGGGATACGATTTGCTTGGCTTAGTTGTATTCTCAAACGGGGTTCGCCGTATTGTGCCGAGATTTGCTCCAACGAACCGTCAAGGACTTTATTACCTTGAAAGATCATGCAGACTCGGTCGCACATCTGTTCGGCCATGGCCATATCATGCGTGCTAAAAAGGACCGTCGTCCCCTGGTCTCGCAACCGGAGCACGGCGTCGCGTAATACTTCCATGTTGACCGGATCCAAACCGGTAAAGGGTTCATCCAAAATGAGTAGTTGAGGGTTTGCAACGACAGCGCTGATGAATTGGATTTTTTGAGCCATCCCTTTGGACAGCTGATCGATTCGCTTGTTTTGCCAATCGTTTGCACCGAGCTCCTTGAGCCACCGCAGGATGCTCTCATCTGGCCGCTTGACCCCTTTGATCCGGGCGAAGTACCTCAAAACACGGCGCACGGTCATACGTCGATAGAGGCCACGCTCTTCCGGTAGGTAGCCGACCCGATCATCAGCGCAGTCTCCGCGATCGCTACCAAGCACATGCACAACGCCGGTATCTGGCTTGTAGATCCGAAGGATCATGCGCATGGTCGTTGTCTTGCCGGAACCATTCGGTCCGATGAATCCGTAGATAGATCCCGTTGGCACAGACAAATCCATCGGATGGACCGCTTGGTGATTCCCAAACTTTTTGGAAACTCCTCGAAGCTCAACGGCAAGCGAGTTCATGTGCAAGTGTTTTCTAGTGAACTAAGAAGCAAATGGGACGACTGTTCTACAAAAGGAAATCGAGCCACGTTTAGACTTCATAGAGAACAATGATCAGAACATCGGCAGCACTGAACGAGCCTTGAAGCCCGTGCTTGCCCGCTTGCGGCGAGATGTTGCCATGAATCGAGAGGATCTTGGACTTGCTTTCGGCAATCCAATCGTTGATTTGCTTTTCCATCTCGCCCAGTTCGTTATCGACACTCTTAAAGATTTTGACTTGTTGCATGTTGCATCCTTTGAGGCGAGCGGCTTTGATGTTGATACCCAGGGGAGCGAGAGGCGCCTGCCGATCTTGGCATTGGTTCGGCAGGAGCCTCTCCCGCCTCTGCCTCCCCCGTGGGAACCGTGGGGCCCCCGTTGGAGCCGTGCGCTGATAGATTTCAGTCTACTACTCGCCTTAGTAAAACCGATCCGCAGCCACGATAACCGAGAATTGTACAGTAGCTTAGGAAAACTGGAGAGAGCCGATCGCTGGAAGTAGCAACTGCCCTAGCAATGGATGGTAGAATTAGGATGGAGGTGATCAATGGTCGAAATAAAATTTGTTGGAGATGCCCTTTGGGCCAGGATTGAGCGAGCTGTGGAAATCGTCAAGGATCGCATGAGGCGGGTAACAACGTCGCTAAATAGCGCGAATGTTCCGTACGCAGTAATTGGCGGTAATGCGGTTCAACATTGGGTGGCTCAGGTGGACGAATCTGTCGTCAGGAACACCCGCGATGTCGATATCATTTTGAATCGAAGCGATCTTCCCGCTGCGATAAAAGCGTTGGAACCAGTCGGGTTTATTTTTCGACAATCCGCTGGCGTGACGATGTTTTTAGATGGTCCGGACGCTAAGGCCCGCGACGCAGTCCATGTCGTCTTTGCTGGTGAGAAAGTACGGGATACGTATGTTGAACCGGTGCCGTCCATTGACGACTACGCGATGATGCAGGATGCTAGAACCCTCCCCCTGGAAGCGCTTGTGCGAATGAAATTGACCTCCTTTCGAGACAAAGATCGAGTTCACGTTCGAGACATGATTTCGATTGGAATGATCGACGAGTCCTGGTTGGAGCGTTTTCACCCGGTACTCCAAGAACGACTCAAGGAATTAATCGACAATCCGGACGGTTAGAAGCGTCAGAGCTTTTGACGTCCGCTCAAGGCGTCCGCCAAGATCTCTTTGTTGGTAAATTCCAGGACACTGCCGCTCGTGACACCGCGAGCCAGTCGGGTCAGAGCGACCGGATACTCCGCCAATTGATTGGAGATAAATAGGGCCGTTCCATCCCCCTCGACGTTGGGATTGGTGGCCATAATGACTTCGGAAAAATTCCCGGCACGCACTCGTTCGACTAGCGCATCGATCGTCAATTGATCTGGACCGATGCCTTCCAACGGGGCGATTCGTCCCAACAAAACGTGATAAAGTCCGTGAAACACTCCCGCTTGCTCAAGAGCGATCAAGTCTCTGGGTTGTTCGACGATACAAATCAGCGATGTGTCCCGGCGAGGATCCATGCAAATATTGCAAAGCTCACCTTCGGCCAAGTTGTAGCAGGTATCGCAGTAGCGAACGTTTTCTCGCACGCTACGAATGGCGTCCGAGAGCGCAAATGCTTCCGTTTCGTGAACGCGGAGCAAGTGATATGCGAGCCGTTCGGCGGTCTTGCGGCCAATGCCAGGCAATTTGCCCAACTGATCGATCAATTCCGTAACCGATTGTGATATCTCTGTCATGTCCTGCAAAGTTCTCCTTGGTAACCGTCGAGTGTGTTGATAACATATCACAAGCGATTTTGAACGCTAAGCAAACTTTTCCTGAACTATCCTTTTTTCATCGGTTGCCATGTCCGTCCTTTTGCAGATTCGCGATGCCAACAAACGCTACGGCGACCAAGTTTTGCTGGACAACGCAGAGTGCACCATCACCAGCGATACCAAAGTTGGATTCATGGGCCGAAACGGTGCGGGCAAGTCCACCTTGCTTCGATGCATCTTGGGAGACGAGGAACTCGACACCGGCACGATCATTCGTCACCCAAAACTAAAGTTGGGTTATCTTCGGCAGCATGACCCTTTCTTGCCCGGCGAGACTTCATTGGAGTTTCTGATGCGGGACAGCGAACAGCCCGATTGGAAATGTGGCGAAGTTGCGGGCCAGTTCGAGCTTAAGGGAAAATACCTAGACGGACCGGTGGGTGAACTTTCCGGTGGTTGGCAGACCCGGGTGAAGCTTGCGGCGTTGCTGTTGCACGAGCCCAACCTGCTGCTGCTGGACGAACCGACTAACTTCCTGGACTTGCGAACGCAGATACTGCTTGAGCATTTCTTGCGAGACTTTCGAGAGGCGTGTTTGATCGTCTCCCACGATCGCGCTTTCCTGGGTGCAACTTGCGAGTCAACGCTCGATCTCTCGTCCGGTAAACTCACGATGTATCCGGGCAAGGTCGATGACTTTTTGGTCTATCAAGCGGAGCTTGCGGAACATAACCAACGCGTCAACGCTGCGACGGAAGTCAAGCGAAAGCAGCTTCAGGAGTTCGTCGACAAGAACCGCGCCCGAGCAAGCACCGCGACTCGGGCAAAGTCCAAGAGCAAGATGCTCGATCGTTTGGAGTTCATCGATGTACAAGCCGAGCAGGCGAGAGCCACGATCCGTGCTCCAATGGTCGAACCTCGCAAAGGGCCTGCCGTTCGTTGCAAGGATCTCGCGATCGGTTATGACGAGCGAGCTGTCGCCAAGGGAATCGATCTCGAGATCGAACATGGTTCGCGAGCGGCGATTGTGGGTGATAATGGTCAAGGAAAAACGACGTTGCTGCGAACGTTGGTTAGGTCGTTGCAACCCGTTGGTGGTGATGTTAGGTGGGGATTCGGCTGCGAAATCGGAACGTATGCACAACACGTTTACACGAGTCTGCCAGATCAGAAAACGGTCTTGGAGTATCTGGAATACGAAGCGGTCCCGGGTACCAAGACGCAAACGATTTTGGATGTGGCAGGTGCAATGCTCTTTCGCGGTGAAGCGGTGCGAAAAAAGATATCCGTGTTGAGCGGAGGTGAACGCGCAAGACTTTGCATGGCAACGCTGCTGCTCGGCAAATGCAATATTCTCGTGCTCGACGAACCGGGTAATCACTTGGACGTCGAGACCGTCGAAGCGTTGGCGGACGCCCTCATCGACTACAAGGGGACCGTCATCTTTACATCGCACGATCGGCATTTCATGAAGCGAGTGGCCTCATGCATTGTCGAAGTCAAGGATGGGACCGTCGTCAATTATCGCGGCGATTACGATGCGTACTTGTATATGGTCAACAAAGAAATCGAAGCCGTCGAAAGCGAACGCAAAGGGACTGGCCCACGCAGTCCAAGCAAAGTGCCCGCAAGTTCCAGTGCAAAGCCCAACACCAATGCGAAGCCAAATGCCAATGCGAAGCCAAACGCAACGGGAAAAGATCGCAGCAAGATTTCCGCACAAAAGCAAGATATCTTGGCGAATGACGAACGCGTCATTAAGAAAGAAGTAAATCAGTTAGAAAAATTAATCGCAAGACTCGATGCGCAAAAGAAGACACTCAACGAACAATTGATGCATTCGACCGAAGCGATCGCGGCGATGAAGTTGCACGAGGAGCTTACGCAAGTGACGACCGAGTTGGAGTCCGCCGAAATGCGCTGGTCCGAATTGCAAGAACAGTTGGAAGGATTTTAGTCAAAGAAAAATAGCGTGTCCATTCAACTCGTGTCCTCCAACCTCGAACTTCACGTTGCTGAGATTTCCATCGATGACTTGGTTGACTGTCAAGCGTTCGCGGAGCAACTGGCATCGCTTGTTCGAACTCCGTTGACGATCGCCTTGTCCGGCACTTTAGGTGCAGGCAAAACACAATGGACGCGATATTTTGCGATGGCGCTCGGTGCACCGGGACGAACGATTAGCAGTCCGACGTTCATGCTCGTCCATCAATATGCCAGCCAACCTCCGATCTTTCATCTGGACGCCTACCGCATCGGTGACGAAGAGGAAATGCTTGAGCTTGGAATCGAAGAAATGATGGATTCCGAAGCCGTGACCATCCTTGAATGGGCGGACCGTTTCCCTGCTCTGCTGCCACGTAATACGCTCCGTTTGCATTTCGAAGTCGCGGACGATCAGGCTGCTCGTAGGATCAAGTTGGAGGCAAGCGGCCAACGCGCTCAGGCAATTCTCCGCGAATGGATCGCCATAGGGTCGTAGAAACGGCAGTTCGCTTGGTTTATGCTCTAGGCGAGGATGGGTAGTTTTCAGTCTGCCGCTCGCATCCTAGCAGACTACCATAACCAAAGTCCCTTCTTTGCGGTCGCTCTCATTTACACCCCCTTTCCTTTTTTCCTTGAGTTATCAAACGCATGTCGCAATTGGTGCACGAATCGTCCAAGCGGATCATTGCCAACATTGAGAAGGTGATCGTAGGTAAGCGTAAGCAACTTGTTCTGTCCCTGGTCTCTTGGTTTTCCGGCGGACACATCCTGCTCGAAGATGTGCCTGGAGTCGCCAAGACGATGCTGGCAAGAGCACTGGCCGCCAGTGTTGGCTGCATTTTCAAGAGAGTGCAGTGCACACCGGATCTTTTACCGAGCGACATCACGGGGGCAGCCATCTTCAACCAAAAGTCGAGCGAGTTTGAATTTAGACCCGGTCCTCTCTTTACCAATATTCTGTTGGCGGACGAAATCAACCGAACCACCCCGCGAGCGCAATCGTCGTTGCTGGAAGCGATGGCCGAATCGTGCGCGACCATCGATGGAGTTACGCACAAGCTTCCCAATCCGTTCTTGGTCATTGCGACACAAAACCCGATCGATCACGAAGGCACCTTTCCCTTGCCGGAAGCCCAGCTCGACCGATTTTTTATGAAGTTCACGCTTGGCTACCCATCCATGGAGGAAGAACTGAAGATGTTGCAGATGCTCGAACGTGAGCATCCGATCCATGCGTTGACCAGTGTGATTGGCGTGGAGGAAATCGTTCAAGTGCAACAGCTTGTCAAGCAAGTCTACGTCGACTCGAAGGTACGGCAATACATGTTGCAAATCGTGCATGAAACCAGGTCACACTCCGACTTGGCGTTGGGGGGAGGACCGCGAGCCACGATTGCCATCTTTCGCGCGTCGCAGGCCATGGCGGCGATTCGCGGACGCAACTATGTTCAACCTGACGACGTTAAGAAGATCCTGGCACCTGTCATGGCACACCGATTGATCTTGAGGCCCGAGAGCCGGTTGCGTCGAATAACAAGCGATCAAATCTTGGATAGTATCGTTGCCGAGATTGCGGTCCCAACTCTCGAAGAGCCGAAAGTGTAAGTCGCTGGGGGAGCGAAACGCACATGCAGGGAGAGGCTCACATGCAGGGAGAGGCTCACATGCAGGGAGAGCGAGGCTCCTGCCGAGCTAGGGCGAAGCGCCGCCCCGGGTATTGCAAAACAAACAGAACGCAATTTCAAATTTCAAGCTTGAGATTTCAAACTTGAGATTTCAGATTTCAGATGCCCTAAGCTTATTTTATTTAAGCCCGTTGGGCCATGGGTCGCTCCATCACTCTCATCGCTTTAGAGGAACCTGCGTTCTTTGAACATGCGGTGCGTTTTCTTGATCCGTCGATCGGACATTACGACGAGGCGAGATAGCAACGGGACGCATATCCCAAAAGGAAGACGGTACGACGATGGGCTCCTTATTGGATGGAGGAGCGACGGGTTCCACCGCACCGAACTGAATGCTTGGTACGGCGCGCTGATCTGCAGTGAGTTTGGCGGGCGCGTCGGATCGGAAAACGACAGCATCCTGGTTGCGCGGCGTCTTGCCCCGAACGAGTGCTTGAGGTGTTTTCGATTGCATGTCACTCGTTAACGATACACCACGTTTTCGGAGAGGCTGCGCGGCGCTCGCGTCGTCTTTGAAAGGATCGACCAAGACATCCGGGAGCGATGACTTATCAAGCCCAGGCAAAGCATTGGGCGGAGCTTGAGGAGAGTCCTCGGGCGGAGTAAGCGGCGTCACGATGGTTGGCGGGTTCATGTGCTGATCGCCCAAGGAACCAATCGCATGCTTGTTCGGATTGTCTGGAAACGGATAGGGAGCCTTTGGTTTTGAGCCGCTGTCTTGACAATGGGTGGATGTGGGAGCGATCGAATTCGATTCGCAGCCACAGCTTGGAGTTGCGGTTGGTGTGCAAGCGCAATTCGATCTAACAGGATTGCTATTGCACAGGCGACTCGACGGCATGCTCCTCGCTTCAATGCTGTCGCCTAGTTCGTCCAGACGCTTCAAGAATTTCTCGGCGAACGACGGTTTTGGGACGCAAGGGACGGTGCAGTTTCTCTGGGAGCGTTCTACTGGGAGAGATGACTCGCAACCGCAACTAGGGTCCAGCGTTCTTACTTGACGGGAAGCGCATTGGTCGCATGTCTGCCCAAGAGCACTGATCGGGGAGCTGAGGACCCCAGCAGCTATGCTCAACCCGAGGGACAGTCGGGTAAATTTTTTCGCAATACGGGCTTGCGTGGGTGCTGGAGTCGAATTGGCTATCGCAGGCATGAATACTTTTCCTTTAGCAAGTCTCGGTGGCAACGAGCGTCGACGCGTCGTCGGGCCGGTTTGTTTCGCTACTCGCTAAGGTTGATCGAACCGTCAGTGGCAGAATCCTCAGATCTTTCGGTGTATCCATCAAAGTCTTTGCAGACATCGCAAAGTTCCATTTCGTCTCAATCGGCAAGCGATTCGGGGCGAGAAACCTTGAGTCAAAAGGACTTGGCCGGCACAACCCGCCTAATCCGCCAAAAGCATTGGTAATCCTTGCCGGCTGGGTAAGATTTCCGGTGTTTTGTCGAAAGCTAGCGTAGAGTTGGCATGGCAGAAAAGAACTGCCCAGGTTGTGGAATCGTTGGTTAAGCAAATCCGGGGTATTGAAAATGGCAAAAACGGAAAACGCAGGGGAACAAGGCGTTGCGGTCGACCGGCGCAGAGGCAGTCGTCGTACGACGACGGAGGTAGATGAAGCGCAAGTTCGAGCGATGATCGCTAAAGAAAAGAAAAGCGCAAAAACACAACGCCGCCGCCAAATTGACCCAACGACTTGCGAACGGGACTACTCAAACGACGAGGTGGAGTTCATGCAAGCCCTGGACGCCTACAAAAGAAAAAATGGTCGAATGTTTCCTACCTGTAGTGAAATACTTGAGGTTATGCGGGAGTTGGGCTACTCGCGGCCGGATCGAAATGCGGGCGTCGTGGCATTAATCGATACAATCGAAGAAAAAATCTCAGAAACTCTCTCGCCCGAAAAGCTTTGCTAGTCCGCAATTTGGATAAGTTGCGACCTGTGTTTTTCCACGTCTGACCCCTCAATCGTTGACCTTCACTTGCCTCGGTCTACAATGCCACTGTTCAAAAGGCATTTTGGACCTAGTGAACAGGTATTCCTGTCGAAGCAATTGGTAGATTTGACCTTGGGTCTAGGGCACGTGAAAACGATGAGTAAACGATGGTTAGCAGCACTACCTGTCTATAATGAAGCGGGCTACGTCGACCAAGTCCTCAACGAGGTACTGAAATACGCGTCAAACGTTCTCGCTGTGAACGATGGTTCTATTGATGGAACGGGCGAATTGCTCGACGAACGCACCGACATCGCGGTTGTTCATCATGACAAAAATCGCGGGTATGGGGCTGCGTTGAGGACCGCGTTTCAATATGCGATCGATGAGGGCTATGAATTCCTCGTCACACTCGATTGCGACGGGCAGCATCAACCCCAACGCATTCCTCGGTTTGTTTCCGCATGTCAAAATGCGGATATCGTGTCGGGTTCGCGCTATCTGAAAACCTACGACGGAGATAGTGTCCCGCCAGCCCAACGCCTTTTCATCAACAAACAAGTTACCAAGACGATCAACGATTTGTTCCATTGGAAACTGACCGACACATTTTGCGGGTTCAAGGCATATCGAACTTCCTCGTTGAAGCAGTTCAATATCACAGTGGACGGGTATGCCATGCCATTAGAGCTATGGGCTCAAGCGGCAATGCTTGAGATGAAGATTTTGGAAGTTCCGGTACCGTTGATCTACCTCGACGAGAAGCGATCCTTTGGTGGAGCACTCGACGATGGTGGCGTTCGGCTTAAGTATTACAACCAAGTGATTGCCGAAAGTGTTCAGGCGATGCTCGCGCGAGGCTTCTCGTTACCGAAGGCAGCCACCAATGGCCGTGTGGAGTGCCCATAGCGTGTCTATCGTGGCCCGAAATGGCCAGCGGTCCTTCAAAGTTCCCAAAGAGAATAATCGTTTTCTTTGTTGGCCATCGGCGAATGAGTCCCAGGTCCTGATCGATGGCAATCGCGCCCTCTTCGCAGGGGCCGGCACGCCCCGATGGATTGCCCACCTGCGTCATCAAGCCCGAGGCGAAGCAATCCGAGTAGCCTCCAAATACACCTCCGAGTATGCGGCATCTCGGATGAACGCCAACGCTCGCGTGGAGTTAGAAAGGTCGCAGCTCATTTTGGGTGGGCATCAACCCGAGCTCTTTCATCCAGGCGTCTGGTTCAAAAATTTCCTGCTTGCCAAAATTGGTCAACAAACGGGCTCGACCAGTTTGCATGTCATCATCGACCACGATACGGCTCGCTCCGATTCGTTACGGGTTCCGAGTAGCAGCGATGCCACAAGCAACGGTCAATCGCATCGACAGTATTTCCAAAAATCAGTTCCATTGCCAATTCGACTGGATTCGCAATCGAGGATGTCCTGGCATGCCACTCGAACACGGTTTTCGAGCAGCGAAGCTTGGCAAGAAACGAAGCGTCAGATTACGGAATCGCTTGCGAGTTGCGGCTTGGAGGCATCGATACTGGCAGAAAGGTCCAGGCTGTTGGAGACTTGCATTCGCGACTGCGCGAATTTCAGTGACGCATTTTCTCGGTTTCGGCATCTCATCGAACTGGATAACGGTATTTGCAACTTGGAAGTACCGCTCGGGCAGCTTTGTCAAGAGCCCGCTTTTGGCGTGTTCGTTCACCACTGTGCTCGAAATGCGGAGGACCTTTGGTTGTCCTACAACGAATGTCGAACAGCCTATCGAGAGCGGCATGGAATCCGCAATCCAGTTCAGCCGGTGATCGAGTTGCAGCGTGAGAGGCATTGCATCGAATTGCCATTTTGGATCTATCGAGAGGGAGGGGAAACCCTGGTGGATCGCCAACGATTGTGGATCGCTCGGGCCGGTGGAGAGTCGTTGATTCTATGCAATCATGCCAACCCAGACCGACGGACGATCACGGTCGAGCTGCCTCTGGATGAATCGAAACTGACCTCGGTTTGGCAGGACATCGGGGACAGCGGCGTCTGTATTCGCCCGCGTGCGTTGATGACTACCATGTATCTTCGTTGTTTCTTGGCAGATTTGTTTGTGCATGGAATAGGTGGTGGAACCTACGACGAATTGACCGACGCAATCATCGCGCGATGGTTAGGCATCCAACAAGCGCCGGTTTACTTGACGAGCTCGGCATCGCTACATCTTCCGTTAGAAGATCGGTCGGAGGATTCCGTAGAGGAAGATTGGTCGGAGAATCTCCGAGAGTTGCAATTGATTCGCTCGGCCCCAGAGCGGTATTTAGATCGATCCCTCGAGCCTTGTCGAAGACTGTTCGAGGAACATGCCAAGTTGCTTTCGACGATACCGCAGCGAGGCAACAAGCGACCGTGGCATCAACAGATGGTTCAAATCAAGCACCGCATTGAGGATGCCATCATCGCTCCAAAACGTTTGGCGTTTTCGAATCATGAAAGGCTGTTGCGGGAAAGACAACAGGACAAGATCCGCAAGTCACGCGAATACTCTTTTGTATTATTCGAAGAGCAAGACGTCGTAGCGAGACTTTCAAGGCTTGCAGACGAAGCAATGGGCCCGCAAATTTAGGTCGCGCGCTAGCCCTCTGCTTGTTCCGTGAGTTCCCATTCAACGCAAGCGCAGCGAGCGTACCTGCCCCAACGACCTTGTGTCGTTGGACAGTGAGTCTGGTCCGCTAAACCGGAGGGACGCTCCGCAGCGGTCCCGGCCCCCATGTGCTTGCCACATGGGTGAGGAAAGTTCCCTCGGCAGGAGCCTCGCTCTCCCATTTGTCCCAATGATTTGTTGGGTCCAAAAGCGAGTCGGTGCCCTCCGCGCCCATGACCACCACCCAGCGATTTGTGGTTTCCTCGCCGCGTCGAGCGAATTGTAGCTATAATTCCACTGCTCCCCCTTGAAACCTCTCCAACCACGTTCGGATGTCCCACCATGATTCGTTTCGCGCGCGCTTTTGGTCATCTTCGATTCACTTTGGCAATCCTGGCATTGCTCCCGGCAAGCCACAAGTTGTTGGCAGATCCGCCCGATTCCGTGCTATGGGAAGAAGGTGTCGTGTATTCGACCCCCGCAGGCGAATCGCTCGCGATGAACATCGCACGACCGAAAGTGCAAAACGATCTTCTACCAGCGGTGATCTGCATCCATGGAGGTGGATTTCGAGCCGGTAAGCGAGAGAGCTACGACGCTTTGTGTGTCAAATTGGCTGAGCAGGGCTTTGTCGCAGCGACAGTGACGTACCGTTTGGCTCCGAAACATCCGTTCCCGGCTGCCGTTCACGATTGCAAAGCTGCGGTGCGTTGGTTGCGGGCCAATGCCGGCAAATACCAAATCGATCCCAATAAGATCGGGGTTACCGGCGGAAGTGCTGGCGGCCATTTGGCCCAGTTCTTGGGCGTCACCGCGAATGTGCCTCAGTTTGAAGGAACCGGCGGAAATCCAGAGCAATCAAGCCATGTTGCCTGCGTGGTCAACGTCTATGGCCCGAGCGATTTCACCCAGTCCTATGGCAAGAGTGTCGACGCTCACGAAGTTCTGCCGCTATGGTTTGGCGGCAATCTGGAAACCGAGCGCAAACGTCACATCATCGGCAGCCCGCTGTACTGGGTCACACCTGACGCGGCGCCCACCCTTTGCATCCATGGCACCGAAGACAAGTACGTGGCCCATGAACAAGCAGTCTGGATGACCGAAAAACTAAGTGCAGCCGCGGTCGATGCCGAATTGCTCACGCTCGAAGGTGCCGGGCACGGTTTCAAAGGCGCCGACGCAGAGAAAGCCGAAAAAGCGTTGCTCGAATATTTCCGAAAGCGATTGAAGTAGGTGTCGTACACCTTCCCACCGGCACCACCATCAGACCTTACGCGGGGTCCTTACTCGCCACCGTCGCAACATCAATGCGCCGACAGAGGTGCCACCTAGCAGCAGCAACGTGGTCGGTTCCGGTACTGCCGTGATCTGAAAGGATACCCCTACACCCGTCGAGGTAATCGGCCCCAGAACTACATCATTAAAATTCAAATCACCCACCGGCAACGTAATGTTAAACTTCGATCCCACGGCTAAACCCGCAGTGGAGAGTAAGACGCTTCCAAGCTGAACATCCGTGGTCCCGATGGTAAGTGGGGGATTTGAGGCGTCTGAAGCACTCGTCGCGAACGCTTGTCCTGGCGTCGACGTGTAATCAATGGTACGACTGCCTAAAACGATTAGACTGCCTGCAGTAAATGTTCCTTGTGTGCCATCTCCCGCTCCGGCAAGCAGATTGAAATCGAATCCACTCATCGTCAGGGTGCGTGAATCACTGGGATCCTTGCGTACGAAGATGTCAAAAACGAACGTGCCTCCTGCCGGAATGTCAACGGTGGTTGGCCCGCCCGTTCCGCCCACGCTAAAAATGACATCGGCATTAGCTGTCTGGACAAGACTCAAAGCGACGATCACACTAGAAAAAACTTTCAACATTCTAACTAAACCTTTTTTTTGCAAACTCTGAGAAAAATGCGTCAATGATTCCAATCGCTCGGTCAGTATCCCTCGTCTTCTGTTTCTCTTCTTGCATCGGACCGTAAACCAAAAACTGTTTAGGCAACTTGGCTGGAAATTGAGAAGTCCTCGGTACGGAGTAGTCCAATCCCGTCCAACGCGGTCCTATCGTTGCAAACATTCCAATTGCTTCCATCGGAATGGGTTTCGGAGTTGCGGGATTCATGGGTGGCAGCACAGCCATCGGACTCGGGCTGCCTTCGCCTTCCTCGGACGAACCGGACGCCGGAATCGTGATATCTCTCAATAGAATCGTACTCGAGACTCGCACTTGTACGAATGAAAGGTCTACCGATGTGATTCGCCGGTCCTTGTTGACATCCCGGTCGTCATTGACCGATACGATCGAACTCGATACTGCGGATTGAACTGCCGATTGGTCTGCTGAGGTTACGCGATACGGTGTAGCTCCGTTCACTTCACCCAATGCATGACCTAAGTAGTAGACTTCTCGGTTGACCAAGCCAGTGTTCGCATTCGCCTTGACAATGATTTGCAACCAAGTGTTCTGGATGGCGTTATCCGCCCAAGCCAGACGAATGCGGGCAGGTGTTGTGACTGTGCCAGGCGTCACGTCAATCAATGTGGGGGCAGGTGCAGCAGCCCAAGTGCTCGGCGTCACCAGTCCGGTGGCATTCGCAGGTGCCACTCGGAAAGTAAAGTCCGAGGCCGTCAAGCTTGTGCTCACCAACCCAGCCACATCCAAAACCACCCCGTTGATCCCCCGTGTATACCCAATCACATTGGCAAACGTCGTCGATTGCGGTGCGGTCCCAGCCCGGAGCAAGACTTTGACTGAGTTCAACGCGGCTGGAACCCCGCCAATACTTTCGAAACCCGAGCCTTTGTAGTAAACTTGGCGATTGGTAACAGCCACCAAAGCATCGACTGTAAAGGTCACGGATGAAATGTTGGTACCATCGGTGGCCGTAATGGTTATTTGCTGTCCGACCATTTTTGTCGAAGGAGTCATCGACCAGGACCATGTACCGTTGGCATTCTTGACAACGTCGCCAAGCGATGCGGTCAAGATGACCGAGCCATTTTGCGATTCCGGATCGCTCCATGTTCCTATGTTCGATAATTGCGAAAGGACATTGCCTGTCACATTGGCGAGGCTGCGAGTCAACACGACCGGCTCGTCAACGTCCGTTACGTAGAGCGTTAATGACTTGATCGTCGAAAGCCCACCCGAGTCCGTCGAGCGGACACGGACCGAGTAGCTCGGTTTGGCTTCATAGTCTAGGACTTCGCCTTGCTTGATGTAGATCTTGTCACCCACGATTACGAATTTCGCATTATCGGCATCACCGGGACCTGTCACCAAGTCATAAACGTAGGAATCGCCTGGGTCGAGGTCGATTGTGCTCAACTGCCCAAAGAGCAAGTCCGTCGCCGTGCTTGTGTTCTCAAGCACGATGTTTTGATTGAAAGCAATGTCCGTCGGAGGAATGTTAATGACTGTGGCGACTTTGAGTATTGCCTCGCCCTGGGTCAATACGCGGTAGGTGATCGAATCGATGACTTCATCTGCTCCGCGTGTCCAGCCGCCCCCCAGTAAGACATTATCACCCATGTTTCCGTTCACCAGCAGCGTGTTGGACTCGCTGCTGATGTTAAGGACTTCAAGTTGATTCAAAGTCAGCGTGTTATTGCCGCTGCCAGTGATGTCGATCTGTTCGATTCCAACGATGCGATTATCGCCAATGGCCGTTAAGTCGAGGTTGAGTCCGCTGCCGTCGAGTCGCAACGTATCGGTACCCGTCCCGCCGACGATGCGTTCGAAGTCCACGGCACTGATCGCCAGAATATCGTTGCCCTGTCCTCCGAGGAGCACATCGGCTCCACCGTTTCCGACAAGTGTATCGTTCCCACCAGCGCCGTTGAGTATCTCGGCGGAGGTGGTGCCGGTAATGTTGTTACTAGCCGAGGTCCCGAGGTTGGCTGCCAAGATCGAACTGGTAAAGCTGTTCCCGCCGAAGAGCACGTAGCTCTCACCCGCTGACGATTTCGCGTTTCCCGACGCATCGGCAGTGAAGGCCCCGATGATCAGGTCGTCGAAGCCGTCCCCGTTTACGTCACCCGCGCTGCTCACCGATCTGCCGCTGAAGTCTTTCAAATCCGCGCCGAAGATCGTGATCCCGACCGTCCCCAGGTTAGCTAGATCGATCGTCAGCGGCAGCGAGGTACCGCCGAAGATCACGTAGCTGTCACCCGCGTACGATTTGGCGTTGCCCGACGCATCGGCAAAGCTGGCTCCGATGAGCAGGTCGTCGAAGCCGTCCCCGTTCACATCCCCAGCGCTGCAGACGGATATGCCGCTCGAGTCACTTACGTCCGCGCCGAAGATCTTGATCCCGGCCGTCCCCAGGTTGGCCAGATCGATTGTCGGCGGCATCGAGACACCGCCGAAGATCACGTAGCTCTCACCCGCATCCGATTTGGCGTTGCCCGAGGCATCGGCTTTGAAGGCTCCAATGATCAGGTCGTCGAAGCCATCCCCGTTCACGTCTCCCGCGCTGCTCACCGACCTGCCGCTCTGGTCACCAGCGTCCCCGCCGAAGATCTTGATCCCGGCCGTCCCCAGGTTGGCCAGATCGATCACCGTCGGCAGCAAGGCACCGCCGAAGATCACATAGCTCTCGCCCGCATCCAACTTGGTATTGCCCGATGCATCGGCAAGGTAGGCACCGATGAGCAGGTCGTGGAAGCCGTCCCCGTTTACATCTCCCGCCCTGCTTACCGAAAAACCGCTCCGGTCACCGGTGTCCGCGCCGAAGATGGTGATCCCGGCGGAGCCGAGCGTGGCCAGGTCGATCGTCGGCGTCGCGGACCAGTTCGACTTGCCGAAGATCACGTAACTCTCACCCGCATCCAATTTGGCATTGCTCGATGCATCGGCACTGCTGGCCCCGATGATCAGGTCGTCGAAGCCGTCCCCGTTCACATCTCCCGCGCTGCTCACGGAATAGCCGCTCCCATCACCGGCGTCCGCGCCGAAGATCGTGATCCCGGCCGTCCCCAGGTTGGCCAGATCGATCGTCTGCGGCAGCGATGCTCCACCGAAGATCACGTAGCTTTCACCCGCCGACAATTTCAAGTTGCCCCATGCATCGGCAAGCTTGGCTCCGATGAGCAGATCGTCGAAGCCGTCCCCGTTCACGTCGCCCGCGCTGCTCACCGATATGCCACTCCAGTCACGGACCTCCGACCCGAAGATCGTGATCCCAGCCGTCCCCAGGTTAGCCAAATCGACCGTCGGTTGCAGCGAGGCACCGCCGAAGATCACGTAGCTCTCACCCGCCTGTGATTTCAAGTTGCCCGATGCAGCGGCACGGTATGCCCCGATGAGCAGGTCGTGGAAGCCGTCCCCGTTTACGTCACCCGCGCTGCTCACCGAAATGCCGCTCCAGTCATTCGCGTCTGCGCCGTAAATGGCGGAACCTTGTAGGGCCGTCAAAGTCGCCAAGTCGATAACGGTAAACAGGCGACGGTCTTCCATCCGTTCCACCAACAGTCGGCGGCGTGAGCGACTCGACTGTTGTCTTCGTTTGTTGGCTTGAAAAAGTTGTATTAGGTTGGAAAGTTGTTTTCGCGCGGTCATGTTGTTTCACGCTCGTAAATAAGATTCATTACTTCCAAAGTATCGCTAGAAGGGGCTTAAAGAACGTTTTCGTTCCCAATGTGTAAAACGCGACGGATTTCGTCGGTCTTGAAACCGAGAGCTTGCGGCCTGACAACTCCCGGTAAACAAACGACATCGTAAAGTTCGCTAACCACGCCTTCGATCCGAATCCAGTGCACGACGTCACCGCTGTTCAGATCGATCACGTGGACTCCACATCGCGCTTCTGCGTCGGCGGATTTCAGGTTGTTGTCCAATTCAAGCCCCGAAAGGCTCTTGTTCTCTCGCGACTTCGACGTCCCGACTATAGCGAAATCGCCATGAAACGCCACGCCTCGCAAATAGCCTGGCAAGAACGCAACCTTTTCAAACTTACCAGTCCCACGATCGATGTGACCAAAGAAGCCCGTACCGGAGTTCAACAACCACAATTTGTCGCGATAGACACGCGGCGAATGCGGCATCGAAAGACCCGAAGCGATGATCTCATTGGACTGGACATCGATCAGACAACCACCATCGTGCCGCCTGTCGCGCCAACCGTCGGCGACATCCGACTGGCTGACCGCTGTGACATATTTCGCTTTGCCATTCTCGAGCGCCAATCCGTTGAGATGACAACGATCCTCCGCAGCGAGTTTGCTGAGGAACGGCGGCTTCCAAAGCGGAACAAAACTGTGCGTATCGCTGATCGTCGCCAAACAACCAAACAGCGTATTCACAAATACGACGCGACCACTTTTCTCGACGGCCACATCGTGGATGTCCAAGTCGCCGGTGGTATAACCCACTTGCGGAATGTACAACCGGTCATAGCCAGCGGCTGATTGTCCTCGCTCCAGCACATTCTCGAATCGCCACAATTGGTACAACGATGACATCCAAAGCGTTTGTCCATCGCCCCACAACCCAAGGCATCGATTGAAAGTTCGTTCGAATACGGACAGCCTCCCATTGGGCTGTAGGCCCAATAGAAACAATTTGCCTGCTTGGTAGGTCGTAAATCCCAAGCTAAGCTTCTGCTCGAGCATCCAGTGAGTGAATTGACGGGAAGCGTTAATTTCTAGGGCAGGTACGGTCGTCATCGGTCAGCCCTCATGGAGAGCTTGTCTCCAGCTGTCCCGTACGGTCGGTAATCGCTTAGCACTACTAATGATAACTAGCCTAGGATTGTGACTAAAGAGAAATTTGAGTCGGCAGGAATTCTATTAGTATTCCTCGGTTGCCCTGTGTCAAGCAATCTTGCATGAGTAATTCAAACTTCCGGCCTCATGGCTCGCCAGGGGGGGCGATTTTGACGGCTGTACGGTCGCTGCTTCATTGTGGCTCCCTCGTGGCTCCCTCCGTGCCTACGCCCGAAATAGATCGAAACCCAAAAATAGATCGAAACGCAGTCTAGTTCATTCCGTTTTTGGCTCGCAAAAGGAGTCGTTCTATAGGGCGAAGCGATTCGATCCCTTTCAACTGTTTGTCGATTTGAAGGGGATCGTCCGTGATAATATTCTGGACTCCCGCATCGATGAGCTTGAGGACCAGATCGGAGTCGTTCACCGTCCAAGCATGGATATCAATCCCACGCGCACAACGCATTTGATCTTTGGAGGCCATGAGCAGATCGCTAAATCTAGGAATTTTTTCACCGACAAATTCTTTGGAAAATAGGCTCCCAACATCCAGCGATTGAATTTCTGCCAGTGTTGTATTCCCCACAGCTTTGGTCCCGCCTCCCACCCGTGCGAGATCCGTATCATGCATCACGACCAATTCCTTGTCGGCAGTGAGTTGAACATCGATTTCTGCCCAATCGGCCTTGTCCGCGATGGCGCGCTGAATAGCTGCGATCGTATTTTCTGGAGCAAACGCCGCTCCTGCGCGATGAGCGGTGATCTGAGTTCGATCTCTCAGAACGAGTGTATCGCAAATCCAATACGAAACGCCGATCGCGATACCAAGCATGACGACGGAGATCGCGGCGAATAACCCACCGAGCCGAAGCCAGGCGGATTTTTCCTCCGTTCCAACAGCCGAGGAACGTTCGATAAGCAACGCTTCATCCAAACTCCAGCGTCTTGAAACGTCGATATCTGTAAGGGCGATAACGTGATAAAGCCCTAAGACGACGGCCGCGAAACCGATGCTCCCAACGATACTGAGAATGGTTCCGAGCAGCCATTCGAACGACAGTGCAACGCCAGTTACTAAGGCTGCCGTCGACAGCGTCTGCCAAGAAACGTCGAGCATCTCCGTTAGTCCCACGTGCGTTATTGCGAGCACACAAGTTGCGATGAATGCATACGTCAACAGCCAAGTGATCATGCACGCGGACATTGTCGAGAGGTTGTTTCGTGAGGACTCTAGGCTTTTGCGGAGCGATTGCCAAGGCGAAAGCTCTGGCTCGCTCAGCAGTATCGGTAAAGCCAGTAACCAACGCAGGACAATAAACGATCCGAGTACGACAAAAGCGGTCACTGCTACCGAGGCCAGTCCAACTCCCCACCAAAACTCCGGTGGCTTCAGGATGATTAGTCCATTCAAATCTCTCCCTTGCCAAAGCATTGCGTAAATCAAACCTACTAAGCCGACAAAGGGCAAGGCGATCGCCAGGACGATGGACAGCTGAATACCACCGAGTCTTAGTAGCTTTTCATAAAGATTGAAAGAACGGCCGCTGACACTCCACCAACGAAATCTAGGATTCAGCATGATTTGCATGAGTCCGGCAGTTTCCAGGTAAAAAGTCGCGATCGCGATGCCACCGACACGACAGATCGCAACCAAACCGATGGGGGACAACAGAAATTGAGCTATTTCAAAGTTTCCTACCGAGACACGCCCCCAGCGCTGAAGGAACAGTCGCATGGTGAAGGCGACAAGGGGAGCGAGTAGAATGAAGTTGACGACTTTGAAGGCGAGCGAAAAAAGAACCAGCCTTAGCAACGAACCGCGTGCGAGTTCCCACGCAAGGCGTATCGTCGACTTGCAGCGTGAAAAGAAGATTTCTGACGGCATAAATCAGGATTCATTCCTATTCAAAGGAGCCATTCAATGCAATTCCGAGCGGGGTGACAGGGCAGACATATCCGCGAAGGTTGCAATCGGTACTTGCGGACGATTAGCGAGTGACGCCTGGGAACAGGGATCCCCGTTGTTTCGCAATCAAGGGGATGGGCAGTGGACAGAAAAGATAGCAGAGCAACAAGGAGTATGGCACACTCTACGGCCTATCGGTCGCCCAAGAAAGCAAAAATACCGTCCTAATGATTGCAATCAATACCAATATTGCCCCCGTCCCCCCGTCCCCTTTTGTTCGCGCCACTGATGGTAGGCAAAGTCAGCCCCAAATAGACATCGCTTTGGATGGAGACTACAATCGCGCATGGTGGAAACATCCACCAAGACTCTTCTCTGGCCGCGAAAGGAGAACTCCAAGTGAGAATGACTCGTCGAAGTTTTCTGAAGACAAAGGGGGCTGTCCTGACCCTGCCGGTCTTGAATTCCTTGGTCAGGGCGAGTGACAATCCTCAACAAAAGGATGCCGCAGTCAGCAAGAAGCTAGTGATCATGTATGTCCCCAACGGCCTGGTTCGCCGTTGCTTCTTTCCGGGCGAAGAGAACGGCGAGTTGCCTGGCTTTGTCGGTGGATTTGACGCCGACAAGATCAAGAACAAGAAGAGGATTCCAACCAAGCCGGGGATTTACCCTTTGGAATTGACCTCGACGATGCAGCCACTCTCGGAGCACACGTCCGACATCACGCTGGTCACGGGCCTCGATCGCACGTTCAAGAATGGCCAAGACGTTCACGCGCAGGGGGCCTCTTGCTATCTCACGAGCGTGTCACCGGAGCAGGCTGAGAAGAAGGGAATGCCACACCCCAACGGACGCAGCCTCGATCAGGTCATCGGTGACCACGTCGGCCATTCCACAGCCTTCCGGACGTTGGAGATCAGCTGCAACGGATATGCTGCCGGCAAGGAGTCGATCGAGTTCGACAATATCTCGTGGTATGGGCCGGGCAAGATCGCTCCGTCCATCAAGGACCCGAAAAAGCTGTACGACCGACTTTTCGTGGCGGACAGTTTCCGCACGCATCTTGCCGATGTCACGGACCTGATGCTGGGTGACGTCAACGCGCTCTCGAAGAAGCTGGGCAGAGAGGACCGCACGACGCTGGGCGAATTTGTGCAGTTGATTCGCGAAGTCGAAATCCGAATCGCAAAGATGCAGGAACAGATCTCTCACTCGGACATCAAGGTACCGACCAATGAAGTTCTACCACGAGGCGAATACATCAAGCTCCAAGCCGATCTGTTGCTGCTGGCCCTGCAGATGGGATTGACCAATGTGGCCACATTCATGGTGGGTCCCGAGCGGTGGGATGCATCCCTGCTGTATGAGGGGGTGTTTAACCAGCCGGTCCAACACCACAATATGACCCATAATCAAAAGGGTGATGGTTATAAGGATCTGCAAAAAATCGACGTCTTTCATATGCAGCAGTTCGCTTATCTTCTGTCGCGCATGAAGACGATCAAGGAGGCCGATGGTAGTTCGTTGCTCGACAACTCGCTGGTCACCTACGGAGCGGGCCTAGGTGATGGGGCGACTCATCAGTATTTCGACCTGCCGCTGATCGTGGCCGGGAAGTCCCAGGGACAGATCAAGCAGGGTCGCTTCATTCAGTGCCCGAGCGGCACACTAAACTCCAACATGTGGCTGACGATGGCCAATCTGATGGGGGTCCAGCGTGACTCCTATGCCGATAGTACGGGCGTGATCTCCGACCTGTGGACTTGAGAGGTATTGCCGATGCTCGTTAGGATGTTTTTGGACAAGTTCGGCTCGCTGCTGCTGGCATTCCTGGGCATGGCAACTGGTGTTCAGGCTGCCGATGACTTTACGTCACTCGTCAGGCCGGTGATCGCCGAGCACTGCGCCGGTTGCCACGACAACGCCGAGGTCAAGGGCAAGGTGAACCTGCAAGGAATTTTGACCAAGGAGCAACTGCTCGGTCAGCCGGGACTAATCCAAGAGATGATCGAGGTTCTCGACGCCCACGACATGCCGCCCGATGGGGAACCCGAACTTGCAGAAGCAAGTCGCGAGAAACTGATCGTCACGTTAAAGAGTCTCCTGCGTGAGTCGGCGTCCGCTGCGGTCGCGCGGCCGGTGCAGATGCGGCGGCTCAATCGCTTTCAGTACAACAATTCGGTCCGAGATCTGTTCCAGTTAAAGCTCGATATCTTCGAGCTTCCGGAAAAACTGATGACCCGGCATGATAATTACCTTCCTTCGCCGAACGGGAAGATGCCGGACCGGGTCGAGGTAGCCTCACATTCGCTCAACCCGATGCCCGGGCTGCGAGACGTCATTGCGTTTCCGAAAGACCTGCGAGCGTCGCATGGGTTTGACAACCAAGCCGATCAGCTCACCCTGTCGCCGTTGCTGCTCGAAACATTCCTGCGGCTCAGCGTGTCCATCCTGGAAAGCCCCGACTTCAACGAGGCGAACGTTGGATGTTGGAAGGACTTCTTTCAAGAACCCGCAGCGGGAAAGGAGCTGCAGGCGGAAGTTCGGCGGCGGCTGGAGCCCTTTCTGAAGCTTGCCTTTCGCAGCTCGGTCGACGGGGAAACCGTAGATAGATACACGGCCTATGTCCTCGCAAAAAAGAATCAGGGGCTCTCATTCACCGACAGCATGAAGAAGGTGTCGTCGGCGATTCTCTCGTCGCCGCGCTTTCTGTATCGATCCGAATCGACCGATCCCCAAGATGGCCCCTTCGAGCTCGCTTCGCGTCTTTCCTTTTTTCTCTGGGGCAGTATTCCCGACCGCGAACTGCTGCAACAGGCCGAAACCGGTGAAATCTCTCAGCCGGACGTCTTGAATCAGACCATGCAGCGGATGTTCGCGGATCCAAAGATTGAACGGTTCTTGGACTCCTTTCCGACCCAGTGGATGCAGCTGGAAAATGTTCTGGCGGCTAAGCCGGACCCAGAAACGCACCCTGTGTTCAGCTTGGATGAAAACAATCCGGCAAGCCTGCAAATGGTGATCGAGCCGCTGCTGCTGTTCGATGCGGTCTTCATCGAGGATCGACCGATCACCGATCTGCTCCAGCCAGGATTCAGCTATCAAAGCGAATTCCTGAAGGCGTGGTACACCACAGAATTGAGACCAACACCTATGGATGCTCGCAAGATCGAGGAGGAGAACCGGGGGTATGATGAGGTACGCCGAGGACTCGACAAGCTCCTCAAGACCACTCGCGCGGAAAGGGAGGAACTGCTGAAGCCGATCACCGCTCAAATTCTAGCCGCCCGAAAGAAGGACACCGCAGCGAAGGAACCTGTGGACTTGAAGCCTTATGCCGCGTGGGAGTTTAACGGCGACCTCAAGGACTCCCTGGGTGCGTTGGACCTCAAGGCGCAAGGCCAAATAGAATTTCAGGACGGCATGGTCGTCCTGAAGGAGGCGTTCCTACAGAGCCCGAAGCTGCCGATCGAACTGAAGGCCAAGTCGATGGAGGTGTGGTTCAAGCTGCACGATCTGAATCAAAGTGGCGGGGGGGTGATGGGAACCCAAGGCCCCGGCGACTTTTTTGACACGATCGTGTTGGGGGAACGAAAGCCGCAGCATTGGATCTCCGGCAGCAACGGGTTTAGCCGCACTGAGGACTTCGCAGACTCCACCCCCGAAGAGAAGCCGGATCAGATGTTGCACCTCGTGATGGTCTACGCCGAAGATGGCACGACGACTTTGTACCGAAACGGAAAGCCCTATGGCCAACCTTTTCGAAAGGGGGCGGCGAAGTTCCCAAAGGACAATACCTCCATCCTATTCGGGTTACGCCATTTACCGCCGGGAGGGAATAGATACCTGAGCATCAGTGTCGACAAAGCCCGCTTGTACAATAGGGCGTTAACGGCCGTTGAAGTCGCCTTGTCTGCAAGCGGTGACGATCTCTACGTGTCCGACCAGGATCTCACAGCAGCCCTGACGCCGGAACAGAAGTCGCAGAAAGAAGCGTGGACCAAGTCGATCGAGCAATTGGAAGCGGCCTTGAAACAAGTTCCCCAGTCTGGTGATCCCGGCAAGGTCCAACAAAAGGCACAGCAGCGATTCGCCGACGAGATGCGTAAGAAGCTGCGATCCCGGCGCTTCGATCGCGGGCCCGCGACAGATCCCCGTTATGGAGGTGTGATTACCAACGCAGCTATGCTCAGTATGACCTCCGGCCCGCAACGAACCCACCCGATCGCGCGCGGGGCCTGGATTATCGAAGTCATTTTCAATGATCCGCCGAAGCCGCCGCCCAATGATATCCCCGCATTGAACGAAGAGCCCGATACCGCCAAATGGACGATCCGAGAGAAGTTCGCCATGCATCGTGAGAATTCGGTGTGCGCGGGATGCCATGCCAGGCTCGATCCGCTGGGCTTCGCGATGGAGAACTTCGACATCACGGGGCGTTGGCGCGACAAATATGAAAATGGCCGAGACGTGGACGCCAGTGGCACTTTAATGAAGAAATACAAATTCGATGGGGTCGTTCAGTTCAAAGAATCGCTTGTCACGGAGAAACGGCGTTTCGCCAAAGCCTTCACACGGCATCTGCTGAGATTCGCACTTGCCGAGGAACTGAGCCACTCGGACTTGCTGGTGATCGATGAGATCGTCGACAAGGCGGAGCACCACGATTTCAAGCTGAAAACGGTGGTCACGGAAGTGATTCGAAGCGACCGGTTCTTGGGGCGATACTAGGAGCGAATTTGTAATTTGAGGTACTAACGCGTTTCGGCGATGGTTGGCAAGGTTAGCCCCAAATAGACATTGCTGGCGATGGAGACTACAATCGCGATCGTTGGCAAGATGCACCAAGACTTTCCGATGGCCTCGAACGAATTCATTTTCCGGTTCTGATGAAACAGGTTTCCGACATGCGATTGTCCATCACCATGCTGCTTGTATTCGGAATCGCCTGCACGATTCTGGCAGCCGATGGTCAGCAGACTCCGATCACTTTAAAAGCGGCCAGAGAACAGGGGCGCATCAAATCCCTTTTCCTAAAGGAAACTCAGGCCGCCGCGAAAGCCACCGACGTCATCCTGGAGGCCAACGTTGCTGACTTTCAGAAGTCGGTGGGACCTATCCTGAAGAAGAGCTGCCTGAACTGTCACGGTCCGGAAAGGTCCGAGGGCAGACTGCGTATGGATCAACTGAATCCTGACCTGCTGACCGGGCCTGATGTTGCGCGGTGGCGCGAGGTCTATCACGCGCTCTCCAAGTCCGAAATGCCCCCCGCAGACGAACTGGATTATGCACTCGCCGACGCCGACCGCGGTACCATTGTCGATTGGCTTACCGGGGAACTGACCAAGGCGTCTCTCATTCGTCGCAACAGCGATCCGCATTCGTCGTTTCGTCGGCTGACGAAGTACGAGTACGAATATGCTCTGCAGGACCTGCTCGGCGTACCCGGTGCCCTAGCGAACAAGCTGCCGCCGGAATCTGCAACGGAAGCTGGGTTCAAGAACAGTTCGGAATTACTGCAGATGTCTGTCATGCAGTTCGAGACCTACCGTGACATCGCGAGGAAAGCGATCAAGCGAGCGACCGTCAGCGGTGAGCGACCGCAGGCTGTTACGTACTTCATCTCAATGCAAGAAGAGATGGAGAAGGCGGGGGTCAAAAAGGAGGACAAGGAAGCCGACAAGAGTAAGAAAAACTCCAAGAGGCCTAGAAATCAGCAGCAGCTATTCCATCGAGAAACAGGGGAGAGCATGCCGTTTCCCGGTGGAAAAACGATGCCTCGGGCCGAAGTTTCAGCCGAGCAAACGCTGGCTGTTTCTCCTGTTGTGCTGGTTCTTCCCAAATCCAACGAGTTGAAACTGGATCTGGATCGCTTTCTTCCCGACGAAGGAACCATGCGCGTTCGTATTCGAGCCGCGCGCTCCACGATGAACCCTGACGAGTACGCGAGCTTGCGTCTGATTTTCAGTGCTCACACCAGCAACAATGCTAATTTCATGAATGTTATCAGTCAGCGTGACATTCCGGTGAACGCCTCTGCCGACAATCCCGAATGGATTCACTTCGATATTCCACTGAGCGATATCCAGCGCAACCCGTTTCGGAAACTTACCACAACATTCCCAAGACGGGATGAGTTCCTGCACATTCGCAATGTGTCCAATGCAGCGGGCGGCCAAGAGGCTCTTCATGTCCTGATCGACTCCATCGAAATCAGTGCTCCCTTTTATGAGCAATGGCCACCGCAGACTCACACCAACATCTTCATTGAGAGTGACAATAAGAGCAACGAGGAAATCTATAGCCGCGAGGTGTTGAGTCGATTCCTGAGACGTGTCTGGCGGCGCCCCGTCACCTCGCGGGAAGTCGACCCGTTCATGGCCCTGTTTGCGAAGTACCGGCCGGGATTCCCGACTTTCGAAGATGCCATGGTAGAAGTGCTGGCGACCGCCCTGGCCACTCCGGAATTCCTCTACCTGACTCAAAGGGTGACAGCCGACGAATCAAAAGATCCGGCAAGTTCGGCAAGTTCGGCAAGTATCAGTCCGCTGGAGTTAGCCAGCCGCCTCTCCGTATTTCTGTGGTCCAGTATTCCCGATGACGAACTTCTCACGATCGCGGAGCAGGGAAAACTACGAGAGCCAGAGGTTCTGACAGCGCAAGTTCAACGCATGCTGGCAGACCCGCGTTCCAGGCGATTCTCTCAGAACTTTGTTGAGCAATGGCTGGGTATGGATGGTCTGAATAGTGTCACTCATATTACGGACAGCTCTTTGAAAGACGCGATCCACGAAGAGCCGATCGCCTTCTTTGATGAAGTCCTGAGGCACAATCACAGCGTTATGGACTTCGTCCATTCCGAGTACACGGTGGTCAACGAGCGGCTGGCAGCACACTATGGGATTCCGAAGATTTATGGCCCTGATTTCCGCAAAGTGCCACTCAACCCCGAGGCGAATCGAGGCGGGATATTGACGGGGGCTGCCGTCCTCGCAATGAACTCCGACGGCAAAGATTCTCATCCTCTGAAACGCGGCGTCTGGATGCTCAAGCGTATCCTTGATGATCCACCGCCGCCACCGCCGCCCGATGTCCCGACGGTCGACCTGACGAACCCGGAGATTCTGAAAATGACTTTGAAGGATCGGATCGCCGATCACCGGAACAAGGCGGCCTGTGTCTCGTGCCACTCCAGGATCGACCCATGGGGAATCGCATTTGAGAATTACGATGCTTTCGGAGTCTACCGGACTCACATTAAAGACAAGCCTGTCGATGCGACCTCAGAACTGTTCAATCGTCAGACCCTGGCCGGGATGGATGGGCTCAAGCGTTATCTGTTGACGGAACGACAGGATCAAATTTCCCGAGCGATAGTGCATAAGCTGATGGCTTATGCTCTCGGCCGACCGCTTACTTTTGCGGACAGTGCAGATATTGACAGCTTGACCGCACAGTTCCGACGACGCGATGATGGCTTGGGCGATCTGATCCACTTGATCATCCGCAGTAATCTCTTTAACTCTAACTGGACAGCGCCGTATTCTCAACAATGATGAATCACAAATCCGTGTTGCTAGGTCGCAGAAGCTTCCTTCGTGGTACCGGGCTCGCTCTGGCTTTGCCATGGCTTGAGACGTTTGCGGCGGGGGGCCCAAACTCGGACGAGACCCCAAAGCGATTCCTCAGTGTCTACCACCCTGATGGTGTTGGGATACCACTTAAGTCGGACCCAGCGTGGAAGGATTGGTGTTGGTTCCCTCGGGGCGGTGAGAAAGATTTTGAATTGACGAAAGTGCTCGATGTGCTCGAGCCCATGCGCAGTGACATCACGATTTATTCAGGGCTATCACATCCTGAGGCAAGGCGGGTTCACGGCCATTCCAATGCGGATCAGTATCTGACGGGCGCGCCCACAGGTGGCGATGGACCCTATCAGAATTCGATCTCTCTTGATCAGGTCTATGCGGAACACGCAGGAGACTTCACTCGACACTCTTCTCTGGTGATGTCGACCAATGGTGGCGTTGGCGGCCCTCGCGGCGCCCAGACTCAGTCCTTCAATCGAGAAGGACGGCCGATCCCGGCGATGAATAAACCAAAAGAAATCTTCGATATGCTGTTTGTAACGAGCAGCAAAGATGCCGCTGCAAGTCTCGCGAGAAGCAAGAGTGCTCTGGATCTCCTGATGGACAATTCTCGATCCCTGGGACTCCAACTATCTAGCCGGGATCAGGAGACCCTCAAGCAGTACCTCGATGCTGTGCGGGATACGGAACTGAAGCTCGCGAAGGCCCAACGCTGGATTGATACGCCGATTCCGGTGGTCGATACCGGCAACCTGCATCTGGATGCTGAACCCAAAGAGGCCAGGCTCTATTTCCAGACGATGTATGAACTGATCTACCTTGCCTTTCTGAGCGATTCGACTCGCGCGGCGACGTTCCAATTGGGGAGAGAAAATGGCGAAGGACCACACGATCTGCTGTCCCTGGCCGTTGGTCTTGGTGGCGCTCATGGCCTGACGCATGAGGTCAAGAGGCCCGGCGGCTGGAAAAACCTAGGCACCTATAATCGCTATCAGGCTGAGGAATTCGGTCGCTTCTTGAAGAGACTCAAGGACACTTCCGAGCCGACGGGCAATGGCAATATGCTGGACAACACGCTTGCAATGCATGGCTCTGCGTCCAGTAGTTTCCACCTCTCACGCAACTATCCGATTATTTCTGCAGGTGGTAAGAACCTCGGCTTCACCAACGGTCGGTATCTCAAGTTCGGCAAAGGAAATGAAGACAATCAGGCCGGTGCAGGAATCGATACGGATGCTGGATGGCAAGGCAAGGTGGAAGTCGAAGAGCTTCCGCTGGCGAAGTTGTTCGTCACCATCCTGCAGAGGCTTGGCGTCGAGACGGACTCGTTCGGAGGTTATACCGGATCATTGAGTCGGGTTTAGTTCTTGGTTCTTGGTTTCTGGTTTTCAAAAAAATGACAATACGACGCTTTGAAGACATCGAAGGGTCGCAGATGGCTCGTGAGCTGACGCGCCAAGTCTATGGTGGGTGCAGTCGCCTGTAGACCAATGATTTTTCAGGCTGCGACGAGCTCATTTTCGGGTTTCGGCTGACTTATGTCTGTTGGTTGGTCAATCGTACTCAGATAGCGATTCCAGATTTTGTCCCACAGCCTACTTCGACATGCCGTACGCAAGTCTACTATCCATTGCCCTCCTCCTTTACTCCAACGCATTCCTGATTGTTTCATACGCTGATTGAAGATGACTTTGCAGCCCGCTTCGGTCACTCCACTGCCAATCGGGTCTCCTACGATACTGCGTTGAGCATAGTCCATATTGGCACCATATCGACTGAGGTAGCTCTTCGCTTCGTTGTAATCTTTCATCGATCCTTTTAGGCCATGGCGACGCATGTGTTGCGCTGCGTGAGCCATCACTTTTCGAACGCCGTTCTTGACGTGCCTAAGCGTATGACGATTCTCTTTGAACCAATCTTGGCTTTCCGTAGTGCCTATGCCAAAAAGGGAATCTGCTAACTTGCTGACGTACTCACAGGCATGAAAGAAATCCAATCCCCAACTCCACTCCAA
>CAMCMB010000047.1 GCA_945875845.1 Pirellula staleyi DSM 6068
CGCCGCCCTGGGTAATGGTGAAACGCGCTAACGTTGCCCTGAAGGGGCCGAACTAAGGAGTCTCGACAACAATGGATGGTCCGTTTGGCCCCTTCAGGGCAATGCGCACCTTTTTTCATGACGACCCAGGGCGGCGCTGCGCTCTGCCCTGGGCTAGGTTCTGTAAGCCCGTTGGGCTATCAAACCCATTAGCCCTGCGGGCTATTGCAAAGATGTTGACACTTTGGGCCTTTCAAACCCCCGCGCTGAAACCGTGGGCTGGTCGATGTCCGTTTGCCCCTCGCCCAAGTACAATAACGGCTCTTTCCACACCGACGAGCTCGCTCCCGCCCGATCCTCCCATTAAGCATATGTGTCACTTTCCTAACCCGTGTCCGATTTTTGTTTCGTGGCTATTGCTCTTGACCATGCTCAATGGCATTTCCCCAAAAGGGATGGTCGCTAGTCCGCCCGAGAGCACGGAGCGCGCATCGTTCAATCGAGATGTCCGCCCCATTTTGTCGGACCTTTGTTTTGCATGCCATGGCCCAGATACCAATCATCGGGAAGCCGACCTGAGGCTCGATCAACGCGATGGGGCTCTCTCGGTCATCCAAGTCAATGACGCATCCGCCAGCGAACTTGTCCGGCGCATGCTATCGCACGATGACCAGGAACGAATGCCTCCCCCAAAATCCAATAGGCAACCCACGAAAGAACAGATCGAAATAATCAAGCGATGGATCGATCAGGGCGCGGTATGGGAAGAGCATTGGTCGTTTATGCCTCTCATCAAGCCTGCGATTCCAGTTTTGGACCCAAGCAACGCAAGCTCGATTCGCAACCCCATCGACGCCTTTATTCAGAGCCAGTTATTGAGTCGCGGATGGAAGCCAGCTCTCGAAGCGGATCGTCGGACCTTGATCCGGCGGGTGACGCTCGACCTGACAGGACTTCCCCCTACCCTAAACGAAGTGGATGACTTTGTTGCCGATGCGACACCTGCTGCATACGAAAAAGTGGTTGCTCGACTTTTGCAATCGAGCGCATTCGGAGAACGCATGGCATGGGATTGGCTCGACGCAGCTCGCTATGCCGACACCAACGGTTACCAAGGGGACAACGAACGAACCATGTGGCCTTGGCGCGATTGGGTGGTTCGAGCATTCAACGAAAACCTCCCGTTCGATCAATTCACTCTTTGGCAACTTGCGGGCGATATGCTTCCTGATGCCACTTTAGAACAAAAACTTGCCACCGGCTTTTGTCGCAATCACATGATTAATGGGGAAGGTGGGCGAATTCCCGAAGAAAATCGAGTCGATTACGTGATGGACATGACCGAAACCATGGGGACGGTTTGGCTCGGGCTGACTCTCAATTGTTGTCGATGTCACGATCACAAGTTCGATGCCATCAAACAAGCCGAGTATTACCAGTTGTTCGCGTTCTTTAACCAAACTCCGGTCGACGGAGGGGGTGGCAACGCAAAAACCCTCCCCATCCTTGCAGTCCCCAGCCAAGCTCAAAAATCACAGATCGAGAAGATCGACTCTCAGATTCAGATCGTACAAGGCGAAATCAATGCGAGAGCGAACGAACTACTAACACAGCAACCCGAATGGGAGGACATGCTGCGCCAGTCGCCCCAATTTTTCGATTGGAAACTCGCCACGGTTCTTTCCGCAACCGCCCAGCATCAACAGCTGAAAATCGAAGACGATCGATCCGTTTTGGCTTCGGGCGAAAATCCACCAAAGGATGTGTATGAGATTGCATTGAAGCCTGAGACAGAAACCGTCGCAACCATCCGGCTCGATGCCCTGCAACACAAAAGCCTGACCAAGAATGGGCTTTCGCGTTCGGATAGCGGAAACTTCGTGCTCACGTCCTTCGAAGTTTATCGGGAGCGTTTTCGCACAAGCGACGAGACCGAATCCAAAACCGAAGGAACATCCGCTCGCATCCCTTTGAAGATAGTCGACGCCAAGGCCACGTTTGAACAAGGCGGGCACATGATTTCCTCCGCCCTCGATAGCGATTCCAAGACGGGGTGGGCGGTCTGGGAGGGGCGAACGGTGGATCGTTCGCACAGCGCGTCTTTCTATTTCGAGGAACCCATTCAGCTCCATGCCAATGAGCGACTCGTGATTTTGATGCGGCACGAATCCGCAAATGCGCAACACAATATGGGACGATTCCGTCTCTCGACAAGTTCGAACAAGAATGCAACCCTCGATGCCTTCGAACCCGAGTTCGAATCGGCGCTCGCCAAGCCCGTACCAGAACGTTCCAAAGCCGAGCGTGAACTGCTGGTTCAGTTTCACCATCAATCCGATGACAAGACCAAAACGTTAAACAAATCCATGAGTGGACTCAAAGATCAACGAAAGTCGGTCGTGGCGAAAATACCCGATGTCATGGTCATGGGAGAACGCGACAAGCCCCGCGATACGTTTCTTCTAAATCGCGGCCTTTACAATGATCCCGGCCCGCGAGTGACTGCCAATGTACCAGCGAGCCTGCCACCGCTCCCAACCAACTCTCGGGCAGACCGACTCGCCATGGCACGTTGGCTGGTCTCCAACGAACAACCGCTAACCGCCCGAGTGATCGTCAATCGTTTTTGGCAACAGTTCTTCGGCATAGGCTTAGTCAAAACGGTCGAAGACTTTGGATCGCAAGGCGAAATACCGCGTTATCTTGAACTGCACGAATGGCTCGCAACAGAGTTTCGAGATAGTGGCTGGGACACCAAGCAATTGGTTCAGCTCATCGTGACCAGTCACGCGTATCGGCAGTCTTCGAGCTTTTCCGATTCCTCCCTCGCAACGGAGGATCCGGAAAATCGTCACTTGGCACGTGGACCAAGATTCCGTATGCCTAGTTGGATGGTGCGGGATCAAGCCCTGGCTGCAAGCGGTCTCTTGGTCCAAACAATGGGTGGGCCTGCCGTCAATGGCTATCAGCCGGCGGGTGTATGGGAAGAAGCGACATTCGGCAACAAGAAATACAAACAGGACACGGGAGACTCTCTCTATCGCCGAAGCCTCTACACGTATTGGAGGCGAATCATCGGACCCACCATGTTCTTTGATAATGCATCGAGACAAGTATGTACCGTCAAAGTCGTGCGAACCAATACGCCTCTCCAGGCCTTGTTCACGCTCAACGACGTCACGTTTGTCGAGGCAGCTCGTGGGCTGGCAACCCAGATTCTGTACACACCGGCCCGAGACGATGCAGTTGGCATCGATCTCGCATTTCAAAGGGTTCTTGCGAGAACGGCCACCTCGAGCGAGAAAAACGTTTTGCTCGCGGGTCTTTCGCGAAGCCGCCATCAATTTGCTGAGCACCCCAACAACGCGAATAGCATACTGGCGGTGGGGGATTCCAAAGCAGGATCCGATTTGGACCGCATCGAACTGGCAAGCTGGACGTCGTTGTGCTTGGCTGTTCTGAATCTTGACGAAACCCTAACCAAAGAGTGACCCATGGATTCGCTATCTCAACTCGCCATTCAACATGCCACGCGGCGGGCTTTCTTCGGCCAAGCGTCCACAGGAGTGGCGACCGCAGCCTTAGCCACACTGCTAGGGAAATCCGTCAACGCAAATAACGATCCGCTCCGAATCGGTGGCCTACCAGAACTTCCGCATTTTGCTGCCAAAGCCAAGCGAGTGATCTACCTTTTTCAGAATGGTGGGCCAACTCACGTCGACCTTTTCGATTGGAAGCCTGAAATCCAAAGGATGAATGGCAAGCCTGTTCCGAAGGAATTTGTTGGCGGTAGGCGATTTAGTACGATGACCGGCGATGCCAACAACAAGCTGATGCTTGCGCCCGTGGAGCCGTTTTCACAGCATGGGACAAGTGGCGCGTGGGTCAGCCAGTTTTTACCGCACACCTCGAAAATCGTGGACGATTTGTGCTTCATCAAGAGTATGCATACGGATGCAATTAACCATGCACCAGCCATCTCTTTCTTGTTGAGCGGAGCACAGATTCCTGGTCGTCCAACGCTTGGGGCCTGGTTGACGTATGGTCTCGGTACCGAGACAGAAGAGCTACCCTCTTTCGTGGCCATGACGAGCGTTAGCAAGAACACGAGTTGTGGGCAGATCTTCTATGATTTCTATTGGGGGCCTGGCTTCCTACCGTCCAAGTATCAGGGGGTTAAATTTCGAGGGAGTGGCGATCCCGTATTATATCTTTCCAATCCCGAAGGCATGTCTCGACCGATGCGACGCGAATGGTTGGATGATATCGCCAAGCTCAATACGATGAAATTTCAGTCCGTGGCGGATCCCGAGATTGAAACCCGAATCGCTCAGTACGAGATGGCATTCAAGATGCAAACGAGTGTGCCGGAAATGGCGGATCTGTCCGGTGAATCGCGTGAGACATTGGACCTGTATGGTCCTCAAGTCGAAGAACCAGGGACGTTCGCTCACAATTGTCTGTTGGCACGTCGACTTGTTGAACGCGGTGTTCGATTTGTCCAAGTGATGCATGCTGGATGGGATCAGCACAACAGCTTAACCACCGAGTTGTACACTCAATGCAAAGATACGGACCAGCCCAGTGCAGCACTCGTTCAAGATCTGAAACGACTTGGTTTGCTCGACGATACACTCGTCATTTGGAGCGGTGAGTTTGGTCGAACCCCGTTCATTCAAGGTGACATCAATAATCGGCCGCGTTGGGGTCGCGACCATCATCCGTATGCGTTCACTCTTTGGATGGCAGGTGGCGGAACCAAGAGCGGGTATTCTTACGGGCAAACGGACGAGTTGGCCTTTAATGTGGCAGAAAATCCGTGTCACGTTCATGACTTTCAAGCGACGGTAATGCACTTGCTGGGGATCGACCACGAACGCTTGACCTATCGATTTCAAGGTAGGGATTTTCGCCTGACCGATGTGCATGGAAAAATGGTGCACGACGTCATCGCATGATGGGAATGCCATCTGGCTTTATGCCAGTGGTGGTTTGACCTTCGCCCTAGCATGAAGGTAACGATCCCCTGGGATAAACCCAGGGGTCACTCACTTTGTAGCGGAACAGCGCAAGCTGTCCGGTGACCGTAGGCAAATCACTTGGATATTCACCGGGCGGCTCGCGCCGCTCCGCTACGAAAACATTGGTTTGAACCGAAAATGAGTGCCATTGGGATAAACCCAGGGGCATGCGATTCTGCCATCTGGCGTTTAGCCTGGCGTTAGCGCAAAAAAAATCGTAACCAAGCGTCGCTTGGTTACGAAATGTCCTTTGTCAAGGGATGCGTTGTTACTTGGGTGGTGCGATGGCGTTACCACCCTTGATAGGACTGGCAGGCCCCCCACCACCGCCTGGAGCAGAACGCGTCGATGGCGGAATGTCAGGAATATCTTCCGCCTTTGGCACGTAGGGCTTTGGACCGCAACCGACCATCATTACTGTAGCAACGAGAAGTGAAGAACTGAGAACATATCGAACCATGAGTTTTTGTCCGTCAAGTCAAAGAGTATGGAGATAAAAAAACCAGCTCCTTCGATCGAGGAGCTGGCTAGGTCAAACTTCTAAACTGACACATCATTCATTGACAGCAGCAACTTCACCATTGGCTCGAGTCGCCAACGCTTCGATTACGTTGATCGGACGATTTGGAGCTGACACAACCACTTGTGGGGAAGTAGACGAGTAAGAGAAGAATCTTACGCTACCGTCCGCCAAAGCAAAGTTACCTCCACCTGGATGCAAACTCCAGAAGTGAAAGCGGTGAAGATCGTTCGGATCTTGGAGCGAACCTGGACGAAAGAAATCTGGCTGCGCCGTGGGCGTACCATTTTTCTCATGCACACCAAGTACAACGTCGGTCGCACCGAAGTACGGCGCGTCACCTGAACCAGCCCACATCCATCCGTAATCCAAAGTGTTCGAGGGTGGACGTTCGCCGATCATGAGCGTGTTGCTGGTACCGTCGGTAATTCCAGACATCTTTACGCCCGAGTTTACGAAGAGAATTCCATTTTGGCCGCCCAGAGTTGGGTCTGTGGTGACAGGGCTCTCTCTGAATTGGTTCGTGCCGGACACACCCATGTACGAAGTCAATGCCATGGAATCCGTACCGTCGGTCCATTTCACGCCACCGCGAGCATCCGATGGGCAAATGAACGTTGGGCACATGGTGCCGAACTTGTTCTTGACTGGGGCGCCCCACCATGGCCAAGCTGCTCCAACTGGTCTCATGTCGAAGGAATCTTTCAAGTTTCCGAATTCGATGAACGGAGTCAACCGAACCATCCAGCTCCAGAACGGACCTTCGACCGGATAACCGGCCTGCGCGTTTGGAGTCGACGGTGCTGGAACCACTCCGCCTGGAGCGACGCTTCGTTGATAACCAGTGTACCAAGTGGTACCCAACTGCAGTGCGGAGGGAAACCGCTTGAACGTGTCGTGGTGACTGTGCATCGCCAAGGCTTGCTGCTTGAGATTGTTAACGCACTGCATGCGCCTCGCAGCCTCGCGTGCAGCCTGAACGGCGGGCAACAAAAGCCCGACTAGAATGCCGATAATCGCAATGACTACCAGCAGTTCGACGAGCGTAAAGCCCCTCGCACGAACTCGAAAAACTCTCGACATAAGAACACCTCTAAATCCGAATAGAAACAAAAAAACAAAAAACGCTTCCGCATGTGTGTGTGCGACTGCGCAATTTCGAACTTAATTTTGGGCGCGTGTGATTGCAGCCTGAATTCCATCTCGGGAGAAAACTTCAAACCTGCGTCTGAAAGCGAGACAACCCCCTATTGAAGCCAACCCCTGAACTGATGTCAACTAGCAAAATACTCCGGACGAACGGGGCTCAAGGCAAGTTGTCAAGCTCAGTTGTGTGGTGTTTTGGAGAATGTCTGTGCGAAATACCTTGTAAAAGGTTAATATGTCGAACGAATGGAGCTCATCGCGTGGCATTGAATTGTCCCCGAAAAATTTTTAGATTTTTCCCGATATTTTTTGACATGTTTTTCGCGTGGCCTTTTTTGCTCACTCCCTCGCTCAAGCACGGTATTTTGGTAACCCGACGCATAACGGCTTGTTGAAGTAGTTGGTTTTCCGCAAACGATATCAGCGATTGGGCGTTAGGCCTGGGTTTTAGGACACTGAACCGCCGCTAACGCGGTACGACTAATGAAAGCATAGTGCGGATTTGTGTCGTGGGTCGCTCAAGTTTCGAACGTTGCCGAGCCAGGAAACTTTCTCACCCATGTGGCAAGCACATGGGGGCCGAGACCGCTGCGCGGTTTGGCTGGGTTTAGCTGACCAAACTTGCTGTCCAACGACACAAGGTCGTAGGGGCAGTAGCGCTTGCTGCGCTTGCGTCACGGCGAGTTGGCGACGCCATAGGTTTCAAGTAGCATGCCAAGCAATTGCGAAATAACGGGGCACGCCAGCTTTTCGCGGCGGTGGGGGCGGTGGCGACAGCTTTGTGTACGCGGACTTGGGCCTTGGGCCCAAGGTTCGCAACATGCTTGGTGTGCTAAGAATGGAGTTCAAAGATGAGGCGTCTCGCCCATGGATTCACGAGCGAGCGCGCTCGTGCCACGCTTTGGTAACCAAATCACAGGCTATCCGCGAAAGAACGCGTCGTTAGGGCTTCTTTTGCGGAGCAAGAGGCGACAACGGTGTTTCTTTGAATTCGGTCGAGTCTAAAAACGCACCTAATTTCTTCAGATTGTCGGTTCCGATCAAGTCGACTTGGGCCGACTGCAATTCCTTCCAAATCGAATCCGACTCAGGCGTGGCCCAAAATCGCACTCGGCGGCCTTTCGAG
This sequence comes from Pirellula staleyi DSM 6068, assembly GCA_945875845.1. Taxonomy (GTDB): domain Bacteria; phylum Planctomycetota; class Planctomycetia; order Pirellulales; family Pirellulaceae; genus JBKCUI01. The sequence continues at coordinate 7,793 of CAMCMB010000047.1, forward strand.
TGAGCTTTGGTGACGATTTCCCGCAATTTCGTTCGATCTGTTTCGCTCATTTCGCCGTCTCCCCGATATCGAAAATGAAGACTCCAGTTGTCGCTGATCAGCGGCAGAAGCGATGCAGGCGCGTCGCTGTCGAGGTCACTCAATCGCCCGTCGATACCTGCATAACGGGGATTCGAATCTGAAATGACGGACTTGGGTCGGTCGCCGCTAATGATGACTGTGACGGCTTTCTCGATGAGCTTTCCGTCCTGCGTTTGCGAGATGAACTCACTGTACTTTGTGAGTAGTTTCTCCAACGCCACGTAGGCGGATTCACCGTCCCGCTTGATATCTACCAACAAGGTGAACGCTGGGCCGCCAGGAAAAACGCGTCCTTGGTTTGCCTGAATGCGCTCTTGAAGCGGAATTAAGTAGAGTCGTTCCAGCGTGCGTTTCTTCGAAACTTTCCAGAAGTCGTGGGCGACGAGCAGCTCTCCGTCGACCAAATAAACATCTGCTTCCACGCTGTTGAAGCCTTCGTCGAGTGCGTCGTACAAGGGCCGCGCGTGCTCGTAATCGTTGTGAGCATGGGCTTGGCTAAGAGGTTTTGCGGATCTCGCATGTTCTTGGCCGTTGGCTTGTTGGGGTACGAATATCCCCACGCATAGAGCCATTGCGAACAGGCTCAACCTTGTGATTGCAACCATGTAAGTATCACCCTTATGAGTTGTCGAAATTCGGCAGTTTAGGCAAAAGGCCATATTCGTTTTGGCCAAAGGCCCTATTTAGCGTAGCCTAGGAAAAGGCCCATGTCAGGTTAATTTTGGCCAAAGGCCATGTTCAAATCGGCGTCGGTCCGGGGCGATCGATTATGGCCATAGGCCAAAAGGACACAGCCGACAAAAGTAGCAGGCACGCTCCGCCGTGCCGTTCGCAGGCAAGCTTTTGCCAGGATTCTAGGTGGACGGCACATGGAATGTGCCTACCAGGTTTCTAGGTGGACGGCACATGGAATGTGCCTACTACTTTGACTTTTGTCGGCTGTGTCCAAAAGGCTTCGTTGAGCTCCCAGTTCTTCCCCACCCAACATCATTGCAATTTCAAATGGAGTGAAAATCAATGGGAGAGCGAGCAATGGTTCGGCAGGAGCCTCACCCTCCCCAAATAGAAAAATCTTCCGACACCCTCCATTTCGCCTTGATTCTGGCGGATCATCTGTTATTCTTCCATCCGGATAAACGGATGATGCTTAGACCCAATCAAATGACCAATGCCTCCCCAATGATTCTCTGGATGCAGAGCCTCTCGGATCCAACCCGAGCTAGGCTGCTGCGTTTGCTTGAGCGAACCGAGTTAACCGTCGTCGAAATGTGCACCACCTTACAACTTCCTCAAAGCACGGTTAGCCGTCATCTGAAAGTCCTTGCGGACGATGGCTGGGCTGCTTCGCGTCGCGATGGTACGAGCAATCTGTACCGTATGCACAGCAGCGACATGGAACCGCCGCAGAAGAAGCTTTGGAGCGTGGTGAAGGGGCATAGCGTGCCCTCCAGTACGGCCGACCAAGACGATGCCAGACTGGAACAGGTGATCGATGCACGGCGTTCGCGGTCGCAAGCTTTCTTTTCGTCCGCAGCCGAGAAATGGGACCGCCTTCGAGCTGATCTGTTTGGATATCGCGTCGACGCTTGGGCCTTTGCAGCCGCATTTCCTTGCGATTCGGTCGTCGGAGACTTGGGCTGCGGGACTGGAGCCGTCGCCCAGACTTTGGCTCCTTGGGTTTCCCAGGTGATCGCCGTGGATTCGTCTGCTGCCATGATGCAATCGGCTCGCAAGCGGCTCAAGGACCACTCGAACATTGAGCTGCGGCGAGGTGAATTGACCCAGCTACCCATTGAGGATGCAACCCTGAGCCACGCGATTTTGATTCTCGTGCTGCCGTATCTTGCCTCGCCTCACTTGGCTTTCGAGGAAGCCCGGCGAGTGACCAAGCCTGGTGGGAAATTAATTGTGGTGGATATGATCCCACACGATCGAGCTGAGTATCGCGAAGAACTTGGACACTCATGGCAGGGATTTCCTGCCGAACAGATTCAAACATGGATGAACCAATCAGGCTGGCTTCCCAGCAAATTCGCTTTGATGCCGCATGAGCCTGATGCCAAAGGAACTGGCTTGTTTGTTACGACTGCTACCCGATAAACCTTTTTTTGTTGTTCCCCAGGAGAGATGATTGAATGAGTACTGTTGCTGATAAAAAGAATGTTAAGCCAGGCGTTGCGGATGCGTCCCGCGTTCCATTTAAGGTTCGCGCGTTCGATCTGTTGGTAGCTGGCAAGCGAGCCGAAGCCGAAGAGATTGCTTCGCTCGGCCGCAAGGAAATTCAACTTGCCGAAGACGAGATGCCAGGCCTGATGGCCTTGAGAGCCCGACACGGCAAGACCAAGCCATTGGCTGGTGCCAAGATCATGGGTTCCTTGCACATGACAGTTCAGACCGCGGTTCTGATTGAAACCCTGTCCGACTTGGGGGCGGATGTACGGTGGGTTAGCTGCAACATTTTCTCGACGCAAGATTCGGCTGCGGCAGCGGTTGTTGTCGGTCGGGGCGGTTCGTTGGATAATCCCGTTGGTATTCCAGTGTTCGCCTGGAAAGGTGAAACGCTGCCTGAATACTGGTGGTGCACCAAGGAAGCATTGGTATGGCCAGACGGAAGCGGTCCAGATTTGATCGTGGATGATGGTGGTGATGCAACCATGTTGATTCACAAAGGCACCGAATACGAAGCGACCGGCGTTGTCCCAGACTTCGATGCAGAAAATGAGCCAGAAGAATGGGGCGTCATTCTTGATTTGCTTCGCCAAGAATTGGTAGTTAATCCCGGTCGATACACGGCCATGGGCAAAGCTTGCATGGGTGTTTCCGAAGAAACCACCACCGGTGTGAAGCGATTGTACGACATGGCCAAGGACAAGACGTTGCTCTTCCCTGCCATCAACGTGAACGACTCGGTTACCAAGAGCAAGTTCGATAATCTCTACGGTTGCCGTCATTCGCTCATCGACGGATTGAACCGTGCCGCGGACGTGATGTTGGCTGGTAAAGTCGCTGTGGTTTGTGGGTTCGGCGACGTGGGCAAGGGTAGCTGCCAATCGTTGAGGGGCCAAGGTTGCCGTGTGATCGTGACCGAAGTCGATCCAATCTGCGCGCTGCAAGCAGTGATGGAAGGCTACGAAGTCAAAACGCTGGAAGACTTCTTGTCAACCGCCGACATTTTCGTAACGGCAACAGGCAACAAGGACATTATCACCGCCGAGCAAATGGCAAGGATGAAGGACAAGGCGATTGTTTGCAACATCGGACACTTCGACAACGAAATCGATATGTCTGGATTGGAAAAGATGCAAAAGTCTGGCAAGGTCGAACGACGCAATATCAAGGCTCAATTCGACCAATGGTATTTCCACGGTTCGAAGCACAGCATCTTGGTTTTGGCGGAAGGTCGATTGATGAATTTGGGCTGTGCCACAGGCCACCCAAGCTTCGTGATGAGCACCAGTTTCACCAACCAAGTGTTGGCCCAATTGGAGCTTTGGATCGAGCGAAAGACCGGCAAGTATGCGAAGACAGTTTACACGTTGCCTAAGCACTTGGACGAAGAAGTCGCACGATTGCACTTGGGCAAACTGGGCGTGAAGCTGACGACGCTGACCCCATCGCAAGCCGAATATTTGGGCTGCGGCACGAATGGTCCGTACAAGGCTGATCAATACCGATACTAATATGTTGAGTTTAAGATTGGTTCGAGGGTAGTCATACTATCCTGGACTAAATTTGACAGATTTCAGAAAGAACCCCAGTTGCATTGCAACTGGGGTTTTTTCGTCGAAGCGATGCTTTGAAGCGATGCTTTGAAGCGATGCTTTGAAGCGGAACAATGCGCCTGCATATCAGCCGCAGGGCACTAGCGGTCTGTTGATTTAGTGAAGTCGTTATTGGGTAAGGGCGGTACGACGGACTTCCAAGTCCGTCGATGGGGAATTCGACGGACTTGGAAGTCCGTCGTACCATTAAATCAACAAGCTACTAGCGCGTTCCGGTTGATTTGGACCGTACAGCGCCAACCCTGGAAGCGATGCACGATGCAAGATGACGCATGCTCCGTGTCGTCCTAACTTTCGAGCAGTTCGTGGCGTACGACTCCGTGAATATCCGTCAATCGAAAATCGCGGCCTTGGTACTTGTACGTCAAGCGTTCGTGATGGACTCCCAGCAGATGCATGATGGTTGCATTTAGGTCGTGTACGTGGACTGGGTCGCGAGTGATGTTGTAGCAGTAGTCATCGGTCTCGCCAAAGGTAAGACCGCGTTTGACTCCGGCACCTGCCATTAACATGGTGAAACACCGAGGATGATGATCTCGGCCGTAGTTCGTTGCCGTGATTTCCCCTTGCGAATAGATGGTCCGTCCAAATTCGCCTCCCCAGACGATCAGCGTATCGTCGAGCATTCCGCGTTGTTCGAGATCCTTGATCAACGCGGCAGTCGCTTGATCGGTGTCCGTGCATTGGCCACGAATCGCTGCGGGCAGTCCGCCGTGGTGGTCCCAGCCCATGTGAAAGAGTTGAATGAACCGCACGTCGCGTTCGGCCAATCGCCGCGCCAATAAGCAGTTCGCCGCGTAGCTGCCAGGACGTTTGACATCGGGGCCGTACATGTCGAGGATATGCTGAGGCTCGCTGGCGAGATTGAGTAGATCTGGAACACTGGATTGCATCCGAAAAGCCAATTCGTATTGGGCAATCCTCATTTGGATTTCCGGATCTTGTGTCGCCTGAAAGTGTTCGCCATTGAGAACTGCCAAGCGATCCAGAGTGGATCGTCTGATTTCGGAACTAACGCCAGGTGGATTGGAGAGATAGAGGACTGCGTCCCCTTGATTGCGAAATTTGACCCCTTGATGTTTTGAGGGGAGAAAGCCGGCGCTCCACAACCGATCGTAAAGGGGTTGATCATCTTTGCGGCCGCTGCCGAAAGATGTCAAGACGACGTATGCTGGCAGGTCAAGATTCTCGCTCCCCAGTCCATAGCTGACCCACGACCCGATGCTCGGTCGCCCGGCTAACTGCGACCCCGTTTGACAAAAGGTAATGGCCGGATCGTGGTTGATGGCTTCGGTTACCATCGATCGGACCATACACAGCTTGTCGGCCACGGTCGCCATGTTGGGCAACAGATTGCTCATCCACATCCCGCATTCGCCATGCTGTTTGAAATCAAATATCGACGGTGCAACCGGAAACGTTTTTTGCCCGGAAGTCATGGTCGTCAAGCGCTGGCCTAGGCGAATCGAGGCGGGCAGATCTTCTCCCTTGCGATCCTTCATCAATGGCTTCGGATCAAAGAGATCCATCTGCGAGGGTGCGCCCGATTGAAACAAATAGATGATTCGCTTGGCCTTGGGCGGATGATTCGGAAAGCCAGGCAAGCCAACGGGCTCTTTGGAACCCGTCGCTTTGCCGTCACCATTGAGATCGCTAGACAACAGGGATGTGAGAGCGGCAGCTCCAACAACCTGGGCTCCCCCACGCATAAAAAGTCTGCGATTGAGTCGATCTTGCAATTGCATTGTTTCGATTGAGTTCATTTTAAAATTCATTGGTTGTGTTTTCTATTCACGAGTGACAAACTCATCCAGGTTGAGCAGAATATTGGCGACCAACGAATAGGCTGCATGCGTGGCCGGATCTAGCTCTGGATGCGATGGCGAGTCACCTGTTTTAAGCAGAAGCTTGGTTGCATCCGGATCGCTCTTAAATCGCTGTTGATCTTCCGCCAGACCTTTCAAAAGTACATCCGATTCGCGATCGGTCGGAGCTCGTCCGATGGCCGTTCGAAATCCGAACTCAATGCGCTCTCGATCGGTGCTCCCGCCTTCAAGAATCATCCTTGCACCGAAGTGGCGAGCCGCTTCGACGAACGTAACTTCGTTCATGAGCGACAGTGCTTGGAGCGGTGTATTGGTCCTCGATCGCTTGACAATGCAAGCCTCTCGGTTCGGTGCGTCAAAAAGCAACAGCGAGGGTGGGGCTGCTGTCCGTTTCCAAATCGTGTACATCGTTCGACGATACAGGCCATCCCCTTTGTCAGGAATGTAGTTGCGAAGGTTACCATACTTGCTCGTCTCGTCCCAAACTCCTTCGGGCATATACGGGCGAACGCTCGGTCCACCGATCTTCGGTACCAGTAGATTGCTGACAGCCAGGGCGGAATCGCGAAGAACTTCACCCGTTAAGCGGATGCGCGAAGCGCGAGTCAACAATCGATTTTCCGGATCTCGCTTGGCAATCTCCGGATCGACTCGTTGCGATTGACGATAGGTTTGGCTCAAGAGAATGAGTTTTTGTAGGGACTTCATGTCCCAAGCGGTCGGAGGCTTGCTAGGGTCCAATGTATTTTTTGTCGGTTCCATGAATTCCGAAGCAAGCCAATCGAGCAGTTCCGGATGGCTCGGATACTCCGCTTGTGCGCCAAAATTCTCGGTGGTCTTCACCAGTCCGACGCCAAAGAATCGCTCCCATTCGCGATTGACCCAAACGCGAGCCGTTAAAGGGTTGTTGCGTTGCACAATCCATTTTGCAAACCCCAATCGATCCATGGATTCCGTTTCTGGAATCGGTGGCAAGACGGCAGGTACACCGCGCGATACTTTGTCACCGGGTTGATCGTATTGGCCTCGGACGAGAACGAACGCATCTCGCGGCTTGCCCTCTTTCATCACCATTGTGGTCGGCAGATCATCGCGATAGTCTTGCAGTTTCTTCTTGGCAGCCTCGACTTCCTTGACCGCATCGGCATAGGGGCCCGGCACATTCTTTTTGTAATGTTCCGTCAAAATCTTGCGTTGTTCGTCCGTACGAGCCTCTTGCGGTTTATCCAAGATGAGCTGAATGTCCGCGGAGGTACTGGCATCTTTGAGAGAAATACGATCGGGGGCGATCGACGTAGTCGACAGGCGAAATCGGCCAACGTTGTGGTCTTGATAGGTCGATCCATTCTTGATGGTGATTTCAATCTTGGCATCGTTTGGAATTGGCACGGCTTTGTTGGTTTGCAAAACGAGTTTCCTGGGGAGCCGCTTGGTAACGTCGTTGCCATCGATGGCCCATCCGATATTGGGTTCTGCTTTGCGTTTCGCACGGGCAGTCACGATCGATGCGGCTGGCCATCCCTTTTGCTCATAGTCCGCCTGGGCTTTGGTGAATCGAAGCGGAAGTGGTTCGGATAGACTTGGTGCTCGGATCTGAGCTGTAACGTCGGTCAAAATAAAGTTACCGTTGAACCCTCTGCCTAAGCTCTCATTGGGCAGCGATGCATCCGGAAAAACTTCGATGAGAATGGCGGTGAGTTCCGAGCCGGCCAGTGCACCGGAAGCAACGTAGGAGTCGTTGGCGGGATTGGGTCCGCTCGCCAAATAGCTACCGTCGCTTTGCTTGGTTAATTGGGCTCCCCCAATGGACTTAGCGACATCGATCGCGAGCGGTCGCCAAGGCGTTTCGGTTTCGCTAGGCTTGACCTCCCTCGACTTTTCCCACTCTTGAATCCAAGCAGGCAATCGAATTTCCGCATTCTTAAGGTTTGTGTCTGCGTCGGACTTGGCTGACTCGAGTCTCGCAATTTCCCTCTCGGTTTCGGCAGTCGAAAGCGTTAATAACGGCGGGGTATTTTCGCCTTTCTTTCCGGCGGGCGCCAGGACTCCGCTTTCGTCATTGGAATTGAAAAACGCATAAAGCGAATAGAACTCCTTTTGCGAAATCGGATCAAACTTGTGATCATGGCAACGGCAGCAATTGAATGTAAGTCCGAGCCAAGTCAGCCCCGTGGTTTCGACACGGTCGATCACCGTCTCAACAAACCACTCCGCTTCGATTCGCCCCCCTTCGCCATTCAAACGATGGTTGCGATTGAATCCGGTGGCGATAATTTGGTCGGGTGTGGCATTTGGCAGGAGATCACCAGCCAACTGTTCGATGGTAAACTGATCGAATGGCAGATTCTTGTTGTAGGCTTGGATGACCCAATCTCGCCAAGCCCAAATGTCGCGACTCCCATCGCTTTGGAATCCGTTGCTATCGGCATAGCGCGCATAGTCCAGCCAGTTCAATGCCATGCGTTCGCCGTACTGCGGTGCATTCAGCAATCGATCGACGACCTTCTCGTACGCATTGACGGACTGGTCTTTTAAAAACGCATCGATCTCATCGGGCTTGGGAGGAAGGCCCGTCAAGTCAAGTGTCGCGCGGCGAATGAGCGTTACCTTATCAGCCTCCTTTGCCGGCAAAATACCTTCCCGTTCCAGCCGACCGCGAATAAACAAGTCGATCGGATTGGCTTGCTCCGCTGCGATGTTGGTGAGCTTTGGGAGAGAAGGCCGCACAGGCGGAATGAACGCCCAGTGACTCTGGTACTTGGCTCCTTGAGCAACCCACTGTCGCAGCGTCTCTTTCTGAGCGGTGGTCAAGTGCTTTTCGGATCGAGCAGGGGGCATATGAACATCGGGATCGTCGGACAGGATCCTAGCAATCAATTCGCTGTGATCCGGATTGCCTGCCACGATGGCTACCTTTCCGGAATCGGATGGTGCAATAGCCCCATCTCGGTTATCCAATCGCAACCCGCCTTCGCGTTTATTTTGGTCGGGGCCGTGGCAGGCAAAGCAATTCTCGGAAAGGATGGACCTTACGTCCCGATTGAATTCAATTTCCTCGGCCTGAGCGGCGGCGTTTGGACCAAGAAATTCGCCCCTGAAACAAGCGAGAGCCAATGCAATCGAAGCAAGAACTCTCGGCGAAAATGCATGGAACATGTTCAGCATTCGCATAATCGAATCGCGTGGTGGAGAGATGGGGAGGGATGTTAGGCTACGGGCAGATTCAATTCTACCCGTAAAATGGGTGGCGCGCTGTGAGGAACGAAGGGCGTGTGACGCGAACCACAATTCACCGGGCGGCTCGCGCCGCTCCGCTAGGAGTGCCTAGCTAGTCTGCCATGGGTCGTCAAAAACTACTTTGCAGGTTTTTTTGCGACGCCTAGTTTAGCCAACTGCACCGAAAGGTCTTTCCCGTGGGTTTCCGTCTTGACCATATCATCGATCGCCAAGATCTTTCCGTCTTTTCCGATAATAATGGTCACCCGATTCGCAGCTTTGCCGTCTGGCTTTAAGACTCCGAACAGCTTTGCATTCTTGCCGTCCGGATCGCACAAGATAGGGTAATCGAGGTTGAGGCTTTTGGCGAACTCGGCGTTCTTTTCGACCGTGTCCGTGCTCGCCGTAAAGTAGGCGACTTCGTACTGTCGCAATTGAGCGCCGGATTCGCGCATCGAGTTGCATTCTTTCGTGCATCCGCCGGTAAAGGCACGTGGAAACCAAGCGATAATCACCGCTTGTTTGCCGATGAAATCCTTGGCTGCGTATGTTTTGCCATCGCTCGCTTTGAGTTCGAATTCGGGTGCATTATCACCGACTTTGAGTCCGTCTGCGGCAAAGGTGGTGGATACGAACATCATTGCCATTATCAGGATACTGTTAACGAGTCGCATGCTTGTCCTCGGTAGGAAGAAAGGTTAGGAAGGGTGGGGAACCATTGGTATTCTAACCGGGACGCTATAGGCTATGTGAATAATCGATGATTTTCTTGCGTCTGCCGCCCGTTGAAGGAAAACTTAGTTAAAACCACAGTCTGTACCGTTCCGCTGCGTTCCGAATCGCGGCTTGTCTCGATTGAAATTTCCGAAAACCAACCAAAAACTATGTCGACGTCCAAACGTTTCCTTTGCATCGCGACCGGTTTCGTCTCGCTCCTTGCGATGCCCTGCGCGCTTTGTTCCAACGCAAAGTCGCAAGAAAAGTTAGCTCAAAAAAGTCGAGTTCAATTGCCGGGACTGCAGAGCAGCGGCGAGACCTTGTTGCCCAATGGATGGTCCTTGAGACCAGCCGGCCAACAGATCGACCTAGGTGATTTTCCAAGCCGCATGGAAATCTCGCCCGACGGAAAATATGCAGCCCTGCAGCACACCGGTTGGGGACAACACGAGATCAAGATCGTTTCCCTGGCGGATCGCAAGATTCGCTCGTCGGTTGTCATTGATCAGACATTCCAGGGACTACGGTTTTCCCAAGATGGAGGTCGACTCTATGTCAGCGGTGCTGAGGATGAGATTGTCTACGTTTACGATCACCGTGACGGATATCTGACCCTCAATAAAAAAATCCAGTTGGCCGATCCCAAAGACAAACTGGTGGTCGCTGGCATTGCAGAGGCTGATGACGGCAAGAAACTCTTGGCTTGTGGTTTGATGGCGGATCAGCTCGTGATCGCAGAGTTTGGAGAGATCGGCGCGGTATCCAAGGTGGATCTTCCAAAGGGTAGCTATCCCATTGACGTAATCGTTTCGCCTGACAAAAAACGTGCCATGGTCAGCTTGTGGGGAAAAGCGTCTATTGCGGTTGTCGATATTGCGTCCCAGAAGTTGTTGGCTCAATGGCCTGTTCGCAGCCATCCAACGGAGATGCTTTTTTTGGACGAAGGCAAACTGCTGCTGGTCGGATGCACCGACGACAATTCGGTGGTTATGCTCGATACCGAAACGGGTGCACAGAAAGAGATCATTCGGACTTCTTTGTATGCAACACGCACCAACGGGAGTACACCCAACAGTCTCTCTGTTTCTCCGGATGAGAAGGTTCTCATTGTTGCCAATGCGGACAACAACAACATCGCCATGTTTGATATTCAGGAACGGGGCAAGTCCAAGTCACTTGGCTTTATTCCTGTTGGCTGGTACCCGACCAGTGTTCGATTTGCAGATTCGGGTCAACAGATCTTGGTTGCGAACGGCAAGGGGCTCGCATCTCGCGACAACGCGAAAGGTCCGAATCCCATGCGCGAACCACCTGCATCGGTTCGAGAGTACATCGGCGGTTTGTTCAAGGGGACGCTCAGCGTGATTCCAGCCCCGTCGCCTGCTCAAATGGTTCGATTCACCAAGGATGCCTATGCTGTCTCGCCATTGCGTGAGGACGAACAACCCAACCTGCAGTCGCTGGCAAAGGATTCCGCCATCCCTGGTCGTGTCGGTGATACCAGTCCAATCAAACACTGCTTTTACATTATTAAAGAAAATCGGACCTACGATCAAGTCTTTGGTGACATTGCCAAAGGAAACGGGGATGCCAATCTTTGCATCTTTCCTGAGTTGGTAACGCCCAACCATCACGCCTTGGTCAACGACTTTGTGCTGCTGGATAATTTCTATGTGGAAAGCGAAGTGAGCGCGGATGGTCATGAGTGGTCGATGGCCGCGTATGCAACCGACTTCGTCGAGCGAGCCTGGCCGTTAAGCTATCGCGGCGGGAAAGGCAAGATTGGATACACGTCGGAGGGCGGATATGAAATCGCAGCTCCTTCGAGCGGCTACATCTGGGACAATTGTGCTAAGAAAGGCGTCAGTTACTTTAGCTTTGGGGAGTTTATTCAGAACGGCCGCACTCCCGGCGTGCCGGGTAAAGCTCGAGTCAAGTCCTTGGAGGATCACTTTGATCCGCTCTATCGCTCGTACGACTTGGATTTTCCCGATGTGGAACGGGCAAAGCGATTCGCTGAAAAATTTGCCGAGTTCGATCGAAATGATAACCTGCCCCAGTTCATTGTTCTTCGAATTGGAAACGACCACACAAGCGGAACGCGAGTAGGAAAACGTACCCCAACCGCCATGGTTGCGGACAACGACCTCGCGCTTGGAAAGATTGTTGAGACCATTTCCAATAGTCGATATTGGTCAACATCTGCGATCTTCGTGGTGGAAGACGATGCTCAAAATGGTTCCGACCATGTCGATGCTCACCGCACGGTAGCCTTGGCGATTAGCCCCTATGTGAAGCGAGGGACTGTCGATTCCACTCTTTATACCACAGCCAGTATGTTGCGTTCCATGGAACTGATTCTGGGCCTCGAACCGATGACTCAATTCGATGCAGCGGCCAATCCAATGTACGCAAGTTTTGGTAAGACGGCAGACACCACCAAGTTCGAAGCAAAGCCAAGCCTCGTCGATTTGAACACGACGAATACAGCGCTTGCCTGGGGGGCTGCCGAATCCGAAAAGATGGATTTATCCCGAGAGGATGCCGCCGACGATCTGTTGTTGGGCGATATCGTTTGGCGAAGTGTTCGAGGCGCAAACTCCCCGATGCCACCACCTGTCCGTTCCGCCTTTGTATTTTCGGTGGCTAAAGACGACGACGAAAAAGACGACGACGATGAAAAAGAGGCTGCTGACGAAAAAGACGCTGCTGACACGAAGGTGAAAAAACCCTCACCCCCAACCCCTCTCCCCTAAAAGAGACTGCTGATTTAATCCGCATTAATACCAACCCGACGCGTAACGGCTCGTTGCTTTCATGGGCTGTGAGACGGGGTATTCGAAAGTGGCATGGGCGTCTCGCCCATGGATTCACGAGCGCGCTCGTGCCACGCGATGGTAACCCGTGCCCGTAAGCGAGGAGCCGACTGCAATCCCTCGCGTAGGCGAGCGGCGTTCTGCCCCTCGCTCACGGGCTTGTTGATTTAATCACAACCCGAAGTGTAAACGAGGGATTATTTGCCCCTCACTCACGTTTCGGGTTATGATAAAACCACGGCTTAGGTAAAGACTCATTAAATCAACAAGCCGTCACGCTTCGGGTTGTGAACGAGCCTTTGCATGAAGCAAATCCACTAAATTAGCAGTCTCTAAAAGGGGCGAGGAGAGCAAGAACAAACGATGTGGGTCTGGGTCACAAGGATGGCACCGCATCGCTCTCATTTGCATTGACTGCCGGGGTTTCGGTTATCGAAACATGCGGAGCCTGGACTTGAATTCGAACGGAGTCGACTCTCATGATTTGACCGTCGAACACATCCATGAACTGTTTGACCAAAGGATTGTTCATGGCATTGCGAATCAACTGCGATTGAGAAACAGTTCGCGACAAAGACTCGACGGGTCGCTCCTCTGAAATTGGTTGGACAACGTCGGCTTCCAGGGCTGGGGCGACGGTACTCGGATCGTCCGTCAATGCGAAAGTCAAATGAATATCGCGACCCACCTTTTGTTTGACCGCTTGCTTGAGCCGTTTGCTGTTTTCGCCCGCAGCAAAGTAATCCCGAATCATGGCGCCATCGCGGGACAAGCAAACTCTCCATTGCGAGTCGGAAAGAACTTCAATGCGAACTGTCATTGAAGCGCATTGCTCTGCAAAGCCGCCCAACTGGATCGCACACTCGCGGAATTGAAGCAAGGCATCGACCGGTGCAACATCTTGATTTGCGAGGTTGGGTTCGGTACTCGATTCGTCAACTGCGGGTTCTTGTTCGGTTGGGGGCTCGACGGATTGTCTATTCTCGAGCGTCTCAATTGCCACCGTCTCAATTGCGGTTGGATTGACTTGGGTTGCAGAACCCGGCATTTCGGCGATATCGGGTTGCGTGCCGGAATGGCTATCGATGCCTCCAGCCGATTCCTCATCAACACGCACTGCTACGTCATCTTTTTTTTTTGCTTCTTCGGCAGGTACGGCGACTCTGGGTGCCGATGCAGCCGCAACGCGTCGCACGGGAGCTTGTTGACCTGCGGCAAATGCTTTTACTAGCTCGGAGAGCGATTGCAAGTCTTGCAAGTTGCAGATTTGCACCAGTGCAACTTCGAGCAGGACTCGGCTCTGCACACTGTGTCGCATTTTGACAATCGTTTCATCGAGCAATTGCAAAGCGGACAAGAGGGTCATCGTTCCCCAGGTTTTGCCCCATTCGATGAGTTGATCCACGCTATTGGTGTTGGCCGTTCGAATCAAATCAGCACCGCCGCCAACGCTAACGGTCATCATGTCGCGCAGATATCCCAATAGCTGCTCTGCCAATTGACCGACATCAACCCCTTCGCTGGCTGCATTGTCCAATTCTCGCAAGGCGCCGGCTGCGTCACGCTCAATCAATCGCGACGCAAAAGCACTTAGACGCGTTTCATCTGCGGTACCAAGCATTGCGTGAACCACATCGGCGGTTATGCGATCTCCGCCAAAGCTTAGCAGTTGTTCCAAAAGCGATTGGCTGTCTCGCATCGAACCAGCAGCCCGGCGTGCGATCAATCTCAATGCCGCCTCGTCCGCGTTGGTTCCCTCATTCTGGCAAATGAACTTCAACCGTTCGTAGATCTGTTCGGCATGTACGGGCGGAAAATCGAATCGCTGGCATCGTGACAGAACGGTGACAGGAAGTTTCTCCGGGTCGGTTGTGCAGAAGATAAATTTGACGTGCCCTGGCGGCTCCTCAAGCGTCTTGAGCAGTGCGTTGAAGGCCTGGGTCGTCAACATGTGCACTTCGTCGATGATGTAGATTTTGTAACGCGATCGGCTTGGCCGCACTGCTGCGTTGGCTCGCAATTGGCGAATTTCATCGATACCGCGATTGCTGGCACCGTCGATTTCCAGAACGTCCATGTCTTCGCCAGCATCGATGGCTTGCGCCATATCGGAATTCGGATCGAACTGGCCATCCGTGTCTGCGGATGCGTTCAGAGCCTTGGCAAAAATTCGAGCGGTGCTGGTTTTGCCGACCCCACGAGCGCCGGTGAACAAGTAGGCATGACCGACTCGATTGCTATTGATCGCGCTGAGCAAGGCTTGGGCGACGGTAGATTGCCCGACCAGTTCCGCAAACGTTTTTGGCCGATAGCGTCGCGCTACGACCGTGTATTTTCCGTCGCCGCTCAAGTGTTCGGCTTCGGGTCCGCTCGCTAATTCCTGCGTTTTAACTTCGGAAATTGTGGATTTTTTCGCCATTTTGAAATACGGTTTTGGCAGCTGTCAGGAAATGAGGCGGTAAGCTTCCAAGTATAACATGGCCTCCGTTTTGTCAAATGCTGCACATTCCCTCGCTGACCGGCTTGTTGCTTTAATGGGCTGTGACACGGGGTATTCAAAAGTGGCATGGGCGTCTCGCCCATGGATTCACGAGCGCGCGCTCGTGCCACGCTTTGGTAACCCGACGCTGGCGGGCTTGTTGATTTAATCACAACCCGAAGTGTAAACGAGGGACTCTTTGCCCCTCACTCACCGGCTTGTTGATTTAGTGAAGTCGTTATTGAATAAGGGCAGTACGACGGACTTCCAAGTCCGTCAATGGGGAATTCGACGGACTAGGAAGTCCGTCGTACCATTAAAGCAACAAGCCGTTACGTTTCGGGTTATGATAAAACCATAGCTTAGGTAAAGACTCGTTAAATCAACAAGCCCTGGCGCGTCGGGTTGGGATCCGTTTGAAACGTATGCTAAGCACTTCCGCATGAGTCGTTGGAGTGAAAACAAGCATTATGCACACGGTGTTTACCGCAGTTTTCGGCAATGAAATGTAGTTTGGGACCATTGTCCCGAACGAATCATCGGACGGGACAATGGTCCCATCCTACGGAACGGGACCTCGTGGAACAGGGCCAAATTCCACCGAAAGATTCATGCACTTGTGCTTAGCTTGGTTGAGATTTCGTTCGCGGTCGTCCAATCGCCTGTTTGAGTCCAATGAACTCGTAGGATGGCGTCGATGGACGGATCGTTGTCCATTCTAGTGTCTTCTGAGATGTCTAGGCTGCAAATGGCCTGACAAAGGGTTTGCCATTGTTCTAGGTTGCAATCGCCTTTTACCTCAATATACTCCAAGCGCCCGTCGCGATCATAGACCATGGCGTCCATTTGACGCGGCGGATGCCTTTGGTGGTCCACCCATACAAACGAGCCGTCCATTTCGAAGACCATGCCAGGTAAATCGCTCAACGCAGCCACAAGTCCTTCGAAGGATTGCGGCAGTCGTTGACCGGCTACAGGGTGAATTTGAACGAACAAGTACATCGGTTGAATTAACTAAGGAAGCAGAACGACCCAA
Organism: Pirellula staleyi DSM 6068; assembly: GCA_945875845.1. GTDB lineage: Bacteria > Planctomycetota > Planctomycetia > Pirellulales > Pirellulaceae > JBKCUI01. The sequence goes on from CAMCMB010000047.1 coordinate 23,746, forward strand.
CGCATAATGATAGCCGATCGTCTATACTCTTTCGGACTCTGCCGGCATTAACTTATTCCAAACTCATTTTGTTTTTCCGTATTGAATCCCATGAGCACAGTTGCCATCCAAGTACCTGCGGGTGATTTGCCTTCGACTTCTTATCCGTTCTTTGCGAATTTGGCGCGGATTATCAATTCCGGTCAAGCTCGATCGATTGTGATTTCTGGAAATATTTACGATCTGTATTTCGACGGCAAGCAGTACGTCCCGCTCATTCCGTTTATCCAAGCGAAAACTCAAATTCCTGGGCTGATCCAGGTTCTCTATGAACTGAATGGGCCTGTGCGAGTATCGGACGAGGATAAAACAAAACTGCGCGAAGCTTGGGCGGCATGGAAGAATGGCATTGCGATCGATGCGATTCCAATGCGAGAGGTGCTCAACGATGGCAGCAAGTTCGATTTGCGACGACGCGAATTCGATCAGTACCTGAGGGACGCAATCGGCAATGCAACTCAAGCCTTAGAGTTCTTGAGGCAGCTGACGATTTGTTCGCGAACTTGCCTCAAAGAGAATTTGCTCATTATGATCGAGGGAGCGGACATGCTATTACCCTCGGGTGACGGTGACGTTGCCAGGATGAACGATGCACAAGTGCGTCGAGTTGCGATTGTTACCGACTGGTTTGGCGACCCCAGTTTTTTTGGTGGCAAGGACACGGTTTTGCTGTTTGCAGAGTCTCGAAGTCTGATTCATCCTCGTATTTCGCGGCTTCCGCAGGTTTTGTCGGTGGATGTTTCGGCACCGGATCTGGCGTCGCGCAAGCACTTCATCCAATGGCATAGCGTCAACACCGGAAATCGCAGTGTTCCTCAGTCCGCCGATACCGTTGCCGAAGCGACCGCTGGGCTGAGTCTGCATGCTATGCGGCAATTGCTTTTGGCCGCCGACTATTCTCAGAAGCCGATCAGCCGCCAGGATACAACGTTGCAGGTCGAACAGTTCATTCAATCGCAGCTTGGTGAGGACGTGATCGAGTTTAAAAAGCCATCGCAGTCGCTTAAGGATGTGATTGGTTTTTCGAAGTTAAAGGAATTTTTGCATACCTATTTGATACCTCGGATGAAATTGCCGGACGACCGCGCGTTGCCGGGAGCGGCCATTGCGGGTCCGATCGGAGGGGGTAAGACCTTTATCTTCGAAGCGGTAGCGGCTGAGTTGGATATGCCCGTGTTGGTGCTGAAGAACATTCGCAGTCAATGGTTTGGCCAGACGGACGTCATTTTTGAACGCCTCAAACGCGTGTTAGAAGCGTTGGAGCAAGTTGTGATTTTCGTGGATGAAGCCGACACTCAGTTCGGTGGTGTAGGCGAGGGCGCACATGAAACGGAGCGTCGCTTGACGGGCAAAATCCAAGGAATGATGAGTGACCCAAAGCTTCGAGGTAAAGTGATTTGGCTTTTGATGACGGCCCGCATTCACTTGCTCTCGGCCGATATTCGTCGTCCGGGTCGGGTGGGAGATTTGATTATTCCGATCTTGGATCCTGTCGGGGAAGATCGCAAGGAGTTCATACGCTGGATGCTAAAACCCACCAATCTAGGGGATGATGCGTTGGTGGAGTGGCTCGATCAAGAAGGGCTCGAACAGGACTTTTCGTCGGCAGGATATGCGGCCTTGCGCAGTCAACTCAAAGCGATTCCACCTAAAGACCAAGAGGAATTGAAGTCGATCATTCGTGATTTCATGCAACCGGCGATCAAACAAACGCGTCGCTATCAGACGTTGCAAGCCTTGGTAAACTGCACTCGACGATCTTTGTTGCCCGATCCGAACATTTCCGACAAGGATCGCGCCCTCATGGAAGACGAAATCCGCCTACTTGAGCTGCAAGGCATCCGGTAGAATTGGAGCGTTGATAAACTGCAAGTCCATTTTTCCTGCAAAAAAGATCTTTGAACATGAAAAAACACCGTACGTTGGGCAGCACGCTTTTCTCATGGATCGCTATTGTTTGCTTGCCCATGAGCTTGATGGCCCAGGACTATTTCTCCGATTTGGTGGGAAGCGTTCAGGTCCAAAACGTTGCGAAAGGGGGTGCCGTTGAGGTCCCTTACATTCTGTGGGGCGGCGATGTCGCAACGTTTCTTGCGAACGGAGACCTGAAAACCAAGCCTTCGTCGATTTTCCAGCAGTCCGGGTTGGACATTCAGCTCGTCCAAGGGGATGACTTCGTCGGACAAGTCAAAAACTACATGCAGGGCAAGAGTCCTTTTCTCCGAGGCACGATGCACATGATCGGCTTGGCAGGGGAAGTGGTTGGTTCGGATCCAAGGACCAAGCCCGTTGTCATCTTGCAATTGTCATGGAGTGCTGGAGATCATATCGTCGCAAGAAAAGGGGTCCGCAGTCTTAACGATTTGAAAGGGAAAAAGATCGCTTGCCAGCAAGGCGGCCCTCACGTTGGGCTTCTTTATGATTCCTTGAGTGCAGCCAAACTTCTGAAATCGGATGTTGAGATCGTGTGGACGAAAGACATTACCGGCCCGAATGGACCGGCGGAAGCGTTTCGAAAAGACGCTTCCATCGATGCTTGCTGTGTCATTACGCCTGACATGATGGGGCTGAGTACGGGGCTGAACCTTGAGGGCAGCGGTGCCGAAGGGACAGTGGCTGGAGCTCACGTTGTGAATAGCACGGCACAGATGAGCCGGTCGATCGCAGACGTCTATGCAGTGAGACGGGACTGGTACGACGCCAACAAAGAATGGGTAAAGAAGTTTGTGGCTGGCCAACTGAAGGCGACTGCCCAGGTTGTTGCCATGCGAAAGAGTCTTGATGAAACCAAAAAGCTGACCAAGGAATATGAGCAGCTACTCACCTTGTCGCAACGCATCTTTGGCAAGGAGACGCTGCCGACGTTGGAAGAGGATGCGCACGGGCTATTGAAGGATTGTTCGTTCGTGGGATTGACTGGCCAGCTTGCGTTTTTTCTCGACCCCAAGAACCAAAGCGGTTTCAAGAACAAGATGGAAGATTCCGTCAATCTGGCAACGACTTGGGGATACGCAAAAAACCGCACTGGCTACGATCCAAATAATTTCGTGAAGGCAGACTATCAGAAGATCGCCGAGATATCGGGGCTTGAGTACGCGGAACCCAAAGACATCAAGAATTTCCAGGGAGAGAACAATCCGGAATCGACCGACCTGTTCTTGGGGGACAACCTCGATGCCAGCACCATTGTTAGCTTCACAATCAACTTTGAGCAAAACGAAAAGGAGTTTTCATCCGATCGTTATGGAGCGGATTTTGCGAGAGCCCTGAGGGAAGCCAGTAAGTTTGGCAACGCAAGGGTGATTATTCGAGGACACTCTGATCCCACCAAAACGTTGTTGGATCTCGTCAAGAGTGGGCTTGCCAAGAAAGTCATCCAACAAACTGGCACCACGGGGAACTATCGCTATTTCTTGAATGGTAAACCGCTCGATCTGAGTCGTACCAAGGAAGTGCTTGAGCTTGTGAAGGGGGGAGCGTTTGGTGGGGGCGACCCGGACCCGTTGATCACGATGCAAGCTGCCCTCAATCTTTCCAAGTCTCGGGCTGACGCGGTTTTTTTGGAGCTTCAACGCTATGCAAAGCAATCGCAAATGAATATTGACATTTCTCAGATCGTACCAATCGGCGTTGGAATTACCGAGCCAATCATTCCCAAGCCACGCAACTTGGAAGAAGCCAAAGAGAATATGCGGGTAGAGTTTCGGATCGTGAAGGTGAATCCGGAATCACTCACACCAAGCGATTTCAACTTTTAAGCGAGCGACAAAGGTCAGGAACTAAGGGCTCTGAAATGAAGCGTGTCATTCCACTTGCAATTGCTGCCTTGTGCTTGGCGTTTGCTGCGCCCCGTTTGATTGCTCAAGACAATGTAGTCATCGTGCTCGATGACTCAGGGTCTATGAATGAGCAAATGAGAAATGGAGGGACGCGTATGGAGGCTGCCAAGTCCGCGATTGCGGCGGTCCTCAAGCAGTTTAAGCGCGATACGAAATTGGGTGTTCTCTTGCTCAATGGTTCGCCCTCGAAAGAACATTGGGCCATCCCGTTGGAGCCGTTGTCTGTCGAGAATTCAACGCGTTTGGTGAAAGCGTTGAGGGCAGACGGAGGTACCCCACTGGGTGACCGGATTCGCGAAGGAGCGGATGCATTGCTCAAAATGCGCGAGAAGCAAATCTTTGGAAACTATCGTCTCTTGATCGTGACGGATGGGGAAGCGAACGATGCGAGATTGCTTGCCGCCTACCTGCCGGACGTCTTGTCGCGAGGAATCATTGTGGATGCAATCGGCGTCGACATGGAACAAGATCACTCGTTAGCGACACAGGTGCATAGCTATCGACGCGCAGACGACCAGGCCGCACTCCAGAAAGCCGTGCAAGAGGTTTTTGCAGAACGAGACGATTGGGCAAGTGCCAATAGTGCCGAGGATTTCTCGTTGTTAGAAGCAATCGATAGTGGGACGGCCAAGGAAGTGATCGATCTGCTGGCGAAGCCTAACAATTCCGCTATCGTTGGAGTTTCCAAACCGGATAATTGGATCCAAGTCGTGGAAACGGGGGATTCGATTGCGTGGTCGCTGATGATCGGAATGTTGACCTGCCTCGTTCCACTGATGTTGTTTGTGATCGTGATTGGCAAGGTGCTATCCAAACTAAATAGAAAATAGCAATCGTGGGTCGCGCACGTTTTCGGGCGAGTGTTGCGCGATGCACTTTCGGACTTTTAGATCATTTCTCCGTTGACTTCATATCTAGGCCGTCGGATAATCCGAAAGTTGTTTCCTAGGTTTGCCAACCTTGCTTGCTCGCCAAGTCCCTTGTTAGAGTCCTTGTGTTGAAGAAGAATGGTTGACGCTCCGCGGTTTTTTTAGGGAGTTGTCTTCACAAGTCGGCTCCTCAGTTTTTGATTTGCGCATTGCTTGTCCAGATGAATGTGGCAAGGCGTATTTCTTTGTAAGAGGGTTTGGTCAGTGACGAATATTTATGTAGGGAATCTCTCCTTTCGAGCCACGGAAGATGAGATTAGGCAGGCGTTTGCAAGGTTTGGTGAAGTGAGCAAGGTTAGCATCATCGTGGATCGCGAGACCGGTCGCTCACGAGGATTCGCGTTTGTTGAAATGCCAAGTGCAGAAGAAGCCAAGGCTGCGGTGGAAGCCTTGCATGAGCAAGAGGTCGCAGGGCGAAGGATTTCTTGCAATGAAGCACGACCGCGAGAAGAGCGACCTGCCGGCGGCGGTGGTTATGGAGGTGGTGGCGGCGGAGGCTACGGCGGAGGAGGTGGTGGCGGGGGCTACGGCGGTGGCGGAGGGGGCCGACGTGAACGCGGTGGCGATAGCGGTGGCGGCGGTGGCGGCGGCGGCGGATATGGAGGCAACAGTGGTGGCGGTGGCGGCGGCGGATACGGCGGTGGAGGATACGGCGGCGGCAACAGCGGCGGTGGCAACAGCGGTGGCGGCAACAGCGGTGGTGGCAACAGCGGTGGCGGCGGACGACGCGAACGCTACTGAAATCTAGCTCAATTCGTATGGATTTCTCGGGTGCACCCAGCATTTCTCTGGTGCACCACGAGCCGAATTTGCTGCTTTTGCGAGTACGCCCTTCGTTGTGCGACGCTCCGCGTCGCAGAAATCACGGCGTCGCAGGAATCACGACGGCTCAGGAATCACGGCGGCTCAGGAATCACGGCGGCTCAGAAATCACGACGGCTCAGAAATCACGGCGGCTCAGGAATCACGGCGGCTCAGGAATCGTGGCGGCTCAGGAATCACGGCGGCTCAGGAATCGTGACGGCTCAGGAATCACGACGCGGAGCGTCGTGCAACTTAGGGTCGTGCAACTTATTTAGGTAAAAAAATCAACCGAATCGCTCTGGAACCCGGGAAATTCGATCCGACCCTTCCAACCCAACGTATCAGTAACTTGCGAATTATTTCGCCAGGATGTCGTGAACGCATGACTGGAATCTGCCGTGTGCGTAGATTAGTCTGGTAAGAGCTTATTTTCCCGCGTTTGTTCTCTCACTTCGAAGTGACACCGGCATGGCAAATTACGTATCGCTTGATGAAGCCGCAAAGATTCTTAGTATTTCGCCAGACGAATTGGTCGAGATGCGATCGCGGGGAGAGATTTTCGGATACCGAGATGGTTCGTCTTGGAAGTTCAAATCCGAAGAGATTGAACGCGTTCAGTCGGAAATCAATGGCGATGCGCTGGATGAAGAAGCGGGTGGTTCGTCCATCCTGGTTTCAGAAAGGCAACTTGGACCTTCTGGAAGCAAGAGTGGCTCAACGAAAGAGAAGGCCAGTTCGAGTGAACTCGGATTGGGCAGTGAACTTAAATTGAGCGCCGAGGACAAACGATTAGGAAGCGACGTTTCGCTCGTGCCTGACCCGAAGAGTGGCAGCGGAGTTCGATTGGTGAATCGAAAGAAAGAATCGTCCAGCAGTCTGGACCTAGACAAAGCGGCAGACGTGGCTGGTGTTTCGGATCTGAAACTACAAGACGAAGGTGGTTCGGGAAGCGAAGTCGAACTCGGTAGCGATTTGAAATTGATGGCAGAGGGATCAGCAGGTGAGAGCGGTCTTGATTTGATGAGCAAAGACTCGAATGTGCTCGGCTCTGGTTTGGGTTCTGGTTTAGGCTCCGGTTTAGGTTCTGGTAGCGGCAGCATCGGGATCGGTCGGGGCCTTGAGCTTGAAAGCGATGATGAAGACGACTTGGTTCTTGGCTCCGATTCGGGCGTAGGTCTAGGTTCCGAAAGTGGAATTAATTTGATGAGCCCCTCCGATAGTGGATTGTCATTGGAAGACGAACCACTTGATCTAGCGGGTACAGGAATTTCCGGATTGGATCTTGGTGCCGAAGTAGCTGGCGGTTCCGGTGCAGGTTCCGCAAGCGGCGTGAGTGGACTGGGCAGCGGCGCACTGATCGATTTCCAACAAGGCGAAGAGTTTCAGTTGACACCGTCCAGCGGCGGTATCGAAGTGGATGACGACAGCGGTTCTCAAGTGATCGAACTTGAAGACTCAACCGAATTTGGAGCTATCCCCGCAGGTGTTGGTGGATTTGATGCCATCCAAGAAGGTGGCTTTGATGATGGTGGCGGTTTTGGAGATGACGCCGCTTTGGGCGGTGGAGCGATGGTCGCAGGTGCAGGCGTGCGTGGCATCCCTGAAACACCTTACGGTACAGGAGATGTCTTGCTCCTGTTGGGCATTCTGCTCTTGATGGGCTTTGGCGGTTTGTTGCTCTCGGACCTCATGCGAAACATGTGGGCTTGGGACGGACAAAACGACTACACCTCCGGACTTACCAGCATGCTCGTCAAGGCCATCGGCGGGAAGTAAGCCTGCACAGGGCAGGGTTAGGTCACCCCTCTAAATAGGTTTTCCCCGACTTTGCCCAATCATTCCTTGCTTGGGAGGGTGAGGCTCCTGCCGAACCTTTGCGTCGTAAGCTCGGCAGGAGCCTCGCTCTCCCATTGGTTTCCAACGGATTCGCCACCGCAAAGATGTTTGAAGCGGTGGCCTCAGGCTCCCATTTTGCTCTAGGCTCCCATTTTGCTCCGGGATTTGTTGGTAATCGGGCGCCCAACGCTACCGGCTGTTCGACAAAGAATCCTCGAAGAATGCATAGACCTGTGCATTCGAATCCGCGTTCGGAGAATGCTCTGGGCGATTCGTCATCGCGACACGTTTTGAGAACCCGAGGATCGCATTGACTGCGATCGAGTGGTTCAGCGGCACCCAACGACGCGGCGGATCCTCTTCTCCCCCTGAGACGAGGAAAGGCCGCGGGGCCATCAGCGCATGCAATTCGTGCAAATCATGCCCCTCGGCTCGCAATCGAGGGTATGCTCCACGCGCTGGCTTGGAGTCGGTTACCAGTCCTCGTTCGCGCCACGGCTTCGGATGATAACCTAGATACCATGGCTCCCAATAATTGATATTGGAGCGTGTATCATCAAACACGATACCGGGATCGGACCAGACAGCGCACGCATACTTGTCAAACAAGCAGGACGCAAACATGGCCCATTTGCCACCGAACGAATGACCCACAATCCCGATTCGCTTCGAATCGACCTCTGGACGAGACGCGAGGACGTACCATGCGTTGGCTGCCGCGTAAGCCAGCATCGATAACGGCTCCACCTTGGCATCTTCCAAGCTTGGATAATAAATCGAGTATGTTTTTGCTTCGGTCGCATCGGTGGTTCCAATCGATAACGTCACAAAGCCCCGTCGAGCTAGCTGAATTGCAAAATCCCGGTCGGCACTCTTCAATCCAATCGCGGTTTCCGGCTCATAGTAAACGGAAACAACGGCTGGCCGCGGACCTTCGCCATCGGGGATCAACAGGTATCCCGTTGTGTATTCGTTGGGCGTCCACAGAAAGCGAATCTTGAGCTGCTGGATGTTTTCACGTTGGGTTGTTTCGAGTATCTCAACCTTGGGTTCTGTAATAAATGCCGGCCAAGCTCCCATGCGAGTGTGCCAGTACTTGGTTATCTCCGCCCGACGTTCCGCCCATTGTTCGGAGTTCTGCACCATTCGCCCGTCGTCAAACTTAAGCGGCGATCGATACTCCCCCATAACGCCCTTCCACTCATCGGGTGGCAAAAAGTAAGGCTCAATCCGCTTTCGAGCAGCGTCTTGGGTGGAGCTCGCTCCCGTCACTATTGGTTTGGCTTCGACGCGAACATGCAAATGAGCAACTGCCTTGACGCCGAATGCATCGGTGCGATGCACTTGAGCGACGTAGTCTCCAGGCTTTTGGTACTGGTGAGTCGTGACTGCGTAGCCATCAGGTGCCAACTGGACTTCGTTGCCGTCGGACTGAACTTCGCTCGTCGGGCTTCCATCACCAAAATCCCAGGTCTCTTTGCCATGCTTGTTACCAAAGCTTCGCACCTTAAATGTCACCTTGTCCCCCGGCTGGATTCCAGTCGTTGGGAAGTAGTTTGCATGGATCGAAGGCGTGACTCGCGTGGGATGAGTTGGGTCGCAAACATACACGTCTGCAAAATCGAAAGACACATTTCCTTGATCGTCGGTCACACGCAAGATTTCGCTGTATTTCCCTGGCTGTTCGTAGGTTCGACGGGCCATCGGGCCTGAAGCAATCGAGCCGTCTCCGAACCGCCATTCGAACTTGAGTTTTCCATCGGATTTGCTCCATGATTTAGAGCCATCGAGAACCACGGACTCTCCGGACCAAAGGAGATGGTGAGGACGAGCGACTGCGATGAGCGATGGCTGATATTGCTTCAAGTAGGCTTCCCAAAGATAGGCGTAGCCTTCTTCGGTACCCCATTTACCGGACGGTTGGCGACACTTGATTTCGAAGTGCAAATGCGACCATCCGCCGCTACCCCCCTCCTTGCCCAGCAAGCCAACGCGATCTCCCATTTTCAGAACACGGCCAAGGACAACCTTTTTGTCGAACTCTTTCAAGTGGCTATAGCGATAGTACCAGCCCCTTGCATCCATTAAGTAAAGCACGTCATATCGGGGAGCGACGGGAGAATCCTCTTTGTGTCCTTCCAGGACTTCATTTGCAACCGAGACGACCAGTCCTTCGGTTGCGGCTACAACCTCCACCATTCCTTCTGAGCCACCGATATCGAGGCCACTGTGATAATAAATGGGTCGCTTACCAGGCTTTTCACCACCATCGACAAAGACAGGTTCGTTGGCCATGTGCGTATTCGACGCAAACCATTTTTGCTTGACCGGATAGAGGAACGATCCTGGATTGATCAGCGGGGAGCCAGCTGGCCACAAACGAATTCTGGCGTCTTTGTCCAAGCCCCAAAAACCAGCATCGCCATTTTCGTTGTTCCCTTTGGTGATCGAGCAATCAACGAGAGTGGAACCAACCAACTTGGGCAATTGATAGTTGGCAGAAAGGAGTTCCTGTTTCAAGCCATTGATTTCAACTGTCACTGTGGCGGTTCGCACGGCAAAGCAAACTGGATCGCGAGACTCTTTTAGGTCCAAGAGTTTTACGGTTGACTTCGTTCCGTCGTGCAGAGTTACTTCCGACAACTCACCTATATTTAAATCAACCGTGCGAACGAGCGGTGTGAGTGCCTTGGCAGGTGAAGAGGGTTGCCCGCGTGCAGTCGTTGCATCACAACTGAGAGCACCCAACGCGAGTGTCCATGCAGAGAGAATTGAGCACATCCATCGAAATGACAAAATACACCTACGATTGTGAAGCGGGGAAAAAGGCCTTCATTAGAATGTCACAAGTCGTCGAATTTTACCGTATCTGCCGGCCGAGCGCCGCGAAATCGAGCCAGTCCAGTTCGGACATAATCGATAATGAGAAAGATACCTCCAACACAGCTTCCGCCCAAATAACCGAGTGAGACCCCGGGAAGCGGTATGCCAAGAAATAGGGCAATACGAAAGATAGGGTGAAACGATCTTGCGCCCCCGGACAAAAGGAAGATCGCTGCTAAATAAACGGTGCCCGCGATCATGGACGCAGCCCGCGGTGACTCGCCTTTGAGCAAAACTGCCTGCGAAATACCGACAAATGAAAAAAATCCGCCGATAGCCAAAAACGACCAAAAATCCACCCGAAGCAGGTTCATCAACGCAAAAAGGCAGGCATAAAAAACGGTAATTACCAGCAAGGTAGCTAAGTCCACTTTGCGAGTTACCGAGTAGATTGTCTTGGTCGAATCAAGCCTAGCAGCCATCGGAGAACATCGCGGTGAGTGGTTGAGATATTCGGTATCGGCTCTACTCGAACTTGATTGGCGCCAACGGAGATTGAAAGCTTGGTCCCAAGCAACAATCATCGACTCCAAATCCAGCTGCTTGCTGTCGTGCACGGTTCAAATAGGGATTATCGACGAAGGGAGCATCAATTCGATCCACACGAACATACTGCACGCGTCCATCCGAAAACAGAATGTTGGAAGCGTTTCGACCGTGGATCCAGCCAAGACCCTCGTCCGATTCCATCGACCATAAACTATCCCCCATCACCGGGAAGTAGCTGTCCGAATCCATTCTTGGCGTGACATAGACTCCAGCAACAACATTGCCTAGGTTGTACGCATAATTGCCACCGACGGTGTACCTCAAGTTGTTCTGAGTGGTCGGCGACGCGGCCAAATACGCACTCCCTGTTGGAATCGGTTGGTCGATATCGACACAATCCCGAGCTGGACACCAAACTCGCTGCGAGAGAGGCAGCAGCCCGGCATCCTTCAAACGAATTGCATAAACACCCGCAAATGAAAGCGGTCCAGATACGTCAATTCGTGGTAATCGGCGTTCCGGATTGCCACACGCAAACGCAGTCAGAGCTTGCCCGATCTCTTGAATGTTCGACGCGCACGCAACAGTTCGAGCGGATTCCTGCGTTACCCGAATGCTCGGCAGCAAGAAACTAAGGATGATAACCCCCGCCGCCAGCGTCACCAAACTGTCCAACCAAGCCAACTTGGTCGCTCGCGAACTTTCAAACTGCGGCTGCGACATCGAGACAACTTCCAAATTGCGTTCGGTTGAATTGTCCCCAGAGACTGCGTCTTGAATCAATTTCATGGTCGACGATGACAAGTCGGCCCTTGGTTCGAAGTGTTCCTCGGGCTGTTTCAAAGGGTCCAGCAGCCCTCGCAGGTCTTGGATTCTCTGATTCAATAAAGGATCCAAACCGGCCAATCGATCGATTTGTTCTTGCTCATCCTGGGGCAAAGACATCAACAGGTAACCCAAAAGGGTTTCGTCCGAGATGTTATTGTTGTTTCGACTCATCGAAGTGCTGCCAAAAAACAAAGGAATCCGAAACCGTTGGTCGCAGACTGATCCTTATGAAACTCCAACCTCAAATACTACGACTAGTGAGCGTGTTGGTTCTCATCCATACGCATCCAAATCTGATTCAGTTTGCGAATTGCGGTAAAAACGCGACTCTTTACGGTCCCAAGTGGAATTTGCAGAATCTCAGCGATGTCCGAATATTTCATGCCTTGATAAAAGGCAAGTTGGATCAGGTGTTGCGTCGGCTCGCTCAGTTCTCGCAAAGCCATTCGGACTCGCGCACCCGTTTCATTGAATATCGCTTTCTCGTCCGGAGTCGCTTCGGATCCCTCCAGATTTTGAACGATGGAGTCGTCCGAATCACTGTAAATCGATTTCGCATCTAAGCTGGTCGCCTGATGTCGACGATTGCGTCGCATGAAGTCGATCCCTTTGTTGCTGGCGATCGCGTAGAGCCAGGGTCGGAATCGACGTCCCGTCTCAAACTGTTCGATTCGTAAGTGCACGCTCAAAAACGTGGCCTGAAAGACGTCTTCCGCCTGCTGAGCATCACCCAGGAATCGCCGCAAAAACGTATAAAGCTCGCGTTCGTATCGTTTGACCAGCTTTTCAAAATCCGAAGCACACCTCGTTTGCAAGTAGGAGGCTACCAGTTCCTCGTCGGACGGTTCGCAAGCCCGCGACTCAAAGCCGTGCAGAACCGTTTCCACCGGTTCCAATTCCTTTTTCTGATTCATGAATGATCTCAGCTGCTGTGGAGGATGATTTCCCAACCAGACGGGACATTCCCAGTCCACATCTAGCTAGATTTCGGAATCGCAATTCGGGCCGTGATGGGCTGGTCGCCCGGATATCCCTCCCAGATTGTAGTCGAATGCGTTTGTCAAAGTCAAAGATCGAGCCAGCCTCGCGTCCAGATTTTTCCAAATCGTGCGAGCATTTTGTTGGTGCGCACCCCTAAACGCCACCACATGAGGCGAGGCGAGCGGCAGATTGAAAACTACCAGAAGTAGATTGGGACCAATGTCCCGATCCGTTGTTTGGACTGGACATTGGTCCCAACCTACCCTCCGTCCAATAAGGTATCTTTCACCCTGCCGCTAGCCTAACAGCGGTCTTTACCCTACCATCCCCCGCTTAGGCGTCTTCATTCCGCAAAGCATATCTCTCCATGCAATCCGAATGCAACCCAACATGAAAAAACCTGAGCGTTCTTTGGGCCGCCATGAAGTCCTGGCGTTTGCCTGCACCCTTTCAATGATTACCTACTTGGACCGGGTTTGTTTCGGCACCGCAGCCTCGTTGCTGGTTCAAGATTTGGGACTGAATGGGGACAGCGATCTCAAGTGGGCCTTCACTGCGTTTGCATTCGCATATGCGTGGTTCGAGATTCCCAGTGGATGGCTGGGAGATGCATTTGGACCGAAACGAACGCTGATTCGAATCGTCATTGGATGGTCTATCTTCACCGCATTGACCGGTTTGGTCGGACTGAAGGTCGGAGCCTTTACCTTTGGTGGTCTAGGGCTGTTGTGTCTGATTCGTTTTCTCTTTGGCATGGCCGAAGCAGGTGCTTATCCGAACTTGGCACGCGTGGTTGCCAACTGGTTTCCGGCTGAGGAGCGAGGGAGGGCCAAAGGTTGGGTATGGATGTCGGGTCGGTTCATGGGGGGCGCAACACCACTCATCTGGACGCTTTTGGTAGCGGGATCCGCCTACACGTCGCCGCTTGTTTCTTGGCGTGTTGCATTCGTGCTTTTTGGGACCCTCGGCCTTGTTTGGTGTTTGGCGTTCCGCAGACGATTCCAAGACCATCCCGTATCGCCAGATGCCCATTCCCTCGAACCGTCCACTGCGACCCCAGTTGCAGCTGCGACCCCAGTTGCAACCGCGACCCCAGTTGCAACCGCGACCCCAGTTGCAGCTGCGACTCATGCGGTTCAAACCAAGGGTGGGCACGCGTTGCCTTGGCGATTGCTCTTCACCACTCGAAGTACCTGGTTGCTTGGGTTGATGTATTGTTGTGCGAGTTTTTCGTGGTACTTCAACATCACCTACATTTCCAGATATTTGGAAACACAGCATGGCGTGGCGGCCACGAGCATCAGCGGCGCACTCTTCAAAGGTGGGCCATTACTGCTAGGCGGCGTGGGCTGCTTGATCGGTGGGTATTGGACCGACTTCCTTCTGCGACGCTTTCGACAGCGTCGTTGGGCCCGCCGTATCCCTGCCATGATCGGGCACGGGCTCTGCGGTCTATGTTACTTGGCGGTTATTCAAGCCGATTCGGCTTGGACGGCTGCATTAGCGATCGCCTTAGCGGCATTCTCAAACGATTTGATGATGGGAGCCGCTTGGGCAACCTGCCAAGATATCGGACAACGGCACACCGCAGTCGTTGCGGGCTGGATGAATATGCTCGGCAACTTCGGTGGTGCCATCTCAGGCTGGACGATCGGAACGATTTTAGAAATGTCCGTTGCAAGTCGCGCAGCAGCAGAGCACGTCGAAGTCGCAGCGCTCACCCTGTCCGCCAAACAAATAGCCCTATCCCATGGCTATGTAACAGTATTTATCGCCTTTACCGTCGTTTCCTTTATCGCTATGTTTGCATGGCTCTTTGTCAACCCAGAACAACCACTCGAAGAGAATAATAGTTAGGGCGATTTAGTTGTGCGACGCTCCGCGTCGCAGGAATCACGACGGCGGAGCGTCGTGCAACTAAGCAGGAATCACGACGGCGGAGCGTCGTGCAACTAAGCAGGAATCACGACGGCGGAGCGTCGTGCAACTTAGGCGAGGATATCCGTAACGACATGCGCTTCTTCCACGCCCGTCAATCGCGTATTCAATCCCCGGAATTTGTACGTGAACCGACTGTGATCAATCCCTAAGCAATGCAGGATCGTCGCATGAAGATCGCGAAGGTGAACCGGTTTCTCCGTAATGTTGTAGCAAAAGTCGTCGGTCGCTCCGTACTCGATGCCACCCCGAATTCCGCCACCAGCCAACCATACCGTGAAGCTTCGACCATGATGATCACGGCCCATGCCCGGATCCCCCAACTTTCCTTGGCTGAACACCGTTCGACCAAACTCGGTCGCAAAGACCACTAACGTATCCTCCAGCATGCCGAGCCGCTTCAGATCGTTCACGAGAGCCGCAGTCGGTTGATCAATGTCGGAGCATTGGTTCGGTAACTGCTTTGCAATCGCGATGTGTTGATCCCAGCCACGATGATACAACTGGACGTAACGAACATCGCGCTCCAGCAACCGACGAGCCAACAAACAGTTGGATGCATAGCTACCCGGCCTCTGTACTTCGGGTCCGTAGGCTTCCAGCGTTTGAGCGGACTCGCTCCGAATATCCGTCAACTCAGGTACCGAGGTTTGCATTCGATAAGCCATCTCGTACGCATTGATGCGTGTGGTGGTTTCTGGGTCCCCCAATTCCTCGGCTCGCATTTGATTCAGTTCCGCCAAGTCATCCAGAAAATGACGGCGCTGAGAGGGTTCGATACCCGGCGGGTTTTGCAAATAAAGAACGGGATTGGCGCCTGGTCGCAAACCAACACCTTGGTGCGACGACGGAAGAAATCCGCTTCCCCAGAGCCGCGAAAAAATCGGTTGGCCAGGGTTCTTGCCAGTCCCTTGCGAAACCATGGCAACAAACGCGGGTAGGTTTTGATTCTCGCTCCCCAATCCATAACTAACCCATGCTCCGATGCTTGCATAACCGGGTTGTTGATTCCCGGTGTTCATAAAGGTAATGGCTGGATCGTGATTGATGGCTTCTGTGTTGAGGCTCTTGACGATGCAGATATCATCGGCCAATGTTTGGATTCCAGGGAGCAAATCGCTGATCCAAGTTCCGTGCTGGCCACAGCGTTTTCCAGGCTTCAACGGTGGTACGATCGGATAAGAGGATTGTCCGGACGTCATTCCAGTCAGTCGTTGTGTTCCCTTGATCGACGCCGGAATCTCTTTTCCTGCATGTTCATGAAGCATGGGTTTGTCATCGAACAAATCGACATGCGACAGACCACCGCTCTGGAAAAGGCAGACAACTCGCTTGGCCTTCGGGGCAAAGTGGGGCAAGCCTGGTAGACCGCCGATCGGCCCGGTGCCTTGAGCTCGAAGCAACTCAGGGGACATCAACGATCCCAATGCCATGGCACCCATTCCGATGCTGGATTGGGTCAAAAAAATTCGTCTCAGTTGCCTTTGTCGTTGTGCAAAGTGATCCATCATTAGTTCTTTGTAAGTGTTTCGCTAAGATTGAGTAGAAGCGAAGCGACTTGAGACCAAGCCGCAAGTTCCGCTGGAGAGACCTCATCGCTGATTTTCGATTCACCTACCGAAAGGTACGCCTTTGCTTGATTGGTTCTGCCACGGTATCGTTCCTGTTCTCGATCCAGCGATCGTGCAAGAATCGATCGTTCGTCTGAAGTTGGGTAACGACCTGTCGCCTCCACGAACGCCCATTCAAGGCGCTCTGGGTCGTCTTTGGCAGCCGAGAGTAGGATGCGTGCAGCGAAGGCCCTGGCTGCCTCTACGAACTGTGTGTCATTCAGCGTCACAAGTGCTTGGAGCGGTGTGGTCGTGTTGCCACGCGAAACAGTACAGACCTCCCGATTCGGAGCGTCAAATGCCATCATGTTGGGAGGCGGTGCCGTGCGTTTCCAATACGTATAAAGACTTCGTCGGTAAAGCTTCTCGCCGTGGTCTTGAACAAACGTTTGAGCCGTGGCAGGCGAGCTGCCGTAGTGACTGACTTCGCGCCACAAGTCGCCAGGCGTGTATGGGTTGACACTCGGGCCGCCGATACGAGGCACGAGCAAGCCACTGATCTTCAATGCCGAATCGCGAATAAATTCCGCCGACAATCGAAAGCGAGGACCGCGGGACAAAAGCAAGTTTTGCGGATCGCGTTCCATGAGTTCGAGGGGCGCTACAGACGATTGCCGGTATGTGTCCGATAGCACGATCGTACGAATCAGTTCCTTTACGTTCCAGCCGCGTTCGACAAAATCGACCGCCAACCAATCCAGCAATTCCGGATGCGTCGGCCATTCCCCTTGCGAGCCAAAATCCTCTAGCGTTCCAACGAGTCCACGCCCGAAGAGCATTTTCCAAAACCGGTTGACTGCGACTCTGGCCGTCAGCGGGTTTTCTTTCATCACAATCCACTGCGCCAATCCCAAGCGGTCCCGGCTGCTCTGCACTGGCATCGGAGGGAGAACGCCTAACGTACCCGGGCTAACCTTGTCCGTGGGTTTAGAATAATCGCCCCGTTGCAAGACAAATGTTTCGCGTTGCTTGGCGGCTACATCCATCACCATGGAGGTAAAGGGCTTGGTCAAAACATCGAGTCGCTCTCGAAGATTGGCTAACTCGATTCGAGAAGGCAATAGATCCGATGAGTGTTCCGCACAATATTTCCAAAGCGACGCTTGCTGATCCGACGATCGATCCATTTCCGCAAGCTTTAGGATCGCCAGGATGTCCGATGGCAAGTCGGTGTCGTCATCCACACCTGTGATCACTTGCAGTTCGATCGACTTAGCAACCAAGCTACGGCCGTTGCCAAAGTTCAGCTGTACCGTCAAATAAGGTGCCGAAACCGCATCGAAGGGTTGGGAAAACGAGGCCGTTAGCTGAACGGGCCCTGAATGATCAACGTCGGGAGACCAACCACTCTCATTGCGAGGGTCCAAGCAGCCTGCCGGTGGATTCGCGGCCTCCCATGAATTTGCCGTCACATCCTCGATGGCTAGGAGCTTAAACAAATTGACTTGATCGCCTGGGACTTTGTCCGCCGTTACCGCAATCGCGGTTAGCATAAAGGTCCCTTTGGTTTTTTTCTCATCGGACGCTTCCGAGGCTGTTTTATCTTTCTTGGCTTTGGCCTTCAGGGCATCATCGGGCCCATAACCCCAGCCACCACCTGAGAGTTCGGCCATGGGATGCATGATCACTCGCAAGCCCGTGATAGGTTGACTGATCTTGGGTATCTCAGCGACCACATCGATGGCTCCCATGGAACCGAACCCTTCCAGACGCACTCGATTGGTAGCTTTGTCGATCTCGAAGCCCGCACCACGATTCGGCGTCGATACTTTTTTCAAGGCAACGGGATAGCTTTGAAAATCTTTGCCGCGACGCTCCAATCTTGCCTGTTCGCGTTTTTCCCAAGCAGATAGCTGCGCCAGGTCCACATTGGAATGCGATCTTTCGATCGCCTCGATCTGCTCGCGAAGCTTCGGTACCTCGCTCGTCTTCAGTACCGTCCGAGCCTGAATACTAGGGCCAGGATTGACGCCCGCATTTCCATCCAAGCCTTTATCGCTGATGGTGTTGAAGAAGGCGAACATTTGATAGTATTCGCTCTGTTTGAATGGATCGAATTTGTGATCATGGCACTGAGCGCACCCCAGCGTTAAACCCAGGATCGATTCACCTAACGTCTTAACTCGGTCCGCGTTGTAGTTCGTTAGATTCTCTTCCGGGATGGTCCCGCCCTCGTGCGTTACCATGTTGTTGCGCTGAAAGCCGGTTGCAATTTTTTGCGCATCGGTGCAGTTTGGCAGCAGGTCGCCAGCAAGTTGTTCCAGCAAGAATTGATCGTAGGGCAGATTGTCATTGAATGCCTGGATGACCCAATCACGCCACAACCACATGTGGCGCCCGCCATCGATCGAAAAACCATTGGTGTCGGCGTACCTGGCTGAGTCCAACCATTCGATTGCGAGACGCTCTCCAAAATGGGAACTCGACAACAAACTCTCAACTACTTTTTCGTAGGCGTTGACCGATGTGTCGGCAACAAAGGCTCGCACGTCATCGCCGCTGGGTGGCAATCCCGTCAAGTCAACGAAAAGACGCCGGAGCAGAGTTTCCCGATTGGCTTCGGGGGATCGTTTCATTCCCTCGGCTTCTAATCGGGCGTCGACAAAGGCATCGATAGGCTGTCGCGAAAGGCCAGTAGGCAATTCGTGTTTTATGGGCGGAATGAAAGACCAATGGCCCGCGTAGGGCGCTCCTTGTTCGATCCATCGTTTGAGCTTGTCCTTTTGCGAGTCGCTTAAACCTCGATGCGAATTCGGGGGTGGCATGACTTCGTCTGCATCATCACTCATCACGCGTCGCCAAACCTCGCTTTTGGCTAATTGGCCGGGGACGATGGCAATGGTCCCTTTGCGATCTGCATAGGCCGATTCGACAACGTCTAGCCGCAGATCTGCTTGGCGACTTTTTTCGTCGAAACCATGACACGCAAAGCAGTTCTCGCTCAGGATCGGGCGAATGTCGCGGTTGTAGTCCATGGCACGCTCCACAGCATGGCACGGGTTAAAGGACAGCACACCAACGCACGCGGTCCCGAGCAACAGAAATACATTGCAAGGGAGGGTTAGGCTCCTGCCAAACCACGGCGTCGTTAGCTCGGCACGAGCCTCGCTCTCCCGTTGGCGTGTCCATCCTGGGATCAACAATTCTGCTGCTCGCCGGAGAGCCATTCGAAGTAGGTTTGAATTCATTCGTAGGGTCAGCAGGAAAGGGTACGGGGAGGAAGGGAGGAAGGGCGTGGCCGAGTTGGGAACGCAACCGTTCATCATAAAGGATAAAGCCACATCGCACCAAGGATATTCACCCAACTTCAGCGAAAGTCAGCTTAGTGGCAGTACTTCTAGCTTCTTGGAACCCTCGACCACTAGGCCGATTTGCGAGGCTCGCGAGGACAACGCATTCAGTGCCCTTTGCCCCGTCTCGCCCAAGTCAACGGTCCAGTCATTGACATATAGGTCGACGTGTTGCATCAAAATATCATCATCGAATTCCTGTGCGTATTCCCGCATCGTCCTCAACGTCTCACCGCGATGGGCAAGTCCATACAGCAACGACTCCTTGATGACCGCTTGAACGATCTTCAACACGTCCAATTCGAGAGCTCGCGACCCTAGGATTCCTCCGAGCGGTAACGGACAATGCGTCTCCGATTCCCAGCGACTGCCCAGATCTTCGACCAAGGACAACCCCTCAGCCTCCCAGGTAAAGCGACCTTCATGAATGCAAACGCCGAAGTCCGCTTGGTTCTCTTTCAGCATCGGCATGATCTCGGAGAAGACAACTTGCTTCACGTGAGCGGTGTTGGGGTAGAAGAGTTGAAAGAGCAGCGTCGCCGTGGTGTGCTTACCAGGACACAGAGTCAACTGCGATTTTTGATTTGGAACATCATTGCGTTTGGAGGACAGAAGTAGTGGGCCGACACCAAAGCCCAACGCGGACCCACTTGGCAAAACCCACATGCGATCCGCCAAGTGAAGGGCCGCGTGGAAGCTTGCTTTTGCAACATCGAGGTCGCCGCGAAACAAGCGATCGTTGAGTTGCTGAATGTCAAGCAGTTCAACTTGGAAATCAAGGCCACGCCAATCCACCAACCGATGGAGTAAAGCGTGAAAGGCAAACGTATCGTTGGGGCACGTCGAGATGCCTAGACGTAGGGTGTTGCTCATGTTCGCAAAGCCTCCAGCGCTTTGACTTCGACGGTGGCAATCGCCTCATGAATCCGCCAATGAGACTTGTTTCGATCGCCAGCTCGATTGGAAATGCCGCGAATGATTCTCAGCGGTGTTTTGTGTATCGCGCATGCTGCTGCGACCGCAAAGCCTTCCATGTCTTCCGCGATTGCATTAGGAAATTTCTCAAGACGCAGTTGGACATCCTCAGCGCTCGCAGAAGCCGCACAGCAGGTAAGCAGTTGAGCCGGTGAATCTCGCTTAACCGGGTTTTCTCGTAAGTTATCCACTGAGATAGCGTCTTTGATCTCAAATCTATCGTGTTCAGAACGCCAATGACACCAACCCATTTCCTGCGCGGTGACAAAGCGGTTACCCGATCCGGCTCCAACGCCATAACAGACTACTTCATCGAATTCGAACGATTTTGCCACGGGTAGTTCTTCCGTCAGCCCACCCGCGACGCCAAGCAAAAGGACTTTGGTGGGTTTATGCTCGGAGATGAGTTGCGATGCGAGGATGCCAGCCAAGATGGGGCCAAAACCGCACAGCGCAATCTTGCAGTCGAACTCAGCGATTCTTTGATGAAAAGCTCTGGACAGAAAATCCAATTCTATTCGAGTCGGAACAAGCAATAACGTCGAGACCATCTATGTTGTCAAACTAAGTTGTCGAAAAATTTCGTTCCGCGAATTGAGCGAGTCGTTGCCACGACAAATCGTCGCCCGCCGCTTCTAGGATACTGTGCGCTCGATCCCAATCTGCGTTGGTCTGCATTTGAAATCGGAGTGAGTCGTGGGCTAATTCCTGGGGTAACGGTATCAGCGTCGATTGAAAGAGGTCCGGATACCGCCGAATGATGTCTGGAACATCGCATGGTTCGGTCGCGAGCTTTTCACTTTCGATTTTGCCAATCGCCGCCGCCGAGCACATCTCACCGACAAGCCCCAAAGCTTGCAGGGAGAAGCTTGGGTGTTTCGGTGACATGAAGCCTACGAGGTCATGAGTTGGGTTAGCCCACCCTCGCGAAACAAGTCGATCGATCAAGCTTGGATCAGTGAAAGGGCAGAGTGGACTAGCAAAGACAATCCAGTCCGCACTCAACCGATCCGAAATCTCCTTTGCCCGTTGACTGGGCGTGCTCATCGCACTAGGCATCCAACGCGCATTGCAAAGTCCCGTATTGGAAATCAGCTCTCGATACTGAGGAGGGCCCGTCACCACGATGGTATCGATAAGCGTTGACTCGCTGAGCCTGCGAATGCACCACTCAAGAAGTGTAAGTCCATCGAGTCTGCGCAGTGCCGCTTCCACCCGAGTCGTATTCTTTTCATTGCCCGCAACAGCTAAATCAATCAACGCCAAAGTTTGTTTAGGATTGGTTGCCATATCATGCTCCGTGCGCGTAAGGGAGAGGCCGTCTGCAACGCGATTGGCGTGCCGCGATGGATCAAGGTGGCAAAACAAGAGCGGCACTCGCTCAGCACATGAAGTTATCGCCCACTAATGTCCTGTACAAGGACCCACCCAAGGTTTAATGCGGTTTTCTAAGACTATGAGGGTACCTGTTAATGCTAGCAGTCTCCAACGAGCAAAAGGGTAGAGCTGCCGATTTATTACCGTCTTATTATCGTCTTATTATCCTCGCCCTTCGCTCCGCGAAAGATGCGTTCTCCGTCGGATAGGCCATGGTAACCCGTGCCCGTGAGCGAGGGGCCAACCGCGATCCCTCGCTTGAGCGAGGAATTACACACAATCCCTCGCTCACCGGCTTGTTGCTTTAATGAAGTCGTTATTGAATAAGGGTGGTACGACGGACTTCCAAGTCCGTCAATGGGGAATTCGACGGACTTGGAAGTCCGTCGTACCATTAAAGCAACAAGCCGTCACGCGTCGGGTTACCAAAGCGTGGCAAGAGCGCGCTCGTGAATCCATGGGCGAGACGCCCATGCCACTTTCGAATACCCCGTGTCACAGCCCATTAAAGCAACAAGCCGTTACGCGTCGGGTTGTCAAACTGCCGCCCAAAAGTAGTTCCTCCAAAATTGAAAGCCTATCCGCGAAAGATGCGGCACTCACGCATCTTTTGCGGAGCAAAAGTCGACGATGTTTTGGCCTTCCACTCGCTGTGCATTATTTTTTACCACAGAGATATAGAGACACAGAGAAAAGCATTGTCTGCCCGATCGGGATCGTCGGCATCCCTTTGTGTCTTTGTGCCTCCGTGTGACACTTTCCCCGGAAAGGCACATCAGCGCAATTCATCTTTGGAACTGCTTATTATGGCTTCTTTAGTTGCATTGTGTGCAATTGTTGGGATAATGCCCCACTGAATCGGTCGTGGAAGCAATTCGATGACTCGATAAAGCCAACCTAGTTCATCGACTGCTGGCTGTTGGCGATCTGATAAAACCTTACAGCTTTAGGAGCAGAAGTATGTTGCGCCGAAAATTTTCATGGGCATTGAGCCTTGGGTTGCTGATTCCGTGTGCCAACCTGAATGCCGACACTGGTATGAAAGAGGGCACCCCGGATATTAAACATGCCGGAGCGTTAGCGTTCGCCCCACTTGGCGTGCTACTTGTCGGAGATTCGGTCAGCGCTTCGATTTTCGCGATCGACACTGGCGATGCCCAGGCCGCGACAAATGCTGCGTCGGTTAGCATCGAAAAGGTCAACGAAAAAATCGCGGCCATGATTGGAAGTAGCGCCGAAGAAACCTCCATTAACGACATGGCCGTGAACCCGCTCAGTGGCAATATTTACCTCTCGGTTTCGCGCGGTCGTGGGCCGAGTGCAGCACCCGTGATTTTCAAAGCGGATGCCCAAGGCGCCCTGTCCGAATTGAGTCTCAAGAAGGTGAAGTTTAGCAAAGCGGTATTTGCGAACGCTCCCGAATCGAAAGAAGGTGCGCGTAATCCACGCATGAGTGCGATCACGGATATCCAATTCATGGATGGCAAAGTTGTGATCGCAGGGCTCTCGAACGAAGAATTCGCCTCCAAGCTGCGGTTGATGAACTATCCCTTCGATGGAAGCGAACAATCCACCAGTGTTGAAGTTTATCACGGTGCTCACGGTAAATTAGAAACGGCTTCGCCTGTCCGCACCTTTGTGACCTATGAAAATAGCGTGTTAGCTGCTTATACGTGCACTCCACTCGTCAACATCCCCATTAGCGATCTCAAGCCAGGAACCAAGACGCAAGGCAAAACGATTGCGGAACTTGGCAATATGAATCAACCGCTCGACATGATTGTCTATAAGAAAGGTGATCAGGATTACCTGCTGATGGCAAATTCCGCTCGGGGCGTAATGAAACTAAAGTTAAGCAAGACCGACATCGAAGGGACCAAAGCGATCACATCGCGAATTGCGGATACCGCAGGCCTTCCCTACGAGACCGTCAAGGACTTAAAGGGTGTTGTGCAACTGGATAAGCTGAACGCAAAGCAAGCAGTACTGCTGGTCAGCAACGAAGGTCGTCAAGATATCCGAACCATCGATTTGCCGTAGAGCGACACGCCGTATCCATTTCTTGTTCGCGCAGGGTGAGGCTCCTGCCGAACCATGGCGCATATAGCTCGGCAGGAGCCTCTCCCTCCGGGTAGAAACATTACTTTCGCTCGCCCGTAACAAAAGAGTCAAAACCGTTGTTGTCACCTCCACCCATTGCACTTGTCGTTCTTCTCTCGGTCTTGATTGGGGGCAACCTTCGAGGGCAAGAGGAACGAACGTTAGCGAAGGTGTCCGTCCAAAGCCAACGCGCCGGTACGTCCGCCATTTCCGTCGAACTTCGTGAGACCTCCAACGCATCCATCTTCGCCGTTCTCGGGTTGCCGAACGCGGATCGCTTACGAACACTCGATGCGGATCAATTATCGAAGCTGCTCACCATCCGGGTCCAACCCAGGCAGGGCGATGTCGTGCTTCCAACGCTGCTTGGAACCTACTCCTTCGTTGATGGGGAATTGCTATTCCAAAGTCGTTTTCCGTTGAGCGAAAGCGTTCGCTATCAAGTTGAACTAGCCAGTCCATTGGATGATCCTAAGCAAATCCTACCGTCACTCCTGTTTTCGACGCATCCCAAACCAAAGCTGCCCGCCGCATCCGTCTCGGCCGTTTATCCATCCTCGGATGTACTGCCGGAGAATTTGCTGAAGTTCTACGTGCACTTTACGGCTCCCATGAGTCGCGGCGAAGCCTATCAACGGATTCATCTGATGCAAGGAAGTCGCGAGATCAAGTCACCCTTTCTGGAGTTAGGCGAAGAGTTATGGGACATCGAACAAACGCGGTTCACCTTGCTTGTTCATCCAGGTCTCGTGAAACGTGGTATTAAACCACGCGAAGACACTGGTCCACCCATGAGCAGTGGCAACGAATACTTACTGCAAATCGACTCCGATTGGCGAAGCGCAGACCGACAGACGCTTGCCGCGACGTTTGTCAAGAAATTTCGCGTTGCGGATGCGGATTATCAGCAGCCGAACCCAACGATGTGGAAGATCGGAACACCCAAGGCCAATACGACGGATCCTGTCACGCTTACTTTCGATGAATCCTTGGACCATGCCATGCTGAATCGTGTGTTGGTCGTTCGCGGTCCGTCGGGCGATCGGGTGGAAGGGGACGCGACCTTGGAACAGCACGAGACGCGATGGAGTTTTAAGCCTGACAAGCCTTGGAAAAGCGACGGCTATAGGGTCGAAATCGCCACGAATCTCGAAGATGTCGCGGGCAATAGTTTGGCCCGCCCTTTCGAAACCAAGAGAGTCGATGAGCCAGACAAGTCCGACGAAGCCAAAGTAGCCTCACAAATGGTAGTCGAGTTCTTGGTGCAGTGAGGCGAGCGATTTTGTAGCGGAACAGCGCAAGCTGTCCGGTGAGGAGTCTCCAATCACTCCAAGCATCTTTGCAATTTAGAATAAATTGAAATTCAATGGGAGGGCGAGGCCCCTGCCGAGCTTACGACGCCATGGTTCGGCAGGAGCCTCACCCTCCCAAGCAAGGAATGGATTGGGCAAAGTCGAGGAAAACATGTTTAAAGGGGAGACCTCACCACCTCACCCTCCCCTTGCGTTACCGATTTCTTCCGAGCTTACCACCGAGTTGTGTGCACAGCCGTAGTAGCGACGAGGTGATTTGTTGGTAATCAGGGCTTGCACCGCGTTTGGGACGTACTACGACATCGAGGCATTGCGGCAGATCGAATTTCTGTTTTCGAAAGGCCTCACGTATCAAGCGTTTCCATCGATTTCGAACGGGCGAATTGCCTACGCGTTTTGAGATGCTTAGACCGATTCGCGTCCATTCTAGGTCATTGCGGCAAGCATGAATGACAAGCATCGAGTCGCTTGCCACAGTGCCCATTTTGAACACGCGATCAAAATCCTTTTTGCTGACGAGACGAAGGTTTTTTGGAAACCTTTCGTCACGTTTCGCTGCCATGCCAACCGAGGCTGCGTCGCGCATCAGTCCATGATCTTTGCGTTTGCAATTAGCTTGAGGAACTCCGCGTTGCTTTGGAACCGAGATAGCTGCTTGGTGAGTTGCTCCATCGCTTCGACTGGGTGCATTGAGTTTAATGTCCGACGAATCATGGTTACCGAATGGTAGGTGTCTGGATCGTGGAGCAATTCCTCGCGGCGTGTGCCGGATTGCGAGATGTCGATCGCAGGCCAAACGCGGCGATCGGCGAGTTTTCGATCGAGTACGAGTTCCATGTTTCCGGTACCTTTGAACTCTTGGAAAATGAGTTCATCCATGCGAGAACCGGTGTCGATGAGTGCCGTTCCAACAATCGTGAGCGAACCGCCTTCCGCAAAACAACGCGCGGTCGCAAACAGCTTCTTGGGGATGTCCATCGCCTTGATGTTCACACCACCTGACATGGTCGCTCCGCTGTTGCCGACCCACTTGTTGAACGCTCTGGCTAGCCGCGTGATTGAGTCCATGAGCATGAAGACGTCTTTGCCCATCTCGGCGAGGCGTCTGCATCGATCGACTGCCAACTGGCTCAAACGCACATGCGAATCGACATCTTCGTCAAGGCTACTCGCAATGACTTCCCCGTGCTCGATACAGCGACGCATATCGGTCACTTCTTCGGGGCGTTCGTCGATGAGCAGAACGATCAATTCTATCTCGGGATAGTTTTGAGCAATTCCTTTCGAAATATTTTGCAACATGATCGTCTTGCCAGTGCGCGGCGGGGCGACGATCAAAGCGCGTTGTCCGCGTCCGAGT
Source organism: Pirellula staleyi DSM 6068 (assembly GCA_945875845.1). GTDB lineage: Bacteria > Planctomycetota > Planctomycetia > Pirellulales > Pirellulaceae > JBKCUI01. Next base: position 50,337 of record CAMCMB010000047.1, read on the forward strand.
GGGGCCAGCAGATCGATCACGCGGTTGGTAATCGGTTGGGCACCAACTTCCAATTTTAGCCAGCGTTCCGGATTGATTGCCGTGAGTTGGTCAAAGTTCTTAACGTTCACATATTCTTCGGGCTTCATCCCTTCGACATCGATGATTTCTTTGATGCGTGGGCCTTGAGCTCGGCGCGTTTGTTGCATGATCGCGCGAATCTTGACGCCCTGACGCAACCGAAATTTTTCGATCATCGTTCCCGGAACAAAAGGGTCGGTTCGCTCTCGGGAGTAATTATTGGAAGAGGAACGAAGGAACCCATAACCGTTTGGATGCATTTCGAGTAAGCCGTAAAACTCTTGTCCCGGCTCCTCGGTTGGTGAGTCTGCTTCGTCGGTCGCAATCGGTTCGCCATCTTCATTGACCGCGACCTCACCTTGTTCGTCCTCGGGTTTGGTGAAGGCTTGTTGGTAATTCGGGCCGTATCGACGGCGTGGCTTTTTGGCCCTTGGCCGAGGGGCAGCTCCGCCGCCACCTACGCCACTGGAACTACCTTGGTCATCATTTTGAAAACGAGAACGAAAACGCTTCTTCTTGGGCATAGATTCAAATCCAAACAGGAAACAAAAATGTTGCCCCTTCGTGCCCCAAAATGGTTTTGGCAGTTTTTGCAGGAAGTGGTAACGAGGACTAGAGCGCCTAAACGCTCTGAACAATCGGGAAGCGCTGATTCGGAAAAAGCTCTAGTGTTTGCCGATCAGTTCCGCTAGTAGACAACTCCATTTGGCATCCGCCGCTTGATGGAACAAAAACGGTCTATCAAGCAGATACTCGGGAGGATGATCAAACCAGCGGGTTCGATCGAAAACTTTCCGTGGATGACACTCAGCGAGAGCAGTTGGTATGTGCAAGACGCCTGTCGGCGCCATTTGGCAGAGAATGGTTTCATTTCTGGCAAAACAACTGCTACGACCATGAAGTGTCATGTAAAGCCATCTGCATGTCAAGTAGGAAACCTCCCCCAAACGGCACAATCTGATATTTTTTTTTGATTCCGTCCACTTCCTATCGAGCCAGGTACTCATCGCAACCGATTCGATTGACAAGGTCGTTCGTTTTCGGCAATTGAACCGAATGGGGCCGCGGACAAGAGGGTTGCTCCATGTTCAATCAAGTTTCAATCGCTGGTTTCATCGACAAAAGTTTTTTTGCACGCATTATTTTAATGCTTGTTATGCCTACCGCTCTCGTTTTCTCTGCTGAGCGGGAAATCGCGTGGACCGATGACTACGAGGCCGCCCTACAACGAGCTGCTTCTGCAAATAGCGTTTTGCTTTTGCATTTTTACGGCGACTATTGTCCACCCTGCAAACTTTTGGACAAGAAGACGTTTCACGACCCAGCGCTCGTCGCCGCGATCAATGAAAACGTAGTCGCAGTCAAGATCAATGCGGAAAAGTGCCGAGACCTCGCGACAAAATATAACGTAAACCGTTGGCCAACCGACGTTTATTTGTATTCCAATGGTGACGAACTCTATCGCGGCGTCAGCGATCAAGATCCAGCCGCCTTCACGAAAAAGATTCAGCGAATCGCGTTGCATCATCGCGATTGGTCTCTTGAACGCGAATCGATTGCCAAAAACACACAACGAGGAAAGATCAACGCTTCGGCTGCAAATGCCCCACAAAATCATTCCGAAAAAACAACGTTGGCCAGCACAACTTTCAAGCCGACCAATAGCCAGTCGGTGTCATGGACGGACGATTCAAAGGCCCAACGCTCCACTCAATCCGCTTTACCTCCCGTCGTACACGCAGCCCCGATAAAACAAGCTCGCATCATCAACAATCCTTACCTCGCCCAGCAACCTATTGAAGTTCCTGCCGCGCCGCCTCATGACCTCGCCAAGCAACCTCTGGAAGTTCCTACGGCGGCGCCTCATGTGCTCGCCGAAACGATTGGCCTCGAGGGCTACTGCCCAGTGACTCTCGTCGAATCGATCGGCCGATCGAGCAATTCAACATGGGTCAAAGGCTCTGCCTCGTATGCTGTCCGACATCGAGGTCGTGTTTACCACTGCGCTAGCGAACAGGCCAGACAAACACTTCTCGGCGAACCAGATCGCTACACTCCCTGCTTGAGCGGATTCGATCTTGTGCATTTTTTTAAGACAGGTTTGCTTGTCGACGGTAAGTGTGAATTCGGTTGCATTCAACCCAAATCCAACAAAGTTTATTTGTTCGCTGACGTTGCGAACTACCAGGAGTTTGAGCGAGACAACGAACATTTCTCCCGCCTCTTAGACCGCGTGACTCTCGAACGCGCAGAAGGTCGTTCTTTCGATACTCAAAACCGAAAGTGATCCCCATGCCCCAAATCCAAACACGCTGTCAATATGATCCACTCGGTGGCTTTCGGCACATAGGGAGAGTCGCCTTGCAACGATGGCTTACGAGATCGATACTGACTGCGTTCGCATGCTGCAACACAAATGGCAATATCTTGATTGCCCAATCTGGGCTAGGCTCGGCTCCGGAAGAGGACGTTCGCGTTTACTGGCCTCGACTTGATTTCGTCATTCCATTCAATGTCGAATTGACGGGGCAGACTCCTCGCGAAATTCAATTGGAGTACTCGGAGAACGGCGGTTCGAATTGGTCTCTCTATTCGAGAGGCGACGTTCGAACGAAACAGTTTCAATTCATCGCTCAAGCAGACGGCGAATACAAGTTCCGGCTCAAAACTCTGGATAACCAAGGCAGGAGCTTTGACAACCCAGGTGAACCGCTCTGTGTGGTCGTCGACACCAACAAACCGACGGCGAACCTAATGATCGACATCGATCAGCGCGGTATGATGCTTGCAGAATTCGCGATCAGCGACGTCGCCTTGGATGCGACAAGTGTTCAACTTACCTACCAAACGGAAGCCTTGCCGCAGCCTCGTGAGATCGAATTTCAGTTGTCTCCAGGTCGCGAAAAAGGGTCCTGGCTCGGCACGGCTTCATGGAGTATCCCGAACGGCACCCGCCAATTGGCCGTTCGCCTCATCGCGAAAGACAAAGCGGGTAACACCGTCGAAATCAATCGCCTTCCACAACTGCCCCGTTCTGCTGCCGTCAGCAATAGCTTGCAACTCGCCAGTGGCAAAACTCGAGACTCTCGCACGCCTACAACAAATGACCTTGCTCAGAGTCAACCCATCGGTACCGGAATTGCCGCACCACCCAAAGCATCCTCTCCCAAAATCGAAGTGCTAACTATCCCGGATGCACGCAACAACGGCAGCAATGCCAATCTCTTCGGAACAGGTCCAAACGGTGTGCGTTCCTCCGAGAGTGTCGCTCGATCCGATACGAGAACAAGCAAATTGCCTGTTCGCGAAATGACCGACGAAGAGTACGAGCAAGCCGTTGCATCGAAAGGTATTAGTCTGGTTGCAAAACGCGGCGAGCAGTCGTTGATCGTGCAAGAATCCAACGAGGAATCGCTCAAACCATCGACAACCAGTCTAGAGATTGAACCTAAGGTGGATCGGATTGCGGGTCAGTCCACTTTCCGCAACAACATTAAACCGCTCTTCAGCAGCAGCAAAACCTTTAGCCTTGACTATAGCATCGAGAACGACCTCGAATCCGCAATCTCCGCGGTTGAGCTTTGGGGAACAACAGACGAGGGCCAAACGTGGCAAATATGGGGCCAGGATCCCGATCGAGCAAGTCCGTTTGACATCCAGGTCGAAACGGAAGGATTGTTTGGGTTCCGGATGATCATCGTGGGAGCAAATGGACTCGCTTCGAATCGTCCCCGCAATGGTGACAACGCCGATGCTTGGATTCAAGTGGATACCACCAAGCCACAAGCAAAATTGATCAGCGCGCTCTATGGCAAGGGTCAACAAGCGGGTTCGATGGTCATCGAATACCGGGCGACCGACGACTACTTTCCCGAGCGGCCAATCACGTTATCGTATTCGGAAGCTCCAAGCGGTCCCTGGAAAACGATAGCGTCCGGTGTTCGGAACAATAGCCGTTACATCTGGCCTGCAGATCCAAGCCTTCCGGCGACCATTTACCTGCGATTGGAAGCCTTCGATTCGGCGGGCAACGTCGGAGTTCATGTGTTGGATACCCCCATCGACGTACAAGGCCTTGCCCCACGCGGTCGCATCCAAGGCTTCCGCCCGATTCAATAGTCAGGAAGGCACAAGTTCGCGAAGCCAAGGCCGTCGGCCACCGTGTCGACGCACACCTTTTGATCTTGCTCCCCTCGCCCTGTACAACGAGCTGCACTCGGGGAGAGGGGCAGGGGGTGAGCGGTTTTGCACTGTGTTTCAATTGGTTTTTTGATCGTGAATTCAATGTCTAGCTGCGTCTCGCCCATGGAGTCACGAGCGAGTTCATGCCAAGCGATGGTAACCCGACGCGTAAGCGATTTGTTGATTTAATATGGTTCGAAATGGCCAAAGGTAACATCACAACCCGAAACGTGAGTGAGGGGCGAACAATCCATCGCTAACGCTCTAAAGCTTCGGGTTACCATTAAATCAACAAGTGGTCACGCTTCGGGTTGTGATCGAGCCTTTGCCGTCAGCAAATCCACTAAATCAGCAGTCCACCAGCAGTCCACGAATTAGCCTCGCACGGGCTCAGAGGCCCATGCTACGGCATAAGCTTCGGCCAGGGCCGATTCGAACTCCAAGGCAAATCTCTCGGGCGATCCCAACGTGCTCTGCGAGAATCGCTCACGTAAGCCCATCCTCAGCGCTGCCAGTCCGTCGATGTCCTG
>CAMCMB010000048.1 GCA_945875845.1 Pirellula staleyi DSM 6068
GCCGCGAGTTCTTGCAGGCGATTCTGGATCCAGATCCGCCGATGCTCGAAGGATTTGCCAGAAACCGGGTCGAAGCCACAGAGCCAAGCCCGACGCACGGTTCTCTGGACGGCATGATAACAGCCAACTTCGTTGGGATCAAAGATATCGCGACGATTCTGCCTAGCCATGGACAGAGCCCCTTTTCGAAAATGCCTAACGAAAAATGCAGCGCCACAAAACTTAGGTAAAAATCTAACAAAAACGAAATCGGTCTGCAAGCATAGCGAAAATAGATGGGTGGCCCCAGGAGCCGCCAGGAGCGGGCCCCTCGATGGCGAGCGTAGTTCGTGCTGCGCGCACCTGACATATCGGATGATCCTTTGGAGGGGAAAGAGCGTTGGTGCATTCAAGCTAATCTACCCAATTCTTAGACAAACGAGAGCTTTCGAGGACGAAACCAACGCCGCGACCCGGTTTTTCCTTGGACAGCTTCATTGCTGCAAAACCAAAGCATCACCGTCAAAAAAGCTATCCATATCGCCCTGAAGGAAGTTGCTAATTTTGGCCGCTCAATTGACAATGGCACTCGCCCAATTTGAACTCCTTGCTCACTAACCCTCCGAGCAGTTATGTCTGAAATCACGTTGATTTTATCGAGCTTGAAGTCAAGTAAAGGGGGGGCGTCCAATGATCTATTGCCCTTGGTCTACGAAGAATTACGTAAGTTGGCTGCGGCAAAGTTGGCCCATGAGAGAGTAGGGCAGACTTTGCAACCAACCGCGCTGGCGCACGAAGCATTTTTGCGGTTGGTTGATGCCCCCTGTCAAAAAGATTGGGAATCTCGAAATCACTTTTTTGCGGCTGCCGCCGAGGCGATGCGGCGGATACTTGTCGAGGCTGCCAGACGCAAAAAATGCCTCAAGCATGGCGGCGGTTTACAGCGGGAAGAACTGGCCGAGGTCGCTGTTCCCGATTCTGACGATCGATTGCTGGAGTTAGATGAGGCCATGCTTCGGTTAGCTGCGGAGGATCCGGTCGCGGCGCGGGTCATGGAGTTGCGGCATTTTGGTGGCCTGGGTCATGCTGGAATCGCTCTTGAGCTGGGCATCACAACTTATCAGGCGAGACAAAAATGGAGTTACGCCAGAGCTTGGCTCCGTGAATACCTGACTGAATAAGAATTCTTTTTGATTTTTTTCGACAGGTTCACCCCGAAATCTCGCATGAAATGGTGGCGAGCTCAATAACCCTCCACCAGGAATAATCCAATGGAATGCAGCCCTGAAGAAATCCAGGAACTGTTTGTAAAACTGATTAGGTTCTCCCCTGCGGAGAGACCCGCGTTGCTCGATCGATACTGCGGCGAGAATCAGCCTATGCGGCGACGGGTAGCAGCGCTTCTAGAGGCCCACGACCAGGCGGATAGTTACTTGGACCAGCCGAACGCCTTTCTCCAATCTAAGATCGGGTTGGCACCTCCGGCCGATGTTGATGCATTAGGCCAACACATTCCGGCCGCCGATTCGAACGAGATTCCGGCAGTAGTTGGAGGTTCGGCTACCGTAGATTTTCGAAACGACGCAGTGGCGGGAATTGTCATTGCCGGGCGATACACCCTGCAAACAAAGATTGGCGAAGGAGGCATGGGGGAAGTTTGGGTGGCCAAGCAGTCGCAACCCATAAAACGCTCGGTCGCCATCAAACTCATCAAAGCCGGAATGGACTCGAAAGCGGTGGTGGCCCGCTTTGAACAGGAACGCCAAGCCCTTGCGTTGATGGACCATCCAAATATCGCACGTGTCCTTGACGGTGGTCTAACCCCGACCGGGCAACCGTTTTTCGTGATGGAGCTGGTAAAAGGCTTTCCCATCACCGAATACTGCGATCGGATGAAATTGCCACCAGAAAAAAGGCTCGAGCTCTTTATTCCTGTTTGCCAAGCGATTCAACACGCGCACCAGAAAGGCATCATCCATCGGGATATCAAACCATCCAATGTTCTAGTAGCCCTTTACGACGACTTGCCGGTTCCCAAAGTTATCGATTTCGGCATTGCCAAGGCTACCGGTGGCGCGCTGACTGAGCATACGATCAGCACCGGTTTTGGAGGCGTCATCGGAACGCCCCAGTACATGAGCCCAGAACAGGCCACGTTAAATAATCTGGATGTTGATACACGCAGCGATGTCTACTCGCTGGGGGTCTTGCTCTATGAGCTATTGACGGGTTCGCCCCCTTTCTCCCAGCAGGATTTGGAACAGCGAGGCGTGCTCGAGATCTTGCGGGTCGTGCGCGAAGATGAGCCACCACGTCCCAGCGTGAAACTCAGCAGTTCTGATCTTTTGCCAAGTCTTTCGGCAAACCGCGGTATGGAGCCGAGCAAGTTGGCAAAGCTGCTCCGCAGCGAACTCGACTGGATCGTACTGAAAGCCTTAGAAAAGCAGCGAACGCGTCGCTACGAATCTGCCAGTGGATTTGCCGCAGATGTGAGTCGATATTTGGCCGGAGATCGCGTGCTGGCGCATCCGCCTAGCTTAAGCTACCAATTGCGAAAAGTGATCCATAGGAACCGACGTCTTCTGGTTGCTATGGGTTTGATCGCGGGAGCTATGATGCTAGGCCTAGCGTCTACGACTTGGCAAATGTTTCGTGCTGATGCCGAGGCAAACCGCGCCAATCTGGAAGCGGATCGAGCTAACCAAGAGGCGCTCGGCGCCGAGTTGGCTCGCGACGCGGCCGAGTCTACGTTGGTGGCAAGCTACTTTCGCCCGATCGGATATAACGAGCAGGCTGTAGATCCCGCTGAACTGGAGGTGTTTAAGGAAATTGCAGAACTCGATAATAATCGCCTTAAACTGCTGGTGATTTCGGCTGGGTTGAAAGATGGTCCTGTGGCAAAACGCGTTGCTCTTCGAGCTGATAATCTCGTCCAAGCGGTCGTTGGGTTGAGCTTAAAGCGCCGTGAGCAAGCGCTCACGATTTGCCGCGAAAAGCTATCCCTGTCAAACCTCGATCCACAGATTCTTGCTGCGTCGTTGGTTTTGGTACAGGCTCTTGGCGATGAGTCAATGTCAGAGCCAACGAAAGAGGTGGGAAAGCAATCATCAATAGATGCGATCACCTCCGCGCTTGCTGAAGGCGACCGGAATACGAATCTGCCTAACGCGTCGGATGCGGCTAGCAGAAGGTTGTTTGCTGCTGTCGAAAGGCTCGATCCGGCCTCGGTTGAAACCAACTTCGACCAACTGATAACTCCTCTCAAGCAAGTGAAGGCGGGTAATGAACTGCTAGGGATTTACTACGCCAAGAAACTATGGGAACGACTGCCCAGCAGCGCCGCCCCGCAGCAGTCCAAACTCATGGTTGAAATCAGCCGACTTGTCGCAAACTCAGAGGATCGGGATTTCTCGGAAGCACTCGCACAATTCTTGGGTATATACCGGCTCATGCTTACAGGAAAGATGGATTTTTTATACGCCGCAAGCGAATCCCTTTATCAATTGCCTACCCGAATGAATTCACAGGAAGCAGACTTGGTCTACCAACTCTTGATGGAAAACTTAGGCGATACTGCTTCAGGTTATGGGGGATTTCCGATGGTAGGCGTTGGGCTGGCCGAGCTCGCGCCGCGATTGGATCGCGAGGCAGCTCGCACGCAGTTGGAAAAATTGGCCACTTTGATTACGGTTACTGAGAGTCCGTACGTCGCTGCCGATGCACTGCAAGGAATAGCAGGTCTAGCGAAAGTTTTGGGACCGGAGGATTCGTTGCGCGCATATGATTTGCTGATCGCCAATGTGGGGAAAACCAACATCTCTTATGCGCTCCACGCTGTCTGGAACGTGATGAAGGAACGAGCGCCTCATCTCCCCCCCGCGGATGCCCAGCGTGGCTTTGAATCGATAGCTTCGGACCTTAACATTTTTCAGCGGCGGAATCGAGAACCTGCAAAGTTCCGCAGACGCCAATCGTTTACGTGGGATGATGCCGTAGATATCTTTACCAGTGAAAGTGCGGACGCCATGATTGCGGCCGAAGCTTTGGCCGCCTTGGCATCCGCTATCGATGCGGAGGAATTACCGAATTTGTGTAGGGAGCTTGAAAGTGACGTGCTCACATTCAATGGAGTTCTACAGCTACAGCCTCAGGGTGTGGGAATATTGGCCGTTTTTGCTCCGTTCCTGGATGATGCAGCTTTTTCAGCTCAACTCGATCGGATTCTTCTGCTTTATCAGCAGGCCCCAAACAAGGCGAACTTTATTGACCTGTTCGGTGTGTACTTTGATAAGATTGCGGCAAGGTTGACGCCCGCACATGCAGAGCGACTATTCGAAACGTTTATCCCTGGAATTGGTGTCGTTGAGAACAATTCTGGCTGGATGGCCATCGGCACCCACCGGGTTGTTGGTCCCGTCCTTTCGAAGCTAGCTTCCCGGTTGGACAAACCGGGGGCTCGTCGAGAGTTTGAGCGTCTCGCCGACTTGATTGCGCGGTCCCCAAGCGAAAATGAGGTCGCCGATGCAACCCAGGTCCTTGTTGCTTTGGCTGTGATTCTGGACGAAGATTGCATCCAGAAGGCTTTCGATAGTCTCGTAAACAAGGATTCCTTAAATGCTTCGGACCCTAACTGTCTGACACTGCTAAGCAGAACGAATTCATCGCGTTTACTTTCGGGTTATGAGGCGATTTTAGGCAAGTCGGAGGTCGCCGACGCGGCAGCGCCACTTCTGGCTGAATTGGTCCAGCGCAACGAAATCGCGTACCTAAATCGAATCTCGGATAAGCTCTTCAAGATTTTCGATCAAGCCGAGAGTCAGGCTTCCGTTCAGGCGGCCTTTGATGCCCTGGAATTAATTCCTCGACAGGCGATGGGGCCGCATATTCAAGTGGGGATACGCAAGCGCGCTTTGGAGTTGGTGCAGGCTGGGAGCTACGACAGCAGTTTCCTACCGGTTCTGTTGAAGTATGTCGACTCGGTACCGCTGCTGAGTCATCTGTTGCTAGATCCAAGTCGCATTGGCGACCAATCGAGTTTTTTGGCGAGACTCGAAGCCATCGCATTTCCGGAATCGGTCACCAATCATCCTGCAACCACCGTAGCACCGGTAGAATCCGCGAGTCTCGTTATTGGGGGGGGAGGTTGGCCCAGCGGGGCTCAAGTCTCGTCCGAGCCTCCTCGTCGATTTCGAGTATTAGGCGACGCAGCGGCTTGGATTTCAAAAAAACATCCTGAAATCGATCTTGAGCGACCTTTTCGAGAAGTTTCTACTGTCCGTTCCGAATCGCGTTGATCCAAGTTCCTCAATCGTCTGGCTAATGTCCGACCACTAATTCAAGTTGTCCGTTGTTACACGAACGTTCCTTTCGCTTTGTTTACTCTGAATGGTTGTACTATGATTCGATTACTTCTGCAAATTCCGCTGTTTGCTATTTTTTGTCTATCGATGCAAATTTCCATTGTTGCTCAGGACGATGTCGCCGCACTTAACAAGCAACTCGCCTTGCTGAAGCAAGAGATTGATCTATTGAAGCGAGAAGTGGAGATACTGAAGAAGGAAAATGCTGTGCTAAAAAAGCCAAGCTCTGTTAGCAAGGGCGACGTTACGGCATCCACAGCTGGTGACGAAATAAACGGCATCATTTGGGAAATCTCATTTTTCAACAAGAGCGGTCTGTTGCTTCATTCAGGCAAGTTCCTTGCGGCTAATGGAAAAATTTACGTGAAAGCAAATGAGGGATTAGTAAAGGAGATCGGAGTATTTAGTGAAAACGCTGATCGCTCCCGACTTGAAGTCACCGGACATGATAACCCAGCAGCCAACGGGACTTACAATTTTTTGCGAATCCAAAAGAATCCCCCCAGCTACGAAGGCAACTTTCGGAACAAGCAGGGGCAACAATTCCCGGTGAAAGTAAGGATCGTCAAAGACTAGCGGTGGAATTTCCTGGGGGCACGGTGGAATTTCCTGGGGGCACACCACTTCGAAATTTTCCAGGAAGAATCCCGTACGATTTGATTGGTTCAAAGGTGCTGTGTCCGGATACGACAGTGCAACCAGGTCAATGCATCGCGACTTCGAAGTCGTACCTGGTCCACTATGTCCCGTTACCAGGTCGACTCTATTGTAGAACGATTGTCCCAATCGTTTATCTATTGTAGAACGATTGTCCCAATCGTTTATCTGTAGTGAAGTTTGTACCTGCTTCAGAAACAGTTGAGGACAACTGTTCTACAATGAACATATCGTGTCGCAGCAAAGGAGCACATTGCAGGGACACAACGGTTTCATTTTTGGGGCAGGCATTCCCACTTGCAGGTATTCCCGACACGAGACACTTTTTAGAATTGGGCAACTCGAGCGTCGCTTAGACTCTTTTTCGGATAACCGCACCAAGAAAGTTCAAGTCTTGGCTTGGACCGAAACCAAGGAACAGATCGAATGGAAGTTTTTTCGATAAGAGATGCCGGAAATCGATATGGCAGCTACACTTTTGATTGGCACCTTTAAGTCCTTAAATCCCTCCGAACACACCTGACCGGCCCATGAATGATCGCGTTACCGTCAAGACCCTTCAATCGATGAAGAAAAAAGGGGCGAAGATATCGATGCTGACCGCATACGATTACCCTACCGCCAAGATGCTTGACGCCGCAAATGTCGATTGCATTCTGGTAGGGGACTCACTTGGCATGGTCGTTCAAGGCAAAACGACCACCATTCCAGTAACGCTCGACGAAATGATCTATCACGGCGAAATCGTCGCTAGGGCAACCGCGCACGCCATGGTCATCGTCGACTTGCCATTCCCTGTCGGGCAGTTGAGCATTGCTCACACCGTCGAATCCGCGGCGACGATCATGAAGCGAACGCAGTGCCAGGCGGTCAAGATGGAAGGTGGGCATCAGCAAGCCAGCGCGATTCGGGCCATGGTGGACGCAGGTATCCCTACCATCGCTCACATCGGGTTACGGCCACAAAGCGTACACGCACTGGGCGGCTATCGTGTGCAACGCGATGCGGAACAGTTGATGAACGATGCGAAAGCAGCCCAAGAAGCAGGCGCATTTTGCATTTTGATCGAATGTGTCCCACCCGAACTTGCTAAACAAGCCACCGAGATGCTGAGTGTACCCACCATCGGGATTGGGGCAGGGCCATTTTGCGATGGGCAAGTGCTGGTAACGAACGACATGCTTGGCTGGAACAGCGGTTACGTCCCGAAATTTGTTCGCCAATACGCCGATTTAAAGAACGCGGCGGAACAAGCGGTCACGCGATTTCGCGACGATGTCCAAAAAGGGATTTTCCCAAGTGCAGACGAGTCGTTTTAGAGGAATTTGCGAGCGTGAACATCGAAACGCAGTCTCGAACGAGCATTCTGGACAAGCCTGACAAAAGCTTTGTTACCTAACATTTATTGAATAACGAGATCTATGAACCAATCACCCTCACTTTCAATCTTGTTCCATTTTCTGGCGATTGTTTGCTTCGCTTGCATCGACGCGCCGATGTTCGCCGCAGATCCGCAGGTCATTGCAGTTTGGCCAGCCAAGGCGCCCGGAGAAGCGGCAGATGCTCCCGCCGAATCGGAGGTCACCGAAGGCGGACCGAAAATGGTTGCCGGGAAAAAGATCTACTTACTCACCAACGTTTCCAAGCCTGAACTGGCAATCTACAAGCCGGAGCCTGCGAACGACACGGGTGCTTCGGTCATTATCTGCCCAGGCGGCGGGCATCGATTGCTGGCCTACGATCTGGAAGGCACCGAGGTCGCTCAGTGGCTTAACTCCATCGGCATCACAGGCATTGTTCTCAAATATCGCGTTCCAACGCGAACCCCCGACTTCAAATGCCTTGCCGCGCTGCAAGACGTTCAACGTGCGATCAGCGTCGTTCGGGCTCGCGCGAAAGACTTGGGATTGGACCCATCCCGCATTGGTGTTTTGGGTTTTTCAGCCGGAGGTGAAGTGGCTGCTCGGGCTACGCTCCAATTCAAAGATCGCAAGTACGAAGCTATCGATTCAAGCGACGAGGTATCCTGTCGCCCTGATTTTTCGCTGCTGATCTACCCGGCTTATTTGGTCGGCAAAGACAATGCACTGCTGGAAGAACTCAAACCAACTGCGGATACGCCTCAAACACTGATGATCCATGCCTGGGATGATCCCGTTACCCCATTAAGCAGCCTGTGTCTCGCGACCGAAATGAAGAAGGCCGGCGTTTCCTGCGAGTTGCACCTGTTTGCGAAAGGCGGACATGGATACGGTTTGCGACATGTCGATGGAATGCCAGTTACGGATTGGCCAACGCAAGCTTCCGCTTGGTTGAGCAAAATCGCCCCGAAATAGTAAGGATCGGGCCGCACTTTTTCGCTACTCCACGCCGAACGCTGGCAGATGAATTAGGTACGCGTGCTGCTCGTACTCGTACTCGTACTCGTACTCGTACTCGTACTCGTGCGGTTTTTCCGTAAACCGGACGCTAGCCGCTTGTTGATTCAGTGAAGTCCTTATTGGTTAAGGGCGGTATGACGGACTTCCAAGTCCGTCCATGGGGAATTCGACGGACTAGGAAGTCCGTCGTACCATTAAAACAACAAGCCGCTAGCACCCGGTTTTTCCGTAAACCGGACGCTAGCGATTTCCGCCTGATTGGACAGACGCAGCTCTCAAAAAAAGAGATCACTTTTTCACCTCACATGCTGCAGCATTGTCGCGGAATTAGCGGTAAACTGGTGCCTTCGTTCGTAGTTCGTCTTGATCTTTGAACATGAATCTTTTTGACTTTTGACTTTTTGGAGTGGTTATCATGATACTGTGGACACGAATTTGGCATCGCATGGCCCTCGCAGGTGCGTTCGGTTTTGTTGCGTTGCTTGGTCCAGCTTCTCAAGTTTCGGCAGCGGATACGTTGACAATCGGCTCGGTTGCGCCGGAACTCGACATCGAGCATTGGGTACAGAACGGGGATGGCCGGTTCAAGCCAGTCACGAAGTTTGAGAAAGACAAGGTCTACGTTGTCGAGTTTTGGGCCACTTGGTGTGGTCCATGCGTGTCGAGCATGCCCCATTTGGCAGAATTGCAAAAAACGTATGCGAGCAAGGGGGTGCAGATCGTTAGCATCAGCAACGAAGATCTCGAAACCGTCGAAAAATTCTTGGATCGAACGGTAAGCGCAAAGAAGAAAAAGGGCGATGCAAACGAAGAAGGAGATAAGAAAGCCGACGAACAAACCTATCGAGACCTGACAAGTACCTACTGCTTAACCACCGACCCGGATCTTTCCTGCCACAAAGCCTACATGGAGGCTGCGAATCAGAACGGCATCCCTTGCGCGTTCATAGTTGGTAAAGACCAAAAGATCGAGTGGATTGGTCACCCGATGTCGATGGACGAAACGCTGAATGCAGTCGTGGATGGCAAGTGGGATCGCGCCGCATTTGCCGAGAAATTCAAAGAACAAGAAGTGATGCAAGCGTTGATGGCGGACCTCTCCCGCAGTATGCGCAGCGGAAAGACATCCAAAGCGCTCTCGACCATCAATGCTGCGATCGAGGATGCAAAAGATCCTATGTTCAAGAAGCAGCTCAAGATGATGAAGGTGCAAGTTGCCTTGAGTGGCAAAGAGGTCGGCAAGGAACTCGCCTCGATTCTCGAAGAAGCGTATGGCGAAAATGCGGACAATCCAGAATTCATCAATAGCGTGGCTTGGGGGATTTACGAAAAAACCCAAGCGGGCGAACTCGAGGACAAATCTCTCGTGACAATGAGTCGCAAAGCGGCAGAAAAAGCCGCCGAAGCATCGCCGGCAGCTGCCAAGGGAGCGATCCTTGATACGATTGCCCATTTGATGTTTGTCGAGGGTGACATTGAATCCGCCATCAAGACGCAAACCAAAGCGATCGCACTTGCGGAAGGTGATATGAAGGCAGAATTGTCCGAGTTTCTCAAAACCCTGCAGGAAGCCGCCAAGAAAACGGACAAATAGGGGTGGGGACATGAATCGAATGCCTCTGGGTTTATCCCAGAGGTTCGTTAACCTTCATGCTAGGGCAAAGGTCAATTACCACTGGCATAAAGCCAGTGGCATGAATCCAATGTAAATATCACATGGGCCAAAAAGCTTGCTGCGATCCCAGCGCAGCGGAGCATTGGTTCACCGTAGATAGCTATGGTCGAATAATGGAATTTTTTTGCTCGTGCACGTGTCCATTATTCACGAAATCTTAAACAAAAACTGCCTGCAAAATCGTTGCAAATGCTGCTATTCCTCTGCATACTTTTCCTACAAGATAGTCTTAGACTTTCAACTTGATTGGGAAAAATCCACAATCGGAGCTCTAAGGCGATGTACTTCATGAGTTTTGGGGAGAGCTGTTGATGTTCAAAAATTATGTATTTTCGGTAGCGCTCGTTGTCGGCATGTCACAAAGTAGCTTCGGCGATATCCTTTCAAGCTGGACTTTTCAAACGACGAGGCCAACCACATCGGGACCCCACGCAGCAGAGAGCGGCCTCTTTGCTGCGAGCTCTTTTGCCAGCACGAATAGTGGTGGAACGATTTCTTCTCCTGCAGGTAACGGCAATAGTAATTCTTTTAGTTCCAATGGCTGGAACGCTGGCGAATACTATCAGTTCACCACTAATACGGTTGGATTCGATGCGATCACCGTGTCATATGCCCAAGCTACGAGCGGAACGGGTCCAAGAGATTTTCAATTCCAATTCAGTACCGATGGCACGAATTTTACGAATTTTGGAGCGGGCTACGTGGGTCCAACTACTGACTTCAACCTAACCCTTCCTAACTCTGCAAACGTGCTCTCGTTTGATTTAAGTGGCATAACAGAACTTAATAATTCTTCACTTTCTGTTTTTAGAATTGCAGTCGTCGGGTCTGCCTCAGAAAACAATGGAACCATCGCAGCAGGCGGTACTTTTAGAGTGGATGATTTTTTTGTAAACGGAACCTCAATTTCGGCCGTTCCCGAACCAACCTCTATTGCCCTTCTAAGTGTCGCAGGCATCGCCGGTTTGGCGACAAGCCACCGTCGTCGCAAGGCGAGAAAGTCTGCTGCGGTATAGAAACCCAACTGGTACTCACTTTGTTTTCGGAACGGCGAAAGCCGTCCGGTGGATGTTTGATGAACACAGCGAAACCGGAGGGCTAGCCCCCCCCTCAATATCTTTGCAATGTCGAATGCATTGGAAACCAACGGGAGGGCGAGGCTCCTGCCGAGCTTACGACGCAATGGTTCGGCAGGAGCCTCACCCTCCCAAGCAAGGAATGGATTGGGCAAAGTCGAGGAAAACATGTTTACAGGGGTGGGGCGAGTTCCCGGCCGCTACCAAAAATCTACTGCGGCGCTGGTAGATCGCGTGTTCGGAATCGCAGGTAACCGACCAGAAAGCACATGCAGCCAAGCCCGAGCAGCAAGGACACATACGACATCGGTCCCAGACAATCCGACCAGCTTGCAGGTTTGGTCGATGTCGCTTGGTCAGCCACGATGGTCCATGCCCAGGCGGAGGCTGGCACTCGGTGAACGGCTTGTACAATCCAGTCGGGTTGATACGCAGATAGAAAACTAAGCGGCTTGAGGCCGCTTAGCGACGGCGTCGACTTGGCGAGGATGAATAACAACAACTGCAACACGTATACGCTGATTACCGCGCCGATGGTGCGCCATCGATACTGATCAAAGGCGCTGACCATCGCGCTCAAACCGAGCATCATGAAGCCGAGTGAAAACAGATTCATGGTTGGCACCACGTAGATGCTTGAATCGACCAATTTGGAGAGAGGAACCTTGCTGGTTGTCGATTCGACAAATGGGTTCGCAACACTCCAGTTCAAGAACGGGATTTGAATTCCAGACGAGTCGCGAACCGGCGTCGAATTGGTATGAATTCCCAGGTAAATACCTGCGTACACGAACACACATAGCAACATCAGGCCGGTGATCGTGACAAAGGCGTGCGCCCCGTAAATTTGTCCTCGGCTGATGGGTTGTGCAAGCAACATTTCCATCGTGCCGCGCCCCAATTCACCGCTCACCACGTCGGAGCCCCGAGCGATGCTCCATACCAAAACACATAGAATCAAGACGGGTTCATCAAAGGTGAATCCGATCACTCCGTGGTAAGTAAGAAACTGTTCCAGCGGGACCGGTGAGAATTTTTCGAACGCGCGAAACTGTTTCAACAGGGGTTCAAAACCGCTGAGTTCGAATTGACTGACCGTCCAAATTCGGACCCACGGAAAGAAAAATAGGACGAGAGCACATGCACACCAAAGCAACAACGCTTCGGTGATGTATTTCTTTACAAGGATGCGAAACATGTTGGTCCGGTCGAAGAAAGCTACATTCACGGAGTTAAAAAATTGGCTACTGCAAGATCAGCATGGCTACGTTGACATAGATCAAAATCCCCAAGATGTCGCTCAGCCCCGCAACAAACGGATTGCTCATCATGGCTGGATCCAAACCCAACCTTTGAAAAAGCAGTGGCAGCATGCTCCCGGTGCATGTTCCGCACACGACGACTCCTAAAACAGTAATTGGAATCACCATCGCAGCATAAAGGGATGGAGCCAAAAAGACCGCACACGCGAATCCGATCAAACCCATAAAACTTCCTAAGAACAAACCCATGAGTGCTTCCCGCTTGAGCACGGTGGACCAATCTCGCCCCCGTACGTCTTTGGTGGTTAATGCTGAAATGACCAGCGATGAGGACTGGCTACCCGAGTTCCCGCCGCTACTAATAATCAGTGGAATGAACAGCACCAACCATTCGTAGCGTTCCAACTCGTCACTATAGCTCTTGAGCAAGACCGCCGTCGAAAGTGCCGCGAAGAAGAGGATCGTTAACCATATTCCTCGCTTCCAAGTAAGCGTGGTCAAAGGCATTCGAATGTACGAATCGCGGAGCGGTTCCACGGCTGCGATACGTTGTACGTCCTCGGTCGCCTCTTCCCGGACAACGTCGATGACGTC
Source organism: Pirellula staleyi DSM 6068 (assembly GCA_945875845.1). Classification (GTDB taxonomy): domain Bacteria; phylum Planctomycetota; class Planctomycetia; order Pirellulales; family Pirellulaceae; genus JBKCUI01. The sequence continues at coordinate 12,985 of CAMCMB010000048.1, forward strand.
GTCGTGCGTGATGATCCCAAGCATGTGACGTTGATCGTCCACGACTGGGATCGCGAGCAAGTTGTAAAACGCAACCTTCTGCGCCACTTGTTCCTGATCATCTTGGACATTTGCGGTGACCAAATCTTTTTTCATCAAGTCAACGAGTTTGGTCTCTGGTCGACCAATGGCAGACACAAGGGAACGCGTGCTCACGACTCCTTGCAAATGATTAGTATCATCGGTGACATAGATATAATAAATCGTCTCGAGCCGTTCGGCTTGTCGGCTCAATTGATCGAGGGCTTGCCTCAGAGTCAATGACTCCGACAAGCATGCCGCTTCGGTTGTCATCAACGCGCCGGCTGTTCCCTCAGCAAACGTTTGCAAGCGGCGAATGTCGCGGCGGTCGGTCGCCGGTACCAATGCCAAGATCTGATCGACTCGATCGGTCGCTACCTCACGCAGCAAATCGACGGCGTCGTCAGCGGGCAAATGCGTGACCAGAGAGGCCACTTGCTTTTCATCTTGGGTAGCAAGCAGTTCAACTTGCCGGTCCCAATCAAAGTATTGAAATATTTCCGCTTGAAGACCGTAGTCCGCGTGTTGCAGGACTTCCCAAGTTTCCGTGTTTTCGAGTCCTTCCATGAACTCGGCGGTACGAGCCGGGTGCAAGGCGATGCAAAACTCGCGCAGTTCCTCCGATTGCCTATCGGCAAGCATTTCTCGAAGTTCAGGTAGGAACAGCGTATTGATCATGAATTTGGTTGGCGATGTACCCTTGCCGGTCGATTTCTACTCCTCCCAACACTTAATTCACTCTCCCGGAGTAGCCGAGCACCGAGGGAATGGGAGTCAATATACGTGAGTGCGGTATCCCATTATCAACGAATGAGACTTTCCTACCATCGGTCATAGGAGAATTAGTCAGACCGAGATCCGCTAGGGAGAATATCCAAGCCCTAATAGGAACATCCTGCCCGGAGCACAAAACTGTTGGCCAAATCAAGAGTGCCTGGGGTGTGTACCCGATACACCAATTCTTGATTGAAGGCATAGCCGAATTCGATGAATCCCAATCGGAGACCATTTCGAATTTGCTCGGACCTGCCGAACTCGAACCCCATCATGACTCGAATGTTGTTGAGGTCAACTTGATCCGGGGTGCCGTCCGGATTGTTGAGATCAATTTGGTCCGGGGAATTGTAGGGATTTAGGATGGTCCATGATCCACCGCCATAGTAACCGAACAGATACCACCATACGTCTGTATTTCCGAAGGTTGAACAGTAATGCGACAGCTTCGGTTCTGGGAAGAACAGGTCCAAACGCGTGTTGGGAGTTGGAAAACAAAGAACACCCCCTATAGGAAACAGCTTGTATTTGACTCGGTCAAGGTAGGCAACACCTAACCGTAACGAAGTGGTTGGGGTCAAACGGACCCGTCCTAATGCCTTGCCTTGATAGCGAATACTTTCCTCGTCGATGGCATCGAAAGCGGAAAACACACCAATACGTACCCCAAGTTCGACTCCAAAAGTTTTTTCGGCGTTGGAGCTCCAACCTGTGTCTAGAAAGGCACTAAAGGCTGAGCCTGGTAGATCAAACCCAGGAGCGGACGGACCGTCCCAAACGTGATGCGAATAGGACGGAATAATATAGAGCGGACTGCCACTGCCAAAAAAATCAGGACAGGCAAAAACAAGTGATACATCCGTGTCGAGGACTTGAACCGAATCGGGTGATTTGCCGTCGAAATTATCATTGCCGGTAAGCCAAGTCTGTTGGAAACGAGGACCTTGGCACAATCGAACAACCTCGTTCGTAGTCGCAGTAATCGTAGTTCCCGTGGCGCCCCACCAGTTGTTAGGGGGTTGGCCATACATGCCTGGAACCGTAACGTTAGGGTTCGAGTTCGGATAAATGCCGGGCGGATATGAGCCGGGCGGATACATGCCAGGCGTATAGGAGCTTGGCGGATATGAGGGTGGTGGATATGAGGGTGGTGGATATGAGAGGGGCGGATATGAGGGTGCTGGATATGAGCTAGGCGGGAAAGAGCTAGGCGGAAAGGACCCCGGTGGGTATGAAGCCGGCGGATATGAGCCCAGTGGTGGGGAACCAAATGTTGGAGGCGGAGCCTGATAAGGACTTTGAAAAAAGGATTGCTGGGTGCCCAAACTACCACTCATCGAGTTGCTACTAGTTGGTGAGGAGTAGCTGCTAGAGGGCAGTTGAACAACGGGTTGGCCAAAACAAATCGACGAAGCGATTCCCACCAACGCATGGACTAGTAATCGAATAGTTTGTTGAAATAGTTGTACATTCACGAAGCAATTCCAAGTTTTGCGAACCGTCAATCCTGGTCACTAGGCATTCAATCTTGTGGAATACTGTTTTTTGAGTGCTACGGTCAAGTTTCCTTGAATGAATTTCGATGGAATTTCCGAAATAATTTTAATTTATTGGGAGTCCTCACTTGGTAGCGGAACAGCGCAAGCTGTCCGGTGAGTCTTTGCAACGCACCCTGGGAATGCACCGGCGGCTCGCTCCGCTCCGCTACAAAAACACTTGGAATATCCCAACCTGACGCGTGACGGCTTGTTGCTTTAGTGGGCTGTGACACGGGGTATTCGAAAGTGGCATGGGCGTCTCGCCCATGGATTCACGAGCGAGCGCGCTCGTGCCACGTTTTGGTAACCCGACGCGTGACGGCTTGTTGATTTAATGAAGTCGTTATTGGTTAATGGCGGTATGACGGACTTCCAAGTCCGTCAATGGGGAATTCGACGGACTTGGAAGTCCGTCGTACCATTAAATCAACAAGCCCGTGAGCAAGGGACGGCGAGATGCATCGTTTCGGGACTGTCCCTCGCTTACGCGTCGGGTTAAGATTGATGGATTTTCTTTCTGCCGATCACCTTAATGATACGGAACGGTAGAACACAGAAAGGGATGACGAACGATGCGTTTCGAACCAACGAATGTACTTATGGGTAAGCCTTACGCACTCGCCTGTTTGCTGCTGGCGATTTCCTTCACACCCTCCAGCCGAGCGCAGGTTGAATCGCGAGATGTGGTCATTTACGGTTCGACTCCAGCAGGTATCGTTGCTGCCATTCAGTTGCGTGAACTCGGGCACAATGTTTTGCTGTTGGAACCAAGCGAACACGTCGGAGGCATGACGACGGGCGGATTAGGGGCCACGGACATAGGAAACAAACAGGTCATCGGAGGCATGGCTCGCGAGTTCTATCGAAGGGTCCTACGTTACTATGAGTCTGAATCGGCATGGCGATTCCAGAAACGTGACGATTACAAAGGCGCTCATCAAAAACCCGGTGAGACTAGCCAATGGACGTTTGAACCGCGGGCTGCTGCTAGTATTTATCGCAACTGGATCGAGACGAGCAAAGTCGAACTGCGTTTAAACACTCCCCTCGACCGAAGCAGGTCGGTCGACAAGCCTTCGCAACGAATCGTAAAGATTCCGCTGATGGATGGTAAGTGGATCGCTGCTGATTTCTTTATCGATGCGTCCTATGAGGGAGACTTGATGGCGATGGCCGCGGTCAGCTACACGATTGGTCGTGAAGCAAACGCCATGTACTCCGAAACACTCAATGGGGTTCAGTTTGCCCAATCCAAAAAGCACCAATTTATGCCTTCGGTCTCACCCTATCGAACAGCGACCGACCCTAAAAGTGGACTTTTGCCAGGCATCAGCAGCGAGCCCCAGAAGCCGGACGGTTCGATGGATTCCCATGTGCAAGCGTATTGCTTGCGGATGACTCTGACCGATTCTCCCGAGAACCGAATCCCCTTTGAAAAACCAGAGGGCTATCGCGAAGAAGACTATGAGCTGTTGTTCCGCAATTTTGAAGCGGGTTTAAAGCAAGTTCCGTGGCACAGCATAGGCATGCCAAATCGCAAGACAGACACGAACAACAACACCGGCTTTTCAACCGATTTCATCGGCATGAGTGACCGCTGGCCGGAAGCCGACGACGCCGAGCGTAAAGATCTCTATCAACAACACTTGCGTTATCAGCAAGGGCTCTGCTGGACACTCGCCAATCACCAGCGCGTACCGACAGCCATACGTGCAGAGGCTGCGAAATGGGGACTAAGCCGGGACGAATTTATGCAACACGGAGGATGGTCGCCGCAACTGTACGTTCGCGAGGCGCGTCGAATGATCGGTGCTGCAGTCATGAACGAACAGCATTGTCGCGGAACACTTCGCGTGGATGACAGCGTTGGTATGGCGGCTTACACCATGGATTCCCACAACGTACAACGCATTGTCGGTGCTGATGGATTTGTTCAAAATGAAGGAGATGTTCAAGTAGGCGGATTCCCCCCTTTCTCCATTAGTTACCGAAGTATAATTCCAAAACGCGAGCAATGTACGAACCTCGTCGTGCCGGTCTGCCTATCGGCCTCACATATTGCGTATGGCTCCATTCGTATGGAACCGGTTTTCATGGTGCTTGGGCAAAGCGCGGCGGATGCTGTTCACCTGGCTATCAAGAACCAACAGGCGATTCAGGACGTTCGTTATGATGAGCTAAAGACATTATTGGATTCGCAAGGGCAAGTGCTAAGTTACTAGGCTTTGAAGTGATCTTCCTCGCCTTTCGCTCCGCGACATGCCGCCGTCGTGATTGCTTCGACGCGGAGCGTCGCACAACGAAGAGGGAATAACCGATCACCTCACAGACCTTTGCCTTGCACTAAGATCACCGTCCCCTTGCTGGCGTGCGACGCGAACGACTCGACTCTACCTCCAGGCCAGGTGACTTCGATTTCATCCACAGAGGCGGCAGTGCCTAATCCGAAATGGAGAACCGTGCCATAATGACTCTGGTAACCGCGCCCTGCATGAACCATGGCAAACTGTTTCTGGCCTCCCGCCAAAATTTGAACTTTCGCGCCAACTGCATCCCGATTGACCAGCGTACCAACCAGCCGAATATCGATCCAGGATCCAGTAGATGGAGAACGATTCTCGAGAAACGTTGGCTTGGCGTTCGCATTCAGGATGACACAGTCGATATCGCCGTCATGGTCTAGGTCACCAAACGCAGCACCGCGACTACTTTCCGCGACTTCCAGCCCCGGACCCGAAGATGTGGAAACGTCGCTAAATCGCCCGCGACCATCGTTTGCCATCAAGGTGTTCGCAACGCGATAGCCGCTTCGATCATCAATGCTCTTAACGTTTTTTAAGAAATGACCATTCGCGAAAAAGACATCGAGATTCCGATCGTTGTCGAAATCCACCAGACCGACACCCCAGTTTGTGTGAGCGAAAACTTCTCGACCCACTCGCGTGCGACGGCTAACGTCTTCGAACAAGCCATTCCCTAGGTTCCGATAAAGCACAGGCAACTGCTGTGAGTAATTGGTAATGAGCAGGTCTGTCTGGCCATCGTTGTCGTAGTCCCCCGCTTCAACCCCCATGCTTCCGTTTGCATTTCCGTTGACATCGAACGCCAAGCCCGCCAGCAGCGCTCGATCCTCAAACTTCCCAGTGCCATCATTCACAAAGAACTGGTTGAGATCAGCGTCGCTGCAAACGAAAATGTCGGCATCGTGATCTCCATCCAAGTCGCCGCAAACAACGCCCATACTTGGACCGGGAAATCGCGATATCCCAGAGGTTTCGCTCACATCGGAAAAAGTGCCATCGCCAAGACTACGATACAAAATATCAATGGAAGGTTTGAAATCTTTTGGACCTGGCGGATACGGAAAAGCCCTAGGAGCAGCCTCATTATACTTTTCAACGGAAAAGTCCACATATTGGCTTGCAAACAAGTCTAGACAACCATCGTTGTCGATATCCAAAAAGGCGATCCCAGCTCCAAAGCATGTGGTGCTTTTGGATTCGCTTGCTTCCAGGTAGACCCGTTCAAAGGTCCCGTCTCCATTGTTGAGGTAAAGTTCGGTGGCCCCAAAGTTACTAGTTGCTAAATCCTGGTCGCCATCGTTATCGATATCTGCCGCTACGACACCCAACGCAAACCCGCCACTTCGAACACCAGCAGCATCCGTCACGTCGACAAAGCTGCCATTCCCTCGGTTCCGATAGAGCGTATTTCCGCATGGTTGATGTCTTTGCATTGGCTGTTTTAGGTTTGGAAAAAGCCCGCATCCGCCAAGAAAATACACATCCGTCCACCCATCTCCATCGTAGTCGAAAAGCGCTAACCCCGTCACCATCAAGGCTGGGAGGTATGGCTCTTTGGTACCTCCGTCGAAATGGGTAACCGTCAATCCCGCTGGAGCGGCACTATCCACGAAATGAAAAGGAGACTGAGCTCCAAGCTCGGTAGAATGAATCCCGGCAGTCAAAATCAAGCCGAACAACCACAATAACAACATTCTGAGTTTCATAGATCGGTTTCAGCTAGGTGCCTTGGCTCTTCTACGGGTGCACAAATGCAAATTGCGACGACTGCCACCGCGTGGTTATTCTAACACGATTGATACGGATTGTAGTCATTCTCTGAATTTCCGAATCAAGCAAATAGAAACGGACCATCCAAGTTGACTTGGTGGCTAGCCAACGGCCGAATACGATAGACATGGTGAGCAGCGTTCGATCCATATCGCCCCCAACGACCTACATTCAACACAATTCAAATTTTGATCGGGAGACTTCATCATGCGATGGTCCGTCAGGCGTTGGCTGAAAAAAATCGTTATGAAGTTGGGTGTATTCGTGCTTTGCATTTGGATCCCGACTCCCATGGTGAGTGGCCAAACGAAATTCGGAGCGACGATTGCCGATGTTTCGGCCGCTGCATGCGGAATTGATTACAACCATACCGACGGTCGCAGCGGCAAGCGATACATGGTCGAAACGGTCGTTGGATCCTTGGCACTATTTGACTACGACAACGATGGTCTGATCGACATCTATTTCGTGGATGGGGCAGCCCTGCCCGGCTCAAATCTTGACCATGTTCCGACCAATCGACTCTATCGAAACCTCGGAAACTGGCGGTTCGTGGATGTCACCCAACAAAGTGGGCTCGGCGACACAGGTTACGGAATGGGCGTCGTCGTCGGGGATTACGACCAAGATGGCGATGCCGACGTCTTTGTCAGCAACTTTGGGCACAGCGCATTCTACGTCAATCAGGGTGATGGGACATTTTTAGAACAAGCGAAGACTTGTGGGATATCGGGACCGATGCGCGTCGGAGCAGGAAACAGCTTTTTTGATATGGACAATGACGGCGATCTCGATCTCTATTGCGCGAGTTATGTTCATTTTCAATTCGATGAACACAAGGTGCGCATCATCAACGGCTACGAGTTTCATTCAGGACCCATCGACTACCGACCTGCAGCCGATTTTTTATACCGAAACGAGGGTGATGGCAAATTCACGGATGTATCCGAATGGTCTGGTGTCAACAAGCAAGTCGCACCCGGAATGGGAGTGCTCGCAGCGGACTTTGACGACGACAACGACACGGACCTTTTCGTTGCAAATGATCAACAGTCGAACTTCCTGTTGACCAATGATGGTACAGGCCGCTTTCAGTTCGATGAATTGCTGGCGGGTGTAGCCTTTGACCGTACAGGAAAGGCGAACGGAAACATGGGCGTCGAGTATGCCGACTTGGACGGTGACTTGCAACTCGACCTAATTACAACAACGTACCAAGACGAAATGCCCGTTTACTATCGACGCAACCAACCAGGCCTTTTCATCGATGCAACGAACCTTGCTCGACTCGATACGGCATTGACCGCGCATGTCACCTGGGGAGTTGGAGCCGTGGATTTCGACAATGATGGAGACCGCGACCTATACATCGCATGCGGGCACTTCCTCGACAACATTCGGTTTATTGACGATCGAACCAGTGTCAACGTCGCCAACTATCTGTTAGTCAACGACGGCAAAGGTCGATTTCGCAACGCATCCAAGGAAGCGGGAAGCGCTTTGCAGGTGGTCGCAAGCAGTCGAGGCGCCGGATTCGATGATCTCGACAATGACGGTGACGTCGATTTTGTAGTCGTCAATACAAACGCTGCACCCAGCTTAGGTCGTACGGATTCCAACACCGGCAACGATCGGCTTTCCCTTAGACTCATCGGAACGACAGGGAATCGAGACGCGGTTGGAAGCACCGTGTGGGTAACCACTGTGTCTGGTAAGAAGCAAGTGCAGGCGACAGTCGCAGGTAGAGGTTATGAAAGCCATTACGGAAGTCGCCTTTATTTTGGAAGCGGAGACGACAAGATGGCAACGATTGAAGTGAAGTGGCCGAGCGGACGGGTTGAGACATTCACTCGACTTGGTGATTCGATGGTTCTGATCGAAGGCCGAAGTTCTCGGTGAACACAGGCGCAGCACGGTGAACACAGGGGCAGCACGGTGAACACGGGTGCAGCACGGTGAACACAGGGGCAGAGCCCTAACTTGCAAGCCTCGGGCGCAGTGATTTCTTTGCTTATTAGCCCCTGCGTTACTTGTTAGCGTTTGGGCGGTTCGGTTTCCCTCACGATTGTGCCGTGCTCGGGATGCAAAATGAGCAACGACAAACGTTGGGTTGACTCCAGTGCGTTCGTGCTCAGGCTCGTGTAGTCGAACTGCCCTCGCAAATCGGTGTAGCCATCTTTGTAGAACTTGGCTAAACCCGCTTGGTCTCGTGCGTAGACTTTGACGTAGGCTCCCTCTAGCGGCTGCAATCCTCGTTTGGTCAATACTTGCAATCGCCCCATATTGGGCGAGACGTTCACCACGAGCGAGTTGGCATACAAAACCAAATTGCGAATCAATCCGCCCCCGATGACCTCAATGACCAAGTTCCTGTTTTTGAGATTATCCGGGATATCAATGTCAACGCTCACAGTCGAGTTCGCATTCACAAGCTTTCGTTTTTCTTCCCTATTGGGCTCGATCGAATTGAGACGCCCACCATCTTGCTGCGAGAACGGGTTGCGGCTAAACAACAACTCAACATCCATCAAATAGAAGTTGATTTCCACTTCGGCTAAATTGCGATACCGCATCACGACCTTTTCGCCATCTTGGATCAGATCCAACACGGGCAAAACAGCGCTTTCGTTTACGTTTTGTTGCTCTCGTCCACCAGACAAGATCCGGTTCGAGGCATTGGTTTTCCAATCTTCTCTCAAAGCGATGTCGGCGGTTTTGCCGGCTTGAAGTGCTTTCCGTTCGGCAACGTGGGCACGCACTTGACCAAACCAATCGCGCCAACGGGGATTGGGATAACTAGCGTACTTTTGCGAACGGAGATCGGCGTCCTCAAATTTGCCTTGGAGCATATCCAAATACGCCGCAAAGTAATCGTATTGCAACTTGCTTTCCAATGATGCAAGATCCGTCTTGGCGAAATGAGCGATGGCTTCCTCCAAGCGATTTTGAAGCAGCATGTAGTAGACCAAGCACAGTCGCTGCTCCGCTTCAATTTCTTTTTGGTGGGCGAGATAGCCCATCAACTGCTCGTATTGGACTGCCAAACCATCATTGAGAATGACTCGCTTCGCCCCAAGTTGATGAGTTCGAGCAACCACGAGTGGACGAAAATCCAAGTGCTCAAAGGCAAGTCGATCGATCGGTTCGACCTGCATGATGTCTGCATTGAGTAGGATTCCCACACGAGCAACGACTGCTTCCGACTTTTCAAGGTATTCTCTCAACCTCAGTGCATCGTCGTGTTTCAATGCGTAAGCCCAAAGGGTCGCATTGAAAATTCCATAGTTCGTGAGTCGAGCTAAACACGCATCGAAGAAGTTGCGATTGGCCATTCGCCAAGCGATCGAATCCAAATCGATCTTGAACAGGTTGGCGGTTTCAAGGTGCTTCAACACTTGTTCGTCCGAACCCCAGGCAGAGATGTAGGCCCAAGACGATTCGTCCACCGAATCCGGCACGTCCAGTACCTTAAGGGTAGTCGATGGTGCGGCGATGACCGACTTGCCATCGATCGTGATTTGAGCTCCGTAATGTTGGAAGCTTCCTGCGTCTGGAAAATAGAACTTCGTAGTCAGTTCTTGGGTCGCGAACGGCGCAAGATCGATTTTTCGTCCGGCCACGGTTTTTGCATTCTCAAGGGCGATCGCACCTTGCGGAATTTGTTGCAAAACGCTGACGCGGACCTGCGTTGCGCTCGGGTTGGTCAGAACCAAACGCAATCGATAGACGGTTCCTTGGATGAGCGATTTGTCTTGGACAGGTTTGGCGGTTTCGCTCGGATCCGTTGCCATGAAGATGTTTTGGCTGGCAAGAACCGTTGCGGGCTCGTTGCTTGGTTCGACACTTCGGATGCCTTGAACGAAGGCGATGGAGTTTTTGACTTTTGATACCACGATGTGCCCATTCTCAATGCCCATTTCCATCGGCTCGGACTGAATAGGTAGGTCGAGAACGGCTAACGCGAGAAGGGCTTCATGAATGTTGCTGGCGGCCATATCGATGCTCTCGGACAGGAATGCCGAATCGCCTGAATGATTTAGGTAGTCGAGCCAGAATTGATTGGGTCGAACGACGTCCGCGTTCTGGTTTTGGATCGTTAGTCGGAAGTAGTTGCTTTCGGCCCACTTGCGAGTGCTCTCAAGCGATTCGTACAGGCGCCCTGATGCCATACCTCCGCCTGCTCCACCTGCTGCTCGCCGAATGTCCGAGTAGGCTCTTCCCGCTTGTGCTTGCTTGGCTTTTTTAGGACTGTTCTCAGACTGTTCCATGAGCTTTTCAGCCTCGTAGAACCGATCCGATTTGTCCCTACTAAGTGTCTCTACCCCTAATTGAAAATCCAAGGAACTCTTTTCCTCTTCTTTGCGGTTCGCGGCGCCTCCTCGGGGAACTCGACCCATAAAATTTACAACACCATTGGTTTCAGCATCTTCAAGCATCGTACTCATGAGAGCCGTTGCAAACCGATTGGCTTGCGCGTTCGAATCGATCGGGGCCGAACGGACAAGATCTCCCATCCAACGTTTTGTGCTGCCCGACTGCCCTTCCAGTTTCTTCGCCAGCAGAATACGCTCAACCGCATTCAACTGAGCCAGCTTCCAAGGTTGGACGTACTTGGCAAGGTCTGCTCCGAGCACGTAATCGTCCATGAACTGCTTTTGCATTTTGTTGGCTAAGTAAGGCCGAACCACGCGTTCAAAGTAGGGCTTGTCATGCTCCATCAAGAATAAATTCAGCTCATGACAAGCCAGATCTGCATAGTGAACATCTTTTTGTTCGTCTTTGAGCGTCGACCAAATCGTCAGGCACTCGAATTTGACAAAGGCAGGTTGGTTCGGGAGGAAGGACTTGTAAAGTGCGAAGACATCCGCAACCGAATTGTACAATTTGACTCGTGTCGAACTCGCATCCCCCAAATCATGTTTTTCAGCGCCAGTTAGTAATTTGACGCTTTGGACTTCAGTCAGTCGGTCGCTGGCCGCGAACGCATTTGCCAAACGTCGGTCGTTTCGTTCACGCGGTTGTTCCAGTGGTAAAGCGATCGTTCGAAACGTCGTGCCGCTTGGATGAACGACCAAAACAGTTACGCTCGTCAGACCATTGAGAGCCTTCCGGTCGATTGAAATCAGCCCATTGTCATCGCATTTCCCATTGGTGAGCATCATGCTGCCACGCCTCAGAAACTCGTAGTCTGGCAAGCCGATTGACGCCATCCTGTTGTCCTCTCTGAGGGCGCGACCGCGATCGGCCATTGCGGGAGCGGGGGCGGCCATGGCTGCCATCGGATCGCCGACTGCCGCATCCTTGCTCGCATTTTGAGTGACGGAGAGTTCCCATGGGTTTAGAATCGCGCTGGGCTGAGGCAACAGACTGCCAAAGTATTTCGTTGCAAACTGGCGTTGCAGGACATACTGGTATTCCTCATCCAGCTTGAGTGAGTTGATATAAAAGCTCGGGATACGCAATCGAGACGCCGAGGAAAGCGACAACGCGGGTGCGGGCAGCGAGAGGCCGTGGCCGGTGATAGGCAGAAAGGCGTTTGCAACAACATGCACGCGCGTGAAACGATCCGGATTGCCTATTTGAACTCGGATACGATCCGCTTCGATTTTTACGTCTTGAACGAATACGGGTCGTACGCGATTGGATTCCAAAATCTTTTCTTGGCCTACAAGTGTATCTGCTTGCGGGACGCCCTTTACGACGGAAATCTGCAAGAATCGCCCCGATGCATGATCCAGGAGTCGATAGGAACCTACGTCGAGTCCAACTATTTTCAATAAACCTCTCTCGATCGTAACTTTGCCGGAATGTTCCGCGAAAACGATCCCACTGCGGTATTCCACTAGACTGTAGCGTCCCGGCGTTTTAACGGTCTGTTTCGCAGCAAGGACAACAGGCTCAATTCCGTCTGCGCTGGACATGGCAAGTTCAATGGTCTCCCCTTGCAATGCATGAATGGCACTTTGCCACGTCGGTGCCGCATTGGACAAAATGAATTCGCGCAGGTTGGTCGCATCGGAAGTCGCCTTAAATCGTTCAATGTTCGATAGTGGGCCAAGATCGACAATTCCCTTTTCATCGGTGGCCAAGCGAATACTCGTAGTGGTTCCCAATCCATAAAGCTTGAACTCCAATTGAACAGGAACACGAGCGGCTAGTTCGCCGTTACGACCGCGAACCTCCAACAAGTAGCCTTGGTCCGTTTGAGTCAAATAGAAATCGCGAATGACAGCGGTTCTAGCAGAATCATTGACGGCAATCGTATGCGAAGCAGACACAGGCACGCGCGTATCATTGCTGAGCATCAGGACTTCGCCGCTCAAGGTAGCAACGATGGAGGCTAGCCGCTGCGGCACCAGAAAAACCTTGACCAATTCGCTTGAGTCGGAAAGCTCGACATCGCGAAAGGTTTGCGTCGCGGAGATGCCATCCAAGTCGGTGGAGGTAACCGTTAGCGTTGGCCTCTCCAGTTGGGCTAGAGAAACAAGTTGCCCATTGCACAGTAGATTTGGCCGGATCACCACGGTCGCTTGGGCACCTGCCAACAGCGACTGCGGATCGATCAAGAAACCTGATTGCAATGCATACGATTCGCTATGGTGAACAAAAGGTTGCACCGAAGCGATGGGACCATCGACGAGGATGAGCGAATCCGATTGCGAGGTTTTTCCGAAAGGGATAACAATGTTTCCGTCCGTTTCGGCTGCGAATTCGCGGGTACCGAAAATCGCTTTGGCGGTTGGAATATGTTTCCCGTCGCTATCGAACACTCGAAAGACGTCACCCGCATTGCTTCGGCGTTGGATCGCATGCAAATGGCCTTTGTGAATAAGTGTTCTACTGCGCAATCCACCTGCCAAAACATCGACGACCCAGACTCCGCCGCCATTTAGCTCCGGCATTTCGAGCACTTCTCGATGTCGCCGGTCTGAGGGCTGGGAATAGCTGATTCGTTTTTCGAGGTTTGCGACGAGCCCATCGAGATCGATGTTCGTCCCGATGGGTTGTTTCTGCTGCATCAGCACATTGCGAGCATTGATTCGATAGATCTTAACCAGCAGCTCAGAAGCGTTCTTGACGTCTAAAGTAAGGCGTACCGCATCGGCTGGGCGGTAGAGAACCGGGTTGGTGGGTGCGAAGTTAAGTTCGATTTTGGATTGCAGTTCGCGTTGCTCGTCGGGCGAGAGCTGAGCATAGTATGTTTTCGCATCTCCGATTCCGTAAAGGATCTTGGTGGATGCAAAGACGCGTCGCAAGAAGTCTCGGTCGAGGTATGGGGAGAACGCATCCACGGTTGCATCGCTTTGAAGAAAGTGCTCCAAATAGCGGCGAACGAGCGACGTATCATCACCGACAACCGGTAGCAATGCATCTGCTTGGTAGTTGACACCCAAGTTGATTTGAGGCCGACCGGCTTGTTTGGCTGCATACTCGGGGTTCAAATGGGGGCGATTGCTTGGCAGCTCGAGGTATCGAAGGAAGCGTTTGCGGTCCATGTTGCCACTGCGTTCGTCGAGTTGAAGACGATGAAACAACACCGCTGCCTTAAGACTGTTTTGCGACTCAGGGAGCGTTGTTACAAACTCCTCGAGCGCTTTCAGATGATCGAGCAAGATCGCAGGATCGGCGATGGATTGATCATCATTGGGGCGAATGCGTCGAAGCCTTGCTTGAACGAATGCATTGGACTCAAGTAAATTCGGGATGCCTTTTTGCAGTTCTAAGAGTTGGGCATGGGTCAACTGATTGTGGATCGGAGCCCAGCCGAAGCCTCGCGAATCTGGCATCTTGAGTTCGCGTAGGATGATGTCGACCAAGCTGGGAACATCGGAGCGATCGATGCGTTCAAGCCAACTTCGCAGATTCGTTTGTTCGTTCAAGAACGGAACAGCGAAGGGGAGTGCGATGTTTTCCATCGTACCTAGGTTGTTAGCATGCGAGCTCAAAATCGTTTGCCAGTCGATCCGTTTGGGATCGAGTTTGGTTGCGAGTTCTGCGGCTTCGTCCCTGCGAGGTGCTGGGTGGTCGGTATTGATTCCGAATTCGGTGCGCACGAAGTTCAAAGTCGCTTGTGCGTTGGATTTGTACTCCAAAAGGAATTGGCGAGTCCGCATGCGTTGCGTTTGTTCATTCAAGCCAAATTTGGCAATCCAGGCGTCAAGATGCCCGCGAGCCTCGGCGATTTTCCCGTACGTTTGGCAGTACAAGCAATGGTAATAAAAATAAGTGTCCGTTCCCGGAATAAGTTCGGCCAAAGCCGCTTCGCGGTTTTCAGCGAGGGCGTAGCGTTCACTGAAACCGATTTCTTGTGCGACTGCCATTCGGGGACTCGTAAGGCTAAAAAACGATACAAATAGACTCAGTCCGATCGCGGAATTGAGATTTAGCATGGTTTTACTCGACAATGGTTGACTTCGTGTGCTTCTGAGGAGAGGAACAATGGAATAGGGCATAATCAATGGGGCGTGCTATCAACGTAGACGATTGGCAAGGAACTTTATTAGGCCGAAAGGAAAATAAAAAGGAGGTAGTTCCAACTCAACTCGTGAATAGCCAAGCTCCAATTGAAAATCCATGGGAGGGCGAGGCCACCGCTCTAAACATCTTTCCCATGTCGAACCATCGGAAATCAATGGGAGAGCGAGGCTCCTGCCGAGCTTAATACGCCACGGTTCGGCAGGAGCCTCACCCTCCCAAGCAATGATGGATTGGGCCAAGTCGAGGAAAACATGTTTAGAGGAGTGGGGCAAGGCTCCTGCCGAGCTTACTACGCCATGATTCTGGCAGGAGCCTCACCCTCCACGATCTAAAAAAAGAACCAGTTCCGGTAAATACAAGAATAGCACGCTAATCTCGTTCCTCTAGCTTGATTCGGTGAAGTTTCCCGGTGGACTGGTGATATTGCAAAGAAGCGACAGCGCGGCGCTTCGTTCTGCCTTATCTTTCCCAACATTTCCGGTAACGAGAAAGTAAGTTTTTGGCCAACGGCCATATTCATCGTAGCCCAGCGCTTGCCCCCGGTTTTTCCGTAAACCGGACGCTGGCCCGCGCTAGCGCTTTCCGGCTGATTGGGACGGTAATCGATGCCATCGCGAAGTTTCGAGCACAAGCCCGCATCACGCCAAACGTGATGTCGGAATCAACGGCCAAACATTGTCGAATAAACATTGTCGAATTAGGTATACTGTTCAGAATCCATCACGCGCAGTATGCCTCAAAGCTACGTCCCTCATTCAGTCGTGTCATTCTATGTCATTCGCTTCCACCTGTTACTTTCGTATTGCATTCGCCTTGGTTACCTGCTCGGCAAGCGTGGTTGTGGCGCAAGTCGGTTCAAAACTCGCTCCGCAACCCGATCGTACGATGACGCTCGTGTACCCTGCGTCCAAGGCCGTTGCTCAAACCGACGACTACTTTGGGAAAACGGTTGACGACCCGTTTCGATGGCTTGAAGACGTCGATTCTGCGGACACGCGGGATTGGATCGCTCGCCAAAATCAACTTACTTTTGACTACCTCGGCGACATCCCCGTGCGTGAAAGGATCAAAGAACGGCTGACCAAACTTTGGAACTACGAACGGTACGGTTTTCCAAATCGGCATGGCGACAATTACATCTATACGCACAACAATGGCCTACAAAATCAAAACATCCTCTACGTCGCCGATGAGCTCAATGGCGACCGAAAACCTCTCCTCGACCCAAACACCTTGAGCGTCGGCGGTACGGTTGCTCTCACCGGCTTTGTCCCGAGCAAGAACGGACGATTGCTCGCCTACGGACTTGCCAGCGCGGGCAGCGATTGGAATACCTGGAAGATCCGTGACATCGCAAGCGGCAAGGATCTCGATGACAAAATCGAATGGGTCAAATTTAGTTCTGTCTCTTGGACAGGCGATGATTTAGGCTTTTTCTACAGCCGATACGACCAGCCAACGACCGCAAGCGAATTTACCGGCGTTAACTATTTCCAAAAGCTCTACTATCACAAGCTTGGTACACCTCAAGACGCCGATAAGCTCATCTACCAGAGAGCGGATGAAAAGGAATGGGGCTTTGGCGGGACGGTGACCGAAGACGATCAGTACTTGATCATTTCGGTCATACGCGGGACGGAAAAGAAAAACCAAATTTTCTATGCCAAGTTAAATGATAACTCTGCGGATGGTGCAACCAAGGTCTTAGAGCTCATCTCCGGTTTCGAAAGTTCCTACCAGTTTGTTGGCAACGACGGCACGCTGTTCTATTTCGAAACCGACCATAGTGCCGCAAAACGACGCGTGATTGCTATCGATATTGGCAAACCGCAACCCGACCAATGGAAGGAAATCGTTGCAGAGACAGCCGAAGCGATTCAATCCGTCCATCTCTTTGGCGATCGATTGTTTTTAACTTATCTCAAAGACGCCACGAGTATCGTGCGGCAGTTCTCGACGTCGGGCAAACGACTACCCGACCTGCAAGTTCCGGCACTCGGTACGGTCGCGGGCTTCGGCGGCAAACGCAACGCCCCGGAGACGTTTTATTCGTTTACGAATTACATTACACCGCCGACTCTCTATAGGCTCGACTTGGGGGACAATCAGTCCACCGTATGGCGTCAACCGGAACTGGATTTTAAAACCGAAGACTACATCACGGAGAGAGTCTTTTATGAGAGCAAAGATGGTACCAAGGTACCCATGATTCTTTCGCATAAGAAAAGGATCCAACGCGATGGAAAGTTACCAACACTGCTATATGCCTACGGGGGCTTCAACATCTCCATCACTCCCACGTTCTCGCCCGCGAACCTAGCTTGGATGGAAATGGGTGGTGTTTATGCGGTTCCCAATTTGCGAGGGGGTGGTGAATATGGCCGCGATTGGCATGAAGCAGGTATGGTTGCAAAAAAGCAAAACGTATTCGACGACTTCATCGCCGCAGCCGAATATTTGATCGAACAAAAAATAACCAACCCTTCGAAGTTAGCGATTCAGGGACGGAGCAACGGAGGCCTTCTGGTCGGCGCGACGATGGCTCAACGACCGGAACTCTTTGCGGTCGCGTTGCCCGGTGTGGGCGTACTGGACATGCTTCGATTTCACAAATTCACCATTGGTTGGGCATGGGTGAACGAATATGGCAGCAGCGACGATCCCTCGCAATTTCCGTCGCTGTTAGCCTATTCGCCTCTTCACAACATCAAGCCAGGACGCCGTTATCCTGCTACGCTGATCACGACGGCCGACCATGATGACCGCGTTGTTCCTGGCCACAGTTTCAAATTTGCCGCCCGATTGCAAGCTTGCCAAAGCGGTACGAAACCCACACTGATTCGGATCGAAACCAGCGCGGGACACGGTGCTGGGACACCTGTGAGCAAATTGATCGATGCAACCGCCGACACCTGGGCTTTCGTAATCAAGAATTTTGAAGTCGAATAACCAGGATGAAGCCGCAAGGAGCAAAAGCCAAAAGGACATTGGCGGATTTCCTCAACCGAAAGAACTCGGAATCCCCTTTAGTCGATCCCACTGATCAAGACACGGTTGCAGTCGCGTCCGAGTTGGCGGTTTCCCCTGGTCTTACCGCACCAAAAGCCCCGAAAAAGGCAGTTGCTTCACGCGGTGCTGACAAGGCTCCACGCGGTGCTGACAAGGCTCCACGCGGTGCGAAGAAGGTTCCGAAGGTCGAGCCCAAGTCGGAAATGGATCCGGCAGAAAAGATTCGGCAGCGCGAAATCCAAATTAGCGAAGCCACCGAATCCGCCAAGCAACCGGAATCCGTGACTCGCAAGGAAGCTCAAGCCCGCGAGCTTCTCCAAGGCATTCTTGACTTGGAGGTCTTCGACTCCGCTACGAACGAATGGGCGCGAGGGGAGAGCATCTGTTGGGAAGGGGCTTGGCTCGGCGCAGTGGCGCCTTTGGCGGCTGCAACAGCACAACGCTTCCGCCGACCCATGCTGGTCGTGTTGGCCCAGCATCAAGATGCCGAAACCGTGGCTCGGGATTTAGACTTCTTCCTCGAACGCGCTTGCGATGTGTTTCCCCCTTCGTCGGATGACCTTGACGAAGACATGTTGCAACAGCAGGAAGTCATCCAACGACTTCAAGTCCTGTCGCGGCTCGACGCAGCCCAATCGCAACAGTCTGCTCCTGCCGCGAAGCCCGATGTGCCCGTCATCGTAACCACGATGCCTGCTTTGATGCATCGTGTCCCAAGCCCTCAGCAGCTGAGACAAGATCGGCGTAGTATCCGAGTCGGCCAACGAATCGACCTCGCAGACTTGAAGCGGTGGCTTACATCAAGTGGCTACCGAACGACCACAAGTGTGCAGCTGGCAGGTGAATTCACAGCTCGTGGTGGTATCCTCGATGTGTTTCCTCCGGATTGTGGCGAGCCCAGGCGCATCGAATTGTTCGATGACGAAGTTGAATCGATTCGGAGCTTTGACTCGATTTCTCAGCGCTCGCTCAATCGCATGGACCGTGTGGATCTGATCGCGGCCAATGAGGCCATCAAAGAAGAAGCATCCTTGCTCGATTACTTGCCAGCCGACACGATGGTTTTGATGAGCGAACCCATCGCCGCAATGCACAATGCCAATGCATTCCAGGCCCGAGTTCCATTTCCGGAACGCTTCCGTAATCCGGACGAACTTTATCAACGTATGGTTCGATACGCGTTTGCCCAAATCACACAGCTCGCTGGCGAAGGCTACCTTGGGAAATTGATTCGCGTTCCCATTGGCGATGTCCATCGCATCGGTGGTGAATTGGAGAACTTGGCCCGCGACATCGACAATGCGGTCGGCAACACGCGCACGGCATTGATCGTTTGCGTCAACGAAGGTGAACTGAGCCGTATTCATGATTTGATGCTGCACAGCAAAGCATTTATCGAGCAGCGCGTTCATATTGAAATTGGCCAATTGAGCTGTGGCTTTGAACTGGCTCCCACTGGAGCGTTTGTACTGACTGTCAATCAGTTACTCAAGCGATCGACGCTGCGCCGCTCGTCGCGCAAACTCGCCTCGCGTGCGATCGATAGCTTCCTTGATTTGCGAGAAGGGGACTTGGTAGTCCATTTGTCGCACGGAATTGGAATTTACCGTGGAATGGAGCTCATTGAGAAACAAGGGCAGAAGTATGAACACTTGACCATTGAGTTCGACGGTGGAACGAAACTCTTCGTGCCGAGCAGCAAGATCGATTTGGTGCAACGCTATGTCGGTGCGACCAAATCTCGGCCAAAACTCGCCAAAATCGGTAGCCAAGCTTGGGCTCGACAAAAGAAAGCCGCCGAAAAAGCCGTCATCGATATGGCTTCGGATTTGTTGGAATTGCAAGCCCAACGCAAGAGCCTAACGGGGATCCAATTCAAACCCGATTCCGTGTGGCAAAGTCAGTTCGATGGATCGTTTCCGTACGAGGAAACTCCGGATCAATTGACGGCCATCGCGGCCACCAAAGCCGATATGATGACAACCAGGCCGATGGAGCGACTGATTTGCGGCGACGTCGGTTTTGGAAAGACCGAAGTTGCGATGCGAGCGGCTTTCAAAGCCGTTGAAAGCGGCTATCAAGTTGCGGTGCTGGTCCCAACGACGGTCCTCGCCGAACAACACTACAAGACATTCAAAAAACGGATGGCCGAGTTCCCTTTCGAAATTGCAAAACTAAGCCGCTTCGAAACCAGTCAGGAACAAAAAGAAACAGTCAAGCGGCTGGCGCATGGACAGGTGGATATCGTCATCGGAACGCACCGATTGGCATCTGCAGACGTACAGTTCTTTAATCTGGGCCTCCTGGTTATCGATGAAGAGCAAAAGTTTGGCGTCGAGCTCAAAGAGCGAATCAAGAAGACTACGACAATGGTCGACATTCTGACTTTGTCCGCGACTCCAATCCCCAGAACGCTCCACATGTCGCTTCTCGGCGTTCGGGACATATCGAATCTCGAGACGCCACCCGAAGAACGCATGGCCGTAGAGACGCGTGTTGTTCGATTTGATGATGGGCTCGTTCGCAATGCCATATTGCGTGAACTGAATCGGGACGGCCAAATTTTCTTCGTGCATAACCGTATTGAAGACATGCACTCCATCGCTGCCCGGCTCCAGAGAATCGCGCCCGAGGCAAAAATACTCATCGGCCACGGACAGATGCCCGAAGGGGCGTTGGAGCAGGTCATGATCGACTTCATCGAGCACCGAGCCGACATTCTGTTGGCAACGACTATCATCGAAAGCGGGCTGGATATTCCAAACGCCAATACAATCTTCATCGACGAAGCGAATCGTTATGGCCTCGCGGAATTGCACCAATTGCGAGGACGGGTTGGACGTTACAAGCACCAGGCTCACTGCTATTTGTTGGTCGATCGCAATCGTCATCTCAATCCAGACGCCGCGAGACGCCTGCACGCGATCGAAGAGTATTCGCAATTGGGTGCTGGGTTCGGTATTGCCATGCGAGATTTAGAGATTCGTGGTGCCGGTAATCTATTGGGCACACAGCAAAGCGGGCATATCGCGACCGTCGGCTACGAACTTTATTGCCAGTTACTCGAAGGTGCTGTCCGTCAACTCACACGTCAACCCCCTAAGTTGAACATCGACGTCGAGATCAATTTGCCGGTGGAAGCATTCTTGCCCAGCGAGTACATTCCGGAAATGCGGCACAAGATCGATGTCTACCGGCGCTTGAGCAGGCTACACGACGTCCATGCGATTGCAGACATTCGTCAAGAACTCAACGATCGATTCGGTACCCCGCCCACGCTGGTAGAGCGATTGCTGGACGTGGCGGAATTGCGAATGGACGCTGCCTTGTGGTCGATACGCTATGTCGGAATCGAAGACAGTTACTTGGCGTTTGTATTTACCGACCCACGGCGAATCGAGCAGTTGGCAAGAAAGCACAACGGCAAGTTGCGAATCACCGATGGGCAACACGCTTATTGGCCGTTGCGAGTCCCAACTCAAACTCCGAATCAGGCGACTAAACCTTCCATGCCGGTCAAATACGGAAAGCAACCCCCAGTACCAATACCCGAGACCGATGCACAGATTGTTGCCAAGGCGGATTTGTTGGCCGTCTTGAGAATGGTGTTGAGCCCGCAAACACTTGCGAGTTAACGAATCTATGAACCCTACCATTGTGAATCCAGCAACACCGATCCTGCAAAACCCATTTGTTCGGATGGAACCGCTTGCCAAGGATCACCGAGAGCGCCTGCGCGCTGCGGCAAATGAGGATGCCAACATTTTCACCTATATGCCGACAGATCTATCTGGGGATGGTTTCGACGCGTGGATGGATGGGTCACTTTGCCAATCGACCGAGTTGGTTTGGACCGTGATCGACATCATGAAAAACCAAGTTGTTGGTTCCACCCGCTATCTCAACATCGAATCCACTCACAAGCGGGTTGAGATAGGCGCCACTTGGTATGCACCTCGATTCTGGGGCGGTGTCGTTAATCCATCGTGCAAATACCTTTTGTTTCAATACGGGTTCGAGACGCTTGGACTAAACCGGATCGAACTGAAAACGGACGCGCGCAATGCACATTCGCGGGCCGCAATAGCCAAGCTGGGCGCGCGCGAGGAAGGCACACTTCGTCGCCACATGATCGTTCAAGATGGCTATGTCCGCGACACGACCTATTTCAGCGTGATCGCAACGGAGTGGCCAGCAGTGAAGGCTGCACTTCTAGCAAGATTGTCATCGTTCGAATGAGTCGAATGCGCGGGAACCGTCAGCTTGCAACCACCCGTCAGCATCCATCAACGCTAGCGCAGCGAGCGTCCCTGCCCCAACGACCTTGTGTCGTTGGTCAGCAAGTTTGGTCTGCTAAACCAAGTCGAACCGCGAAGCGGTTCCGGCCCCCATGTGCTTGCCACATGGGTGAGGAAAGTTTCCTCGGCCCCGCCACGTTCGAAACTTCAGCGACCCACGACACCAGGTCGTGAGGGGGCTTCAACCGCCTGGCGGCGATGGATTGTTAGCCTACCAAACTTTGCTTCTCATGACACAAGGTCATGAGGGGCAAAAGCAGCCTGCTTCGCGGCTTGATAAGTGACCTCATCTCCCGGCTTGAAAAATCCGACTCTGCGCAGCGGCGAATTCGCACGTGCTTCGCATACTTCTAAAGATGTTTTATCACCAAGCGCTAACCGACGTTCGCAAGATGCCGAACGCCAATCCGCTGCGCAACGTCCCGCAGACGATCGCGACTCGAAGCTAGGAATCGACCCAGCAGCCTGGGTCCATTCGCGACCGTCAACATTGGCCTCAAAATTTTCAAAAAGGGACCAAGCTCTTACGTACGTGCCGACCTGTCGAAGGATCATCCTGAAATCAGGAATGATTAATTATCCCTGATGGACCGCAGGTTTTGGGCTCCACAATGAAACCGGGATAATTGGGTGGAATCAGGGATAATTAAATTGACAAATCAGAGATGGTTCCCCAAACTTCAGGGACAACCGTCCCAAACAGGGATAAAAACAAGTTCGCACCGCACTAACTTCAAGGGATACATCTTACATGAGCCCCGCGATTGCCTTCGATAGATCCGTTTGTACCAAACCTAGCGTTCGGTGTTGTTTGTTAGTTGGCGCAGTTTTGCTTTCTATGCAACTCAAACCATTAATCGCAGATGAAAACGAGGTTCGTGCGCTGGCGAAACTGTTCCCTACTAAATTGATTTCAGTACAACGTCTTCAGGAAGGGCATAAACCCGAAGATTTGGCTTTCATGGATGATATGAATAAACGATTTATGAAAGCGATCCAAAGTGATCCATCATTGAGTGAGCAAGCGAAAGGAGGTCCCCCTAAAACGGATGCTGAGAGAGAGGCCTTGAAGAAGCTAGTCTTCAAAAAGATAGGGGTGTCGAATCCAGATGCCGAACGCCTCAATACACTGATTAGCCAGATTGAACCCGAACCACATCCCTCGGGGCCGGAAGTTACCTTTAGTGTTTCTCGCAAAGGCGAGGTGATAAATTTCCAGCTCAGTGAAGGTACAGTAGTGGATAAGTCGGATCTGAAGCTTAAATCAGCGATTGAGCTTCTTTCAACGGTCAAGTTGAAAGAAGACGCAACAGACGCTGAGATTATGGGATACTCGTTTGGCCCAGGTCAATGGTACGACTTCATCGACAAGAAATCTGGTAGGAAACGCGGGATCGAGTGGATAGGAAAGAGCCTGCCGTTGCGAAACGGAGGGGCCTTACCAAGCGGCAAGCGTCTTGCTGGCGAGAAGGTAGATGCTGTTGTTCGATTTGGCTATTCGGAAAAGCAAAAGCAAGTGAGAATTTTGGTCGCGGTTTTTCCATCTAATGCCCCGCCCGAGACAGGGGATTATGCACATTTTTCCATGAAGAGCATTTCTTCGAATACTACAAAATAGTTTTCAACACCACTTCGTTGAATCGTTCGTTGGATCAATTGCCAGCTGCGAAAATGAACCAAGTGCGAGCAATGAATTGCATCGAAGTGCTCGGTCGCGGTGGCTTGGCCGTCGCCATGATCACTCCTCGCACTCGATGAATTCGGACGTTCGTCAAGAAGGTTCACGTTGTGGAGGAGCTTGTGTCATCGTTGCTGCAATTCGATGATCCGATCTACTATCACAACCGGCATAGAATCTTTCGGCTCTCCGGGCCCGTTAGCTGATTCCGCAGGCCGGACACTAACGCGTTCCGGCTGATACCGTAAACGACAACCCAGGGCGGCACTGCGCTCAGCCCTGGGCTACGATGATTAAGCCCGTTGGGCTAGATATCCATTACGCATATTCGCGGTCGGTGATAATACCTGGCTGCGGCACTGGATAAAGGCCGTTTGGACCGGCTTGCACTGGGGCTGGGCTGCTGAAATTCAGATTTTCCAGGCCGGGTGCAAATTCATGCTCACAATTGAGCATTTGGTCGTAGGTGATTTCCACGCCCGTGTGAGCAGCCATCCGGCCCATGCTGGTAACGATCGACGCTTGCACGCCGCGTTCAACTTCATTGTACGACTCATTTTCTCGAATGGCCTTGATGAGATGGTTCCATTCCAATTGATATGGGCTCGGCTCATTGGGTGGATATTGCCATAGTAGATTTGCTTTGGTAAACGATTGACCGCTATAAATCTTGCACTTGGCAGGCGAGTGCGAAGCGGTAGAAATAATGGCCGACCCCTTGGTGCCGTGTGCGTAGCTTGCAAATTCATCTTTGCAACCAGGGATGGTTCGACCGTTGAGCATCAGTTTCGTACCGTCGCCAAACGTATACTCAACCGAGTAGGTATCGAAGTTCTGATCGACATCTTCGTTTCGATAGTGACGACCGCCGCTGGCTTGCGCTTTGACTGGCCACGCATCCTTCATCCAGCAGCATTCATCAATATTGTGAATCAGGAAGTCGCTAAACGCGCCGCCGCTTGCCCAGAGGAACGCATGGAATCGATTGATTTGATACATCAATTCGCTCATCTCTTCTGGTTTCTTGCCGGTCGCCGCCGACCCTGTTGGTCCGGCCATGCGGTAGGCTCTCATCAACAGAATTTCACCGATTTCCCCCTGCTTGATTCGCTTGTACAACTCGGTTCTCGCGTCGCAGTGGCGGCACATAAGACCAATACCAACCTTGAGATTTTTGGCGACCGATTCCTTGCCTAGTTCGAGCATTCGCCGGCTGCCTGGCCCATCTACAGTCACCGGTTTTTCCATGAAGACATTGAGTCCCTTGGAAATTGCGTAAGCGAATTGAATACCTCGGAATGCAACCGGCGTTGCCATAATGACCACGTCACCTGGACGCAAACAATCCATGGCCTTCTTGTAGCCTTGGAAGTCGACAAACTTTTGATCGTCCGGCACGTTGACCGATTTTGGGAATTGATTGATCAATGCTCCGTAGCAACTGTTTAGTTTGTGTTCGAAAACATCGGCCATGGCCACCAACTCGATTTCGCCGTTCTTCACTTGTAACGCATTGGCTGCGGCTCCCGAGCCACGGCCTCCACAGCCTACCAAAGCGACGCGGATCTTGTTGTCCTCGCCTGCATGAACGCTTCGCGAGAGGTTGGATGCAAGAACGCCGGCTGTAGCGACAGCGCTCGTGTTCTTTAAAAAGGATCGACGCGATGCGTCGCTGTTCGATGCCGTTGGATCTTGGTGGGACATAATCTTGCTCCTAATAAGCATGAGGGAGGATGGAGGGGAAAATGAGTGAGATAGGCTTCCGGACTGTCAAGCTGAAGATGACAGGCTAGAAGCCGATCCCACGGCTGAAAACAAAATCGTTTATCGTTCGAGAGGGATTGGCCGTTCCTTTTGAATGGGCTCGGAAAAATCCCAAAATGTTTTTTTCTCTTCGGTCGTCGGTTCATCGAACGGTCGAACGATACGAAAACCGACGTGCAGTGCGTCCGTCAGATACCATATACTAACCGGAAACTGCGGGTCTTGCGCTATCCAGTCTTCGGTGGACCCTTCTCTTGCGGCGCTTCGACAATCGATTGCGGTTTTGTCCCAGCCTCCGCCTCGCACCGTTCGAGGGTAAAGCGTCTTTGGAACCAACAGTGGGTTGACCGGTTTGAGCAGATCCAGCGGGAAGCCTTCCGGAACGTATTGGTCCAGTACCCATTCCGCCACATTGCCGTGCATGTCGTACAAACCCCATGGATTCGGTTTCTTCTTGCCGACTTGTTTGTATCCTTCGCCGGCGTTCTCAGCAAACCAACCATACTCCTTCAACTGGCTCGCATCATCGCCGAACGAATAGGCAGTGGTAGTACCCGCTCTGCACGCGTATTCCCATTCTGCTTCGGTTGGCAATCGATAATAACGTCCGGTTTTGGCCGAAAGCCACTTGCAATAGGTTCTCGCCGCATGCTGGGTCATGCAAATGGCGGGGAAGCCACGTTTCCCCATGCCAAAGGACATATCGCAATAGGGTTTCGTCGGTTGGCTCTTTTGAAATTCATCTGCGATCTCGTCGCGCGGAGAATTTGGAAGCTTATTCACTTCGCGAGCGAAGACATCGAGATCGGACATCCAGACGTCGTACGCGTCCCAGGTCATCTCGTATTTTGCCATCCAGAACGGAGCAAGTTCGACCGTGTGCACTGGGCCTTCGTCCGCACGTCGATCGGGTTCGGA
This sequence comes from Pirellula staleyi DSM 6068, assembly GCA_945875845.1. Lineage (GTDB taxonomy): Bacteria > Planctomycetota > Planctomycetia > Pirellulales > Pirellulaceae > JBKCUI01. The sequence goes on from CAMCMB010000048.1 coordinate 39,575, forward strand.
CTCAGGACTTCCCATCGCAAGCTTACCGCCCGGAATGGGCACCATCTCGATTTTGGCGGAGGTGTGCTCGATCAGTTCAACGTATCGCTTCATCTCCTCCGGCTTGGCGGCCACCGAGTCTTTGACTGTCAAGATGCGTTCGGAATCCTCTGCGACGACGGACGAAGCAAGCAGCGAGACAACCGTGACAGCCAAACCTTTCCGAATGCGAAACGAGCTAATGGATCTCAAGATAAAAAATTGCCGTGGGAAAGTAAAAGTTAGGACCTTTGGAAAAACAATGCGTTATGCTCTGCGCGGCTCGGATTGAGGCCACTATTGCGTATGCCGAAGTTGTGAGGCTTAGGCGAATACCATGGCAAAGTCCCGAACTCCCATGAGTCCGGGTACCCTCTCAATCCAAACCGAGTGAACAACAACTTACTTGGCGATCGATCGAATCTCGATGTTTTTAAATCGAACGGGATCGGAATGGCCTGCGAAGCCAACATGCCCACTCGTTCGATCCTTGCCTGGATGCGGGCTGTTGGCCATATACTCAGTCACCTTGGAAAGGTCTGTATCGAGGATTTGAGTTCCGTTCAATTCAACCTTGATCGTCGAACCTTGGACGGTAACGACTTCGTGGTTCCATTGACCCGTGGGTCTCAAAAAACCTCGCTTGGCCGCTGCCATCCCGTAGGCGCTTCCGTGGGCTTGGCGTGGATCGAGCGATTTGTAATTCGGGTGTCCATCGTCCAGCACTTGCAACTCGGTCATGCCGACGTAGGCACCGTCGGTGGATCGCTTGTCTTTGGGCATCGCATCGAAGTCGGCCTTGGTTGGGTAACGAACGACAAGCCCATTGTTGCCAGCAGGTGGCAATTGAAAGTCGACTCGCATGACATAGTCACTGAATACTTTTTCACTGTGGAGGACGCCACCTTTGCCTTTTTGGCATTGGATGGTACCGTCTGTGACGGTGTAGTTGTCGGTCGAACCGGCCCACCCAGTAAGGTCTTTTCCGTTAAACAAAGACTCGAATTTTTGGCCTGCGTCCGCAAGCGTTTCTTCTTCGCTCTTTCGAAGCAATGCGTTCGCTTCTTCGCCGCTGAACTCGACGAGTTTCAAATTGCGCCAACGAATTTCGGCACCGTGCGTTTGAAGCTGGATAGGACCTTTTGCATTGAGTGGCTCTCCCTTGGCGAAGTAGTTGTGGAGTCGCGCATTCTTGACCACACACTTATCGTTGAGCCATACGGTGCAGATTTCGCCGATGAGACGAATTCGCATGGCGTTCCATTCGCCGATCGGTTTGTCGGCTCGCACGAGAGGATCTTTGCCAGCCCAACCGGCTGGGTTGTTCCAAAGGCCGCCGCTCCCCTTTTCGTTGCCATTAGGCTTGTTGTTGGCGGCGTCTGGGTCCCAGATTTGAACTTGAGGTACGCCTCGCAAGTAGACGCCGGAGTCCGATCCTGCCACGATCCAGTATTCAAACGAGAATTCGAAATCGCCGAATTCCTGATTCGTGGTTAGGTAGGCTCCCTTGCCATCGTTGACGATCACGCCATCAACGATGCTCCAGTGGTCTTTGATCTCTTGATCCCATTTGGCTTTTTGAGCCGCATCGATCGTTGGGTACTTGGCGGGATCGGTGGTGGAGCGACCGTGCCAGTTACTGAAATCTTTGCCGTTGAAAATGGGAATTTCGCCGGCCTGAGTTGGTAGTGCAGAGGCGGTTGTGAATGCGACGACCGCAGAGAAAATTGCGCAAAATCGGAATAAGGATTTCATTTAGGTGAATACTCAGGTGGGTTTCTAGGAGGGAAGCGTGGGTGAATAGACTCTCGGCTCGTTGCAGCAGGATCCGCTTGAACCGATCGAGCCACAACAAGGCTCTGCTGTTGTTTCCAATTTCGACTCAATTGCATCCGGGTCAACCCAGTCTTTTGCGTCGAAGTTTCTAGTATACGTTCCATAATCGTGAAAGGCATACCATTTCGCAAGACGATATGCCCAAGAGCGTTCTGGTATCTCTGCGCCAGGTACATATTGACTGCGGCGTGGCGTGATCGCGGCAATTTCTTTTAGCGCCGTTTGCCGTTGAGTGGTATCGCGTGCGCCATGTTTGGCTGCCAACGATTCCAGCAGGTCCGGTCTTTCCAGGACGACGCATCCTCGGGTGTGCTTTGAAACCGTCTCACGGAAATCTCGCAGGAATTCGCTTTCTTGGAATACTTCGCGAAGCGGTCTACCGTCGTGAATGGATTCTTTTGCCAACTGAATGATCGGACAGGGTTCGATGTGACCGCCTGGTCCGATATGGTGAGTAAAGCCAGTCACGGCTGGGCAAAGAGCGCGTCCTTGTCCATCATGATACGCGTCAACAACAATAATCGGCTTCTTCACTCGCGTATTGACGACGAACTCTCGGACGCGACCAAGCTCTTCGGTATTGAGTGCAAGTTCAGGCGAACTTTCTGGGCCGACAACCCGAAAGACGTGGAACCAGCAGTACATCACACCCATCTCAACGAGCCGATCGACCCATTCATCTTGGAGCAAGTCGTCAATGTTGGTCTTGCAAACGCTTGTGCAAACTCCCGTCATCACCTTGTTGTTGAGGCAATTTTGCAAGCCTTCCATCGTCTTGCTCAACACGCCGTCACGACCTCTGCGTTGATCGCTCACGATCTGTGAGCCTTCGACACTGATGAGCGGCGTCACGTTTCCAAGTTGCCGAAGTCGTTTGGCGACCTCGTCCGTGATGAAGTGTCCATTTGTAAAGACTTGAAAATACGCGTCCGGATGGGCGGCGAGAATATCAAGTAACTCTTTGTGCATGAAAGGTTCACCACCCAGAATGCCGAAAAAGACGTTTCCCATCGCCTTGGCTTCATTGAGTGTCTTATTCATGGCGGCGAAATCAATTTTCGTTTGTTTTGCCGCGACATCAACCCAGCAACCTTGGCAACGCAAATTGCAAGTATTGATGATTGATATGTAGAGAAATGGAGGAAAGAACTCGCCCCGTTTGAGACGCGCCTTGTGTTTTTGAACGCTCCTCATTCCGCGAAAACCAGCCAAGTAGGCGAGTTTCCAAAGAAGACGCTTGTCGGTTTCAAAAAGCAATCTTTTGGCAAAGCGGAGATACATGCGAATCCAATGAGTAAAAATGGTCCGACGCGTCATGACGCATCTGGTATGGAGGATGTTAACGCTATCGGCAGGGTGGAAAATACCTATGTACTGGTGGGCACGCTTTAAGTCACGTAAGGAGTGTGAAGTGTCGATTGGGTTGGAAGTCTGAGCGAGCCATCCGGTCCCCCGAGTCGTTTTCCACTTTGCACTCGCCGCAATGCATAGTTTATCAGGATTGTCTCCCGAATTGGATACTCCCTTTGCGCGGATTCCAATATTCTCTCAAAGCCAGCGAATTTGAATGACTTCGTGATTGCCGACATTTCGAATCGTTTCCGATCGATTAGAATACGGCGGGAACTCCAGCCTCCATTTGACCTAGAGTGAATTCATGCAATCATCGGCCATGGCCATTGAAGTAGCAGACCTTTCCAAGACCTACAAAGAAGGCTTGGTTTTTCGGAAACTTCACAATGCTCTCAACGACATAACTCTCTCAGTTCAGCGGGGCGAAGTTTTTGGACTCCTGGGCCCAAACGGTGCGGGCAAAACCACACTTATCAAGATACTACTTGGTATTTTACACCCCAATCAAGGGACAGCCCGCGTTCTGGACATGTCCGCTGGCAGCAAATCCGCCCGACGTAAAATCGGTTACCTTCCTGAAAACTTGATATTTCCGAGGCACCACACCGGTCGAAGTGCCCTTTATTTTTACGGTCGCCTCAGCGAAATGTCCGATGCACAAATCGCATCGAAAGAGCGAGAACTATTCGACCTGGTCAGTCTAACGGGTCGCGAACATGAACCTGTTCGACGTTACTCGAAAGGGATGCGACAACGCCTTGGACTCGCCCAGTCGATGTTGCATGACCCCGATTTGCTCATTTTCGATGAACCTACGGACGGACTTGATCCAATGGGTCGCTCGCAAATTCGAGACGTTCTTTGCCAACTCAAGCAGCGAGGCAAGACGGTATTCCTGAATAGTCATATTCTCCAAGAAGTCGAGCTTATCTGCGACCGAGTCGCCATCATGGCGTTGGGAAAACTCCGAGGCATCGGTACGATCGACGAGTTGATCCAGAACCATCCTGACGCGAGCAAAGCGACTGTCATCGTCGAAGTGCTGGGCTCAGCGCAGCAAGTTCAAGACGCTACACAAAATTGTGTTATCAGCCGAATACAAACCGTTCAAGACTCCAACGATTCGCAGTCCGCCATTCAGCGCATTGCAGTTGATGCGTCCAATCAAGAGAACGTGGACAAAGTCGTCGACCAACTGCGAGCCGCGTCGGTGAGCATCTATCGCATGGAGAGATTCCGGCCAACGCTAGAACAAGTGTTTATGAGCATTGTCGGCTCCGCCAGTGCTCAACCCAAAGAGAATTAAATGAAGCCTTATTTCGCGATCCTATACGACAGTTTTCTGGAATCGGTCAGCTCAAAAGTTTTGTGGATACTCCTGATTGCTTGGACGTTGATCTTAGCGGCGATCTTCCCCCTATCCCTTTCTCAAGGGGAAAGCTACGCTTTCAACGGCACCAATATCAAGTCTCCAAAAACGATCTTGGACCAACTCGCTGCCGCTTCGGCCGGAAAAGGAACACGCAAGCAAAAAGCCGTTTTTGCAAAACTAGACCCGGAATTCCAAAGGAATCTTAAGGACCGACAGGCGAATCAGACACGCATCTCCGTCGGAAAACTAATCGACTCGCTCAACAAATTACTGCTGGTCAAGGGTCTTTATGACAAGGAGGTCTGGCCGACTGCCGACAAACGGTCCGAACTCAAGGATGTGGTCGAAAACGAGAATCGATCTGCAGTCGAACTTGAGCGACTCAATCGAGGGCTGATCGATCTTGCCTTCGAAGGATCGATTGAATCGTCGTCTGGACAGGCTTCTTGGGTCACGTACGGTGGCATCAAGCTTGGCAACGCGTTGCCTCTCTCAATCAACCAAGCAAAACCGTTCATTGAAACCATTATTTTCCCGCTCGTGATGCGACTTGGGCTTGGGATCGGAGCGATGTTCGTTGCCATTATTATTACGAGCCCCATGATTCCGGACATGTTTCAACCGGGATCATTACACCTATTGCTCAGTAAGCCGATTTCCCGCAGCTTTCTCTTCCTCACGAAATTTGTAGGAGGATGCACATTCGTTGCGTTCAATATTGTCTATCTGTTGATCGGCCTTTATTTGTACGCCGGCATTCGACTCGACATTTGGAACCGAGGGATTCTCTGGTGCATCCCTTTGTTTATATTTATGTTCATGATTTTTTATTCTGTGTCTGCTCTCGTCGGACTCATTTGGAAGAACCCAATCATTTGCGTGGTGGTAACTGCCATGTTTTGGGCGCTGTGTTTAGGGGTAGGGTGGATTCATTTCTTCTTCGATTTGAATCTGAATTTGCAAAATCAAACCCAAAGAATCTACTCCGTTGGAGATACGACCATGATCGGCACGCAACAAGGACGACTTCAGTTTTGGGATGATGAGAGCAAACAATGGAAGATTGCGTTTGGGGAACGGAATGGACAAAAAATCCTTGGGCCTGTTTGGGTCTCAAATGACAGCGCGATCTATTTTGGTCGGTCAAGACAGATGCCGTTTGGGTTTAGGAGCGGCGAGAATACATCGCTCGAAATTTGCCGTGCACCCGATCTAAAAGACCCGAACGATACGACCTTCAAAACCAAGATCTGGGATGACGGACGACTGGACAGCGGTGCCGAATTGCCACCGGAATCGCAACAATTCTTCACGTGGAAGAACACATTCGGCGTTTTTGCGCAAGACGGTTTATATGCGTATGATGCCGAAACGGCCGCCAGGGCAGAGCAACAAAAATCGATGTTGGGCGGATTTGGCTTCGGAATCGCAAAGACCGTGCTCCCAGCCTACAAGTTGCTTACTCCCAAAAACTGGGATTTAGCTCGACCCATGGACATTGGCGTTGCCCCTTCCATGGAACATGTCATCACCTATTCGCGGGGCAAGCTTAAGCACTGGACGATTCAAAATGATATGCTGGAAGAGGTCGGGAAGGGATCTCTGGAGATACCTGCTGAGACGGTTGCAATTCTCGGCACGAACGACCGCACCTGCATCGTCTGCCCAATCGGTATTGCGCCGTTCGTGATCGATGTCGACACGCTTCAAGTTCGAAAGAGACTCGAAGACGTTGGTGAAGCCTCTTTCAGGCAAATCAAAGTCGATTCGAAGGGAAGATTTGTTTTGCTAACCACGGAGGGCACGCTTTGGGAAGTGGATGCAGATGGGGAAGAATGCACAAAACCATCCGTCACTGGGCAAGGCAATGCGTTAGCGATTCATTTCAATGAAAGCGATCAACTTTGGATCGCGCACTCAGGGAAACGTGCTGATTTAGTGGACCTGGACAGCCAAAAATCGCTGCTTTCTCGAAACCCAAAACTTGGGATTGCAGAGTCTGTTTTTGCCTACGTTATCAATCCGTTTTACCAAGTGAATCCCAAGCCCGCGGCGGTCAACGAAACCATCGAGTATGTACTAAAGAATCCGAAGAATAAGACAATCGCTATCGACCGGAATGACTTGGATGTGCCCAAGGTTGTCTCCGATCCATGGACGCCCATTTGGAGCAATCTAGCCTTTGTGGTCGTGATGCTAACGGTCAGTTGTTGGTACTTGTATCGGCAAGACTTATAATTGGCAAGCTTAGTTGCACGACGCTACGCGTCGTGATTCCTACTACGCGGAGCGTCGTAAAACTTAGGGCGTACAACTTAGGGCGTACCCCAAAAATCAATGCTGGACAGTGCCCGAGCGATCAAGTCGGATTTTGCAGATACGCAATCAAATCGCGTATCTCATCGCGATTGAAAGCGTCCAACAAACCGTCGGGCATTGGCGACCGCTCGGATTGCTTGTGCGCTTCGATCTCGCGTTTATTGACTTCAATGATGGAATTGTCGCGAAGAGGATCTATTTGAATCCTCAGGTTTTCCGAGCGATAGTCCCCTTCGATTAGTATTCGTCCGATATGAACCGTACCAGACCGCGTGAGTACGGCGTCGAGTCGATAGTTTTCGGCAACACTCCGCGAGGGAGTCAAAATCGATTCGAGTAAGTCCCGAGGATTAAATCTTCGACCTACAAATGTCAGGTCGGGCCCAACGGATTTGCCAAGGCTTCCGATCCGATGGCAGCGCGCACAATTGGCTTCCTTAAATATTTTCGCCCCCCGCTCGCGGTTACCCTCAACCACGAATTGCGAGGTGATGTCGCCAAGATCTTCGGTCACCCAATTCTTGATAAGCGAACGAGCCTGAACACTCTCGACCCTTTCATCGGATTTCGCGTCGAGAACTTCTGCGACAATCGTCTGCTCGCCGTCCGAAAGAGAGTTCAAGGAGTCGGTTCGGATAGCATCCATAAATTTGGGGAGCCCTTCTCCACCGACCATGCGTTCACTTTCTCGAAGCAATTGAAATTGTTGGCGGCGGGTTGCCTCGGTCCACCCGTCGCGTTGGTGTCGCAACGCTAGCAAGCCGGCGATCTTATCTTCTTGGAGTTGACTCGAAAACAGATCTTTGGACACGAGCGGAATCGAATCTTGGGCATTCAACTGACCGAGTACTTGGGCCAAGCGTTGCCGCAACTGAATCGTCGTGCCTTCGGTCGCGACCTGGAGTGTTACGGAATCGGGCCAAATAGATATTAATTTCTCAATGACTTCGGAATTGCGACGAGCAACAACACTCTTGTCCGTACGCAGGCACAATTCGCAAAGCCGCAACCAAACGAATCGCTCCGACAAGCCGAACGATGCAACCTTGCAACCAAGCCATCGATCTAGTACCGCCTGGGCATCGGCGGAATCCATCGATTGAGCGAGTGACAAACTTCCGTATAGCCATAATGCTTCGTTATCCGTTTCCTGAATGAGGATTCGCCATTGTTCGATTGGCAATCTCTCGACTGCAATCCTGGCCGCATGTCGTATCGCAGGATCCGCATCGGCAAGACACTCGAGAATCCATACCAAATCCTTCGATTCTCGAATCCGCGAAACCTCTTCCAGCTTTTTGCGTTTTGCGAGTTGCAACGACGAAAATTGCACCGTATCCCGCTCATGCGTTTCGTCTGTTGCACTCAAGTTTGCAGCAATCGGGTCGGAAGCGGTATTCGCTGCGATTCGGTAAAGCGACGATTGCGTTTTGCGTCCACCCGTAATCACATACATGGCTCCGTCTGGCCCGCGCGCCACGTCCGTGACGTTGAGCGGTCTACCTTGCAAAAACAACTCCGCTTGTGCCCGCCAGTTTGCCCCGCGAGGAACGAGGTGGACCGCAAGGATTCGTCCATAAGTCCAGTCCAGAAGAAACAAAGCATTTCGATACGGCGGTGGAAACGCTAACGCGGGATCACAAAAAACGGCCGTGGGCGAACTGCGCCCGATCGTTAGCACCGGAGGCACGTTTTCTGGTTGATCGTGAAACCGAGGGGGTAATTTGTTCCCAGCGGTCCGATAGCCAACATCACCTCCTTGCAACAAAGCTACGACGCGAGTGGGGCGATACCAAGGGGTCCCCATATCGTATTCGTTGTCCGCATCCAAGGTAATTGGATCTCCGCTTGGAAGTACTGCGATGCCATACGGATTGCGCAATCCACCACAAACGACTTGCCATTGCCCTGTGCTCATTTGCATTCGGAGCAAATGACCTTCGCGCCGCGAACCCTCGTTGGATCCATGTCGCACCGGCGACGTCAAATCGAGTATGTCCTCGTTTGGCAAGTCGACACTGTCGCCATTGATCTCGTACAACCAACCTTTATCGATCGTCAAGTCATTGCGACCATGCCCGACACTTCCAGGAAACTCACGTATAGGAGTCAAGTCCTCGACTTGACCAGCCTCATCGATACGCAATCGGTAGAGGGTCTTCGAGTTATTGGCGTTGGCGAAAAGTTCTGACTCTTGGAAAACGAGGCCTCGACATTCCTTCAAGTCGACGTCGATCGTCTCCACGCGTTCTACGCTTTGGTACGATTTGTCGAGCGTCATTCGCAACAAGCCTTGATCCTCGCGCGAGAGTATCGCTCGCCCTTTTTCGTCAAAAGTCAGGCTAATCCAGGACCCTTCTTCCGCGTCGGCTGTATGCAATAGTTCCACTTCAAAACCGGGTGCCGTCCAAAACTTCGGTTTCACAGCCCGTTCGTCGGTGCCCGAGGCTTGTCGCCACTGTTCGTAATTTTCGAGCGGAGAAAGCGTTATGTCGCGACGCCCCTCGCCCCACAGTTCGGCTCGCACCTTGCCCAGCGTCTTTATGTTGGGCGACGCTTGTTCCGTCGATTCAGCAATCCACGATTTGTCCGACGGCACTCGAATGGATCGGTCGGAGCTCAATCGCAAGTCGAGATCGAAGGCGACGGCACTTGGTCCAGGAAGGCGTTGTACGTCGATTTTAAGAACATTGGTACCGGCAATAAGCCATTGAGTGACGTCGAGGGATTGCAACTGGCAGTAGGGCTCGACGTGGAGAACCTTCCTGTCGTTTATCGTAATGGAGGCACGAGCAAAGTCCGAAGCAAACTTCAATTGTCCGCTCAGCACGGGCTCCTTGAGTATCACTTGTTTCGAAAATTGGTATCGGGAGATAGCCGGGTCATCGACCGCAAACCACTCCGGCAACGCGTGTTCGTCGGCTTGCGACCTAGAGCGATGGATGAATCCCGTAGAGAACAGGGAGATAAGAAACCAGATGAGCACGGTTCGCATAAGCATCAGACGAATGAAAGGGTGAGGCAGCCAGTAAATCCGATTCAACGCTTCAGTATAGCGAAACGCCCGCAACCAAAATCGATGGCATGCATCGAATGCGCCTGGGTTTAGCCCAGGGGATCGTTACCTTGATGCCAGGGCGAGGGTCAAATACCACTGGCACAAAGCCAGTGGCATGGATCAAATGTGTTTTCTTTTAAGAGCGCCCCCCTTCGCACATTCCGTGCTTTTTTCTCCTTCGTCCTCGTTACCTTATCGCAATTGATCAATGAAACTGAACATGAGTCTTGTGACCAACTTGGTCTCCGTGGGGTTGATTGGAGTTGGATACGCCATTCCTTCAAGCTTTCCCATCGCGAACCCGATTCGTCAAATTGGGTTGTATGCGACATCAGGAGCGATCACCAATTGGCTTGCAATCTACATGCTCTTTGAAAGGGTACCTGGACTTTATGGTTCTGGCGTCATCCCGGGCCGATTTGAGGAATTCAAGTTGGGCATTCGCAATTTGATCATGAACGAATTCTTCACTCGGGAAAAAGTCGAGAGCTTTTTTCACTCGCAGTCGGAGAACAGGCAACTTACTTTGGACCCAACCCCAATTATGAACATAGTCGACTACGACGCGATGTTTGAGAAATTGGTTAAGGCGGTGCTGGCTTCACCGTTCGGCGGGATGCTGGGAATGTTTGGTGGTCCCAAAGCTCTCGAACCTCTTCGAAAACCCTTCGAAGACAACATCCGACAAGGAATCCAAAGCGTTGTCGCGTCGCCATTGCTGGGAAAAGCAATTGAATCGAGTATCAATCTTCCGAATCGATCGGAGGAGATCGTAGCAAAGGTAGAGGCAATTGTTCAAAAAAGGCTTAACGAACTTACTCCGGCGATGGTGAAAGACATCGTGCAAGAGATGATTCGAGAGCACCTGGGATGGTTGGTCGTCTGGGGAGGAGTTCTCGGCGGCTTGATTGGACTGGTCGCCAGCTTGATCCTGTAAGCAATGCACCGTTGCCCAATGGGAAATTCTTGGTGTGTCCTAGGGCGTCGATAGGCGGTCCACTCCAAAAATCAACCATACACTCGTTGCTCGACAAAACTCTCGCTGCACACGGAATAGGTCCGACGAATGGTGAACGCCCAAATGCATTTCAACGTGCGCGATCAAACCATTCTCCTGATCGGAAACGCATTGAATCACGGTGACGGAGAATGGCTGGAGAGCTTCGGCAACAGACGTATTCCAAACTTAAGCAGCCAACAAATATTTTGGATACCGCCATCGTTGGCTTGGTCAAAAACGAAATGGAAAGCGCACAAAAGCCTATCTAGGAACTCGAGCCCGTGGGGTAATTCGAAAAATTCGACGACCGTTGGATTCAGGCCGCTTTGTTTTTCGAGTCGAGCTCGATTTCGCATCTAGATCTGAGCAGTCGAACGTACTTACCATTGCCCGAGGCAGACAAGCTCCGGCCCGACTTGTGATCGTCGCTACTCGTCGCTACTCGTCGATCAGAACTCCGTTACACCATCCCGTGTAGCTATTCGCTTGGCTAGTGACGCACCAGCGTTGAGAGCCCCCTCGGCGTAGCCGACAAATTTATAACAGGCATGTTCGCCTGCAAAATGAAGTCGACCTAGTCCCTTGCGAATGATCGGTCCAATCGTTGTGATCTCGCCTGGAGCTGGAAACGAATAACCCCCTTGAGACCATTCATCGCCGATCCAGTCCACGAACTTGCCCCTTACAAAGTGTTTTTGGAATCCTGGATAGAGTGCTTCGAAGGCACTACCAAAGGCACTCTCCTGTTCTTCGGTAGGTCGCATATGACAGGCCTGAGCCTCGTGGCCTCCAGAGAAAGCGATAAGGGCTTGTTCGCCCGATTCAGCCTGCCCGTCGGTCCCATGCCAAACTTGCGTGATTTGTCCATCCGTCGTTGCGTCAGGTGGTAATTTGGAGGACTTCCAAAACGTGTTATCGACCACCGCCAGATACTTGACGTTTTTGCCGAGTTGCGGACGAAGTACTTCAGGAAGCGGCGGCGTGAACTTGATGCTGGCCCAAACACTTGGTGGAATTGCCAAAACCACATCGTCGGCCAAGTGCTTCCTCCCTTGCGCATCAATGACGATCATCCCCTCGTCGGTAGAAATGATTTCGCAAATTGGGCAATTCATAGTGACTCGGTCTATTCCCAATTCCTTGACAAACTGTAGCGCAATCTGTTGGTTGCCTCCTTTCAATCGATAGACCTCGGTATCGGTCCAGTATTTTTCAAGGCCACCACCCTTAACCAATACCAGATTTCCGAGATAGCTTTGTTTCGAAGTGGATACGCCATTGGTGCCGGTGAATTGGACGTGCATGAGTGTCTTGGCAAGTTCTGAAATTGTCAGTTTTTCGATCCACTCTGCCATGGTCCGACTATCTAACATTCTAGCGTTCGGAGTATTCCAGGGTTCATCTTCTAAGACATCACGGGCGTCATTGGTCATGTGGACAACTGCCTCGTCGATTTCCGTTGTGATAGCCGTCACTTCCTCAGGTGACAACTTCCGTCCACCCAGGATCATCGGTGGTGGCGCCACGGTGTCTTCTGCGACATCCAAAAATTCAAATCCGAACTTTGCAGCATATGCAACCACATGCGGATGGTTTGATCCCAGCAGTTCGCCACCTGCTTCGACATTTTTGTCGGCAATCAAATCATGCAGACTGTGGATCCGTCCCCCCACCCGATCGCGTGCCTCGAACACTTGCACGCTGAAGCCAACGATTGCGAGTTCATAGGCGCAAGCCAAACCACCGAATCCTGCCCCCACCACGATAACGCGAGGTAAATTTGCTTTTTCGATTGCCATAAGTCGTGCATTAACTCCAGAAAGAATACCGCCTGACAAAAAAAGCCCCTGCTGGACAAGTTCACTTCGGGACATGATGTGACATGGTAGCTCGTCGTTGGTCATTTTGCAGTAGACTTTCGATTTTCAAACACTTGGGGTTTCTACAAGATTCTCTGACTCAGTTTGGGTGTCAACTCCGCTGGGAATTCGATCGTGTACCAACCTCTTTTCCAAGTTGAATTCATTATTTTGCCACCAATACTTTTGCGGTTCCTTCTGGGTTGCTTTCCAAACATCCGTCTGTCCCTGTTGTATGGATGTAAAAAGGAGGCTTGTTCATCCGGTGCAAAGACCGCATCGTGCTCGTTGCCATCGGTCTTGGTGACTCTCTGGCTCTCAAAGTTTTGTATTCTACCACCCATATATCACTACCCGTAACCAAGGCGATTTTCAATCCATCGTCCGTGACTGCAACGTCCTCGGTGATCGAGAATTTGCGGCGTAATACGTCTTATGGCAGATCCGCTACGTCCGTTTCTCGGCGATGAAGTACCCATATTTCATAGCCCCTGAATTATATGCATTGAGAATCGCGTCAACGTGATCGAGGAACAAAGCGTGATTCTTGCCCAGCACTTTGGCGAGGTAACGAACGCCCGTTTTCTCGACACGGTTTCTGCAAATCTCCTAAGTCTGTTTGACTTGATTGGTCCAGATACCCTTTGCCGTCACTTTCAGCCCGGCTCGCTCGAACAAGCTCACATAGTCAGACTGACTGCCAGGCGAAGGGCAAAACATGCCTTCGCAAACGCGCATCACTTGCTGCTGGTGCGATTCGCGCATCGGCGATTCGCCAGCCAAACAAGCGTAAAGCAAGAATTGCCCACCCGGCATGAGCCAACTGGCGGCCTTTTCAAAAAACGCAGGCTTGTTGAATAAATGGTTCTTCTCCCATCTTAATGGGTAGAAACGTTGGGAATCAGTTCCGTGCATTATGCTGAAAGCCCCAATCGCTACGCCAACACCTCATATAAGATCACGCGAAAATCAACCGTGAATGGACTCACCCACTCGCGAAACAACCCGAGGCTGCGTTTTGCCCTGGAGCAAATTTGCGATTTCGTTGGGAAGCTGACTTTTTGAGGCTCTCTGGCGAACCTGCTGCGCTTCCGCGACCAAAGTACTTTTTGAAATTCCATACCAAGTCGCACCACATCTGTCCCTCTATTCCAATC
>CAMCMB010000049.1 GCA_945875845.1 Pirellula staleyi DSM 6068
ACAGGCACCCCATCTAAGAGATGCTCCCTTACCATCGCGATCTTCTGCGCAGGCGTTAAAAACTTTCGTTTCGTCATTGCGGTTTCTCCTTGCCGAACCGCTAAACTTGAGCACACGATTCTGTGCACTACTTCGAAATGAGCAAAACACCACGAGTGGATTTCTTGAAATAACTCCCCTTTACGTTTCATTCGCGACCGCTGCCGACTGGCTTGCCCGTCGCCACCCTTGCACCTGCTTGGCCAGCTCGGTCAATTGCCAAGCGGAGTACTCGTGGCTAGTCATATTGATCAATCGTATGTCTTTGCACATGCGAAAAAGAAGCCTTACCTGCTCAAGCCTGACTCCGGCATCGAACAACGTTTCTTCTTTGGATTTCGAAAATTTTGCCTTAATGAGGAGTTGCAAGATTTCCAGTTGATTGTCCTGAATACGGCTCCCGATCGTGAACTTAACGGATCGCGGAAATCGCTCGATATGTTGATGGGTCCACAGAATCAACTCGTACAACTGGTCGATGACTCGCAACTCTTCTGCCATATTTACCCCACGGTTCAAAGAACTCCGGGGCTTTCGACAATGCTACTAACCCCGAACTTCCAAAAGCTTTCGGCCGGCATCGAGAACAAGTCCGCCTCTTGTGCAACGCTGCTCGACACGCCCACAGAACCTGGGCTCCTCAAAGCCGATATTCCCTCCCACCAGTACTCCAGTTCCCAGGAGGGAAACTTGTACTTCGCCGCGTACTCCCACTCGGTCTCCCAAGGCAACCGACACGACTGACCGTCCCACCGCAACCACTGGCAATACACCCACGCATCAAAGAAGGTGATTACCACCGCAGGATGGTTCAATGTCTCTGAGTACTGCCTGTACTCCCGCCAAATTTGAGTGTGCCTTGGGCTATACAACCGATACCAAGCGTTGCTGATCGTTTGTCGCCCAAGCTCGAACGCATCGATCGATAGCTCGGGATTGCTGACGTACGTAAATCCAAAGAAAACCTCTAACGGGTTTCGCGTTGCCAGGGCTCTGGACCGAAAATCTTAAGTTTTTACCCTTGTCCGCCTGGAACGAGCATGGGTAACCCTTAGGTGAGCAACGCTCACCTAAGGGCGCGCGATTTTTTTGAGCCTATTGGGAAAGTGGTAGGCTTCATTGCTTTCCACGCACGGTTCGGGTTCTTTCTAACCGTAGCATGGGCCTCCGAGCCCGTGCGCTGCTAATTAAGTACTTAACGCACAGGGTCGGAGCACTCAACTTTACCCACATCTTTTGAACTTGCTCCCCTCGCCCTGGTCTCGGCCGAAACGGGGCGAGGGGTTGGGCGACCATCTAAGGATAAGGCAATGGAGTCGATTCGAAAATCGGAAATTTTTCGAATTCCAGCAGTGCTCCTCAGGGGCTCTGCCCCCGAACCCCCGGGATTTTTCGAGGCATGGCACCGAACATCCTTTATTTGATTTATTCTTCGCGCAGCGTTGAGATGAACACCGCTGGGTCAAACGCAACGGAGCTCTGTGGGGACACTGTCTTCGCTGGGAATACTCAGTCGCCGAGAAGTCAAACCTTGTCGAGCACGTGAACGGGTGCAGGTCGATTGGAAACAGTTGAACCTGACGCTTGCCTTCGGACTTGCCCGATTGCTTAATCATCGGGGCAACACCCATAAGCTTTGCGATCTTCGCTCGCGAAAGACTGCCAAGCTCAGGTAACTCTGCGACGAGCGTCGCAGTCATTACCGGACCAACCACACGATTCAAGCTCACCCACAAGCTCCCTTGCGAGGCCTAGGGGGTACATACGATCTGCGTGGCTGCACTGCAAAGTCGCTGCAGGCAACTCGGTAACATCAACATTCTGAGCTGCTCAAGTTGCTCAAAACTGTCAACGGGTAGATACGAGGGGGTGAGCCCCTCCATGAGTACTGGTTTGTCAACACGGGGGAAATAGTTTTTGTTAAAATTGTTTTTGCTTGGACGGAGGATAGGGCTCTGCGGGGACGCAACCTGAGCGCCGATCCAAGGCTGGAAGCAATGGGGAGGGTATCGAGAGATGCCCTCCCTTGTCTTTTGGCTCGCTCGCCTTGGAATGCCTCCAAAAATTGCTTTTAGCTCAAAGCGTAAAATCCATACCATCGATGTGCACTTTTGGCCTTTTTGTGTTTTCACGTTTAGATTCTTGTATTTCATGATCTGCTTTTCACGTTCCTAACATTTCGAACCAACGGCTCTTACTTTGGTCGAGCAAGTTGCCCGACAACCTTCTATCCGTTTCGATCAGTAACTTTCTGGCCAACGCTACAATTCCTCGCTTTCGGCTTCGTTTCGAACCGTCATCGAAGCGTCGCCGGTACCACTTGCTAAGTTCGCTGTTGGGTTGATAGTAAAGCCACATCCATGCAATCTCGATCATCAAACACCGGAACTCGGCGCGTCCTGATTTGCTGATTCCTTGTTCTCGTTCGCTGTTTCCGCTGTCATACGGTACCGGTACAAGACCAGCTAGTGCGGCTAGTTGTCTTCGATTTTTGATATCTCGCCAACCACAGATCTCAAGAGACATTGTCCAGGCGGTGACCGTTCCTATGCCTTTGAGTTGACAGAGCCGATATGCAATCTCGGCTCTCTTTTCTTTGGAATCTTTAGGCTCGTCTTCCTTCTGGCTCGCTTGCTTGAGTCTTTCTCCTTGGATCCGCTCGAGTTCGCGGATGTGCTCAACGACTAACGCAACGCGATCAAACTCTCGGCGTAAGCGAGCCTTGAATTCTTCCGATATAGGGCGGCCATCAGCAGTAAGCAATGCATCGAGATTGGTTTTGAAATTCAGCGTGACATCCTTCAATGCAATGCCCTGCGTCTCAAGTCGGTCTTGGCTCTTCTCGCCTTTCGATTGACAAGCATGCTTGTGGGTTCGACGATGAAGTTTTGGATGCTCATCGCGATCAGGCATCGGTGCACCCAGAATCCTTGTCGCCCTGCTTCGTAGCCGCTAACCACCTTGCAATCGTCGGGTAAGCCAAGAGCCTTTTTTGCAGCGGCAATTTCCTTGAGCATTTCCTTTCGGGTCAGGTCAAAAAGTCCGCAAATTTTGATAGTTCGGATTCGGGGGTTCCGGGCAAGCGAGTCGGCAAAAGCGAGCTTCCATTCGCTGGAACTGAGTTCAATGGCCATGTACAAAACATCGCCTGGAATGATAGGAATGGAACTTGGGTTGGTAGTCATGTCATACTCCTGGGGATGGTGAGACAAAACCAGCATTATGAAGGCTACCAGCCCTCTTTACACCCATAGCATCTCTCCCCGGAGTACCAGGGCGAGGGGAGCAAGATCAAAAGAGGTGGGTAAAGAGGCGAGCCGCCTATGCCACTTTTTGCATCCATGGGCGAGACGCCCATGCCACCGCTTCACAACAGCCACCGCTTCACAACAGCCACCGCGGCATAACAGTTACCGCGGCATAACAGTTACCGTGGCATCACCGGGAGATTTGAATTTGCCACGGCGAGAATGCCGATATTTTCGACTTGAGCTACCTCGAGCGATTCGGGGAATTCTGGGCCCGGCTGCAGGTACAAAGGTCCGTCCGCCGTTTCTTGGACTGCCTTTAAACCATGATGACGAGTCATTTCCAGCGTTGCCAAGAACATTGCAATCAGCGCGCTCTTGTGCATACCGATTTCGAACAGATCTTGCAGTTCAATGCGATTGCACTGGAGTATCCGATCGTGGATGCGTTGCATGTACACGTGGATCGGCGTATCGTCATACTGAATACTCTGATGTGTTGTTTTTTGACGAGCTTTGAGTATCCGGCCAAACGCGCTCACCAAATCCCAAACTTCTACTCGTGCGATCGGGACTTCGCAGGCATCCACTCGCCGAGGAGGAAGATCGTTTGCAAGTCGAGCGTAACGAAGCTGCCATCGTCGACTCTGCTCGTCAAGAAGACAGGCCGCATCTCGAAACCTCTTGTACTGGACGAGTCGCTCGACCAGTTGCGGCATGGACTCCTCTTTCGAAACCTCCGCTTCCTGTACCGTTTCGTCGGAGGCCGGCAAAACCATTTTTGCTTTGAGTTCAATCAACTGGCTGGTGATATCCAGGAACTCGCTGACATCATCCAGATCAAGTGTTGCGAGTATTTCTAAATACTCGATGTACTGATGCGTGATTTTGGCTAGGGACAAATCCTCCAATGGCAATTCTTCGCGATGGACCAAGTAGAACAACAAGTCTAGCGGTCCATGATAACTGGGCAGATCGATACCGAATACCATGTTTCGATCCAACGTTATCGCGTCAGGCCCATCGTAAAGGAGAACACTTGCCGAGAATCGGAATCCGCGTAGGCGATTGGAAACGCAAAGTCAAATGCCAACGGTGCGGGTCCGAGTGCAGGCACGGCAATCCGTGCACCAAGTCCAGGTGCGACTCGGAAATTCTCGGAATTGATTTCGATATCTTTCTCGATCGTTCCATAGTCAACGAACGCCACCATCCGCAGCATGTCGTCCGCTGTGACCGGCATCATGTACTCAAACGAACCTAACATCTGAAATTGACCTCCGACCTGCACTCCATTTTCGACGGGGCCCGCTCCGCGAAATTGGAAACCTCGCATGGTCGAGAAACCGCCCGCAAAGAAATTTTCAAACAATGGCGTATCGCCACCAGTGAATCCCAAACGCATGGAAGCGGTAAAGGTATGTCGTCCCGAACCGTCTGCACGTTCGCGCACGAGAAAGTAGCGGCTCAAGTTGACTTGTCCACGAGGGAAATCGAATTCTCCAAACGTTTGATCATAAATCATTTCCAGCAAGTGGCCTTCGGTCGGCAGGAATGGGCTGTCGCGCGTATTGTGGGCCACTCGGATGCGACCTGTGTACATGTCGTTGCTACCGAGGACTCGGTTCAACGCCGCATTGGAGCTGGTGCTCGGATTCGAAATGTCGACATCCTCGCCTCGAAGTTCGGTGGTGACGGAAAGATCCGGTGTGACTTCATACCCTATCGCCACGCGGGCTCCAAGTCGCTCTTCGGTCCAGTCGCGATAGATACGGGTGAAATAAAATCCGCCTACCGATAGACTAAAAGGGGAGTAGCCAAACAAATTGGGTTCCGTCCAGTTGAGGGTATAACGTTGAACTCGGTTTCCCGGCACCAATTCCATTCGGAAATTTTGGCCCGCTCCTCGAAATGCCCCGTTCAAAAGATCGCTGGGACGACTTGGGAATTTGCGTATATCGAAGTTGCGTTCTTCTAGAACAAACTGTCCCGCAACGCCTAAATCGCTGTTGACCGACCCGCCAACGGAGAAGCGACCTGTTTGACCTTCTTGAGCATAGATATTGATCGGCACGTCGCGGATCTTCGGGTTATACCCGAATGGGCTCGCGTCCATAAACGTCGTGTTTGGTTCGATTTGCCAAGGTTGATTCAAAGGTGGCAAAGGCTGATTCATGGGCCCTGGGAGCGGCAAGGGCTGAGCGTTATTCTGCGGAATGGAGTTCGGTGGAGCCATCATCGGCTGGCCCTGAAAAGCCTGCCCCTGCACGGGTTGGCCCTGAACGCCTTGGCCGAACATAGGCTGCCCGACAAGGATTCCACCATCGATCGCACCATTGGGAACGGGGGCACCATAAGCTTGTTGTCCGCCATAAGGTTGTTGGCCGCCATAACCGGGGGCACCATATCCAGGGGCGGTATTGACGGGGGCACCATAACCAGGGGCGATATTGACGGGGGCACCATAACCAGGGGCGATATTGACGGGGGCGCCAGCGACGGGGGCGCCAGCGACGGGGGTACCGGTCGCGGGATCGTAATACGATGGCACCGCGTTGGGTGGGGCGTTGTTCGTGGGGTTTCCGCCGTAGACCCCGCCTGCACCGTAGGGAGCGGCAACGCCATAGCCCGAGGCTGGACCAGTGGGTGGGCCGCCGTTCGGATTCGGTGGCGTAGAGCTGTAAGAATAGCCGAAGCCGGGACCCACCGTTTGTGCAAAACCAAAGGAACCAAGGGATGTCAAAAAGCCAAGCGATGCGAGCAACGTCGAAGCAAAGCGAATCCGACGCTGATCGCGTTTGTTCATAGTCGATTTGTCTTGGGGAGTAGAGCTAGGCATAGGTGGTTCTAGTCAACAACGGGATTCGTTGAGTCGCTTCGCATTGTTTCAGTGAGTTGGTAGTAGACGCATGTTTTTTGCTCGCTTAACGATCCGAGTCTCGATCTTGGTAGGAATCCTCGGGCCGGTCGACTTGGATACTTGGCAGTGCTCCTTGGCTCGGGTCGGCGTTGAAAATCCCGAGGTTCTTGAGTCTTCGTTCGCCGTCATCGAGCGCCGGTCCATCGATAATGCTACCCGGCCGAATCTTGCCTAACGGTTGCATGGCGACCCGCTCTTTCGTGTGATCGCCATCGATATGGACTCGAATTTCGCTCGCTCGATACACATCCCCTTCGCCGACGTTGTAGATGATGTCGACTTGACTGTCGGGTTGATAAACCAGTTCGCCGACGATATCGCAGAAGATGTGTCCTTGTGCGCCGTAAACGTCGCGCAGCAGTTTCTCGTCTTTCTGCTTGTTGACTTGCAGGAATGGCTCTCCCATTTTTAGCTTCATATAGGGAATTAGCTCGCTCGGCTGGTAGCGTTTTGTACCCGTGATAGAAACGGATTTGATCGTGTAACGTTGCCCTTCGGAAATGACAAACGTCACGTCGATAAAATCGCCACGCGTATTGTAGTCCTTGCGAAAGTCGACCCGAGCGTCGAAGTAGCCAAGCGATCGGTAGTATGCCATGAGCATATCCCGGTCCTCTTGGATCTTGTTATCGGATGCCTTGTTGAACATGTAGGACGTCAGTCCACCGCGTGCATCGCGGCTCTTAATGCGGGCTTTGAGCAGGTCGGAGGCAAAGGCCTTATTGCCTATAAAATGAATGGCATTAAGCCGTTCGACAGGTCCTTCGTTGATGATGAACTCGACTTCACGTTCGCCCGGTTTCAGTCCCGAAACGATTTGGACATCGGCTTGGTTCATCCCTTTGTCTTGATAAAGTTCGATCAAACGGGACTTGGCTGAATTGAGCGTGATGGGATCGAGCGGGTCCCCTTTTTGAATGCCCGCATGTTTGGCTAGCGCACTGTCTTCCAGGCGTTCGTTGCCTCGAAAGTGGACCGACTTCACGATGGTCCGTTCTTCGACAATCAATCGAATGTGCACTCCTTCTGGCGACTCCGAGAAGTAGGGCGTGATCTTTTTAAAGAGATTGGATCGGTACAGGGCGCTTATGTCGCGGTTGAACGTATCCTTATCAAAGGTGCGATCCTCACGTGATTGCATCGTTGTGAGAATGAAGTTCTCCGAAACGCTTTTGTTTCCCTCGATGCGAACCGACAGGATCGGTACCCCGTTGGATGCTTGAAGTCCTCGAGGGCCTCCCGCCTCGTATAACCTGTCTTTGAATTTAGGGTCGCTAAAGGCGGGCGCATTGTCGCCTCCACCAGGCATTCCACCACCCATTTGAGCGAAGCCGACGGATCCGTTGACAAATAGGCAAGCCGTAGCTAACCAATGTGTTGGCGAAAATCGTGGAACAATCATGTCTATCTCGGATGGTCCAGAGGCTTGTTTCAATCCAGTTGCTTGTCGCTTTGGTTTGGAACCCAACAACGACAGACCATGACTGAATACACAAAACAACTTTTGCAGGGCAACGTCAGCCCTCTCGCCACTTGAACTTTTTTGCCTTTTTTCGACTACAATACGGAGAACTTTTGAGCCAAAGCTCCTGCCCACCTTCCGAAAATCCCGCATCCTTCGCAGATTCACTATATGAACATGCCCATCGTTGCTCGCCCACTGCGATTCGCCTGCTTGCTTTCCTGCACTCTAGGGTTTTATCTGGTTGCGATAGCCCGCTCCGAGGAGACCGCGAAACGGTTCACTCCCGCCGAACCGAGCACGGCCCAGGAACTTTACGGACAGACCATTCGCGATTCCAATCCACTCGCTCCGATGGATGAGCTAGCCGGTTTTCATGTTCCTGACGGTTTCCAGATCGAACTGATCGCCTCAGAACCGTTGATTTCCAAACCCATGAACATGGCATTTGACTCGGTCGGTCGATTGTGGATCACCCAATCTACGCAGTACCCGTTCCCAGCCAAAGAAGGAGAACGCGGAACGGACGCGATCGTCATTCTAGAAGACAACGATCACAACGGTACCTTCGAAAAATCACATGTCTTCGCGGACGGATTGAACATCCCCATCGGGATGCTCCCGTATGGTGATGGTGCATTGTGCTTTTCGATTCCCAACCTTCTCTACCTGCGCGATACCGATAACGATGGCGTTTGCGATCGACGCGATGTCGTTCTGGGCCCATTTGATACAACCCGGGATACCCATGGGATGGTGAACTCCCTCCGGATGGGAGAGGATGGATGGGTCTACGCATGCCATGGCTTCAACAACCAGAGCCGCATTCAAGGTTCCGATGGGCATGCGATCTCATTGACCTCGGGTAATGTGTTTCGCTTTCGACCGGACGGTTCGCGAGTCGAACTGTTTTCCCAAGGACAGGTCAATCCATTCGGCCTAGCTCGTGATCGATGGGGATTCTGGTACGCCGCCGACTGTCACAGCAAACCGATATCGCAGTTGATTCTGGGGGGCTGCCACCCAAGCTTCGGCCGTCCTGACGACGGACTTGGATTTGTTCCGCCCATGATGGACCACTTGCACGGCAGCACGGCCATCGCCGGACTGGTGCATACCAAGGATTCCCGGTTTCCAATCGCCTTTCAAGATAATTTCCTGAGCGGCAACGTCATGACCTGCCGCATCAACCGCAATCGCATCGAATACCAGGGTGCGACTGCCAAAGCGGTTGCATTACCCGACCTGCTGACGAGCGACGATCCTTGGTTCCGACCTGTTGACTTGCAGTTTGGACCGGATGGGCATTTGTACATCGCGGACTTCTACAACAAAGTGATTGGTCATTACGAGGTACCACTGGATCACCCCGGTCGAGACCGAACCAGCGGGCGGATCTGGCGAATCAAATGGACCGGCGACAAGGAAACGCTTGTTCCAGAACCGTCGCAAGAAATGGCACGCGACGCAATCAAGCCAACCATCGACCAACTCGATGCGACAAAACCGTTGGAAGCGAAAAAGGTTCTGGCTCGATGGATCCGTTGGTTGCAAAACGACAAATCGTCACAAGGAATGTCGTATACGGAACGGGACCAACTTCTGCGTTTTGGCGATGCGCTGGACTTGAACACCGAGCATCCCCAGACCACCGAGCATAACAGCATGCTCCTTCAATCACTCGCAGAGCTCATTTCGAGCCAATATGCTGTCGCTCGCAACCCATCGATTGCGACCGCACCCGTCGATGCCGTAACACAAGAACGGGTTATAACGCAAAACTCGGCCGTGACGCCAGAATGGCTTGTTCGGCAGACGAGCCGAATCGATAGTGCTCGCGATCCCGTACTCATGCAGTCTGTCCTGATCGCGTTGCGACGCACTCTGCTGGAACTGCGCTCCAGGGATACTCGCGGTTTCGAGGCGTTGGTCGACCGAATCGTTGGGGGATTAAAAGATCCGAAGGATGGACGTGCATTTTCCATCGATGCAGCGGACGTTCGCGCACTGACACGCGTGCTCTTGGCGATGAACGACCCAACTTCGACGGGCGGAGTGCTAACACTTGTCGAGAAACAAGCCGCCAATCGCGAATCAACCGCCGGTCAAAAACGCATTGTCGAGGAATTGACGATTCGGTTAGCGGATGTTGTCGAGGACTCGGAAATCGATCGCTTGGTTACCTTACTGGAATCTTCCAGTATCGACTTCCATTCGATGGCAGATCAGTTCTTGCGAATCGCTCAACGACAGCAGCAACAGCGTGGCAAAGTCCTTGGCAACCTGAAAATTCGCGGTCAAACCATGATCGCCAAGCTGTCCGAGGAATGGCTGGCCAATGCGGCTAATGCGGCTAATGCTCGCGACGCCAACAACGCTCGCGATGCCAACTCGGTTGCATTGATTGGATTTATGGGCTTTTCCGCAAAAAAAGAAGAGCGTCGCGACTGGGGTGTTGAGAACCGGATGCTGTCGAAACCGCTGAGCAAAAAAACAGAGCCAGGTAAGTTTTTTAGCAGTATGACGCTCGGCGAAACCTACACCGGCACTTGGATGTCGGCACCCTTCATTGCGCCGAGCAAGCTTAGTTTCTACGTCGTTGGACACAATGGTCTACCCTCGGCACCCGATCACAACAAGAATTATGTTTGTCTCGTCTCGTTAGATGAAACGGGATCTGTCATCGACGAAATCGCTCGCGCATTGCCACCTCGAAGCGACGTTGCGAAGTTCATTGAATGGGATCTTGCCGATCATCGCGGTGAAGATCAACACAGTCAAGATCATCGCGGTCAATCGGTGCAGCTGCAAGTTGTCGATGGCGATTCGGCTAGCAGTTATGCTTGGATCGGTTTTGGCGAATGCAGTCTCATGGGTTTGACTCCAAGTCCGCTACGAAACGAATGGCAGCGTATTGTATCGTTCGCGGAGTGTTTCGGCTGGCCCGACGACGCGTCTCTTTCAACGAGCGTCTCCAAACTGCTGAACTCGGATCTTGCAGACTGGAGCAGCCGTTTTCAGTTGAACAAACAACGTTACAAGAATGAATGCGGTGTCGCCATCGAGCTCATCGAGTTCTCGACGGAACGAAATTGGAAGGATCTTCTCTCGGATTTGGGCGGGGAATTCCCCACGCTCGATGCATGGAATTGGGGCTCCCTCTCTCAGGGGAAAATTCTCTCACTCGCCACTGCGATGTGCAAGCGATGTTCGTATCAGGACCAGGAACGACTCGTCGTTCGTTTAAGCAAACATCGCGAATCGACCGAGCTGATGGGGCATTTATGCATGAACGGAGCACTCTCACGGGACTCCTTGCGGGCGTTACCAAGTAATTTCTGGGAGAGCTTGCCATCCGATGGTTCGGTAATGCTCGTCAGCTTGCGGCCCGAGGCAGTAACTCCTTCCGCTCGTCAATCGGTCGTTGAAAGCAAGGCAACAGCGATTGTCGCGTTGAAACCTGACCTGCAAACAGGCGCAAAACTCTTTGCAGAACGATGCGCACTTTGCCATAAATTGGGTGATCAAGGAAAAGTGATTGGTCCCCAGTTGGAAGGAGTCGGATCGCGGGGGATCGCGAGGCTCTGCGAAGACATCCTCTGGCCGGATCGCAACGTAGACGAGGCCTTTCGCATCACGCTTTTAACGCTTGAAAATGGTGAGTCGCTGAGCGGCTTGGTGACCGATCGAACAGCCGATTCACTCCTGTTTACAGATCAAACCGGCAAGCAGCGACGCATCCTGGTGGCTGACATTGAACAAGAAAAGCAAAGCAAACTCTCCTTAATGCCAGGCAATTTCGAGGAGACCATGACCAACGACGAACTCGCTGCCCTGATTGGTTTCCTTCGTAAGCAAGCGGGCATCAAGGCAACACACTAAAGTGGCGTAAGCTTCCAGCTTGCGTGCGTATAAAAACACAGGCTGGAAGCCTATGCCACTAAAGTGGCGTAAGCTTCCAGCTTGCGAGGATAAAAAATTCGATGTTAGAAATGAACACTATGAAGCGAATTATTGCGGTACGCCAACATTCGATCCGGCAACTTCTCGCGTTGATAGGGTTGTGCGTTATTTGCCATGGCTCTGTGCCTTTCGCGTTGGGGCAATCGCGCGAGGATCAAGGGCAAGGGCCCGCGCTCTCACCCGCCGAATCCTCGCAACTGTTCTCCGTATCCGATCAGTCCGTATGGAAGCTGTTGCTTGCCGAACCCACGATTGAACAACCGCTCTCTGCAACGTTCGACTCCCGAGGTCGGCTATGGGTCGTCGAGTATCGTCAGTACCCCGAGCCCGAAGGATTGAAAGCTCTGAGCCGCGATAATTTCTGGCGAATCGTTTACGATCGCATGCCATTGCCGCCCGGGCATGGAGGAGCCCGAGGTGCCGATCGCATCACGATTCACGAAGATCAAAACGGGGACGGAAGTTTCGAAACACACTCGACCTTCGTCGATGGACTCAATATTGCAACCTCTGTCGTTCCAACCTCCAAAGGTGCTTGGGTACTCAATCCACCTTACTTGCTTTTCTTTCAGGACGAAGATGGTGACTCCCAAGCGGATGGCCCCCCGGAAGTGCATCTGGAAGGCTTTGGACTTGAGGACACTCATTCCGTCGTCAATAGTTTGTGCATGGGTCCCGACGGTTGGCTCTATGCGGCTCAAGGCAGTACGGTCACCGGCGCCGTCAAGAACTATGGCTCGTCCGAATTGCCCATCAAGACACTTGGCCAGGCCATTTGGAGATATCATCCCCAGTCTCGCAAGTATGAAGTCTTCGCGGAGGGCGGTGGAAACGCATTTGGTGTCGCCATGAATGATTCCGGCGAAATCTTTTCAGGACATAATGGCGGAGATACTCGCGGATTCCACTATTACCAAGGGGGCTACTACCGCAAAGGATTTACGAAACATGGCAGTTTGTCCAATCCGAACGCATTTGGTTACCTAAACCCGATGGCGCATCCTCCCATCCAGCGCTTCACACACACGATGTTGATGATGGAGGGCACTGCGTTTGAGAATCAGATGCCAGAGGCTATGCTTGCCGTCGATCCACTCCACGGAAAACTCATCCAAACCGAGTTGCTCCGACACAGTTCCACCTACGACACACGCGATATTGTGGATGTCGTATCCAGCAAAGACAAATGGTTTCGACCCGTCGCGATTGCCGATGGTCCAGATGGATGCGCCTACGTGTGTGATTGGTATGACTTTCAAGTGGCACATCTTTATGCACACGAAGGCAAGATGGACCGCGAACACGGGCGCGTCTACCGACTCGCGCCGACCAAGGAAGATGTTTCCGTCCCAGCCAAAGGGCTCGCGTGGAATGCAGCTCTCGCCAATTCACTGGACGAAACGTCGCTTGAGTATTTGGTGGATCGACTGAATCATCCCTATCGATGGCAACGCTGGATGGCTCGCCGTTTGATTGCCGAGCATCCGGCTCGTGAGACGATTCGCGCTCAGATTTTGAACGGCATTCTCAACAACAAAAACCGAATGCTCGAGTACCTATGGACGGCGCACGCATGCGGCTGGATCGGCGATACGCTGTTGGCGGGTTCGGAGAAAACGCAGTCACCGAACGAATTCATCCGCCATCCTGATCCCCAAGTTCGATCGTGGGCCATTCGACTGGTGTGCGATGACAATGCCGCATCGACTGATGTTTGCGACGCGATTTGTCAAATCGCGACCCAGGAGAACGATCCATCTGTACTATGCCAAATCGCTTGCTCTGCCAAGAGACTGGACGCCAATGCAGCCATCAAGATCGTTTCAAGTTTGCTGTCGCGTCCTTTGCCTTCGGAGGATTTGTTTCTGCCGATGTTGATTTGGTGGGCCGTTGAAAAACATGCCGACGAATACGAGCTCATTGCAAAACAACTAACATCCAATCCCATCTACTGGAACAATCGTATCGCCAGGAAAACGATTTTTCCAAATCTGATTCGCCGCTGGTGTGCAAGCCATGACGAAAATGCCATGCGCTCAGTCGCAACATGCATCAAAGGGGTTGCCACATTGCCAGACGCGATTCGTCAAGAGGCTGCGACCTCCGTTCAAGTCGCATTTGAGCAAGCGTACGAAGGGAAATCACTCGCAGGAGTACCGGATTATGTGATCGATGCACTTATCGGCCTGGGACAACCGTCGATTACCTTGCGGCTTCGGCGCGGAGATGCAGCAGCCGTTAACGAAGGGGTCATCGCGTTTGAGAATCGTAAATCGCCGCTACCGCTGCGTATCCAAATTGCCAAGATCGCAAGCGAGTTCGCAAGCGAGAAATCCTTTGAACCGTTCTTGGCCGCTTGCCTACGAATCGCTTCCGAAAAGGGCGAGGAATCTCGTGTTCGTGAAGCGTCCATCGCGGCCTTGTCCTCGTTCAAAAAGCCAGAGATTGCAGAGGAGATTATCCAGCTGTGGCCATTGCTAACCGACGAGCTCAAGGCAACCGCAGGCGCGGCATTAGCATCGCGTGAGTCTTGGACGCAGGCCTGGATGAACGCATGTGCAAAACAAATCGTTGCGCCTGGGGATTTGACGCTGGAAGCCGTTCGAGCCATGAGGCAACACGAGAGTCCTCAACTGCAAACGCAGCTTGTCGCGACCTATCCAGCCACGGCGGGACTTGATTTCGCATCGATCCAAAACCGTTGCAACGAATTGTCAACCATGATTCTTTCCGGAAATGGGGACCCGTATCGCGGCAAGAAGCATTACAAGAACTTATGTGCCCGTTGTCATCGTCTGTTCGAGGAAGGTGGAGAAATAGGTCCGGATTTGACGGGGTACCAGCGAGATCAGTTGTCGACCCTTCTTCGAAACGTGGTCGGACCGAGCCTTGAGATTCGCGAGGGCTACCGGACAGTGCAGTTGATCACGGTCGACGATCGCGTTCTGAGCGGGTTTGTGGAAAGCCAAAACGAAGAGCAATTGGTGCTTCGAACGATCGACGGGCAGGCATACACCTTGGCCAAATCCGACATTGAGAAAATAAAGCCACAGTTATTGTCGCTCATGCCGGACGGGTTGTTAGACAAGTTAGGGGATCAAGAAGTGGTCGATTTGGTCTCGTATTTACGAAGTTCTCAACCCTTGAATGAGAGGTGATTCGGACGGACAGTCAGTCGGAAATGGTTCCAGTTGGAGAAAAACTGGTTATGATGGAGCGATCGACAGGAATTTGCCCCTGCGGCAGTGCCTCTTTTCGATCGGTTTTCCAAAGACTGCCTGCCCGATTTGTCCTCCTACCGCTAACTCCGAATCGTTTGGTTTCTCCATGCGTTCCAAAGCAATATTGATAGCGATTTCCATGCCTTGGCTGCTCCTGCCTGCTAGTCACGCGATCGCTCAGTTGCCTTCCCCTGAGCTGAATGCCCTGGGGCAACTTGGTGGTCAAATCGACCAGCCAATCGTGCCTTTGGACAAAGCCACTGGGCAAAACCTCGCTGAAAGCGTGCCACGCTTTTCCTCCAGCGCGATCAAGGATGGCAAAATCCCAGGCGATACGCCGCCGGGCGTGGTTCAAGTGAGAGCCCAGAACTCGCTTGGGCTTTCCAACTCGAGAAATTTCCTTTTAACTTCTCAACCTTGGACGATCGTAACGGGCAATGAATCCTATGCGACGGCCGCTGGTATTTCACTCGATGGGATGTTTCAGGATGAATGCCCAGAGCGAGGTCGCAACTACTACCGACTCAAGTTGGATCGCGACCAAAACATCGAGATCGAATCCTTTGCTCATTCACTCGATTCACGTGCTCAATTGAATCTGTCCATTCTGACCTCCAGCACGACCAAGATCGCCTTTGCGAATGCGACCAATGATCGAGATGCAGTGCTTCGGTGCAAGCTTTTGGCGAACACGGAATACACGCTTGTTGTTCACGATCATTTGTATCGAGGCGGTCCGGACTATCGCTACGCCATTTGCGTTAAGTCCGTTAGCGACGATCTTCTTTTAAACCGTTCTACTGGCAAGTCAGCAAGTGCACGTTGGCGAGAACTGTGCAGCCAAATTGCGATGGTTCAATCGAGCACCGAGCCTCACAAGCTGATCAATCCTCAGTACTTGCACCCACGTTGCTCCTTGGTTCGACCTCCTGTGGTCGATAAAGCGCCGACGGTACACGAAGAAGGTTCAACGCCCAATGCCGTGGCAGTAACCGTCGAATTCCCGACTTTGATCGACGGAGTCTTTGACGCCAATGACGATGTGGATCTGTTCGATTTCGATTGCGAAAAGGATGCGAACGTCGTCATTGAAGTCGTGTCTCAGCGAGTTGGCCAATTGACCGATAGCGCGATTGTTGTCTATCGAGTTGAAAATCCAAAGTTGCCAAACGAAAAATTGAATCGCTTGGCCGAGAATGATGACCTTCCCGCAACCGGAAATGGCGAAATGCGTTTTGCCAACAAGGACTCCATTTTGGCTTTCAAAGCACCGGAAAAAGGTACCTATCGACTGGCCGTTCGGAACCAGCAAAACTCGGATCGACTAGCGACACCACCTCGATATGCTGTTGAAATTCGACAGCCCACGCCTGGATTCGTGTTGGCATGCCATTGGTCTTGTCCGGTGCGCGATCTGGATCAAGCTCGTATGACAACCAACACCATCAACCTAGGTGGCTCCGCATTTCTAGGCGTCCATGCTTTGCGGTTTGATGGATTCAACGCACCTATCGAACTGACGGTGAGCGGCTTGCCTGTAGATCTTCGCGGCGGAACGGGTGTCATCGCGATGGATCAGAATTCCGCCACGTTGAGTTTGTGGCATGATGAGAAAGGCTCGGCACCGGCAACCTCCGAACCCGTCGTATCATTGAATGTTGCCGGTCAATCCAAAGTCGGCGAACAGACGCTGAGTTCATTGGCGACTCCAGTGGAAGTGATTTGGGGTTTGATCGATACGTTTCGATCTCCTATCGCCCGAATAACCACGGAACTGCAGTGCATTCGATCCGCTTCTCGCACCTGCCCCGTCACGATCGAACTCGGACCAGTCGCAGCAAACCCCGGCGAGCCGATCGTCATGAGCGGTATCCGTGGACAACCGCTTAAGGTTCCCATTCGAATCACGCGCCGAGAAGGTGGCCAAGAGTCGGTCGTGTTGGTGCGCTTGCGTCAGACGCCGACCAAGACAACTGCCGCAGAAGTCAAACTCGAAGCGAAATCGACCGAAGGAACGCTTGAGCTTCAAATCCCAAAAGATGCACCCATCGGTGAGTATTTGCTCAGTACTTTGTGCGAAGCTCCCGTAACCATTCCCAACTTAGATCCTGCGGCCAAAGACAAAACAACCAAAATTACCTTGCAATTGCCTAGTTCTTGCATTCGCTTGCGAATCGGAGATGCTCCCTGAATATGAACAACAATCTCAATCTCAATCTCAATTGTCTCGCAACTCGCAGTCTCCACTGCGTCCTATGCTTCGTCATGGCCCTCGCGGCATGCGGTACGCTTGGCGCTCAGACGCCGATCTACTTTGAAGATGCCGTTGCTCCCATTCTTAGAAAAAACTGTATCGCTTGTCACAATGTCAAGCTTACCGAGGGTGGACTCAATCTTGAGACTCCCGCGAACATCATGAAGGGAGGTGACACCGGCTCGTCCATCGATAAAGCCAACATCGACATGAGTCTATTGATCAAGCGTGCCACGGAAACCGAAGACCCCATGCCTCCCGCAGACAATACCGTCGGTGCGGAAAAACTGACGATGGAACAACTCAACATCATTAAAGCATGGATTGCCGGTGGGGCTTTGTCCAAAGGGACAGCCGGCGGAATGCCAGCGCTTATCCTGCGTCTTCCAGAGACTGCGAAGGCGAGTTACGCACTGGCGGTCTCGCGCGACAATGACTTCGTCGCGTTCGGGCGAGGTGGACAATTGATCATCCATAATGCTCGGCGACTGGCCTTTGCCCAAAGCGTTGAAGGCATGATGAGTTCGACACCCACTCAAGTCGTAGCGAACGCTCATCCCGACTTCATCCACTCGATTGCTATCAGCGAGGACGGAGAGCGGATCGCAACGGGCAGTACGGGTCAAGTCAAAATCTGGAAGCACGTACCCAACTCGATCGAGTCGTCACGTGTTGCTCTTGAAACAGCCGGGGTTCCCCTTTCCAACCTGCTGTGTACTTCGGCGGATGGCAAGCTACTTGCAACCGTTAAGAAACGAGCCCAAGCTCCAAGCGACCCAGCTACCGAAAAAGCTCCCGGTTCTACCATTCCCGGTATCCTCACGATGCTAAATCGAAGCGGAGAGGTAGTCTATTCCATCGAGGTGGCGGATGCGTCTTTGGTACATGGCACTTGGTCTCCCTCAAACCAACGCTTCTTTGCCATTGGTACCAACAACATGCTTTATTCTTGGGATCTGCAAGCAATGCCAATTGCCCCACCCACTGCTTCGCAATTACCGACCGCGATTCAATCGCTTGACTCGATGGACGAAACGACCCTCCTCACGATTTCTGAGCGGAAAATTTCCGTTTGGAAATACAACACACCCGCCGCAGCGGAGAACGTACCTGCACATCCGCTAGTTGTCGCGATCAACGCAGCTGGCCCAATCGATCTTGCCAATGTTTCCCCTGATCGAACCAAACTTATTGTGGCAACTCAAGTGGATGCGACCAAGAACACGGCGCTCAAGCTTTGGAACATTCCTGCCGCAAAGCTTGTGGGAACCATCGAACGAGATCGAAAAAGTCAACTCGCCTTTTTGAATGCGGATCGTATCGTGCGTCGCGCACAAGGGGCAGTCGACCGATCGAATGCGAGTGTGGCGGAATTTGAGAAAGCGATTACTACGGAAACGGCGGCGGTCACCGCGGCGAAAGCCGCCAAAGACAAAGCGGCCGAGGCATTAGCCAAGAAAGAGCAAGAACGAGTGGCCGCAGTTCAAGTCGTCGCAGATCACGAAAAAACCATGGTGGAAGCAAAAGCAGCTATCGAGGCGGCCACCTTGAAGCTAACGCAGTTAACGACGGAGCTTGAGCCAAAAAAGAAAATGGCGGCCGACCTAGAAAAACAGAAGAAAGATTCTCAAGCAGCCATGGACAATGCCGCTCAGTCGGTGGCCGCAACGGAGGAGACGCTCAAAGCCGCACAAGTGCGACTGGAGTCACGAAAGCAATTAGTTACCAAAGAGTCCGAGGAATTGGCAGCCGTTAAGACCAAGAGTGAAGGCCTCAAATCCCAATCCGAGATGGTTGCGTTTTCCGCTCGCACGATTGCATTCGCAGACGCGAATACGATCGCTGCCGTTCGGAACGCTGCTACGCCAAATAGTAACGAACCTAGTGTTATCGATTTGTTTTCCGCAGAAACCCTGGAACGTATCGACACTCAATCGGTTTCCACTTCCATTGATTCCAGCGCGGCCTTGATGGCTCCTATTTCCAACTCAACCATAGACGGAATTTGGCAGCAGGAGCGACTGATCGATTCCGCAAAACTAATTGTGGACAGAGTGACGGCGTTAGCCTTTAGCCCAGACGGATCGAAACTTGCGATGGGAAGCGGGCTTCCAAGTCGCAGCGGTCAACTCGCCATCGTGAATGTGAATGACGGCTCTCCCATCCCCTTGCCATCGGATTCCGCAGCGACTGCAATGGGTGATACAGTGGATCTGCATAGCGATACGATTCTTGGCCTAAGTTATTCCCCCGACGGACGGTGGCTGGCTAGTTGCGGAGCAGACAAAATGACGAAACTGATAGATACTTCTAACAACAAGGTAGTAAAAATATTTGAGGGTCACACGCATCATGTTTTGGCTCTGGCATGGCAAGATAGCGGGCATCGGTTGGCGACCGCAAGCGCCGACTCGACAGTGAAGATTTGGGACATTGAACGCGGTGAATCCATACGCACTGTCACCGGCTTTGGAACCGAGGTGACAGCTCTGGCTTTTATTGGAACCACCGAAAACATTGTTTCGTCGACGATGAACAATTTGGTTCGGATGCATGAATCGGGCTCGGGCAAACAAGTCAAACAGTTCAGCCCAGCGGGCGACTCTCTTTACGGTGTTGCCACAACTCCCAACGGAAAATATGTTCTATCGGTGGGTCAAGAAGGCATTGTTCGAACGTGGCTGATTGAGGATGGACGCTTGGTCGGTGAATGGAAATAGTCGTTGCCGAGATGACAAGGAAGGATTTTGAAGTTTGGCAAAAAGCCAAGGAGCAAAAAGCCAAGGAGCCAAAAACAAAGGAGCCAAAAACAAAGGAAACGTGCTGAAATCTATTCCCAGTCAAGCGGAGCCAACCAAGTCTCTCTCAATTGCAACCATGGAACATCGATAAGGACTTCATTGTCGCAACGCACCACAACTCGATCGTGCGCGGCCACTTCGCCTACCCGAAAACAAGGCAGGCCCTGCATGGTTGTCTCAAACTGTTTGGTTTGACTCGCAGGCACTTCGCAGAGCAACCGACTATTCGATTCGGAGAACAACGCCACTTCTCGGTCCACAAAACTCGCTTGACGCATATTGGTAATGTCGATCGAAATACCCAACTCGCCAGCAAACGACATTTCCGCGAGCGAAACCGCCAAGCCCCCTTCGCTCAAGTCATGGCAGGAAACCATTTGCCGTTTCACGATCGCTTGATGAACGGCTTCATAACTTCGCATCGCCATGGCAGAGTCGACCGTCGGAACTTTGCCACCTGATTTACCCATCACCATCGCGGCAAAGGAACCACCCAACTCCTCGCGGGTCACTCCGATCAAATAGATCGGATTGCCGACTTTCTTTAGATCCATTGAGATTGCTTGCGAACAGTCGTCGATTTGCCCGATGGCGCTGATCAAAAGGGAACAAGGGATCGCAATCGTTTGCTTTTGCCCGCGACCTGTAAACCAAGTGAACTCGTTGTTCAGACTGTCTTTGCCGCTGATAAATGGTGTTTTCCATTGAACCGCCAAATCATGGCATGCGATGGCGGCTCGGACCAACGTGCCGAGTGTTTCCGGTCGCTCGGTATTGCCCCAACAGAAATTATCCAGAATCGCGAGCCTCTTTGGGTCCGCTCCCACGGCGATCGCATTACGGACCGCTTCGTCGATGGCGGAAGTGGCCATATGGTATGGGTCGTAGTCGCCAAAGCGTGGGTTCATTCCGCACGACAACACGATCCCTCGTTTGCTATGGAGCTTTGGCCGGACAACGGCCGCATCACTTGGACCGCTGGACGAGGGCCCAACCAGCGGCTTGATGACGCTGCCCGCTTGCACTTCATGATCGTATTGCCGAATGATCCAGTGTTTGCTGGCCACGGTTGGATGAGCCAGAATTTGGAGCAGCGTTGATTCGATGGCGGATCGAGCGAGCGAACCGAGTTCGCACGAATGGAACTGCGGGGGTTCGTAGGTCGCCTTGCGAATCACAGGCGGTCTGCCTTGATGCAAGAACTCCATTGCCACACAACCGACTTCAATTCCTTGATACATCAATCGCAACATGCCTGTCTGCGTGAATTGGCCGAGCACCGCGACTTCGACATCTTCGCTGTTGCAGAGCTTCTTGAATCGATCAAGGTTTTCGGGTGGAACCGACATGACCATGCGTTCTTGAGCTTCGCTTATCCAAATTTCGGTATAGCTCAAGCCAGCGTATTTGAGGGGCGCTTGATCGAGCCACACTTCGGCACCGATCGATTCGCCCATTTCGCCGACGGCACTGCTGAAGCCGCCGGCCCCGCAGTCGGTTACCGCCGTATAAAGTCCTTGGTCCCGCGCTTGGAGCAATACATCCATCACCATCTTCTCGGTGATCGCATTTCCTATTTGGACGGAGCCTCCGGAGATCGCATCGCTCTCGTGAGTCAGTTCAACGCTGCTAAAGGTCGCTCCATGGATTCCATCGCGTCCCGTTCGGCCGCCGATCGCAACGATCAGATCGCCGGGTCTCGCTTGCTTCTCGACCCTGTCCACCGGAATGATTCCAACGTTTCCACAATAAACAAGCGGGTTACCCAAGTAGCGATCATCGAAATAGACAGCTCCATTGACCGTTGGGATTCCCATCCGATTCCCGTAATCGCGAACACCTGAGACTACGCCTGTCATCACGCGACGCGGATGCAAAACTCCAGGTGGAAGCTCGCTCGCTGAATAGTTGGGAGATGCGAAACAGAACACATCCGTGCTGCATACAGGTTTGGCCCCAAGCCCCGTGCCGAGCGGATCGCGTATGACACCACCCAAGCCCGTATTGGCACCGCCATACGGTTCGATCGCGGACGGATGATTGTGCGTCTCTACTTTGAAAACCACATGATCTTCGTCGTCGAACTTGACGATCCCAGCGTTGTCCTTGAACACGCTGACACACCAATCGTCCGGTCCCAACATTTCGCGGATCTTCACTGTGGCAGCAAAAATAGTTTCTTTCAGCATGCTCTTGAAATGCCGCGTTCCGTTCTCATCCCGATACTCGATCTTGCCACCCAAAGTCTTGTGACTGCAATGCTCGCTCCATGTTTGCGCGACGGTTTCCAATTCGATATCCGTCGGATCGCGGCCTTGTTCGCGGAACTGCTCTTGAATGGTCAGCATTTCGGCGATCGACAAATAAAGTTGACCGGATTTGCTCAGCTGCATGAGCGCATCCTCATCCAAGTCGCGGATCGGCACGACGATGAGTTGAAATGAATAGGGAGTACCGGCTCCAATCTGCTCAAGCTGCAAAGGACCTACATTGATCTGTTCGATCGAATCGTTGGCAAACACCTTTTGACAGAGGCGTTGGATAACGGAAGAGTCGACGGACGAGTCTGTCACCCCAGAATCCTGTTTTTTGCTCACCCAGTACTTCCGAAATGTACGCACTTCATCGACGTCGTACTTCAAACCTCGCAACATCGAGAGCGTACTTTGAGCGACGGGATCCATGACGCCCAGTTTGGGCATGCAATAAATCAGTGTGCCGGAGGGTGATCCAGGCGCGACGCGGGAATCGTTCAGCGAAGCGTCGCCCACGTGTGCCGACACAATCCGCTGCGCAATCGGGTCCGAGAGCAGCTCGGACGCGATCTTCTTGACTTCCTCGGAGCTTAACCCACCTTGAATCAAAAAGCCGTAGGCGGCTTGGATCGCTAATTCGCTGGATATACCGAGTTCGGCTGCCGCGTTGACCGCAGTGTGTCCGAGCGAATCCGGTTGGCCATCAGCCGGATAAATGTCTACTTGCCACAGCCTCACGTGTTGCTTTTCCCGCTTTTAGAAGTTGTTCGACGCGGTCGAAATCCGCTTTTTCCAAAGCATCGACCCAAGATGCGCAAATTGTGGCAAAATTCTTCATCGCTTGTAAGGCAGGCGCATGGTTTTCTTCCAAGATCTGCCTCCATAGTTGTGTATTACTGGAAGCAATACGAGTCGAGTCCATCCAGCCCTTGCCCACGAATTGAAGGATCGCATCGGGGGTCGAAGTGGCCAACGCCGACGCAACCATATGAGGTAAATGACTAGAGATCGCCAAGGCCTCGTCGTGTTCTTTCGGAGAGACGCAGCAGGTTCGTGACCCCATCGACTCCCAAAATTCCGTTATTCGCTGAACTAATTCAGGAGGCGTGTCTTCGGAAGGAGTAATAATCACGAGCGCCCCGTCGAGCAATGTACCCACCGCATGCTCCACTCCGCTGTGGTGTCCCCCAGCGATTGGGTGGCTGCCGACGAATTGATTGGGTGAGAGTCGGCCAAGTGCAGAACGCATGATAGTTTGTTTGGTGCTCCCCACGTCGGTCAGGATCGCATTGGGGTGCGCAACGCTTGCGGCGACGCAGAGCGAGTCGACGATCGATTGGACGGGGGTACATGCAATGATTAGGTCGGCGTCCTTGGCTCCAACCAAAATATCGTCTGTTGCATGGTCGATCGCTCCGCGGCTGAGAGCCGTTTGGAGTTTCGAGACGGTTCGCCCGACACCAACCACTTCTTGGGCGAGCCTTTTTCGCTTGAGTGCAAGGCCTATTGAGCCTCCCAGCAAACCAACACCAATTATGCAAACGCGCTTCCAAACCATAGATGCCCAGGAATTCAGACGGTCCTCAAAAATGATAGCAGGAAATCGATGCTCCCACGAATTCCACAGTGTAACCTGAACGGTTGGAAATGCGAATCAGGCAACGTACGCTTTGGGCTACCGTTGTCGGTGCCAGAGTGGGTCCGAATAGCGTGATTGCATCAGCCGGGCCGCTTCTTGGGCGACTTCTTGCTGGAACCAGGTGTCCGTGCCTGGCGGGGTGGCGGTCCAGGCCATTGCAATCTGCTTTTCCAACAAAGCTCGAAATTCGTGGGAAGTTGCCGCGCCCATGCAGCCGTCCATCACATTGACAACAAAAGACGAATGATCACGTTTTTCACGATATTCGGGTTGCCTCGGAGGTTCAAGCAAATACTCGGTGAGCCATCCAAGGGGCATCGCAACCATAATCGTCCCGTGATATAGCATCCATTGGCGTTTGCAGCGAAGCGCGTTTCCAGAAAACTTGCGATTGCCGAGCGTCAGATCGCACGT
Source organism: Pirellula staleyi DSM 6068 (assembly GCA_945875845.1). GTDB lineage: Bacteria > Planctomycetota > Planctomycetia > Pirellulales > Pirellulaceae > JBKCUI01. The sequence continues at coordinate 24,217 of CAMCMB010000049.1, forward strand.
ACCCTTCAAGTCGATTTGAGCGGGCGACTGAAGCGAATGAAGTGAATTCTGCACCGCCTGACGCATTCGCGTCATGACTTCCGAATGGGCGATATCCAACATCCGCCAAGCTGGGCGACTTTGATACGAGAGCAACACCGAATACATGAGACAGCCTGGGCCAGCAACGATCGAAGCCCCCCCGCTGACTCGCCGAAGGATGGGTACCGCGTCTCGTTCGCAAGCGATCGCGTTTGCCTCTTCGGCCCACTTGCTGGCTCGCCCCAGGACGACACAAGGAGTCGGCATCTCCCAAAGACGCAAAACCTCCGGAACGACACATTCTGTTTCCAATTCCGTGTCCACGTCCCGATCCCGTTCCCGGTCCGCAACCTCGAGCAGGGCCTCGTCAAAAGCCAAATTTTCGGCCGGCGTTGTCAGCGATGTGTCGATCAATATCATTGAGTAGAGTGAGCTTGAGGCCGGTGGGGACTAACCAACGAGATCCATTTTTAGCACACCACGCTTGTTGCGAACATTGGGCACGGGGCACTCGGTCGTCCATCGTCGGCAAATCGCAGGCTGACGGCAACTGAAAAGTGCCTTGTTCGGCGAGCGTCGTTAGATCCTTCTGGAATGCGGCAAACCATAATGAAATCTGCCTAACGTTTTGGCGGATTACAGACAACATCGAGTCCGAGCCCGTCGTCCTCAATCGATCATGAAGCGACATCCATGAGAGGTGACCGCATTATGAATTCCCCCAAACCGGGACATTTCAGTGCGGTATTTGCAAACAAGGAGCGTCTGTCCGTCTGGCCCATTTATAAATCTATTTTACAAGAAAACGCCGACACCCACACCTTGTCCTATAGCGAGTCAAGTTAGAGTCGGCTCTATTCGTGGGTGTTCCCAGTTCTAAAAATTCTTTAGGCACATTCAAACTGAAGCAGTAAATGGATTTAATCAGGTCAAAAGCTAAAGAGATCCTTCACTCTAATCGCGGCAACTTGGAATACCTGGAACACTGTCGGGTTTTGGTCAAGGATGGGCGAGTACTGTATCTTCGCGCAAAAGACGACACAAATGTCGAATGCTACTGGAATATTCCAATTGCCAATACAACCGTAGTGTTAATGGGATCAGGTACTTCCATTACTCAGGCTGCGGTTCGGATGCTTGCGGACGCAGGGGTTCTGATTGGATTCTGCGGAACAGGGGGAACACCACTCATTGTTGGATCCGACGTGGAGTTTTTGACGCCACAATCTGAGTATCGACCTACGGAGTACATCCAAGGATGGCTTAAATTTTGGTTCGACGATGCTAAGCGTCTCAAGATCGCGAAATATTTCCAGGAAGCGAGAATTCAGTTCATTCGGTCGGTTTGGGAAAAAGAGAAAGTATACATCGAGCATGGACTCGATGTCGCAGATCGTGAACCCCAGCAGTCGTTTGAAAAATACCTACTGTCCTCTCAGTCCGCAAACGAAGTAATGCATCTTTTGACAGCCGAGGGAAGGCTTACGAAAGAGCTTTACAAATATGTCGCGAATAACGTTGGTATCCAAGAATTCTGTCGTGATACGACTTCGTTGGACAAACCGAACCAATTCCTCAATCACGGAAACTATTTAGCATACGGACTGGCAGCAACTTGCCTCTGGTGTTTAGGGATACCTCATGGTTTTGCCGTCATGCATGGTAAGACTCGGCGAGGTGCATTAGTTTTTGACGTTGCAGATCTCATTAAGGATGCCGTCGTTCTTCCTCAAGCATTCATATCCGCTTCCTACGATGTGTCGGAAAAGGAATTTCGGGAATCCTGCTTAGAACGATTTTTAAAACATAAAGTACTTGATCGCATGTTTGAGGTCGTCAAGGATGCAGTCATGATCGGAGCTAGTCTGAAGTGATTGTTACTTTTGTCTCCGAGTGCCACAAAAACTCTCTTAAACTTACTCGCAAGGTCCTTGACGCATATGCTCATCGTATTGGCCAACGCACATGGCAAACAGTCATAACGGAAAAGGGGCTTCAAGCCATTCGAGAACGACTATCGAGCACCGCTAGAAAGACTACTGCTGTGGCCTGCCATAGACTGCACGGTACACGGCGAAGTGAACTTTTGTGGGTCGTTGGAAACCGAGAGGTGTTTGACGAGACAGGGAATATACCTGTGCACTACACCACGCGCGATCTACTTGATAAGGACACGAGCAACGATTGGCTTTACCTTGAAACATTGAAGTGTATTGTGGCCATGGCTTCGTTGTTTCACGACTTTGGGAAAGCCTGGATTCCCTTCCAAAACAACCTAGAACCGAAGAACGGCAAGAATAAGACTCCGCTTGATCCTTGGCGACACGAATGGGTTTCCATGTTGCTCTTCATTGCGTTCGTTGATCAGCAATCCGATGAGCAATGGACAGATTGCCTACACGATCTGCATGAGCGAACGTTGGATGAGCGTAAAAGGTTGTCAGATTTGGTCATCGAAAAGGCGAAATTATTGGTCGAACAACCTAGACCTATGATGGCGGCAAAGTCACCGCTCGTGAGTTGGATTGCGTGGTTAATTGTTTCACACCATCGGCTTCCTAAAAGCCTGGAGGGAGTCGAAACACAAATGCATGAGCAGGATGTTTGGAATGAAATACAGGTCACTGATGATTATGTCAAAACCAGCGCAGAGAAATTCGATTCAAAAAAGCATTGGGTTTTCGAATCTTCACTTCCGTTTTGTTCAACGTCGTGGTGCCAATCAGCATCCCGTTGGGGACGAAAATTACGGGCCGAATTGAACCATCCGACAGAATCCAAAATCACCAGAGTGGAGCCATGCCAACGACTGCTGCTTACGTTGGGCCGAATGCTTTTGATGCAAGGGGACCATGAATACTCTTCGAGAGACGAGTATCCCAATTGGAATTCGGACTACGACCCATATGCAAATACGTACTCGCGACCTGCGCAAGTCAATTCCGAGAGGCGATTAAAAGGGGATAAGAAGCAACGTCTCGATGAGCATCTCGTGAAGGTTACCGAATTTGCGGTAAAGCTCACTCATCGGCTACCAGCCTTCGAACGATTTTTACCCACGGTCCAGTCCTTACGTCCCTTGAGAAAGCCCAGCAAGGGTTCTAAGTTTGCTTGGCAGAATCGTGTGGTCCAAGAAGTTCGTAAATATCGTGATGAACATCGGACGGGCGAAATCGGATTTTTCGCGGTGAACATGGCCAGTACCGGCATGGGTAAGACCCTTGCGAACGCAAAAATCATGGACGCGTTAAATCGTGATGGACTAAGATTTTCATTGCTCCTTGGACTTCGGACACTGACGTTACAAACGGGCGATGAATACCAATCGCGTTTAGGACTAGATCGCAGTGAACTGGCCGTTTTGATCGGTTCTGCAGCAATCCGCGATTTACACGAACTTCACAAGAAAGAGTCTTCCGTTGCGGATATTAACTATCAGCATCGAATGGATGACTCTGGTTCTGAATCAGAACGTAGTATAAGCGATGGCTTTGAATTTGCGTTTGATGACCTAGTACCTCCAGACACGATAACGACGGTACTTAGCAATGCGAAAAGCAAGCAATTACTCAAGTCACCAATTTTAGTCTGCACGATCGATCACCTTATGCCAGCCGTTGAAAGCTGTCGCGGCGGCACGCAAATTCTACCGATGCTACGTATGATCTCTTCGGACATCGTGATCGACGAAGTAGATGACTTTTCAGAACAAGACATGCCAGCCATCGCTCGCTTGGTACACCTTGCAGGGATGCTCGGTCGCAAAGTCATGATTTCCTCAGCCACTATCCCACCCGCAGTCGCCAATGGACTCTTTATGGCGTATAAGGCCGGTTTTGCTCAATTTGCGGAATTCCGAGGACGTAAACCGGAGATTTCTGCTCTTTGGGTTGACGAATACTCCGCAAAGATTCATGACGTATCCATTGAGCGACAATTCAATGATCAACATCAGATGTTTGTCGAGAAGCGAGCGAAGAAACTTGCGCAGGTTGAGCCAGCACCGCGAAAGGCCTCTATTATCACGATGCCTTCGATGACGACCATCGCTACCGAGACAAACGATTCCCAGCAAACTATTTGGTTCCAAGCGCTGCTGGATTCCGTTATCGCATGTCATCGAAATCATATCATGATCGACGCGCCGACCAAAAAGCAATGGTCAGTAGGAGTCGTTCGTTTCGCGAATGTCGATCCTTGCATCGACTTCTCGAGATTCGCGATGCAGTGCAAGCTACCAGAGGATGTCGATTTACGAATACTCACTTACCATGCAAGACAAGTTCTCTTTGTACGGTCGAAACAGGAAGCGTATCTTGATCAACTCTTAAATCGCAAGGGGGATCGGTGTCCGTCGGTAGATCCTCTCGTTCGCAACCATCTTTTCGGTACGACCAAACCCAACATGATTTTTTTGGTCGCAGCCAGCCCCGTTGTCGAGGTTGGCCGTGATCACGATTACGATTGGGCAGTCATGGAGCCGTCCTCCTATCGTTCTATAATCCAAATGGCGGGTCGAGTTCGCCGTCATCGGGAGGCAATGCCCACGGACAGCAAGCCGAACGTTGCTATCGCTCAATTCAATCGGTTGGCATTTACTTCCAATCAAGAAGTCGTCTTTACCAGACCAGGCTTTGAGACTAATCGAATGATCCTTCGGTCCAAAAGTATGTTTGACCTAGTGGATACCGAATTAATAGGCTCCCGACTTGATGCCTCCGCTAGGATTGTGGCTCCAGACCCCTTAAGACCCACCGAGAAATTAGCGGACCTCGAACATGCAGTGCTCGGGCAAGTTCTCGATCCTCAGTCTGCATCCCCTAAATCACTTGGTGGCTGGATCAACGGCGGCTTCTATCTGACGGACTACTGCCAACGAGAATCGGGGTTTCGTTCATCGATCGCAACAGACACATACAACCTGTTTCCGATTCCGGATGATGAACTACGATTCTGCGAATTTGATGCGAAAACGGGGAGATTCGTAGCCAGTTCCACAGTTAAGGTCGGGTCGGTTACCAGTGAACAACGGGATCGACTATGGCTCGAAATAGACTGCCAAAACGAGATTGAGAGACTTGCAGAGCGATTGGGCGAATCCATAAATCAAATTTGCGAAAAGTTTGGCTCCATCGAGCTGCGATCGGATTGTGGGCGAATCCCATTTGAGTGGAGCCCTGAAACCGGTGCTCGCAGCGTTTAACCAATAAAACTAAAAAGGTTGACAGAACGTTTGGATTCGCTATCATGTTGAAGTCGCCAAAAATTCAAAGGAGATGCCGTGCAGGCAGCTTAGAAGTTTTTTGTTTTTTTGGTTGTCAAAATCTCCACTGCCGTACAAGCAGAAACGCAACAAATCCTTAGGAGATCTCTCGTGACAAATCCAATTGAAGACTTCCTGAATTCGCGAAGAATTCTTCGCGAAAAGAAACCAGGAGAACGCAACGCGGAACAGATCCAATCGGAGTTTTCGCTTCCGAATTGGTTAGAGTCGGCTGCGATGCGAGCCAGTCAACTAAGTTTGGTAACTCATCCGGGAAAATTTTCCCATCCTGACGTCGATGTTGCCAGTATACGAGCTAGCCCGAGAGCGGAAGCAGACGGATTTTTGCGATCGGGAAACGTAACAGATGTACCCTTCGACGTACTCGGTAATGCTGCAGCACTGGATGTATACGCATTCCTTTCCCTGGTGATGGAGGATGGAAGAACAGTTCTTGAGCATTTCGAAGCAAGCAGCACTGTACTTCAAAATCTCCTGCAAGTTGACGACGAAATATTTGGTCGATGGCGCGAAGGGCTGCTTAAGATTAAAGAAGATCAACGCGAACTTCGCTCCGACGGGAAAGCAAAGCAGGTGTATTTCCCTATTTTTTCTGATGCAACGGATCCCCAGTACCACCTTCTAACAATCCTAACTGCTTCAGGAATCGTGAATGTCAATCGTGATCGAATTCGGGATTCGAAGTTTTCAGATGAAGTAAAACAAGCCAGAGAGAATCGAAAGAATAACCAGCTGGATCCGAAAGGTTACGACGATTTTTCGGGATTGTTGATCATGAAATTCGGTGGAAGCCAACCTCAAAATGTCAGCCGACTCAATAGTACGAATACCGGCCAAGCGTATCTCTTTTCGAGCCTGCCACCGCTATTGGATGACTCCTATATCGCGAAGCCAAAACGAGATTTTTTCAAAGAGTTGCGTTGGAACGTAGAGCTCAAGGAATACTTCTCATCCATGCATCAATTGCTTGCGCAAGACTACAACAACGTCAATATCCGTGACGGAATGAGGTATTGGCGGCAGCAAATCTGCGATTGGGTCTTTGAACGTGCCAGTATCCTGCAGAGCTTAGATCCAGAATGGACAACATCCGAGACGAATCACCTGCCAATCATCCAAAAGCGATGGCTTGATCCCAAACGGGACTGGGATGACTCGGTAATCGAACTCGATGAGTGGCATAACGAGATCGTTCGAATGATTGTGGTTTGGATGGTATCGACCTATCGCCGAATGTTTAAGGCGAAAGGAGTCGTCCTTTTGGGAGAGGTGCATGAAGTCGTTTTTGCTTCGGAACTCTCAGAGTACATCGCGTCGAACTATTGGAGTCAATCATGAGTCAAGTCTTGATCATTCGGAAACTTCAGGTGCAAGGTGCAAACGCAATTTCCAGCCCCTTTACCTACGGTTTTCCTGCCGTCACTGCATTTCTTGGGTTTGGACATGCGCTTCAACGGCATTTCAATTCGTCAGTCGAACAACCACGATTGAACGTGCGCGGCGTCGGGATCATCAGCCACAAAGTTCAAATGCTTGACGAATCTATTGGATATAACCGACTGCTTAAACTGACGGGCAACCCGTTGAACGAACATGGAGAACGCTCATCCTTCGTCGAGGAGGGGCGTTGCCACATGACTGTCAGTTTGGTTCTGGAAGTAGATGGATTGACTCGAGGGACGATAGACACCGAATTAATGCAGGACGTCATTCTTTCACGAATGAAGCTCGCAGGTGGTGATATCCTCACCAAGCCTGATATCCAGCTAATTGGGCAGGACAAGCCGTTTGCCTCCCTGGTGATGCCTGGGTACGCGCTGATGGAACGCCGCTCGTTAATCGCGGATTCCATGAAAGAAGGGGCGGACGCATTAACGGCGATCCATCGGTATGTAGCCATCCAAAACAGAAGCCAAATTAGTACAGATGGATCTGTGGTCTGGTCTCGCAAACGAGAGAAGGCAGGCTGGCTTGTACCCATTGCGACAGGCTTTCACGCCATTTCCGAGATACAGCACCCAAAAAACACGCGTGAGCCGGATACTCCGCACCGTTTTGCGGAAAGCGTTGTAACGCTCGGTGAGTTTGTATTGGCCAGTCGCATCAAACGACTCTCCGAAATCCTTTGGCGATATCAACATAGTCAAGATCTTTATCTCTGCGTGCAATCCGCAAGTTGAGAGTGTCCAAGTCCACGTCGAAAGGGTTTCTAATCGACGCAGTTTCCGTTTTCCTTTGTTCAATCCAAGAGGAGCTAGTTCTATGGCAAAAAAAGTTGAAGTTGATCCTTTTCCGTCCGTGTTGGCTTTTGAGAAAAAGCTTGTTCCGTCTGACGGTCGAATGTTTGCCGCCAAGTTCGCCGATCGCGGTTCAAATGAGGTGCCACTACGACTACACGAGAAATCCGTGCGGGGAACGATTTCAAACCGACTGTCTAGCAAGCAGGAGAATGACCCGGCCAAGATAGATGCGGAAGTCGAAAAGGCCAACTTGCAAACAGTTGATAGTTGTTCCCTCCCGGCAGGCTACGATACGTTGAAACTGCAATTCACCTTGAAAGTACTTTGCGGTGTTCAGGAACCGTGTGCCTGCAATGTAGCCAGTTTCCAAGTAACATGCCGTGATGCGGTCAATGACTATATTTCGAGAACTAGCTTCCAAGAGCTTGCTAATCGGTATGCAACGAACCTTGCCAATGGGCGTTTCCTTTGGCGAAACCGCGTGGGTGCCGAGCAGGTTCGAGTCGTAATCTCGGTCGAAGAGGCAAAAGCTTCTGACAAAAAAACGGTCTATGATTTCGATGCGTACGAATTCGATTTGCGGTCATTCGACAACAAATCAACTAAGCTAAAAGAGTTGGCCGACCTTATTGCTGTAACACTTTCGGGAAAGAGACCTTCCATTCTCCTTGATGTGGTTGCGTATGCTCAAATGGGTGAAGGTCAAGACGTTTATCCGAGCGAAGAACTTGTTTCGGAAAAGGGGGATAAAAAAAGTAAGTTTCTTTATTCTGTTGACGGTATCGCCGCGATGCATTCGCAAAAACTTGGTAACGCGATCCGAACCATTGATACTTGGTACATGAATAAAGCGGAACGTCCGATTGCGATTGAGGCGTATGGATCCGTGACCAACTTAGGCGTCGCCTATCGCAAGCCGAGAGACAAAACGGACTTCTATACTCTTTTCGACCAATTCGGTTGTGGTACGAAAATAGAACCGAACGAAGAGCATTATGTGATGGCGATGTTGGTTCGCGGTGGCGTTTTTGGAAAGAGTAGCAAATGAATACAGCAACAAAAACGGTAACTCAAACGTCAACTTACTTTCATCAGGACATCGTTTGCTTGGAAAGTGAGTCGATCAGTACCGGAGCGCTGATGAGCCGTATATTTGCAAGCCTTCATTTCGCCTTCGTCGAGATCACAGGTGACGATCCCGTTTGTCCGATTGGGATAACCTTTCCGGGTTATCAATTGTTCGGACGCCAATCTGAGCGTCAATCTGACAAAGCTGAGCGATCCGAACAAGTGAATTTACCTCAGATAGGCAATTCGATAAGACTGTTTTCGGTGGTCGAAGGGGAACTGGAGATGCTAGATCTTGCACGACGACTTTTGCGATTTCGAGAGTATCTCGCTATCGAGACAATAAGGTCATTGCGTCGCAAAAATTATGGCTTAGCTCTCTATCGTCGCCATCAACCCAAATCGACACCGGAACGATTAATTCGTCGACGTATGAAGCGTCACAGCGAATCGTACGACGTTGCATCAGCGCACTATCGATCGATGATTACCGAACCTACCAGTCTTCCGTACTTGGATGTGCAAAGCCAAAGCACTCATGGGCGATTTCGTTTGTTTATCGAAAAACGGCTTTGTGAAGAAGTGAGCAGCGACAAAGAACGGACATGGGGCTTTAGCTGCTACGGTTTGTCGACCAATGTGTTGCTTCCAGATTTCTAATCAATCAGACCACTTGTATCGATCGCAGCTCAAAATCAACGAGTCCCTGTTTTCATCATGGTAGCAAGGGCTTTCGCATGCGCTCGTTTTGGGTGGTAGTTCAGCAAAACACCCTTTTTTGGGTGAACGCGTTTTGCGGTTCAATATCCTGGGTTAAAACGAGTTCCAGAAAAAAGGGTCAAAGTCACTCAACATCCTTGAATTGCAGTAAAACCCAACGATTCGTAAACTCTTCGCAAGAGTGGCTCTACTTCCCTGCCGCACAGGCAGCTTAGAAAAGCCATCTGGCCCGTATCGCATTGCTACATTGCTTCCCTGCCGCACAGGCAGCTTAGAAAGATTGGGTTAGCCGAGTGCCCAATTTCGGTTGCTTCCCTGCCGCACAGGCAGCTTAGAAATCTATAACTAGCCCTGGATCGCCCGAGCCAACCTTCCCTGCCGCACAGGCAGCTTAGAAAAAGTCAACTAAGATTCGCGTATTGTACCCTTTCTTCCCTGCCGCACAGGCAGCTTAGAAAGACCTACGCGGTGCCAAACTACGCTACGCCGACTTCCCTGCCGCACAGGCAGCTTAGAAAGACCCGCCCGCAAGATCGCCGCTAGGCAATCCCTTCCCTGCCGCACAGGCAGCTTAGAAACTAGCGTTAGGCGTACTAACCCCAGCGACCAACCTTCCCTGCCGCACAGGCAGCTTAGAAATTGATTGATCATCGAAGCTAAGCAAGCCCCGCCTTCCCTGCCGCACAGGCAGCTTAGAAAACTGAGCCGTCCATTGCGTCCGTTATGTATGCCTTCCCTGCCGCACAGGCAGCTTAGAAAAAGCGTTACGCGTGCGTACTGCTTGATTGTTCCCTTCCCTGCCGCACAGGCAGCTTAGAAAGTTGCCCGCAAAAATGGATGGAACGCTGCTGACTTCCCTGCCGCACAGGCAGCTTAGAAAAGCATAGGCCGCCGGAAAACCGGCATAGATTCCTTCCCTGCCGCACAGGCAGCTTAGAAATCTCCGATCGACAAAAAAAGGAACTGCTCATTCTTCCCTGCCGCACAGGCAGCTTAGAAAGCGTAATAAAGAGGGGATGCAAACCGGGCCTGCTTCCCTGCCGCACAGGCAGCTTAGAAATCCCACCGTTGGCGACCTCTTCTTGAGCAAGCCTTCCCTGCCGCACAGGCAGCTTAGAAAAAGTCGAGGGAAAGGCGCGGGCCATCACGTTTCTTCCCTGCCGCACAGGCAGCTTAGAAAGTAAAGGCCAACCGCCTCAACTTCGCGTACAACTTCCCTGCCGCACAGGCAGCTTAGAAATCTCAAGAGATGCCCGATTGCGACGTGAAAGTCTTCCCTGCCGCACAGGCAGCTTAGAAATAACAGGTGGCACCATTTCGAGCCTAGTGTACCTTCCCTGCCGCACAGGCAGCTTAGAAAACGCTCAGATAACTGCGACGTGCGACGGTCGCCTTCCCTGCCGCACAGGCAGCTTAGAAAGGCTGCGAGTGATCCGCGAGACTGCTGATCGCCTTCCCTGCCGCACAGGCAGCTTAGAAAAACTTTGTCACCCCGACAGACGTAACGCCAATCTTCCCTGCCGCACAGGCAGCTTAGAAAAGGTCGACGCGGCCGTTGGATGCGAACGTGATCTTCCCTGCCGCACAGGCAGCTTAGAAATTGCGTCGCTTGTGAGGCGATCGAACACCGACCTTCCCTGCCGCACAGGCAGCTTAGAAAAACGACGCTGACGAATGCGATGCGATCGGCGTCTTCCCTGCCGCACAGGCAGCTTAGAAAGCCAAATGGAGACGCAAATGGTTAAGCGTCTCTTCCCTGCCGCACAGGCAGCTTAGAAAGGCCGAACGATCCGAACCGACAGCCAGAGAGGCTTCCCTGCCGCACAGGCAGCTTAGAAATATCCGGCAAGCAAGGCCCATGCCCCAAGTGCCTTCCCTGCCGCACAGGCAGCTTAGAAATGAAGTTGGCGATAAACACGCAACATCTCTTTCTTCCCTGCCGCACAGGCAGCTTAGAAAGTTGCTGCGTGGAGGGAGCATAGTGGCACCGCCTTCCCTGCCGCACAGGCAGCTTAGAAAATGTTCTTCTATCTCCTTTCGTTTCTGCTCTTCTTCCCTGCCGCACAGGCAGCTTAGAAAGACCTAAGCAAAGCCAACCTACGCGGTGCCAACCTTCCCTGCCGCACAGGCAGCTTAGAAAACACGGTCGTGAAGCCAACATAGCTTATTGAATCTTCCCTGCCGCACAGGCAGCTTAGAAATCGCAAATCAGGCATACCTAGTTGCCTACGCCCTTCCCTGCCGCACAGGCAGCTTAGAAAGAACGCAAAAGCTGCTTTACCGAACAACATTGCTTCCCTGCCGCACAGGCAGCTTAGAAAGTTCGGTCATCAATGGTCAATCATCGATTCGACTTCCCTGCCGCACAGGCAGCTTAGAAAAGACGGATGAACGCCAATGGGGAATGAGCTTGCCTTCCCTGCCGCACAGGCAGCTTAGAAAAAACGCATGCGGCCACTTATCCCACTTAACCCCTTCCCTGCCGCACAGGCAGCTTAGAAATCAAACGCTACCGGTTGAACATTTGGACCAACCTTCCCTGCCGCACAGGCAGCTTAGAAAATCCAAGCGGAAAGACTCAGTCCGGCAGCGCCCTTCCCTGCCGCACAGGCAGCTTAGAAAAACCTAAGCGGTGCCGACCTAAGCTACGCCGACTTCCCTGCCGCACAGGCAGCTTAGAAAGCTTAGGTTGGTGCCGCTTAGGTCGGCGTAGCCTTCCCTGCCGCACAGGCAGCTTAGAAAGGTGCTTGCGTCCGTGTCCGCTGGCTTATCGACTTCCCTGCCGCACAGGCAGCTTAGAAAAATGGCACGGTGTTAGGTCACCTGGACTTGCACTTCCCTGCCGCACAGGCAGCTTAGAAAGAACAAGCCGATCCGACCCGAGAGCGATTTCGCTTCCCTGCCGCACAGGCAGCTTAGAAATGACCAATGTTTTACTGCTGGCGAAAGTCAGCCTTCCCTGCCGCACAGGCAGCTTAGAAAACGTAAGGCCCGTAGCGTCGCTGCATGATCGCCTTCCCTGCCGCACAGGCAGCTTAGAAAGCATCGGTGGCAACGCATGTGCTGGGCTGGTACTTCCCTGCCGCACAGGCAGCTTAGAAACAATCCATTCCGACGCCATTCGCCCACTGGAGCTTCCCTGCCGCACAGGCAGCTTAGAAAGAGAATCCAAGCAGCATAAAGAGCGGGATTGTCTTCCCTGCCGCACAGGCAGCTTAGAAAGAAAATACTCCGACCTCAATATCTGGCATGTTCTTCCCTGCCGCACAGGCAGCTTAGAAATGGATAGGAGAGTGCTGCCTGAATGAAATTCGCTTCCCTGCCGCACAGGCAGCTTAGAAATGGTTGAGACGTTCCAAACTCTCCATCTGGTACTTCCCTGCCGCACAGGCAGCTTAGAAATCGACAATCCCGCCCGAGTTGCGTTTGATCTCCTTCCCTGCCGCACAGGCAGCTTAGAAAATGAAACGAAGGACAAGAGAGTTCAACGAGTTCTTCCCTGCCGCACAGGCAGCTTAGAAAACGCCACGCCAACCTACGCGGTGCCAAACTACCTTCCCTGCCGCACAGGCAGCTTAGAAAGGTTGCTACATTAAGTGATGTTGAAGCATCAGCTTCCCTGCCGCACAGGCAGCTTAGAAAGGTCATAAACTGTCATTCGAGTAATGACATGCCTTCCCTGCCGCACAGGCAGCTTAGAAATCAGCTAGCAAAAAAGATTGCGGAACAAGTAGCTTCCCTGCCGCACAGGCAGCTTAGAAAAAGCGGGTCAAGAGATCCTCCCTCAGTTGCATCTTCCCTGCCGCACAGGCAGCTTAGAAATCTTGATCCTCCCGGTTACGCGTTCGCCATTCCTTCCCTGCCGCACAGGCAGCTTAGAAAATGCCAACCTAAGCTACGCCGACCTACGCCACCTTCCCTGCCGCACAGGCAGCTTAGAAAACTTGTTAGGGGCAATCGATTCGTTAGTGATCCTTCCCTGCCGCACAGGCAGCTTAGAAATTGGGAGCCGCGATTGTGAAAACGGAATTTGTCTTCCCTGCCGCACAGGCAGCTTAGAAAAAATCACCCGATGGAAGATCGAAGATACAGCCCTTCCCTGCCGCACAGGCAGCTTAGAAAAATCGGCAAGTGCTTTTTCCGATTCGGCAACACTTCCCTGCCGCACAGGCAGCTTAGAAAATGCCATTGGTCAGCAGATAACCGTTGCTGCGCTTCCCTGCCGCACAGGCAGCTTAGAAATAGGCACGCCCGAGCAACCCGCGTATGTCGTCCTTCCCTGCCGCACAGGCAGCTTAGAAAACAAACGTGCATCGGACTGTGGCGCAGTGTTCCTTCCCTGCCGCACAGGCAGCTTAGAAAACGCGTCCCCATCACCGACGAGAGACGCCGAACTTCCCTGCCGCACCGGCAGCTTAGAAAAAGCGTAGCTACGTTTGTTATGCTACTCGAGCAACTGGCGTAACTGCTTTTCAAATCGTTCCGTGAATACTCCTCCGTTGAATGCGTTTCTAAGCAATTCGAGAAGTTCGTCTTCCGTGGCATCGAGTGGACGCGGAGTCATGCGACCGTCTTTCCACCACGAGAAACGATAGCCCTCCTTGCCGTTAGCCAACCCCTCCTTAAAATGCAGCCGCTCAATCCGTCCCTCCGAGCCGGTGGGAAAGGAAATACTCGCGTGCGCGAGTTCCGTTGCGTAACGTGTATCTCTTAACGATGCGTCGTTCATGTACAGTTATTCTCCTTTTCGCCTATGGTCTAAATTCAGCGGGTTACGGCCAATAGACTTTGCCTATCAAAAACCTTAGCCCGTCGCTCCGTGGCCCTGTTGCAATTTTTTTGTGTTTTTGTTACCCGCGATCTCTTAGGGTCAGACTGCTTCGCCCATTTACGAGCAAACCTACGACGACTATCTCAGAGTCGGTAAGGTCGTAGTAAATCACCGCAGTAAATCGCGGCATACGTATCGGACGATAGCCCGTCTCGTCAACCGAGTGGTGCAATGAAACAGTTGGCAAGCCTCTCGCGATGGTGAAGAAAAGATCGGCAAATTCGTCACCCAGACCATCCCGCTTTTCGTCATACCAGTCCCGAGCGGATCGCAAGTCAAGGTAAACGTCGTCAACGAGTCGTACGTTCATCTCGTCCGATCAGCATCAAGTCGGCCCCGAAGCTCATCGATTGTCATTGCCGTTTCTGGATTCTGCCGATAATTCGCTATCCTACGATCAAACTCAGCCTTGATCTCGGGCGCTGGTGCTGGATTTACATTCTCCGGCAGCGAATCCCAGATTGCCTCGGCTACGCGAAGTCGGTCGGAGACGGATAGAGATACGGCATCGGATATAAGTTGTTCAGCGGTCATTGGAACCTCCTCGATTTAGGGTGCTGTCCTGCTTTGGCGGGCTGTCCCACCATTTGCGGGCTAATTGGTTTCGAGCCTAGCGAAATCCCAATAGCCCTAAACGCCGAAATAGGATCTTGTATCCGCAAAGCTTGGGGAATTATCCCTGATTTGTCAATTCAATTATTCCTGGTTCCCTCCAGTTGTCCCGGTTTCATGGTGGAAGGCAAAATCTTCGGTCCACAAGGGATTATTAATTATTCCTGATTCCCGCGTGATGCTTGGACATGAAGGCAATAATGCAAGACTGGGCAAGAACTCGCGTTAGGACCCTTCTGCAAATAAGTGGCGTAAGCTTCCAGCTTGCGCGGCAAAAAACGCAAGCTGGAAGCTTACGCCACGCTAGCCATCATTTTCAGCTTGACAGGCTGGAAGCATATCCCACTAATTGTGCTGCGAGAACAGACGCCTTTCTAGCGAGAACAAAGTGGTAAAATCAAACAAAGCTTGTCACTGTTGTGGTCTAATCCATCGTATGCATGCGCTTCGGGCTAACCAACGATCCTTGTGCACACGCTGTCATAGCGTCATGGACATTCCTCGAAATCATGAACGGTCCCAAGGGCGAACTGCCGCTGCAGCGATCGCCGCCGTTTTGCTCTTTCCCGCGGCCGTCCTTTTGCCCATTCTCGAAGTGGAACAACTCGGACACCACCATCAAAGCAGTATCCTCGGCGGGATTTTAGAGCTGTTTCGAAACGGGAACTATTTCATCGCTATCGTGATCCTTGTGTTTTCGATCGTCCTACCGTTAGCGAAAATACTCGCTTTGATCGAGCTCAGTTGGCTGTGCTCGCTGCAGCAACGTCATCGAGCTTGGACCTATCGGCTGATGGAGCAGATTGGCAAATGGAGCATGATGGATGTGATGTTGCTCGCGTTTTTGGTCATGCTGATCAAGCTCAGCGGATTGGTGCAATTTCATTTTGGGCCAGCCGTTATCGCTTTCGTGTTGTGCGTGACCATGAGTATGATTGCAGCCATTTGCTTTGATCCTCACGCGATTTGGGAGTCCCCATGAAAGTTCAAGAATGAACGAGCCAGAAACATCACCTGAGCCGCCGATCCCAACTGCCCTCTTGCAAACCAACCCCACGATTTCGCGTTGGTTCGCCTCTCGATTGTGGTTGCTGACCCTGGTTTGCGGAGTGATCAGCCTCGGTCTGTTTTGGTACTCAAGGCAAAATACGGGCTCTTTGATCACGATTGCGTTTCGCGAAGGGCATGGATTGAAGCCCGAGGATCGACTGACGTATCGCGGTATCGAGATTGGAGCGGTCGAGAAAATTGAGTTGAATCCAAATCGAGATGGCATCGTAGTCCATGTTCGCTTGACCCCTCGAGCGCGGTCGATGGCTGCGGAGGGAGCCAAATTCTGGATTGTTCGCCCGATGTTATCGATTGATGCCATTCGGGGGCTCGATACCTTGCTCGGCGCAAAGTACATTGCAATCGATCCACCGTCGGTCGAAGCTCGGGCGCAGTCCCATTTTGTGGGGCTGGATTCGGCACCGATCATTTCTCCTGCGGATGGCTCGCTAGAAATTAGCCTCGACGCAAAGTCGCGCGGCGGATTGGAAAATGGAGCTCCTATTCTCTTTCGCGGCTTCCGCATCGGCAACATCGTTCAAGTAAGTTTGGCGATGGATGCGAGAACCGTGCGAGCCAGATGCGCGATCGATCCGGAATACCGAGACATTATCAGGAACAACAGCAAGTTTTGGAATCGTAGCGGTTGGCGATTGGAATTCGGCTTGTCCGGCCTCAAGTTAGACGCGGATACACTCGCACAAATGCTCTCGGGCGGAATCGAAATGGCGACACCCTCCGAGCCAGCACCGAGCGTCAGTACCGGTCACCGATTCTTCCTTTATGACAAGCCGGAGGCCGATTGGCTAACTTGGCAACCGTCGATGGTACACGGCCAAACCTTAAGTCGCTTGGCGTCGAACATGCCTCAGCCTATTCGTATCGCACTGAGATGGCAGGAGCGATCGTTTGGCTTTCGCACGAATCAACAACGATCCTCATGGTGTTTGCCCCTCTCCGACGGATCCATCCTCTGTCTTTCGGAACAAACGACTGCACCTAAGTCTGCCCTGGCCGATTCGACGCAGATCGAGTTTGCCGGGGTGTCGCTGAGCCCATCGCAGTTCCAGGTATCCAACACCACATCCGAAGCATCCCAGGACAGTTCGGTCGAATCGGTCGAAAAGGTCGGGCGTTTTACTACGTCCGAACCCATCCCAGTGGATGTCCTTCGCTGGCCAGCGGACCGAGTTGCCGCGAAACTACCGGATACGGTTTGCGACGTTCTCATCGCTCATGCCGATGCGTCGAGTGTGGTTGCCATCGATGCGGGCAGACTGAAAAAGACATCCATCGATTGGGAAATCGATGAGCAGGTGCTTGTCGATCGCGACTATCACGGCTTGCCCGTTGTCTCCGCCGATTCAAGCGAAGTCATTGGATTTATTGATATCCACAAAGGAAAAAAAAGGATCGTCCGTTAGTGCATGCATGTGGGAGGTTGTGGCTGGAGACCCGCAATCCCGAATGACTCGCGCCGGCAATCGCTTGCGTTTGATTCTCCTGAACTTGGATTTTTGTTGCTGGCTAGCCACCGAGGGGCGGCGGTTGGACTATAATCCGACTCGCCCAATCTTGCCCGCCGAACAACCCTCGCCAGGAGAGCCCTAAAAAGTGTCGGAACAAACAACAAAAACCAACTGGTGGAGTGGCCTAACCAGTTATCACTGGTTTGTTTTCGCGATGGCGTCTCTCGCGTGGCTATTCGATTGCCTCGATCAACAGATATTCATTTTGGTTCGCAAGGATGCATTGAAGCACCTGCTCCCGCCAACCATGGATGCAAGCCAGGTCGGTGCCTACTCGGGTTATGCGACCAGTATTTTTATGATCGGTTGGGCGACCGGCGGATTGATCTTTGGTTCGGTTGGAGATTGGTTTGGGCGAGCGAAAACGCTGACCTTGACCGTTTTGATCTATTCCCTATGCACGGGCTTGTCGGCGTTCTCTACCGGTTGGATCGATTTTGCAATTTATCGGTTCATTACGGGCCTGGGGGTTGGTGGTGTTTTTGGCCTGGCGGTGACTTTGGTTGCCGATAGCTTGCCCGCGCACTCCAGGACGGGTGCTCTCGGGTTGCTTCAGGCGTTATCTGCCGTCGGCAATATCTCCTCGGGGCTAATCTACTTGTTGGTCACATCTCTCTCGAAGGCAGATGTAATTGCCTCCAACATGAGTTGGAAGGTTATGTTCTTGGTCGGTGCCTTGCCGGCATTCTTATGCGTCTTTCTGCAAATGAAAATGAAAGAACCGGAGGCCTGGGTCAAAGCCAGAAAAGAAGGCAAGGTCACAGGGGTCAAATTCGGGTCCTATGCGGAGCTTTTCGGCGACCCTGTGCTTCGGCGGAACGCTTTGTTCGGAATGCTGCTGTGCGTCGCTGGGATTATCGGTGTCTGGGGTATTGGCTTTTTCGCGCCGGACTTGGTTCGGGATGTCATCACGAACAATCTTACCCAGCAAGAAATTGCCAAACAAAAAGCATCCCTTGCGGTTTCAACGACTGATGCCGTGCCAACGGACGCCCAGCCCGCCGTGATTGAGCTGCCCAAGGAAGTGAAGGCAAAGATCGCCGATGAAGCTTCCACATTGGTAGCATTCAACGGAATCTTGCAGAACATTGGTGCTTTTTTTGGAATGATGACGTTTACCTATATTGCGCAGGCAATTGGGCGGCGAAAAGCGTTTTTCATGGCCTTTATCGCAGCCATGATTGCGACCGTCGGATATTTCCAGTTGTTCAATAGTCCATGGCACCTTTGGATGAGTAGCGTCATGGGCTTTTTTCAGATGGCGCTGTTCGCGGGCTTTGCAATCTACCTGCCTGAGTTGTTCCCAATCCGCCTCCGAAGTACAGGAACAAGTTTCTGCTACAACGTGGGGCGTTACGTCGCCGCATCTGGCCCAATCACACTGGGATTGCTGGCTCTCAGTCTAGCTGCCAACGCCAAGTCGACGACCGAAAAAATCGATGCCTTTCGCGATGCTTGCAGCTACATGAGCGTTATCTTCTTGATCGGTTTGATTGCGGTCTATTTCTTGCCAGAAACCAAGGGTAAGCCACTGCCGGAATAGCCCAATGGCGTTAGCCTTCCGTTATGACGGATTAGACAACCGTGGGCTAGCGCCCTTCGGCTAATAAATAATCCAGGCTAGGCAAGCGTAAAACCATGGAAACCAAGTTTCAACCTGACTTGATCGATGCCGAGAGCTTTGTCGCCAAGAATGCAACGCTTCGGGGTGAAGTGATTATTGGACGGCATGCATGCGTCTTGTTTGGAGCTGTTCTTCGCGGTGATGTGGAGGCGGTTCGAGTGGGTACCCATTCCAACATTCAAGACCTTTGCTGTTTGCACAGCGATCCTGGGTTTCCGTGCACCATCGGTGAGCGAGTGACAGTGGGCCACGGAGCAATCATCCACGGAGCAACGGTTGAGAACGACTGTCTCATAGGCATTCGAGCCGTTGTACTCAATGGTGCCGTTATTGGTACGGGCTCCATCATCGCGGCAGGAGCGTTGGTCCCGGAAGGCAAAATCATCCCACCCAATTCGTTAGTGATGGGAATACCAGGCAAAGTCGTTCGCGAAACCAATGTGGCTGACGCCGAAATGATTGATCATGGCTGGAAACATTATGTCGAAGTAAGCAGGCTGTACAAAGAGAGCGAAGCTTTTCAGACCACATCAATCCAGACTGCCGGAACTCCAAGCACTTCCGCATAAGTCATTGAGTGTAGTTTGGGACCATTGTCCCGAACGAATCATAGGACGGGACATTGGTCCCATCCTACGGAACGGCACCTCGTGGAACAGGGCCAAATTCCACCGAAAGATTCATGCACTTGTGCTTAGTGTTCCATTTCATTAGAACCGACTTGCACCTTGCCGAACTCGAGTCCAATCATCAACGAATTGAGTCCTGAGCCGATACCCAACAATGCAGTTCTGGTTCCGGCGGCAAAATAGGATTCGGTTAGACCGAGCCCCAGTGCGGTGGGTAGCGCGACCGATCCTGTGTTTCCTAATCGATCAAATGTCGAATAGTCCGATTCCAAGGGCATATGCAATGTCTCTAGCATTCGTCGACGGTGCGCCGATCCCACTTGATGACAAACCGTTGTGGCGATGTTGGTCCGTTCCCACTGCAGCTCATCGAGCAGCAAATCGAACGCAGCGGCGCCGGTGGCCACACCAGCCTCCAATAGCAATTCAGAATCCGTATTCATGATGGGCTGCATGCCGCTACCCGCTTGATCGGTATCGCTTTGACACAGGTCATGATGCTGGGTTCGGGCAACGGCGACAGCTCCTTTCACTGCGGCTCCGAAACCAGGTCTTTGCGATTCAAAGTACCTTCGATCGCCGAGTAGCCATGCGCAGCTCCCAGAACCAATGGTCAGCGAAGCGAATGCTGGCTTGATCGATTGTCGCGTCAGATTCGGATCCGAATTGAGCTGCTCAATCGTCCCCTCCAACAAGCCTCGACAATCCTCTGTGCCTACCACGAGCCCTGCACGTATTACCCCGCTTTCAATCAACTGCGAAATTTGAACGGCTCCGTTCATCACACCCAAACATGCGTTCGAAACATCGTAGACCCAAGCGTTTTCGGGGAGGCCGACAAGGTGATGCACTCGACAAGCCGTAGCAGGTTCA
Organism: Pirellula staleyi DSM 6068; assembly: GCA_945875845.1. Classification (GTDB taxonomy): domain Bacteria; phylum Planctomycetota; class Planctomycetia; order Pirellulales; family Pirellulaceae; genus JBKCUI01. Next base: position 44,698 of record CAMCMB010000049.1, read on the forward strand.
AGATACTCGCGACAGACGCTTGCGTGGATCAAGCACTGCACTGACTTAGGATCGACCTGCGCCGCGTTCAATGCGAGGCGGCAACTTTCAGCACTCCTATCGCTGATGCGAGTGTGCGGCTTCCAAAGTCGGCGTTCTCGAATACCGCTCATCCCTTCGAGGCGGCCCTGCGGCAACTTAAGCCGTTGGTAGACGCCATCCAATTGGGATTCGATGTCGGCGGACGTCACGATTTGGGGGGGCAATACATAACCCACGGACAAAAGGGACACATTGTTGAAAAGCATAGGATTTGCGGATTTTTTTCAGTCTAACTGCGGCGGTCGCTAAGCTCGTGGACCAAATCCACCAGTGCTATGACATTTTCGACAGGTGTCCCTGGCAAAATCCCGTGACCCAGATTGAAGATATGGCCGGGTCGCCCGGACGCCTGCGAAAGGACGTAATGAACCTGGTCGCGTATCGTTTCTAGGTCTGCGAACAAAACGATTGGATCGAGGTTTCCTTGAACAGCTCGATCGTTGCCCGCCATATCCCAACCAACGTCGAGCGGCACGCGCCAGTCCAAGCCAACCACGGTGCGGCTATCTCCACGCAATAGCGAGGTAAGCATTGGATTCCCGGTTGCAAAGTTGATGACAGGCACTCCTGGCACGATTGAGTCCAAGAGCTGATGCATGTGCGGAAGGATCCTAGTTCGATACTCGTTGGGTGACAGACAGCCAGCCCATGAATCAAACAATTGAACGCACTGGGCTCCCGCTGCGATCTGCGAGTTGAGATACAAAGCGATCGAGTCCACCAGTTTGCTCATCAGTACTTTCCACGCCACAGGGTCGGTGTACATGAGAGTCTTAGTATGGATATAGTTGCGAGAACCGCCACCTTCGATCATGTAGCTGGCTAAGGTAAAAGGGGATCCTGAAAAGCCGATGACAGGGATCTTGGTGGGCAAGCTTGCTCGGGTGGCGCGAACCGTATCCGGAACAAACTGCAGCGCATCCATATTCTCAAGCAACCGCACGCGATCCACGTCTTTCGGCGTGCGAATCGGGTTGTGGATGACCGGTCCATCGCCGGTTGTGAATTCCAATTGGAAGCCCATCGGTTCCAGGATGGGCAAGAGATCGGAGAAGATGATCGCAGCATCCACTCCGAGCTTGTCGACAGCCGTGACCATCACTTCGGCGCACAGTGCCGAATTCTTGCAAAGTTCGAGGAACGATACCTTTTCGCGAACCGCGCGGTATTCGGCCATATAGCGTCCAGCTTGTCGCATTAACCAAACGGGGGTCACGTCCGATGGTTGGCGATAGCACGCGTTCATGAAACAGCTTTCTTGAAGCGATGCTTCCAATGGGTCCGGTGCGCTCTTTTCGACATCCTCTTTCACGGTTACGCGAGAACTTCTTGAAAAGCGTTTCGCTTTTAGGATACGCGGTCCCTTTTCGGCAGAAGCCTGAACCAGGTGTCCCATTTTCGGGTGGTCGGGTTCGAGGTCGATCGGAATATCCAAATGCTGAAGCATCTCGGAAGTGGTTGGACCAATCGAGGCGACAACCATGCTTCGCAAAGCAGAACGGAGATCCGATTCACAATCGAGGGCGGTTGCAATGCGTAGCAAATTGACAGCTTGGTGGGCGCTCGTAAACAACAAGCAATCTCGCTCCCCACGAACGATGGCTCGAATGTTTTCTTCGAGCGGTTGCGTGTCCTCAGGCAACTCCCATTGATAGACTCGCACGGTGGTAACGCGAGCTCCTCGGGCCTCCAGGCCACCAATTAAGGAGTGATTGGTGATCCCATATTCCTGGAGTCCAACGGTCAAGTTCGAAATGGGCAAATGCTGATCGATCGTCTGCAAGACTTCTCGCCAGGTGTTCGGTTCCGGAGCTCGGTGCGTTGCTTGGAGTCCGACCTCGCGCATGGCGGCCACGGGCTTTGGCCCTCGAGCCAGCGTTGGAATGTCCGAAAGGGCATCGAGGAATCGCTGCTTGTCGACATGGGGTTCGATGGCCGTGATCAATTGTTTGAAGCCAACTCCGGTTAAGAAAATCACGGCACCGATTTCACCGGTAATGACCCGGTAGGCAAAGTCGACAGCTTCTTTGTTTTTTTCGATTGGGATTTCGCGCATGGACGGGCTTACAAACGGTACGCCACCAAACCGTTCGATCAGTCGAGCGAAATCATCTCGACGCCTACTTTCCAGCGCGGCAACTCGCAATCCACCAAAGGACGGGCTGAGCGATTCGGCGGGCGAGGTGGAGTTCAATTCTTCGGACATGTGTTTCCGTATTCTAGTTATTTCAATACTTCGGAGGCTGCAGCGGCATCTAGGAACCACCACAAGCGACCGAGCTTAGGTTCGATCAATTGAGCAGGATACTCGTCGGGATGACGTGGACCATGCATGACAACATCCACTGCGGGTCGCTTCGACGCACCGCAAACAAGAAATGCAACATTTCTCGCAGCGTTGATAATGGGTGCGGTCAGGGTTAGCCGATAGGCGGAAAACTTGGGGACAAAGTTCGCCACAAAGAGTCGGTTCGACTCCTTTAATGCGTCGGTTTCAGGAAAGAGAGACGCGGTATGAGCGTCGTCTCCTAACCCGAGCAAGACAATATCGATCTGCGGAATGTCGGCGTCATCTCGTTCGTCATCGCTGATAAGCAGTTCTTTGAGTTGTTTTTCGTATCTAGCGGCAGTTTTCTCTGGGGCTTTGACGTCGATCGCAACGGGAAGAACGCGCGGCATGGACTTGGGTTTTTTGGGGTCAAGCCGATCGAGCCACGCTTCGCGGACCATGTTGTAATTGCTGTCTACATGCTCGGACGGAACATGTCGTTCGTCTCCCCAGATCAAGGTCACTTTCGACCAATCTAGACTCTCGGTTTCATTCTCGGCGATAAGCTGGTAGAGACGCTTGGGCGTGGATCCGCCTGATAACGCGATGCTACATTGCCCGGTAGTGGCCAGGCACTCTTGAATCGTTTCGATTAGCCACTCCGTTGCCGCAATCGCAACCTCTTCGGCGTTTGGTTTTACAACCGTCTGATGGTACATACTTATCCTTCTAATGCCCTTCGAAGCGGGCAACGCGTTTTGTCCACAGAATGACCTCTTCGATAATCGTTTAGCAGCAGACGAGACTGCTCGGCCAACTCCCGGCGGACTTCGCGCCGTTTGCCCTTCACACGAGCGATTTTGAGATCGTCGTAAGCGGTTGTCTGGTGACGCATCCAAGCGATAACAGCTGATTCGGCTCGTTGCTCGATGGGGATACGTTCGGTTCGGGCCACAGTCCCACTCCCGACCGGAGTTGCATGGTTCGTAACAGCAACGGACAATTTTACCGCAAGGTCCGAGTAGCAAGACGAGAAATTGAGGAAATCGACAACGGCGGCCCCAAAATCTTCTACATACTCCGACTGCTTCTTCTCTCGTCGGTTGGCATCCGCAATTTTTCGCTTGGCGTACGACTCCGTCGAGCGCTCGTGACCGAGGTCAACACGGATGGATAGGATGGTTTCGGTCGGCGCCCACACACCCTTTGAAAACGTTCGACGGCCTTTTTTCTCTTGGACGGTCCATGTTGGCCCTGCGGCTTTAACCCGTCTGGTCAGGCCTGCATCCCCGGGCGGCAATAGCTCCCAGCCAGTAGGTATCGCAATAATCTTGCCATCCTGGGTGCGCACTGTGTTTTCGTTTGGGCCGGGCGATACAACCCTTGTTTCAATCGTCATTGATGGATAATGGAATGGTGATCGTACCAAGAATCGCAAATTCTATTAGCCCAGACTAGCCGCTCAGATGGTTCAAGACTTGCAAAATACCGTTTAGATGGGCCATGCGCGGCCCAAAACGGTCAAGAAACTCGGTGAAAACGTAATCGCTTTCCGAAAGCCCGTCCTTAGAGTCTGCAACTTCATCGGCTAAATTTTGCAAAAATTCGGTTTGCACCGTCGACAACGTTTCCAGGGCTTGCTTGCACGAACGGACTAAATTTGGGTGAGCATTTCGCCATTGAGTGAGTTCATTCTGGCGCTGTGCGTTGGCTTGATTGCTAGCTTGAAGCACCTGTTTGTTCACTTGCAGTATTTGGTCAAGCAGTTGATTTTGGCGTTGTTGGGTTTCGACCAATTGGCGTGTCAATGCAACTAATGCCGCTCCCACTTCCGCGGGACGGGGCGGTGTGTTCGAGCTGGCTTCGGCGGAGACGTCTATGCTGAATACGGGCGAATACTGAGCAGGATCGTGGGACATCGAGATTGCGCAATCTGTTCTACGAGTGGTTTATGAATCCCTGGTATTGGATTCAAATTTTCTCAAGCGGTCAACTCCAGCTTAGTATAGTCGTTATCAAGCATAAAAGTCGAGAATCTTGTCTGCCAATCGTAATCTTTGCAGATTGCAACGGTTTTGACCAATGATCCGATTGGACCACGAATTCTGGTGACACTGAACCAAAGGGGACGATTCAGTCGAAGCTAACGTGCCGGTCCTACGACTTGGCGGCCCCCCCTACCCGATTGATTCTTGGATGAAAGTCCGCATGCAAGAAAATAAACCCAAAACTGCGATTTCCATGGGCTTTCTTACGGTCCGACACCATTCGATTCATGGTTTTTTTGGTGGTTATCTGATTGTGAACAGCCTTGCCCGCCCCCTTGAATTTCATTGCACTCTTCCGGTTCAACCCACCCGAGCTCAGCAAATTCTATACGGGGCCACCTTGAATGAATTTGTTTGCGGCGAACAAATTGCCAGAGCGTTAGTCACCAAAGCAAAGTGTGTACCGGCTGTGCTTTTCGCGGACACTCAAGCGGTATTAACATTGCGGCACATGCACTCGCTTCCCGTGGGAGTCATTGAAGTTCAAGAAGACCAAGCTGCTCCATTGCCTCGTCCCGTTGTCAGTCGCGAGGACTTTCATCGTTTCAAGATTTTCGGACACAACGTCACCATGTTGCGTGAGTATGCAGGGGATGCATCTGCGTTTGAAACTCTGTTCGAAGGGAGCAAACCAACGCTGGATTTGCTCGAGCCTTTCGGACGCATTGAAGAAGCGCTGTTAGAAGCACATCCCGCAACCAAGGCTGCATGACCATGAATCGCTCAGAACAGAGCACAATCGAGACGGAAATCAATGCAAGTTGGCTCGCTCACGACGTCGATATCTCACTGCTCGAGCCGTTCCTGCCCGTCCATCCGATGGACGTCGTTCTCCATTGCGATGAGCAAAATGGCGGACTGAGCCTTGAACCATTCCATGCTCCAAAAGTCCTGCCCATTCAATTGTCTCAGTCCCTGCCACGAACGATAGGTTTCTCCTTTCCGGAGTCGCCCGAGTGGTTGGCGCCGAAAGCCAAAGTTGACGATTCCGATTCAAAGAACCCGTCCAAAATTCCGCCGAAAAAAAACGAGGCGGAGAGCGACGAAGATCAGGATGAGGAAGCGTCAAAAAATCGCCAAACGATCACCCGCATTCGGCCACCGGGCGACCTTGTCCGCCTGGAAGATCGCCTCTACTACGTCCTGCAACCACCGCTTGAGTCGATCGTCCAAACCGCCAAACTGACTTTTCCATTTCAGCCATTCCCTTATCAAATGGAAGGGATCGCTTTCTTGTTCCCTCGCTCCGCCGCGATTCTGGCTGACGAAATGGGGTTGGGCAAAACCATGCAAGCCATCACTGCGATCCGGATGCTGTTGCTGTCGAGCGAATTGAAGAACGTACTCCTCATCTGCCCGAAACCCCTCGTTACGAATTGGATCCGAGAGTTTCGACAGTGGGCGCCCGAGATCCCACTTGCAATTATCGAAGGGGATTCGGCTAAGCGGAATTGGATTTGGAATAACCCGCAAGCCCCAGTCAAAATTGCCAACTACGAATTGATGATGCGAGATCGCGATGTGTTCGAAGAGAACGCATTGCATTTCGATTTGGTCGTGCTTGACGAAGCGCAACGAATCAAAAATCGCAATAGCACCACCAGCGAGATCGTGCGCTCGATTCCTAGAACGCGTTCCTGGGCGTTGACGGGAACTCCCATCGAAAACTCCGTCGAGGATTTGGTCAGCATCTTCGAGTTTTTATCCCCAGGCTATCTGCGCGATGATATGCATTTGAAGTCCCTTGGGAATGCGACGCGCGATTACATCCTCCGACGAACCAAAGACAAAGTGCTGACCGACATGCCACCCAAGCTGTTTCGACCAGCCGATCTTGAACTCACGGGTGATCAGCGAGCCAGCTACCGTGCGGCCGAAGAAGACGGAATCGTCCAGTTATCGGAAATGGGTGAGTCTGTTACCATTCACCATGTATTTGAATTGGTGCTACGACTAAAGCAGATTTGCAATTTTGATCCAGCCACCGGATCCAGCGCCAAAATGGAACGGCTCGAAGCGGATCTCGAGGAGATCGCGGCAAGTGGTCAAAAAGCAATTATCTTCAGCCAATGGGTCCAAACGCTCGACGTGCTCAAGGAGCAATTGGCCAAATACCAGCCGTTGGAGTATCACGGTCGAATTCCATCCAACAAACGCGATGCAATCATCGATCAGTTCAAGAATAACCCCAAGAATAAAGTGATCTTGATGAGTTACGGTGCGGGAGCCGTGGGCTTGAACCTGCAGTTTTGCCACTATGTATTCTTGTTTGACCGCTGGTGGAACCCGGCCGTCGAGGATCAGGCAATCAACCGTGCGCATCGCCTGGGAGTCAAGCAGCCAGTGACCGTTACCCGCATGATGTCGCTCGATACCATAGAGCAACGCATCCATGACGTGCTCGAACAAAAACGGGAGCTTTTTAACACTCTTTTCGCAGAAGCTGGAACACCGCAAAATCTCGGGCTAAACCAAAAAGAAATCTTCGGCCTATTTGGACTCAATGCTCCCAAGATTCAGTCCAAAGCAGCCTAGTTTGGCCATCCCAAGTTTTGTTGCGAGTCGCGGGGGGATTCGAAGCAATTGATTTCCACCAATGAAAAAGCAGGCTTTCTAAAGATTGGGTCGCGCCGTGGTACGCCAGGCGCACGCGCAGACCAATTGCCTAACAACAAGGCAACCTAAAACGACCTGCTTGCAACCGCTCAACAGTCGATCCAGGCCAGTCGGTCGGCAATCGCAAAATGGATCGATACCACGCTGGTGATCGCCGTTAACTGTCTGCTTCGTAAATCTCGCGGGGGTATTGACTACAACGGTGCGTCCATACTTATCGCCGATCGCATTAACACGATCCGAATCTGCAACAGCCGAGGGCCAAGTAGTTCTCGCTTGCAATCCGGTTTTTAACGGATTGCCTGAGTCTGTCGCATCGTGAGCGACCCCACCCGCAACCGGAACCGAAGATTGATCGGATGCGATAGAAACCGCAAACGCATTCGCCATAGTCTTCTAACCAAGCGATGCTGGTGCAAGTGCAATCAACGAAGTAAGTCGTTGCGAGATTCGTTTTAGACGCCCATTCATACCGCTCGAAGCGGTATCTATTGCCGGTGCCGTTTCGGTCAACGCTCCTTGCAGTGTGTCTGTTGCAGCACCGGCTGGCAAAGGCACGAAGGTGGCGCGCTGTTCGGCATTGGCGCAGCACAAGACAGGTCAACTGCAACGCCGTCTACCCCGATACCGATCTTCATACGTTGGCAGTGGATTCCACCGATATCATCGGTAGCTATCGGTACCTACTGGTGGGAAATCGCGGCGCCGGACCCGAAGCGACTGCCGCTGGTCCGCATGGTCGAGTATGACCGGCACTCGGCAGTTGTTAGTTTCATCAGAAATCGGAAAAAACTATTTTCTGTCGCCTAAAAAGGTGTTAGATCGGTGCTCGAACTAGGTTTCGGTCGTCCGGTGCATGTCTATCAACCACAAAATTTGACAAGAGGAAAACGTCGATGAAACGATTCGCTTGTAGCTTTGGTGTCGTCGCGTTACTGGCCCTTTCGGTCCCACATACGGCTCTGGCAGGGTTCATCACCAGGACGCCTGATGTCCTCGACGGCAAGTTGACGTTTGAAATCCAATATGCTGGAACTCCCATCAGTTATACTGTTAAAGCTACCGTACGCTGGGGTGGTTGCGATTCTTTGATCGCAACTATCAGTCTTTCTGATTCAATTTGGACGCTCGATTCCAATTCTAAAAAACGCCTCGCTGTGGCTCGCGGAAAGGAATGATCGTCGCATCCACGGCACGACGAAACGGACACCACTGGAACTTCATGATGCTGGACTTGCTTGACAGCTCTGTGTGCAGAGCGTTTGGGTCTAAAGCCGAAGCTCGAATCCGAGAATCCCGGATCGAAGATCGGCGTTAGGACTTGGAGGATGGCTTGTTGAATCAGTCTTTCGACGACATTGGGAATGCCGAGATTTCTGAACGAGCCATCTGATTGATCTGCGCTGAGACTCTCAAGAGCACGGGCATTTATGGTGTCGTCTCCCGTAGGGACGGACGAGCTAGGGTCAGTACTACGACCTCTGCTGACTTCTGTTGGCACGATTTCGAGTTACCTCGAGTCGCCCTGGCTTTCAATCGTCGAGATGATTTACTCCCAGGTACGCGCAACAGATCTCCCCAAATAAGAGCGTGATCTGTCCCTGCCCAAGCTTCCCATCTACTTCCGTCTCGTCTTCCGGATTGGCTTCGTGGTCAGCAGCC